>JACXWD010000069.1 GCA_014764515.1 Candidatus Polarisedimenticola svalbardensis | reverse complement strand
GGTCGAAGTAGAGACTCCGGAACCGGAAGTGATCGTGGAGAAGGAGCCGGAACCGGAACCGGCGCCGGTGCAGATCGAGCGTGAGGCTCCCCTTCCTCCCAGTGCCCAGATTCTCAACAACCAGGGCGTGCTCCAGACCGTGTACTTCGGTTTTGACAGCTCGACGTTGAACGATCAGGCCAGAACCGCGCTGCGGGCCAACGCCGAATGGATGAAAGCGAATCCCGACCACGGCCATGGCATCGTGATGGGTGGCCATTGCGACGAGCGGGGAACCAAGGAGTACAACCTGGCTCTCGGCGAAAGCCGCGCCAGTGCCGCACGGGACTACCTGGCTTCCCTGGGTGTGAACGCCTCCGGGCTGCGGGTGATCTCCTACGGTGAGGAAGATCCAGCCGCAGCCGGGCACAGTGAAGACGACTGGGCCAAGAACCGCCGCTGTACCTTTACTTTCGAATAGAGAACGCCGACGTCCGTCTGCATTCAGGAGGTATCCGTTGTGAATCGGATTCCGTTGCGACTTGTATTGTCTGCCGCCATCGTTCTCGCCCTGGGCTCCACCGGGTGCGTCCTGCCGGACCATATCGGGAGCCTGCAAAAGGACATATCCGACGTCCGAAGCCGGATCGATCAGATCGAGACCGACCAGCAGGCGTCCATCCAGCGGTTGGAGGCCCTGGTCCGGGAAATGGACGAAGGGGAAGACGCGCCGACCCGGGCCGATTTCGCCGACCTTAAACTGGAAATCCAGGACAGCACACGGAAGCTGGCGATCCTCGAGGAACAGTTCCGTGACACCAACGGTCGCCTGGACGGCCAGTCCCGGGACCTCCAGGAAGCCCTCGCCCTCCTGAGGAACAATCCGGGTCAGGCTCCCCATGCCCTTGAAGGCGGAGCCGGACCGCAGGAGTCCGAGACCCGTGAAGACAACGCGTTCATGGCTGCAGGCGGACAGGCGGTCCCGGACGCCGAGGGCTTGTACAACGCGGCCTATGCCGACTACTCCAAGGGCAACTACCCTCTGGCGGTCTCCGGCTTCAACGAATACGCCGAACGGTATGCCGGCAGTGACCTGGCGGACAACGCACTGTATTGGGTTGGAGAGTGCCATTACAGCGAAGGTGCTTTCGACAGGGCGATCGGCGCCTTCGACAATCTCCTTGAGAAGTTTCCGGAAACAGACCGGGCCGCCAGCGCCAACCTGAAAAAAGGCCTGGCATACCTGGAAATGAACGATATCCGGAAGGCGGTAGTCCAGTTGAAGTACGTCCTTGAGAACTTCGGGGACACCGACGAGGCCCGTATGGCCCGGGACACCCTGGCCAGCCTGGGGGTTCCGGCACGCTAAGCCTCCTGTTCCTTGACGTTTGGGGCCGGTTGATCTAAACTCTGTCGTTCTTGCTGTGGACCGGTCCACCACTTGCTGTCAAAAAGACTTATTTTCGGAGGTTTGTGACCGAATGGCCAATCATAAATCGGCTGTCAAAAAAGATAAACAGGACATCGTGCGTCGGGACCGCAACCGGCAGCATCGCTCCAAGATGCGCACCCAGATCAAGAGGTTCCGCCAGCTTCTGGAAGCCGGCGACGCCGCAGGCGCCCGTGGCATGCTGCTGGAAACTTTGTCCCTGGTGGATCGCACCGCCCGGCACGGCGTCATCCACGCCAACGCCGCGTCCCGAACCAAGTCCCGGCTGACCAAGGCTGTGGCAAGGCTGGAAGCTTCCGCCTGATCTGCCGGTTCAAGTCGAATCGCTAGAAAACACGGCCGACCGGCCGTGTTTTTTTATGCCTGCTCCCTGTTGAACGGCGTCTGGATCGCAATGAACGCCAGGATCAGCATCCCCAGGTTCTCCACCATCTTCCTCAACCCTACCCGGGAGCCGTCGGCGGTTCCGAAACAACCACATTCGATATCCAGCCCCCTGGCCATGGCGACCGCAACAGCTACCAGGAAGAACGCCATGAGGACAGTGACGATCAGCCCGCCGGCCCGGGGCCGGATCCCCAGCAGGAGGCTCAGACCGGCCAGCAGCTCGATCCACGGCAGGGTTATGGCCACAAGGTTCTCGAGGCTCACCGGCATCATGCGGAAGTTATGGATCTGTGTGGAGAAAGCGGCCACATCCCCGATCTTGGCCATGGCGGCCACGATGAACACACCGCCCATGAACAAGCCGCAGATCCGGATCAGGTGGCGATTACGCAGAAGGCGGCCCATCACTCACCCCCCTCGATTTCGTACCCGTTCTGCACCCAGGCCGGATACCCGCCCTGGAAGTAGGTCACCCGTGTGTGCCCCGCCTCCAGGAGAAGCCAGGCCAGGTTCAGCGAGACTTCACAGTCTCCACCACCACAGTAAATGATGATCGGCCGGCCGCCGGTGTCCAGGGACTCCAGCAGGACCGGATCGGTGGCGGCAGTATCGAATGGCAGGTTGATCGACCCGGGGATCCTGCCCAGATCGAATTCGTCAGGCTCCCTGGCGTCAACGAAGTAACCGCCGGCGGCATCGAAAAACTTCTTCACCACCGGTAGCTGGATCTGGATCGGCCGGTCCATATCGGGGATCTGGGGAAGATCGGCCTCTGCCGGATCCGGTGCGGCGAACATCGCCATCGGATCGTCTACATCGTGGTATTCAACGTCGTCCTCGCCTTCGGGACCAGCCGCATCGTTATCGCCGAGTACGAACACGTCCTCGGTCCTGTCCACGGAAATCCAGTCCACTCCGTAGGCCGGCTCACTCTTGAGCCCGACCAGATTGTGGACCAGCCCCAGGGCAACCCCCAGAACGACGATCAGGATGACGTTCCGGAAGATCGAATCCGGGCGACCTTGCTGCGCAGCTTCATTTTCCATGGGATTCATTCTAGAGCGGGATCGGTCAGGAGGCCACCGGCGCCAGGTTTTTACGAACCGCACCGAGGACGTCCAGGGCCGAAATGATGCCGACCACCTTCCTGCCGCGGGTGACGACCACCCGGTGGATATGCTTCCGGGTCATCAGGTTGATGATGGTCTGAAGTCCGGCGCGCTCGCTGACCGAATGGACAACCGGGGTCATGATTTCGGAGACCGGGACCGAATTCATGTCTTCGATCTGGAACCCGATCGGGACCCTGCCTCCCTCCATCCGGGCGCTCTCGTAGAAGTGGGAATCGTCGGCCAGGGCCTCACCCCGTGTGAGACTGTGGTAGACCAGGTCGGTCTGGGAAATAACCCCGACCAGCTCATTCTGCTCATCCACCACCGGGGCTCCGCTGATCTGCCGGCGCAGGAACAGTCGGGCCAGTTCCTTGACGTCCATGTCCTCCTGGACGAGGACCACTTCCGTGCTCATGATCTCCCCTGCCCGGTAACCCACGACATCCTCCTCACCCTTAAAACGGCCATCCGCAAGGATCATCGTACGTCGCCGGACCGCCGGATGGAACAAGGGATGTTGGAGGAGTTCGGTCCACGATCCAGCTTGCACCTTCAGCCTTGACAACTTCCCCGGATACCGCTATTTATGTGCGCTGTTGCCGAAGTGGCGGAATTGGTAGACGCGCATGGTTCAGGTCCATGTGTCTTCACGGACGTGGGAGTTCGAGTCTCCCCTTCGGCACCACTTGATCAGTCCGATCCCTTCTTCACGGACAGATCCCCCCCCTGCCTGAATGCAGCTTCGGAAACCGACGCCACCTGGCCGTCCTCCCAGCGGATCATGTAAACGAAGATCGGCGCAGCCTGGGGGTGGGTGAACTGGCTGGCGTGATCGATAACCACGCCCTCCATGGAACTGCTTCGATCCCAGACCTCCTGGCCCTCAGCAAACGGCGTCCTGTCCTTGCCCTTTTCTCTTATCATGGAATCCGTCTCCTCCACTGCCGGTCACCCCGGGTGTGCGTCATCTTACGCCGGTTGGGGATTTTTTTCATGCAGCCGTTTCTGCACCTTCCGGGCTTTCCGGTTAATCCCGGATAACTAATTGAATTCTTCCTCGAATTCGTTGAAAGGGCAGCCTGCGCTTACGATTCGTGGTCTTGCAGATCGCTCTTTTCACCGTAAAATTTAAGGGCGATCAACCCAAGAGGGCCGTGTGATGCTGAGCGACAACTCCATGACCGTGGCGGACAAGATCCGGATCCTGGCAGAGGAAACCGGCGCCCCATCAGTGTTCGTGGCCCAGGTGCGTTCCCTTTTCGAGACCAAGAAAATCTCCCTTAAGGATGACTGCAGTCCCTATATAACCGCTCTTGAGGAAGCTTTCAGGCGGGAGGCGGCCATTCGCCGGGACACCCTGATCGCCAGCGACAACCTGGCTCGTCTGCAGGAAAATTTTGCCAATCTTGGCGCCAGGTACAAGGAACAGTTGTCACGCCTTCAGAGGGCCAGAAAAACGGTGGCGCCCCGGACCAAACGCAGGTCCAGCGATCCCGGGCCCGACAATAGATCCTATTATTCACGGAAGGAGTCCGAAACCCTTCCCATGGTTCCAGGTCCAAAAGAAGTTCAGTAGTTCTGCCTACCCCGTTCTCCTGCGCATCTCCCTTAACCGCTGCCCCCCTGGGAGATGCGCCTTTTTTATGTCCGGATGGCGGTGAACTCCCTGAGCTGGTTCCGAAGCAGGTGGATACCCTGAACGGACAATCCCTTGAGCGCTCTTTCGATGTCACGGTTGGGGTGGATCCACCGCCTGCTGCGAGCTCCTCCGTCCTCTTTTTCAATGCGGACGTGGGAAGGATCCAGAATCCGAAACCGCCCCGGTGAATCGTAGATCTCCTTCTTGGCCGGGCCTGGTGACGTGCGGGCCTGGTTCGCCTGGGAAAACAGAAAAAGCCTGCCCCCGGGGTTCAGGATCCGGCACAGCTCGGCTCCGAACGCCGGGAGGCATTCGGGTGGGACGAAGTCGACCAGGTCCCATGCCAGGACCAGGTCGAAAGATTGATCGTCATACGTCAGGGAAACCGGCGCCGGGGTCGGGGATGGTTTCCCCGATACCCGCGCCGGCATCGGCCTGGGCGGAGTGAACTCCCCGAGGTGAACCCGGGAGCCCTTGCCGCCCAGATAAGCCACCGTATCCCCGCACAGCGGCCCCATATTCAGGACCTCCGGCTTCGGCTCCAGGAAGACCTTCTCAAGGACCTGGTACAGCCCCTTGCAGACGAGGTGCTCCCTGGAGCCGGCGCTGCCGGCAAGCGGGGGTTCGGCTCCTTGCTTCGATGCCCCCGGACGTGTCCATGAAAACGGCACGACCGGCCCCCTGGATCAGGAGCCCTTGGCGCTCATGGCATGGGGCGGCTTCTCGCTACCGGCCTGACTGCCGGATGCAGGTTTTTCCTGCATCTTGGAGCGTCCGGAATCCATATCGATGGCCCCTTTGAACCGGGCGCCGTCGGCCAGAATCACCCTGGGGGCACGGATGTCGCCCAGCATGGAGCCGGTGGCCGCCACTTCGATCTTGTCGTCGGCGGCAACGTTGCCGTTGACTTCCCCGACAACCAGGACCGTTTTGGCGAAGATCTCGCCCTTGATCCTGCCGTTGGCGCCTACGGTGAGGTTATGGCCCTTCAGGGTGATCTTGCCGTCAACCTTGCCCTCGATGGTGAGGTCTTCGTTGCCCTGCAGTTCACCGCGGATTTCAACTGACTGGCCGATATTCACGAGTTTCTCCATGCGCTTCTCCCGTTTGGGGGCCGGCGGCCCCGGTTCCGTGCCGGCGGTCCCGGACCGCACCGGACGTGTTTCAGGCTCTTGCTTGTTCTTCATCCAGGTCATAATCGTTCAGGCCTCCTTTAGTTTGTCGAGCGCCTTCATCGCTTCTTTCCGGACTAAACCCTTTTTATCGTCCAAGGCTTTCTCCAACAGCTTGATGTCGGATCTCTCGCCCACTTCCCCCAATGCATGCGCCGCTTCGGCTCTGACGTCTTCCGGTCCACCCTTGAACAGCAGTTCACGCAGGTGCGCCCGGTACTCGGTCTTGCCGGCCAGAACCAGGTTCCACGCCAGGTCGGCGCGCACCATGTCATGTTCTTCCACCTCGATCCTGGCCGCCAGCGCCGCAGCCACATCCGGATCGTCCGGAGCTATGGCAACCAGCGAGTGGGCGGACAGGGAGCGGACCTTGTGGAACGGATCTTCAAGCGCTTCAATCAAGGTCGGCACCGAGGAAACGTCACCGAGCATTCCAAGAACGTGGGCCGAGTTGGATCGGACCATGTCGGATTCGGTGATCAGCGCCGATTCGATAATCGGGATCGCCTCCACCGCCTTGCGTCTGCCGATGACCTTGACCACATGCTGCCGGACAATTTCATTCTCGTCGTACAGCGAGGTCTTGATCAACACTTCCAGCGCTCTGGGGTGGTCGATGAACCCCAGGTTCCGGGCGGCGGTCAGGCGGATGCCGTCATCCGGGTCGTAAAGCATTTTTTCCAGCGTATCGATACCGTCAGGGGAATTGAGAGTTCCCAGGGCCTGGCAGACCTGAAGACGAACCGATTTCAGGGGGTCATCGCCGAACTTCACAAGATCCGGCACGACCCTGGGGTTGCCGATATGGGCCAGCGCCCGTATCGCGGAAACCCGCACGACCTCGTCCGGATCGTCCAGAAGAACGACCAGGGAATCCACTGCATCACCAGCCCGGGCCTGACCGAGGCGGACCACGGCGTCGGCCCGAACCTGGGGATCGTCATCCATCAATTCCTTGTAGGCCAGGTCCGGCCGGTCACTGCAGGCGGAAAGCAGGATAACGCAGGCGATCAGCACGGTTACGATAGTGCACCGCCGCCATGCCCCACTCCTGTTGCCGGTTGTTGTCTGAAGCATTAAACCCCCTGCAATGCCACACGGTTCCACGAACAGGTGGTCGTTTTTACACACCTGCACCGTTCCCCAGGAATACGATACAAATTCCGTGCCGCTTCCCGGATGCCGGGTTGGCTGCACGATTTCAGTCTTCGGATTATACTCATTCTTCTTCTATCAGCCACTTTTCGGGGTCGTTCATGACAATCTCCCGCACCGCCGCCGTCGTGCTGCTGGCAGCTTCCGTACTGCTTCCCGCCGTCTACGGGAACGAGAAGGAACTCGACGACTGGATCCTGGGTCCTATCCGTTACATCGTACAGCCGGCTGAGCGCAAGGCTTTCCGGAAGCTGACCGGTGACGGCGAACGTGTGCTGTTCATCGAAAGGTTCTGGATCCGTCGGGATCCGACCCCGGACACCATGGTCAACGAGTACCGCCAGCTGTTCTGGGAACGCGTGCGGGAAGCAAATGAGATAATCCAAGATTCCCCCAAACCTGGCTGGATAACCGATCGCGGTAAAATTTACATCCTTTACGGAGCACCTACCGAAATCAAGGATTATGTCGACCTGGCGCCGGAGTCAAGTCCGACCTCCGGGCGAGGAGTTATCCGATGGATCTACGAAGGCAGCCCCGCCAACCGGAAGGACCTTGATCCGATTGTTGTGGTGCCGTTTGTGAGGGACTACTCGGGGGAATATCACCTCTCCTATGATCCGAAACTTTCTTCGGTCTACTTCAACGAATACAGCATCAGGACCGGAGAACGTCAACGCTGGGATCGCTATTTCGAGCGCATTGGCGGATCCTCGGTGGACTCCACGCTGTCTGTGATGCTGGATCTGGGCAGGATGCAGGATGTTCCCCAACAGGAGCAGATCCTGATCTCCCGTGTCCTTGACCGTGAGTCGTTCGAAAGCCACCCCCTGGAGGTCCAGGTCAACCGGATGCGCCGACCCGAGTCGCAGACGGTTCTCACCAGTATCACCGTAAGGCTGCCTGAGGCGGTGACGGATCAGCCGCCGGCGCTCATGGCCCGGCTTGCGCCGGATGGAGATACGGCTAGGGTCCTGATCCTTGGTGAAGATTCATTCCGGATCCGTGAAGATTCCGACGGTGGGTTGGTGGCACAGGCCCGCATCGGCCTTGAACCGGGACGATGGGACCTGGTGCTGGTCGCCGCCGATCCTTCCACCCTGTCCACCGGCATCCACAAGGACACGGTGGTCATCAGGAAACCGGAGACCCGCCCCGCCCTCAGTGATGTCGTCATCGCATCCCGGCTGGAGCCGGTTGAAGTGCCGGCCCTTGTTTCTCATGAAGAGCCGTTTGTGTACGGGCCTTTCCGCGCCGTGCCCCTGGCGGGCCGTTCCCTGTATCCCGGCGACAGTCTCAACCTGGTGTACGAGATCTACCACGCAGAGCCGCCCTATACCATCACCTACCAACTCCAGGGTGAGGAAGAGGACGGCCGGTGGACGAACCTGGGCAGGCCTGCGACAAAGAATGACGCAGGCCAGCCGGTGCAGGCCTGGGAACTCCTCCTGGGAGCCCACTGGCCCGCCGGAACCTACCGGGTGGTTCTGAACGTCCGGGATGCTTCGGGTCAGGACCTTTCGGAGACGGTGGGGTTCACCCTGGAAGCTCCGGCAGTCGAACCCGAGCCGTAAACACGACCCCGGGTAACGACTGCAGGGAAACGGTGCCGTCGGCTCCATAGACAAGCCGGTCCTTGAGCCCGTCTTCCTGCTCGTATTCAAGGCTGGCTGCCTGGGAGGCAGGCCCGGATCCTTGCCGCCACCCGAGAAGTCGCCCTTCCAGGAGCCGCACCAACATCGGGAAGACGTCGGAGTCGGCATACTCCCGGCCATCCTCGGCCAGCCAGATCTCCCGCTCAGGATCCCGGCGGACCTCCAGTGTGCCGTCGTCGGTTTCGTATCGGAACCACCGGACCTTGTATCGGTTCGCCTTGGTCAGCTTGCTGTCCAGAAACGCATCGACTCCCTGGGGGATGGCGAACAGCCGTTCTCCGAATACGGCCATGATCGCCTCACGGCCGGTCCTGGACGCAAAGCGGACGCCGGCGTCGGTCCCGGCTCCCAAACGGATCTCCCTTTCGACGCTGTTGCCGGCCAGGCCGACTACAAGCGCCGTGTCACCCAGCCTGAACCGGGGTTCGGCAGGGTCGGCTTCGTCGATGAATCCGGCCACTTCTGCGTTTCCCAGGGCTTCGAGAAGACTGGTGAGAACCGCCTGGGAGGCAGGCAGCCGTCGCGGACCGGTGATCCACCACTGCTCCCCGTCTTTTTCCAGAATCACGCTGTCACCGGACTCCGTAATGGAAACCCGGCGTATGTCGTTCATCTGCATTCCGGTCAGCGTCCGTTCCCGCAGCCGGCTGGGATCCGGGTTCAGGAACGGGCTGTCCATCTCGGCCTTCCCCACCAGGACGCCGGGTCTGCCCTCGACCCTCATGAAGATCCCGTTGCGTGTGGGGGTTTCGCTTCCGATGAATAACACCGGCGCAGAAACGCCGACTACACGGATCTCGGCCCTCGCCGGGTCCAGGCCGTAGGCCGAGAGTTGCTCCGGCTCCTCGATCGTGTCCATGACTTCGGTCTGATTCATCAGGCGAAGCAGATTCATGACCGCGCCGCTGTCGGCAGGATCCCGGATCGGCGCCTCGATGGACCAGGTTCCTTCGCCGTCACGGATGACGACCCATTCGACTTCACCGACCCTGGCCCGCACCTCGCTGACCGCGCGCTCATCCAGGGTCAGCAGCCGCCGGTTCGAGTCTTCCTGCCGCTCCCGGGTGTCCTTCCGTTCCATGACCAGGTAGAACCCGACTGCA
The DNA here is from genome assembly GCA_014764515.1 of Candidatus Polarisedimenticola svalbardensis. GTDB lineage: Bacteria > Acidobacteriota > Polarisedimenticolia > Polarisedimenticolales > Polarisedimenticolaceae > Polarisedimenticola > Polarisedimenticola svalbardensis. The sequence continues at coordinate 5,654 of JACXWD010000069.1, read as the reverse complement.
GCGGCGACCAGGATTGCCAGGGCCACCAGTATCTTTCTCACGTCAGCGCCCCCGGCGGCGGGACAACACCACCACTCCCACTACCAGAACCAGGATCGCCGGCGATAGCACGATCCAGAACACCTCGGTCCGGACCGCCGGTCTGAGTGAGATCGCCTGCCCCGCCATCGGGTCCCGTCGGAGGGAAATCAGTTCCTCCTCCCTGCCAAGCCATGCCATGGTGTTGAGGAAGAAGTTGCGGTTGGCGTTCTGGGCCAGGTAGTTATTGGAGATGAAATCCGAGTCCCCGACCGCAACCAGCCGTGTCTCGATCTCGAAATCGCCTTCCTCGCGGCTGCGCCAACTGGCGGCGGCCACGGCGTAGGGCCCCGGTTGCCGCCGGCCGTCCTCGCTCATGGTGTAGGCCAGTTGGCCTGCGGTAACCAGTTCCTGGTGGTACAGCAGACCTTCACCGGTCTCGAAATGGTCCACGCCGGATGTCCTGGCGAAGGCGGTAGGCAGCCGCTTGTTGAAGTGGCTCACTACCGGGTGGTCACTGTAGGTATCCGCCTTTATGAATATCGGGCTGCCGTTGAGATTGTCCCTGGGATCCAGAAGGTCGTCTCCTGAAATGCGAAGACCCCAGTCTCTAAGCAGATCATTGAGATTGGAGGCCGAGTCCGGATCCTGCAGGGCCAGCAGTCGCCCGCCGCCGTCCAGCCAGTGCTGCAGCCGGTCCAGGTGGGACCGGGGAATCGTCTGCACCGGGCCGGCCAGCACCATCACGGTGACGCTGTTCGGCACATCCCGTTCCAGGTCCACGTCCACCACCGTGTAGTATTCATCCATCAGGGCTCGCACTGCCAGCTCGATACCGCCGCTGGCGGAGGACTCAGGATCCCGTTCGCCGTAACCCCGGGCGAAACCGACCACCCGGTCCCTGGTGCGCCCGACTTCGAGGATGGCGTTGGTGACATCCTGCTCTTCCTGGCCCCTGAAGGTCTGCTTGTATTCCACCGGAGAGCCGTCGACCATGCGGGTACGCTTGATCAGGGTCAGCCCCCGGCCCAGGTCCTGCCCCCTGGCGTCGACGCCGACCTCGGCCATGCGACCCGGCTGGCGGATCGGGTCGATGAATTCAACCTGGATATGCCGGGATGCGTCGCGATACTTCCTCAACAGATCCCAGAACTGCTCACGCTGCATCTTCCGCCGCTTGGGGAGCATCGGGTAGATCTCAACGTCCTCTTCCAGTGAAGCCAGCACCGTCATCGACTGGGGCGAAAGGCTGTTGGCCGAAGTGTCGGACAGGTCCCAGGATTTGTGGAAAGTGATGGAGGCCGCCATGGCCAGAAATGCGATGGCCAGAACGATCAGCACGTAGACCAGGGAGCCTGCCCCTTTTCTGGCCAGGCGCTGGATATCCACCGCCTCCCTGGCCTCAAGTTCTTCACGCTTCCGAATGATCATGTCCAGCTATCTCCAGCGATTGGATTCGAGCACCTGGGTACACAGGAACAGGAACACGGAAACCAGGAATACCGGGAGGAAGAGATGGTGGCTATCCACCAGACCCTGTCCCAGCATCCGGATCATTTTGCCGATGGCCAGACCGGCCAGGATCTCGTCCAGGATGCCGCCCATGAATCCGACCATGGAATCCACCAGCCACAGCGGAAGAAACAGAGCGTAGGTCGTCAGCAACGCCACGATCTGATTTTCCGTCAGGGAAGATGCAAACAGGCCGATGGCCAGGATGACCATGCCGTAGAGCAGCATCCCCAGGGCAGCAGTTCCCATGGCGGCCCATTCGGGGTTGGCCAGAAGTTCCAGGATGATCGGAAACACGGAACAGAGCGCCAGTATGATCCCGAGAATCGAAACGGCGCCCAGGTACTTTCCGAGGACCAGTTGGGTGGTGGTGACCGGCGAGGTCATGAGCAGTTCCGCAGTACCGTTTTTCTTTTCTTCGCTGAACAGCCGCATGGAAAGCGCCGGCATGCACAGCATCATGGAGATCTGCGCCCAGAAGATCATCTCCCGGACGATGTAGTTGCGGATATTGATCCCGGCCTCTTCGGCCATGGCGGCGTTGGCGGTGAACAGCGCGGAGTACGGTAGAAGGCCCCGGAGGAAACCGAACCCCATCATCAACAGCACGATCACGATGATGGTGTAGGCGATAGGAGAAGCGAAATACGACTGGATCTCCCGCTTCGCAATGGTCAGGATGGCGCTCATGCCACTTCCCCTTCCGGCTCTTCCGTAACCAGCTTGAGGAAAACCTCTTCAAGGGTAGCGGTGGAGCGAGCCATCTCCAGAAGTCCGGCGCCTGAGCGAACCACCGTGTTTGCCAACAGCGCCCGGGTGGCATCGCCGCCTTCCAGACGAACCTGAAACCGGTTCGGGCTTTCCACCGCGACATCGACAACCTGATCCAGAGCGGCCAGCGCTCCCTGGAACCCTTCCGGCGTTCGTTCAACCCTCAGGGTCATGGTCTCACTCTTGCTGAGACCTTCCGTCAGGCCCTCCACCGTGTCTTCCGCAACAACCTGCCCTTCGCTGATGATGATCACCCGGCTGCAGGTCACCGTCACCTCGGGAAGGATATGGGTGGACAGGATAACGGTCTGCTCACCGCTGAGCTCGGTAATGAGGGAGCGAATGTCCCGGATCTGCCGCGGGTCCAGGCCGACGGTCGGTTCATCCAGGATCAGCACCGCCGGTTTGTGGATGATCGCCTGGGCCAGGCCAACCCGCTGGCGGTACCCCTTCGACAGGTTGCCGATCACCCTGCCGGCCACATCCTCCAGACCGCAAAGCTGCAGGGCCCGGTCCAGGCAGTGGTTCATGCGTGAGCGCGGTACCTTCTTGAGCCTGGCCACGAACTTGAGGTACGACTTGACCGACATCTCCCTGTAAACCGGCGGCGCTTCACAGAGGTACCCGATCTCCCCCTTGACCTTGAGCGGTTCTTCGGCAATGTCGTAGCCTGCCACGGTGGCGGTACCGGAGGACGGCGGGATGAAGCCGGTGATCATCCGCATGGTCGTGGTCTTGCCGGCGCCGTTGGGTCCCAGGAACCCGAGTATCTCCCCCTTCTTGAGGTCGAAGGAGAGATCCCACACCGCCACCCGGTTACCGTAAACCTTGGATAGATGTTCAACCTTGATCATCGACGGATTCCCTTCGCCGCAGAGCGATCGTTCGCGTCATAAACCGATCATCTACAACGGGTTAGTTCGGGCACGGACAGAAAAGGATACGGCGGCAGGTCGGGTGCGTCAACAACTCAGTACTCAAGAACCTCCGCCTTCCGGCTGTTTGACGCTTACCGCCTCACCAGGCTCCCCGAGAATGCGGAATTTCCTGATTCCGAGGCCGGAATCCGCCTGGGCCAGGCCGGACACGAGATTAGGCAAAACCGACTTGAGGGCAGCACTCCACTGGGTGTCGAGACACTCCAGCTCGAGGCAGCCGCGAACAATCCGGACCGGCCGGAGACGCTCCGCCAGTTCATGTCCGGCGATTTGCAGCCAGGCATGATGCAGCCTCAGTTCCAGAGCCCGGCGCCGGGGCATCCCGATCCGCCCGAGATCCGCCTCCCCTGCCCGGATGAAACCGCCTGCCCGCCTCGGCCCAGGTTTGTTCATGATTGTTTCCTCAAAGAGATCAACGGGAACCCTTGACCCATCGCCTGTACTCCCGAACCGCCTTCAGATGATCCTCGAGCCTGTTGGAAAAACGGTGGCCTCCCTCCGGCGAGGCGACGAAATATAGCTCCGGACCCTCGGACGGGGCCACCGCCGCCAGGAGGCTGTCCCGCCCTGGACTTGCGATCGGTCCCGGGGGAAGACCGGCCGTATGGTAGGTATTGAACGGACTGGCATATTCCAGGTCCTTGTAGGTCAGGCGGCCGACCTCCCGACCGTCTCTCCTCAGAGCGTAGGTTACCGTAGGATCGCATTGCAGCTTCATACCGAGCCGAAGGCGGTTATGGAACACCCGCGATATCCGGTTGCGTTCACCGTGAAGGGAAGTCTCCTTTTCTATCAGTGAAGCGAGTGTCACCGCTTTGCGGAGGGTCATGGCGTTCTCCACTTCCACTCCCGGGTAATCATTGCCGACTACCTCGCGGAAGCGGCGGATCATGGCTGCAACGATCTCCTCCTCCGTGGCGGTCCGGGGGAAATGGTAGGTATCCGGAAAGAGGTAACCTTCAAGGTCTTCCGCCTCGGGATCCAGTTCAGACACCAGATCCGGCTTTCCCATCGTCTCCAGGAAAAGCCGTTCCTCACCGAACGTGCCGTCGGCAAGTCTCCGCGCCGTTTCCGGCATGGAAAGCCCTTCAGGTATGGTCACGGCATGCAACAGGACCTTGCCGGACCTGATGGTTTCGATTACTTCCAGCGGGCTGACAGGCCGGTCGAAGACGTACTCCCCGGCTCTCAGTCGATCGGCATCGCCGGCCAGACGCACCCAGGTTCGAACCAGGCCGGGGTTCCGGACCACTCCCTGGTCCCCAAGGCGCCAGAGCATGGTCCCGGCTGATTCCCCGGGCTGAAGCAACACCACCACCTGCTCTCCGCCCTCAGCGGCGCCGGGCCAGCCGGCATACCGCCGGTTGAGTTCGGACCAGGCCAGTGCCGATCCGACTAGAGCGGCCAGAGAAAGTACGGCCACCACTGCGGCCAGGCTCACCACAACGCCTCGTCTCACGGATCGCTCCGCGTCGGGCCGACGGCGCACCTGGCGTCCAGGAAGCCCTGGAGGATCAGGACAGCTGCCAGACTGTCGATTTTCTCCCTGCGCCGCCGGCGCCTGACATTGCCGGCGATCATCACACGCTCAACCTCCACCGTGGAGAGCCGTTCGTCCCAGAGGTGGACCGCCACACCGGGTAACTGGGGCGTGAGGGCCGCCGCGAACTCCCTTGACTTCTGCGCACGGGTCCCTTCCTCGCCTGAAAGGAGCAGGGGCAGCCCGATCACCACGCCGACCGCTTCATGACGGCGAGCCTCGGTGGCCACCCTGGCGGCCAGGCGGCGGGTGCCGAGCTTGCCTGCCTCGAGATGGGGCAACGGCTGGGCGGTGATTCCCAGCGGGTCGGATATGGCCATGCCGATCCTGACATCGCCCAGGTCCAGCGCCAGGAGCCTGCCCGGGCTGGATTCATCCAGGTTCACGGGGACCCGGCACCCTTGGCGGCATTGACCTTGACCACCACACTGCTGACGAAATCCAGCATCTCCTGCTTGTCGGGATAGCGGTTGGTCAGATAGTGCATGTAACTCAACGGCTTGGCCATTTCGCCCTGCCCGTTGAAGAACAACCGGGTCTCGCCGACCCGCTTGCCCTGGTTGCCGGTGTAGAAGATCCAGGTATTCCCGACCACCTCGTCACGGACCGAGAACGATCCGCCGTAGGCTCCGAGAACGAAGTCGATTCCTTCCACTTTCCCGGCGATGGTCTTGGCGTCTTCCCGGTGCAAGGCGGCCAGCAGCACCACGATATCGGATTTCTCCCGAACCTCCGGGAGGAACCGGCCGATCATAGTCTCCGGACGGGCGATGACCAGGTTGGAGTCGTCGGGACCGGCCTTGAGAAAGACCGGGTTGTAACGCACGGCGCCCAGGACGCCGACCTTCAGTGTTCGACCGGCGCTCATCTCGACG
>JACXWD010000104.1:3648-5505 GCA_014764515.1 Candidatus Polarisedimenticola svalbardensis | reverse complement strand
TCCGGTTCGAAGTCATGCTCCCTCAAGGCAAGGGTTTCTCGGCCAACTACAACCGCGTGGTCACGATCTCGCCCGATTCCCGTACCATCGCCTACCTGTCTGAGGGAGGCGGGCCCAGCGGTGAAAACTATCTCTGGTTGCGTTCCCTGGACCGGACGGAACCGCGGCCGGTCCCGGACACAGGCTCGGCGCGTTCGCCTGCGTTCTCCTACGACAGCCGGCAGATCGCCTTCTGGGAGGGCGGCCACATCAAACGCGCGAGGATCGAAGGCGGCATGCCGATCATGGTGGGAGCGCTCCGCGAGCGGCCGATGGGGATGCACTGGGCTTATGACGATTTCATCTATGTCGGTCGGGCCGATCGCGGGATCTGGAGGATAGCTTCCTCAGGCGGCGAGTTGGAGCAGGTGCTGGAACTGAAAGAAGGAGAGTACGCCCACGGGCCGGAGCTGCTGCCAGGCGGCGAATGGATATTGTTCTCCCTGAGCCGCGGCGTCCGCGCCTGGGCCGAAGGGTCGATTGTGGCCCAGTCGCTGAAAAACAACGAGCGCCGGGTGCTGGTCCAGCGTGGACGGGAGGCGCGCTACCTCCGCAACGGATACCTGAGCTACGTACAGGACAGTACTTTGTTCGCCGCGCCTTTCGATCTGGAAAAGATCGAGATCGGCGGAGCGGCGGCGGCGATGCAATCCAACGTGCACACATCGGCGGAGGACGAGACCGGGGCGGCGGGGTACGACATCTCGGACGACGGCGTGCTGGTGGTCGCCCCTCCTGCCGGGGCGGGAGCGCGCACGTCACACCTGACGTTCCTGGATCGAGACGGTAAAAAGGAATCCCTCCCGGTGGGAGCCCGCCGCTTCAGCGCCGCAAGGTTATCCCCGGACGGGACCCGGATCGCGGCACAAATCAACGATGACGAGGGCACCCACATCTGGATCATTGCCGTGGACCGGGACAGTGCGCAGCGGCTGACGACCAGCGGCCGGAACACCTCTCCCGTCTGGTCCCACGACGGCCGCCACATCTACTTCGCGTCGGTGCGGGACGGCGTCAACGACATCTGGCGGCGGTCCGCCGATCTCAGCGCTCCGGCGGAGAAGCTGCTCGAATCGGTCGGTGCGGAACTCCCCAGCTCGGCGTCCAGCGACGGCCGGTGGCTGTACTACTCGCTGATGTCGCCGAGCAACTCCGACATCGCCCGGCTGTCTCTCGCAGGCGACCCCGAGGTGGAGGTCCTGCTGGACAGCCCCGCCGACGAGCTCGAAGGAAGGGTCTCGCCTGACGGCCGCTACTTCTGCTTCCAGTCCGATGAGACCGGACGCTGGGACATCCACGTGATGGAGATCGCCAGCAAGCGTCGCTGGATCATCTCCTCCGGCGATGGCTTTTTCCCGATCTGGATGCGCGACGGGAACCGGATCCTGTTCAGTACGGGCTCCGGGGAATACATCGTGGACGTCCGAACCAGCCCGGAATTCTCGGCCGGCGAACCGGTGCACTCGTTCGACGTCGTTGAGAAGATTCTGGACGCCTCGCTCGACGGAAGCCGGGTCCTGGCCGCCCTCGACGAGGTCGACGACGACCAGACCGAAACGCGTCCCCGCGTCACCGTGGTGCTGAACTGGTTCGACGAGATCGAGGAGCGTATCAAGGGAAGCGGCAGCCGCTAAAGGGGTCAGGCCCCTTTTCGCCTCCCCTCTGCTTTATTAGCCTTGCTAGCTAATAAAGAATACGTTATTATTATATCTCTAAGATAAAGTACTCTTTATTTGGATATAAAGAAATGCCCAGAATCACAGGATATTACGAGACAACCACGGTGGCCGGGGAAGAGGTCCGGGCGTTCGTGCCGTC
>JACXWD010000104.1:0-3548 GCA_014764515.1 Candidatus Polarisedimenticola svalbardensis | reverse complement strand
GATATTACGAGACAACCACGGTGGCCGGGGAAGAGGTCCGGGCGTTCGTGCCGTCTCCGTTGCCTCCTGAATCGCCGCCGGTGGGACTGGACGACTCTCTCCAGCAGGCCCTGGAAATGGCAACCGCCGCCCTGGCCGATCTGGAACTGGCCGGCGGCATGGTTCCTTCGGTCTCGTGGTTCCTGTACTCATTCGTGCGCAAAGAAGCGGTACTCACCAGCCAGATCGAAGGGACCCAGGCGACCCTGGTGGACCTTCTTTCCAGCGAGGCGGTGGACGAAACCGTCGGCCCTGATCCCGACATAGAAGAGGTTACAAACTACCTGGATGCCTTGGCCTGGTCCAGGAATCAGCTCTCCCGCCCGGACGGCTTGCCGATATCGGCACGCCTGCTGTCTGAGGCGCACATCCAGTTGATGCAGGGCGTCAGGGGCTCCGACAAGCAGCCGGGGGAAGTACGACGCTCACAGAACTGGGTCGGCGGGACCCGTCCCGGGAACGCTGCGTTTGTCCCGCCGCCGCCTCACCTGCTATCCCAGGCTCTCTCTGCATTGGAGCGCTACATCCATGCCGACCATGAGCTGCCGCCGTTGATCCGGATCGGCCTCATCCATGTGCAGTTCGAAACCCTGCACCCTTACCTGGACGGCAACGGCCGCCTGGGCCGCCTGTTGATCGCTCTGCTGCTGGAAGACTGGGGGTTACTCCGCGAGCCGCTTTTGTACATCAGCCTGTTCTTGAAGCGTCATCGCATGGAGTACTACCGCAGGTTGGACGCGGTGCGCACCGCAGGCGAGTGGGAACCCTGGCTGCAGTTCTACCTGGACGGCGTTGCCTCCATCGCGACCGAGGCTGTAGCCGCCATCCGGGACCTGGGCGAGCAGGTGGAAAGTGACCGCATCCGACTGCTTGCCTTGAAGGAGGCCACCGTCCCCGCCGTACGCCTGTTCGAGCTTCTCCCGGAGCATCCGGTAGTTACGGTGACACGGGTGGTGAAACTTCTCGACACCACCCGCCCCACCGCCGGCAAGGCGATCTCCGCCCTGGAGGAAGCAGGCATCCTGAAAGAGATTACTGGCCGCAAGCGCGACCGCACCTGGCATTACGGAAAGTACATCGAGATTTTACGGGAGGGCACGGAGTAATTATAGCGGCCCGGGAACGACCTCGAACTTCCGCCTCCCTTTCCAGCGGTAGATCTCGAAATCACTATCCAGGGTGAAGACCCGCGACGTATCCAGCGCTTCGGCCGCCGCTACCAGCGATGCGTCCGCCAGGTCCATTGGCGTGTCCCGGTATTTCCCCATCAGCGCCTGTGTGCGTTTCTGTAGGGCTTCATCCAACGCAACCAGTTGCAGATCGCCTCGCTCCAGCAGTTTCCAAAGCGCCGCCTGGCCTTTCCACCCACCGGCGCTTCCCAGCAGGTACATCGCCTCCGTGAAAGCCGGCCAGGTAGTGACCATCGGCGTGGTCAGGTCGGCCAACGCCTCGACACAACGGATATGATCCTGCTCTCCCCGGTCAATCAAGGCAATGAGCGGCCCGGCATCGACCAGGATCAACGGTTGTCTCTTTTTCTCACGAGACCTGCAGTGAACGCTTCACCGGATCGTCGCGCGCGCCCACCCCGGCTGTGGACGATCCCCGTCACGTCGTTCAGGCGGTGGACCAGGCGCCGTCCCAGAATCGCTTCGCAGCGCTCTTCGATCGCTTGGCGAATGATGTCCGAAACAGGCTTGCCGCTGACACTGGCCGCTTCCACAAGCTTGGTTTCGAGAGCTTCGTCAAGTCGTACGCTTCGCATCATGAACTCCGTATTACACATATAATATAATCGTAATACGGCAAAAAGTCAAGGAGCGAGCGGCTTGCAGGGGAGACTGTCCCCGCAGGGGTCTGACCCCTTTTCTACTCCAGGGTCAGCATCCAGATCTCCGAGTCCAGGGTTTCGGTTTCCACCATCAGGGTCTTGCCGTCCCCGGAAAGAAACATGGTGTACGTCCCGAACCCTTCGTGCAGCACCCGGTATTCGCCGGTGATGACGTCCACCAGCACCAGGCCCCGGTCGTCCTCCAGCAGCAGCCGGCGGGAGTCGGGCAGCCAGCCGCCTACACTGGCGTTGGTTTCCCCCGCCTCGATCCCGGGCAACGGCCGGAGCGTCTCCGCCGCGAGGTCGTAGACCGCAAAGGTCGTCCGTTTGCCATCCTCGTACGCCTCGCTCCCGGCGATCTGCCTGCCGTCCGGCGACCACGCTCCTGGCCAGAACCGGCTGACCGGATAACCGTCCGGCAGTTTCAGCTTCCGCGCCGACTCCACCGTCACAGGTGTCTCCGGGTCCACGTCGATGATGACCACCGCCTCGAAGTTGGCGTTCAGCGTCAGCTGCCTGCCGTCGGCGGACATCACCCCTCCGCCGAAGTCCTCGAACGCGCTTAGCTGCTTCAGGCCGGACCCGTCGGTCCGCATCCACCAGTACTCCCAGGTGCCGCCCCGGGTGGAGTAGAACGCCATACTCTGGCCGTCCGGCGTCCAGAGCGGCGCCCGGTCCTTGTGGACGTCGTCCATCAGCCGGCGGGTCTCCGAACCGTCGCTGCTCACCACCACCAGGTCTTCCTGGGCGCCGATGGTGGTGCAGCCCAGCCAGGTCGCATCATAGGACGGGGCGCACCAGCGGACCGACTGGCGGGGCAGGGTCGCCCGGACTTCCAGCCTGCCCTGCAGCAGCGCATCCATGTCGTACAGCGTGACGTCGAAGGTCCGGTCGTAGCTCATCACTGCCATGCGGTCGCCGCCGGCGGAAAGACTGGCGTACCCTACCGACCGGGTGCCGCTGGTCACCGGGAACGGCTCCCCGGCAACGCCGCCGGTTTGCGGATCGATGGCGACCCCCCACAGGTTCATGCTTCCGCTGCGGTCGCTGGAGAAGTACAGCGTGTTCCCGTCGGGGGACCAGACCGGCGACCAGTCGGTGGCCAGATCCTGGGTGACCGCTACCGGCTCCCCGCCACCGGCCGGGACGGTCCAGATATCCCGTTGACCGCTGGTGTTGGCCCAGTACGCGATCCGCTCCCCACCGGGAGACCATGCCGGCTGGACGGCGTCGATGCCGAGGCCGGTGATCTCGGTGGTTTCCCCCGACTCCAGCGTGGCAACCCAAAGGGTGGCCTGTTGTTCCCGGGAGTACGGGTCGTACACCTCCTCGGTGGAGAACACGATCTTCGTGCCGTCCGGCGACCAGGCCGGGTCGAAACCGAATTCGGTGACCCGGCGCACCGACTCGCCGGTCGCCCCCATGGTGAAGATGCCGCCGCCGTCCCGCTCCGAACGGAAGGCGATCCGCTCGCCGTCCGGCGAGAACGCCGGCGTGCCGTCCGGCCCGGTGAAGCCGGATGTCAGGTTGATCGCCCGGTCGCCGCCGACCCTCATGAAATAGATGTCCAGGTTGCCGCCGGCGGCACTGGCGTACACCAGCATCCTGCCGTCCGGCGACAGGTCCGGCTGGGTTTCCGGGCCGGCCGCTTCAACCAGCCGCCGCATGGTCATGCCGG
>JACXWD010000068.1 GCA_014764515.1 Candidatus Polarisedimenticola svalbardensis | reverse complement strand
GATCACATCCGGCTGTGCAGAGAGGGATCGGTTCTGGACTGGTTCCTCCTGGAGCGGTTCGGCCTGCCGCATAGCGACAGGAGGAACCAGTTCAGAGCCGCAGTGCTTCGAGTACCAGCGGTATGTCGGTGAGGTCCGGCAGGTAGGCGTCGGGGTTGGCGGCCATAAGGCGGTCTTTGGAGACCCAGTCGAACTGCACCGCGATGGAGCGGAAACCGTTGGCCTGTGCGCAGGTGATGTCGTGCTCCGTGTCGCCGATCACCACCACCCGGTCTGCCGGAACGTCGATCTCATGGTGGCGGTTCATCTTGTCGGCGGCGATCCGGGCGACCCGGCTGCGGTCGGGATGGTCCGAACCGAACCCGCCGGTGGAGAAGAACCGGTTCAGGTCGAACGGCTCCAGTTTGATCCGGGCTCCCTTCTCCAGGTTGCCTGTGATCAGCCCGGTGTAGGCATGGTCCATGGCGGCCAGCCGTTCCAACAGCGGCTGGACTCCGGGCAATACCCGGCTGCTCTCGTGCAGCCGGTCGGTTTCCACCTGCAGATGATGGTAGAACGACGCCAGGAGTGAGCCGTTCTTCGACGTAAGGTCGCTGGGCCGGATCCCGCCGGCATCTGCCAGCGCCTCGATGATCAGGGGATCGGTCATGCCGGCGAACCGAACCCGGCGGTCCGCCTGCATCACCGCATCGACCCCGAACACCTGGAGGAAGGCGGCCTGGAAGGCGTACCGGCCCGAACCGGCGGTGTCCACCAGGGTGCCATCCACATCGAAAAGAACGACGGTCTGTTCCATAGCGTTCATTGTACGTTGCAGAGCGACGGCGATAATGGATAATCAAGGTTCATTCAATCGGGAGGTGCCAGGGTGCTAGACGGCACTGCCGCAGTCCGGCAGGTGGACCGCAAGGATGGCGAGATCCGTGTTGCCGGGAAACCGATCCCAGGCGTCCGGCGAATCGTTCTGGTCCGGGACGACAGTATCGAGGACTTCGTCTGTTCCCTGCCGGCCATCGCTGCAGTCAGGGAGACGTATCCCGGCGCCTGGCTCAGTGTGCTGGTTCGACCGGCGGTGGTCCCCCTGGCCCGGATGGCGCCGGATATCGATGAAGTCCTGGCGCCGAAACGCACGGTGGAAGGGATGGAACAGGCGTTCCATCGGTTCCGGCCGGACCTCATGATCTCCCTGTCCCGAACTTCCCGGGCGGCTTGGGCCGGGTGGAGGGCGAAGGTCCCTCACCGTATCGGCACAGGGTTCCGTCTGTATTCCCCGTTGTTTACCGACCGGGTGGATGAGCGGCGCCGGGCCGGGGTTTTCCACGAAGTCGAATACGCCCTTTCGTTCGCGCACCGGGCAGGCGCCCCGGCGTCACCTGCCCGGTTCCGGCTTACCGTGCCCCTCAAGGCCCGGGACAGTATCGGGAACTGGCTGGACCTGCACCGCGTGTCCCGGCCGTTCGTCGTGATCCACCCTGGGGCGGCGCCAGGCTGTCCGGCGTGGCCGGCGGTGCACTTCGTACAACTGGCCACATTGCTGGAGGCCGAGTCTACCCAGGTGGTGTTCTCCATGGGTGAAGGGGACCGTCCCTTCGTCAGGGCCCTGGAAGAGGACCATCCGTTCCTCCGGCGGTTGCCCCGGTTCGAGGGCGACGAGGAAGCCCGGGCCGCCCTGTTTTCTCTGGCCGCCGTCGCCGTGGGGAACGGCGCCGGCACGGTGCACCTGGCCTCGGCGCTGGGTGTTCCTACACTGACCCTGCATGCTCCGTGGCGAGGCTGCGGTTACCAGCGCCGGGGTCCGTATGCGGCCAACGGCTGGGCGCTGGTGGCGGAGAGCGAAGAAGCGAAAGGCTGGTCACCCAGGAGAAGGCAGATCCTCGGTCCCCAGCTGATGAACGCCGTCACACCGGCGGACGCCCGTCGCTCGGTAGTGGCGATGATGGCAGGCGGGGAGCCGGAGCTGGGAACGGCCTGACCTACTTCACCGCGTGAAAGTCGGTGATCACCTTCCAGGCTTCTTCCGGTGTTTCGGCGTAGCTGAACAGGTCCAGGTCTTTCGGGGAGATCATCCCTTCATCCACCAGGACGTCGAAGTTTATGAGCCGCTCCCAGTACTCCTGCCCGAACAGGATCACCGGCACCGGGTCCGATTTCCCGGTCTGGATCAGGGTCAGGGTCTCGAACAGCTCGTCCAGGGTTCCGAATCCGCCGGGGAAGGCGGCCAGGGCCCGGGCCCGCATCAGGAAGTGCATCTTGCGGATGGCGAAATAGTGGAAATCGAAGCAGAGTTCCGGGGTGATGTAAGGGTTGGGCGCCTGCTCGAACGGCAGGGAGATGTTCAGGCCGATACTCTTGGCCCCGACGTCATCGGCCCCGCGGTTGGCCGCTTCCATGATCCCCGGGCCGCCACCGGTGACCACCACGTATTCGCATTTGCCGTCCAGCTGGCAGGCGGTGGACACAATCCGGGAGAACTCCCTGGCCGCCTTGTAATACGGGTGGTCTTCGTCGGTTCTGGCCGAGCCGAACACCACGATAGTGGACTCCACCCCTTCGTCCTGCATGATCAACTCCGCTTTCCGGAGTTCCAGCTGCAGACGGACCGGGCGGAGTTCTTCCCGGTTCAGGAATTCCACATCCTTGTAGGCCTTGATGTAGGAAGGGGAGTCGAGAATTTTCTTGATATCGCCCATGGTCACTCCAGGGTCCGGCCGGTCCAGGCCGGGTACAGTTCGTGAGGCTCGTCGAGGAGGGACAGTACCCTGCCGACGATGAAGTCTGCAATGTCTTCCAGGGTTTCCGGCTTCTGGTAGAACGCCGGCATGGCCGGCACGATGGAGCCGCCGGCCAGTGTGACCGTACGCATGTTTTCGATGTGAGCCAGGTTCAGCGGGGTTTCCCGGGGAACCAGGATCAGTCGCCGGCGTTCCTTGAGTGTGACGTCGGCAGCCCGCTCGATCAGGTTGGTGGCCGCTCCCCGGGCGATGCCGGACAAGGTCTTCATGGAGCAGGGGATCACCACCATACCGGCCGTTCCTCCGGAACCGGATGCGATCTCCGCTCCCTGATCGCCTGCCGGGTGGAGCGTCATGGAGCCGGGCCGGTCCTCTTTACCGTAGGTCCGGTCCAGCCAGTCCCCGAAGTCATCGGACTTCAGGTTCAGGCCGCACTCTTCCGAGAGCAACCGCAGGCCGTATCCGCTGACGATGACGTCCAGCCTGAAACCGGCCGCAAGCGCAGCCTTCAGAAACCGGACGGCGTACAGGGCGCCGCTGGCCCCTGTGATCCCAACGATGAGTCGTCGTCCCTCGATAGCTCAGCCTCCCATGAACAGCGCTGCAAGGATAACAACAAGGTACAGCACGGAGATGATCCCGTTCATGTTGAAAAAAGCGGTATCGACCCGGGACATGTCGTCGGCCCGAACCAGGCGGTGCTCCCACAGGAACAGGCCGGCGATCAGGGTCAGCCCGGCGTAGTACACCCAGTGCAGCCCGGCGGTGACTCCGACGGCGGCCAGCACACCCAGGGCCAGGAAGTGGAACACCCTCGCGAAAATGAGCGCTTTGGGAATGCCGAACCGTCCGGGGATGGAATGGAGGCCGGCACTGCGATCATGGGCCGCATCCTGGCAGGAGTAGATGATGTCGAATCCGGCCACCCACAGGAGCACCGCAACGGCCAGCAACCAGGGTGTAACGGCAAAGGTTCCGGCGATGGCGACCCATCCCCCTACCGGGGCGATGGCCAGGGCCAGCCCCAGGAACAGGTGGCTGCCCCAGGTGAACCGTTTGGTGAACGAATATCCCAGGATGATCAGGATCGCCAGGGGAGAAAGCATGAGGCACAGCCGGTTCAGGGCCGAAGCCGCCAGAACGAACCCGGCCAGCAACAGGACGGTGAACAGACCGACAGCCATGGGAGACAGAGCACCGGCGGGCAGTTCTCTACCGGCCGTTCTGGGGTTGGCGGCGTCCAGGCGGCGATCCACCAGGCGGTTGAACCCCATAGCCGCGTTCCGGGCGCAAACCATGGCCACCACGATCCAGAGCCCCGCGATCCACTCGAAACCGGTTACCCGGGTCGCCAGTGCCACTCCTGCCACGGCAAACGGCAGGGCGAAGACGGAGTGGGAGAATTTGACCATCCTCCCCCAGGTGCGGACCGTTTCGATCAAGAGGCGGCGGCCACCGGCTCCACCGTTTCCGGGCAGGTGGTAACCGTTTCCATCGGATCATCGGAAAGTGAAGGGAGCACAACCCGGACCATCCGGGCCAGTTTCCCCGGCGCCAGGCTGCCCAGGTCCTGTTCAAGGCCAAGAGCCTTGGCGCCGTTCAGCGTCGCCATCCGGATTACCGCCGCGGCGGAAAGTTTCGAGTGGTCCGATCGCAGGGCTGCCATTTCGGCGAACAGGTCCAGGTCCGGTACGCTGGCCAGGGAATCGGTGCCCAGGGCGACCGGGATGCCGGCTCCCATGATGGTGGGCACCGGCGCACAGCCGACTCCCAGCCGTGCATTGCTCCTGGGGCAGGTCACTACCGTGCACCTGCGCTCCTGGAGCCGGGCCAGGTCCTGCCGGTCCACATGGACACAGTGCACCGCCAGGGTTGCCGGCGACAGTACGCCGAGCCGGTCCAGGTGGGCGACCGGTGACATCGCCGGTGGTTGCCAGTCGCCGTCCATGAAATCACGTTCTTTGTAGAAGCCGGCCAGGTCCCCTCCGCCGTCCTGCAGCAGCTCGACTTCCGGCCTGCTCTCCGCCACATGCACCGACAGCGGCTCCCGGGAGGCCGCCGCCCTGCCGGCCAGCGCCTTCAACAGCGCCGGGGAGGTTGTATGGGGTCCGTGGGGTGTTGGTGCAATGAAGAACCGGTCCCGGGCGCCCAGGCGTTGGAGTTCCTGGTCGGCCGCTGCGACCTGGGCTGCGACCTCTTCCATCCGCTGTTCGGCTCCTTCCGGCCGGATGCGGTAGATCTCATGGAATATCACCCCCCGCAGGCTGGAGTCCGCCAGGGGACCGACTGTGGATAGTGTGTTGCTGACGTCCCCGACCGCTACCGTCCCGCGGCTCACCATGGTTTCGATCGCCTGCCGGGCGGCGCCTTCCGCATCTGCTGTCTCGCCCCGGCTATCCCGCAGCTCCAGAAGGCGGCGGAGCCAGGCGACGTAATCACCGCCGGGAAGATCCTCGTCTTTCAGCCAGGACAGTTCGAGATGGGTGTGCACGTTGACCAGGCCGGGCAACAGTACCGAATCGCTGAAGTCATGTTCGCGGATGGTTGCCGGGGCAACGCCCTGGGCGGCAAGCTCCCGGCGCACTTCGTCCTCGGCTCCGACGGCGACGATCCGGCCGTCCCTGGCGGCCACCGCGCCTCCGCCGGACACCACAGGCCCGGTCACCGGCAAAATGTGAGCTGCCAGGTAGAGTTCCATGATCACTCCATTTACAGGGGAATGGTAACAGGCTTGAGGGTGCCTGTTTGGCGCCGCGTGATAAAATCGGTCACTTCAGTGGATAACGGCAATTCGGCCCGTACAGGAGAGTTCCTTGCACGTAGTTACCGATCCACCCTGTGATCTCTGCACCGCCCTGTGCTGCAAGTATTTCGCGCTGGAGATCGACAAGCCGACCAGGCCGGAGGAATTTGATCAGATCCGGTGGTATCTGGTGCACCAGGACGTGGTCATCTGGGTGCAGGAGGGGGAGTGGTATCTCGAAGTCAGGAACCGCTGCAAGCATCTTTTGCCGGACAATCGCTGTGGGATCTACGATACCCGGCCCGATGTCTGCCGGGATTACGGCGACCCGGAAGATGGTCCTTGCGAGTTCTACGCCGATACCCTTAAGTTCGATCTGTATTTCGACTCCGCCGAGGCGTTCGAGCCCTACATGGCGAAACAGTTGAAGAAGCGTAAAAAACGATTGGCCAAGCGTCGTGCGGGACGCAAGAAAGTCAAGGAGCAGGTGTGATGGGCGGAGCGAGAAAAACCTTGTGGATGTTGGTGGCGGGGTGCGCCCTCCTGGCTTCCCTGGCGATTCCGTTGCAGGCGGCCGGCATCGCCGACGTTTGCCGGGAGATCGGTATCAAGGAAAAGGACGCCATGTTCAGTTCGGTGCTGACCGGCCGGGTCCTTGAAGGGGACAGTAAACAGATCGTGGCGGTGACAACGTTCTTCACCGGCAGCAAGGACAAGGACAACGCGGTGAACGTCCGCCTGGACGTGTTCAACAAGCGAGGCGGCAAGCTGGTGCCGGTGTTCAGCCGGGATTACGGCAAGGAGTACGAGGGCTACGTCGGCCGTGGCGATCTGGAACTGGTGGATCTGGACGCCGACGGCATCAACGACATCATCGTGACCTTCGATCGCCAGGACAACCCTCTGGTGGAGCAGCGTCTGGGAGAGGTACTTCTCCTCGGCGTCTCCGGGTTCGAGGTCGGCTGGAAAGGGGTCATGATGCTGGACGCCACCCGGGACGCCCGCTCGGTTCCCCTGGAGCGGCGAGACCACTTCAGGAGGCAGATGGACATCCCCCGAACTCTGAAATCACGGGGCGCCACCCTTTTCCTGAACAAGAAAGTGATCGCCGTCGCCGGGGAGAGGCTGGAGAAGGCCAAGGTGATCACCGAAACCTTCCCGCTGCGATCGGCCATGAACCGGCGGTGAACCGCAACGTCCGCTTTGTGCTGGTGTCTCCCCAATCACCGGGGAACGTCGGGGCCACGGCCAGGGCGATGCTGAACTTCGGGTTCCAGGATCTTCGCATCGTCGAGCCGGCCTGCGACCCTCTGGCCAAGGAAGCCCGGAAGATGGCGGTAGGCGCGCGGAAGGTGCTGGAGGGGGCGGAGATCTGTGACAGCCTGGACCAGGCCCTTCAAGGCGCCGGCGCGGTTATCGGCGCCAGCCGCCGCACCGGCCGGCACCGCTGGCCCCATATCCCGATCCAGCGCCTGGAGCAGGAACTGGGGGAAGCGGCCCGCTCATCAGAAATAGCCGTGATGTTCGGCCGGGAAGACAGCGGCCTCACCGATCTCGAGCTGGACCGCTGTACCCACCTGGTGCACATCCCGACGTCGGAGTCGTACCCTTCCGTGAACCTGGCCCAGTCGGTGCTGCTCGTTGCGTGGGAACTGCACCGGGCCGGCCTCCCGGCCACGGCGGACGAAGGGGAGCCGATGGCCTCCGACCAGGCCCGTGAAGCGATGTACGGTCACCTGGAAGAGGCGCTGCGGACCATCGGCTTCCTGAAACCGGACAACACGGAAGTGATCATGCGCCGGTTGCGGCGGATGTACGGCCGGATCGATATGTCGGAGAACGAAGTCCGGATCGTCCGTGGCATGGCGCACCAGACGCTGTGGGCCGCCGGTAAGGCCGGACTGATCGAAAACCGGGACGATGGGACCGGCGAAGCTTAGGGCCGCCCTGGAGGAGCAGGTCGCCGCATGCGGCCTGGACGCCTTTGCCGTGGCGGCAGTGCAACCGCTGCCCCGGGACCAGGCGGCGTTCGATGACTGGCTGGCCCGGGGTTTCCACCGGACCATGGCGTACATGGAGAAATACCGGGACGCCCGCAACGATCCGGCCCGGCTGCTCCCCGGTTGCCGTTCGGTGGTGATGCTGGCCTTGAACTACGGCCCGGGAACCGGCGGCGAGGCTGCAGGCGCCGAGAGAGGCCAGGTGGCCCGTTACGCCCGGGGCCGGGATTATCACAAGGTCCTGGGCAAGAAACTGAAACAGCTGGCCGCATGGTTGCAGGAGGCCGGCGGAAACCCTGTCCGTTCGTTCGTGGATACCGGCCCGGTGCTGGAGCGGGCCTGGGCGGAGCGTGCCGGTCTGGGCTGGATCGGCAAAAACGCCAACCTGATCCGCCGGGACCTGGGTTCATGGATCCTGTTGGGAGAGTTGCTTTCCGCTGCCGAGATCGAACCGGACCCGGCTCCCCACGATGACTTTTGCGGCTCGTGCACAGCCTGCATCGCCGACTGTCCCACCGGCGCCATCGTCGCCCCCGGGGTTGTGGATTCCGGTCTTTGCATCGCCTACTGGAATATCGAGCACCGGGGCTCGATTCCGGAGCCGATGCGGGAGGCGATGGGGGACCGGATCTTCGGCTGTGATGATTGCCAGTCGGTCTGCCCCTGGACCCGGAAATTCGGGGAACTGCCCCGGTCCGATCTGTTGTCCGCCCGCCGGGACCTGGCGTTCCTGGACCCGGTGGAGATCCTGGCCATGGACCGGGAGCAGTTCCTGGCCCGTTTCGCCGGCACCCCGCTGATGCGGGCACGGCTGGACGGGATGAAGAGAAATGCCTGTATTGTGCTGGGAAACAGCGGAAACAAGGACGCGATCCCGGCCCTTACACGGGCCTCGTCCGACGCCGATCCGATGATCCGGGAACATGCCGTTTGGGCCCTTCGTCGCCTCACAACTTGATCGGGGCTTCCCCCGAATCTATATTCCGGCTACAAAGGGGTTGAACGGCAGCGAAGGGAGCGGTCATGGCGGAACAAGCCGGCTACGATAAGAACCGGTGCGCCTCACGGGCGAAACGGAGATTGATGATCCGGTTCGGGATCCAGATGCCGGAAAAAACCGGCTTTACAAAGGATATTTCCGAAACCGGCCTGTTCATCCGTACCAACAGCGTTCTGCCGCCAGGCCGGACGATCCAGGTCCAGATAGAGTTCCCGAAGGAGACGTTCACACTCTGGGCGAAGGTGATCTGGGCCAAAAAAGTTCCACCTCAACTGGCCCACATCATGGATTGCGGGATGGGTGTGCATTTCGTCGAACCGCCTGCCAGCTGGCTGAAATTCTGCAAGGAATGGAAGGAAAGTCAGGGGCTCGGTTAAAGACTTAAATAGTTGTAATTAGCAGACGAAAATATAGCGAAAGCGGGCGCTCAACTTCGTAACCCGTTGAATCCCAAGCCGTTTCCATCGATTCCGCCCTCCTGCCGTGGTATACTACATCTAGTAGTTACAACTCTTCTCAGCAACTACATTTAGTGGAATGATCAACATTCTCCCTTGACAGGGGTGTGCCGATCCTGATATTTCTTCGAAGCCTTTTGCGCGTTGTGGAAAACAGTCAGTCGGAAGTTAAAATTAGTTAAATAATAGGAGTTACGTGCATGCTCGGATCTGAGAGGGAGACGGCTAAGGGGGCCGGTGTTGCTGACATCACCGTGAAGGGGCAGGTTGCAGCTCGGAAACATGCCGATCCGAAAACGGGACTCCGTTTCGAGAGGAAGTTCACCAAAGAGGGCGTCCACCCGTACGAAGAGATCGAGTGGGAATTAAGGGACGCGGTCATCAGCAATGAAAAGGGCGAGGTCGCCTTCGAACAGCGTAACGTCGAGGTTCCGGCGTTCTGGTCCCAGCTGGCCACCAACGTCGTTGCCCAGAAATATTTCAGAGGCCCTGTCGGCAGTCCGGAGCGGGAGAACAGCGCCCGCCAGCTCATCGACCGTGTGGTGAACACCGCAGGGCTCTGGGGCCGGGAAGGGAACTACTTCGCCAGTGAAGGCGACGCGGTCCGGTTCGAAGAGGAGCTGACCTTCCTGCTGGTGAATCAGATGGTGTCGTTCAACTCGCCGGTCTGGTTCAACTGCGGCGTTGAAGAGCACCCCCAGGTTTCGGCCTGCTTCATCAACGCGGTGGACGACACCATGCCGTCGATCCTGGAACTGGCCAAGACCGAGGGCATGCTGTTCAAGTTCGGATCGGGCACCGGCTCCAACCTTTCGCCGATCCGCAGCGCCAGGGAGCCGCTGGCCGGCGGCGGCACCGCATCCGGCCCGGTCTCCTTCATGAAGGGCTATGACTCTTTCGCCGGCGTCATCAAGTCCGGCGGCAAGACCCGCCGGGCAGCCAAGATGGTCATCCTGAACATCGAACACCCGGACGTTGAAGAGTTCATCGTATGCAAGGCCCAGGAAGAGAAGAAGGCCTGGACCCTGATCGACGCCGGCTACTCCGGCGAGTTCAACGTTCCCGGCGGCGCCTACGATTCGGTGTTTTTCCAGAACGCCAACCATTCGGTCCGGGTGACCGACGATTTCATGCGCGCAGCGCTTACCGACGGCACCTGGCAGACCACGGCGGTGACCACCGGCCAGCCGGTGGAATCGTTCCGGGCCAAGGACCTGATGCGCAAAATGTCCGACGCCGCCTGGATCTGCGGTGACCCGGGCATCCAGTTCGACACCACCATCAACAATTGGCACACCTGTCCCGAGACCGCCCGCATCAACGCTTCCAACCCGTGTTCCGAATACATGTTCCTGGACAACTCGGCCTGCAACCTGGCATCGCTGAACCTGATGCGATTCCGGACCCGGGACGGCGAGTTCGACACCGAGCTGTTCCGCCACGCCATCGACGTCACCACCTCCGCCATGGAGATCTGGGTAGACAACGCCTCGTACCCGACCAAGGAGATCCAGGCCAACTCCCACAAGTACCGTCCGCTGGGACTGGGTTACGCCAACCTGGGCGCCCTGCTCATGGCACGGGGCCTGGCTTACGACTCCGATGAAGGACGGGCCTACGCCTCCGCCGTGACCGCCCTGATGTGCGGCGAGGCGTACGCCACTTCCGCCCGTATCGCCGCCCGGACAGGCGCTTTCGAGGGTTATGCCGTCAACCGCGATCCGTTCCTGAGCGTCATGCGCAAGCACCAGTCCCACATCCTGAACACCAACGAAGAAACGATTCCGGAAGACCTCCTGAAGGCGGCAAGGCTGGCCTGGACCGACGCCCTTGAGATGGGCACCAAGCACGGCTACCGCAACGCCCAGGCCACGGTCCTGGCGCCTACCGGAACCATCGCGTTCATGATGGATTGCGACACCACCGGTATCGAGCCGGACCTGGCGCTGGTCAAGTACAAGAAGCTGGTAGGCGGCGGCGTATTCAAGATCGTGAACAACACCGTGCCGCTGTCCCTCAAGAAACTCGGGTACGACAAGACCCAGATCCAGAGCGTCCTGGATTACATCAACGAGAACGACACCATCGAAGGTTCGCCGGATATCAAACCGGAGCACCTCCCGGTGTTCGACTGCGCCTTCAAGCCGATGAACGGTTCCCGCTCCATCCACCACATGGGCCACATCAAGATGATGGCGGCGGTGCAGCCGTTCCTGTCCGGAGCGATCTCCAAGACGGTGAACATGCCCGGCGAGACCACGACCGAGGAGATCGAGGATGCTTACCTCGAGGCCTGGAAGCTGGGCCTGAAATCGATCGCCGTGTACCGGGACGGATGCAAGCGCACCCAGCCGATGTCCACCGGCGCCACGTCAACCGACCAGGTGCTGCCTGCCGTTGAAGCGGCCAAGCTGCTGCTGCGGCGGAAGCTGAACGATACCCGGACCTCGGTGACCCACAAGTTCTCGGTAGCCGGGCACGAAGGGTACGCCACCGTCGGCCTTTATGAAGACGGCAAGCCGGGAGAGATCTTCATCACCCTGGGGAAGGCCGGATCGACACTGGCCGGATTCGCCGACGCCTTCGCAACAGCGATCTCCTTCGCCCTGCAGCACGGCGTGGAACTGCGGTTCCTGGTGGACAAGTTCTCCCACGTCCGGTTCGAGCCGGCCGGATTCACCGGCAACTCCAGAATCCCCCGGGCGAACTCGATCATCGACTACGTCTTCCGCTGGATGGCCCTGGAGTTCCTCACCGAAGAGGAACGGCCGATGTCGATGCAGAACGGTGCCGAGGGCGATGACTTCGAGCCGGGCGAGAGTGCCGCGGCGCCGCCGTCCACCGGCAACACCGCCGCCGAGGTCCTGGAGGCGAAAGAACGCAGCGTGTTCATAAGCCAGGCCGATGCACCGCCCTGCTCCGAATGCGGCACCATCATGGTGAGGAACGGCGCCTGCTACCTCTGCATCAACTGCGGCACCACCAGCGGCTGCTCCTGAAGAACGGGGACAGGCACGTAACCTGGGTTTTGGGGACACCCTTAGGCGATCGGAATGTATCGTTTACACTAAGGGTGTCCCCAAAACCCAGGTTACGTGCCTGTCCCCGAAACCGATGAATAACTGGACCATTTCCGCCAGGAAGAACATCACCGTCCTGAGCCCGGATCAGGAAGCGGTGTTCAGTTTCGACCTGGAGGGCCGCCCGGTCTCCTGGTACCAGAACGACCACATCTACAAGCGTTCCCTGGCAAGCCGGATCCACACCCGGGAACGGGTCGGTGGCAGGCGGGTCCGCGCCGTTCTCCCTGAAGCAGACGCAGCCGAGAGCTATCGCCAGCTTCTGGACCAAATCGCCAACGCTCCGATCCCGGTGGATGATCCGGATCAACAGGATCGCCTGCAACGCATCCTGGCCTGGACTCCTGAACGCCTTCTTGAAGAGAAGCATCGCTTCAACCGGATCTACCGTCCGGTATCGATCCTGCCCCCGGACCAGTACCTGGCCGTCGTGCTGCAGGCGACCTTCGGCTGCACCTGGAACCGTTGCACCTTCTGCAGCTTCTACCAGGACCGGGAGTTCGCCTGTCGCACCACGGAAGAGTTCGAGGACCACTGCGCCGGCGTGACGGAGTTCCTGGGTGAAGGGCTGAGCCTCCGCCGCAGCATCTTCCTGGCCGACGGCAACGCCCTGGTCCTCTCCCGGGATCGCCTGTTCCCGATACTCGAAACGGCGACGGCCCATTTCCCCGGCATGCCGGTACACGGCTTTGTCGACGTCTTCAGTGGCGAGCGCCGCACCTCGGCGGAGTGGTCCGAACTCCGGGAGCTCGGCCTTGAACGGGTCCACGTCGGCCTGGAAACCGGGGCCGACGAGCTGCTGGCCTGGCTGAACAAGCCCGGTTCGGCGGAAGAATCGTTCGGATTCGTCTCCACCCTCAAGGAGGCCGGCTTGAAGGTGGCGCTGATTTTCATGGTCGGCGCAGGTGGCCGCAGGTTTGCCGAGCAACACCGGGTCGCCACCATCGCCCTGGCGGAACGGCTGCCGCTTCAAAAGGGCGACATCGTTTACCTCTCCCCCTTCCA
The DNA here is from genome assembly GCA_014764515.1 of Candidatus Polarisedimenticola svalbardensis. Lineage (GTDB taxonomy): Bacteria > Acidobacteriota > Polarisedimenticolia > Polarisedimenticolales > Polarisedimenticolaceae > Polarisedimenticola > Polarisedimenticola svalbardensis. The sequence goes on along the minus strand of JACXWD010000068.1, from coordinate 2,416 downwards.
GAGCGATGACACCGGCGCCAACAGCTTCAGCGACGATGAGATCGAGCTGGAGCTCACTGTGTTACAGGACCGGATCCGCCAGGCGGCTCCCGAAGCTATCGTCACCCGCTACGACATCCGGGAGTTTCTTTACTGACTTTCGCGCTGCCCGGGAACTCCGCGGCAACACCAGCAGCAAACCTTTCCCGCATCGCCCGGACCTGCCTGCCTGCTGCAGTCGGATCACCACGTCGGCCACCAGTCTGTCCCTCAACGCAGCCGGGGTGAACACCAGCGCCAGCGGGGCCCGGCCGCAGAACGCCAGCACCAGCCGGGCGATGGCTGCCGGATCGAAACGGGCCCGGGGATGCCTGCCGGTGGGACGCCGCGCCGCCTTGCGACGTTGATCCCAGATCGGAACACGGCCCAGAAGCCGTAACGGCAGACCGGTCTCCTGCAGTTCCTTCCCCCTCCGGCCGATCCTGGACCCGGTGCGGGACAGCAGCAGATCCAGCAACAATCGCCCCAGGGCGACCGGTCCACCGGACCGCCCGCAGGCAACCTTGTGACAGGCTACCCCGTGGATGCCGGACAGTGTCCACAGCTCCGATGTCCAGTCCCCCTCACCTCCTGAAGGTCGAACCACCTGGAACCGTCCCAGCCGGGTGCGGTCCAGCGCCAGTCGAGGTGATGCGGCCGGGACAGGTGGCGCAGGCGCCGGGAACGGCAACACCCGGCTGCGGCTGCCGTGGCCCAGGAGAAACAGCGCTTCACCTGCATCGGTGGGACGTTCTTCCCGGTCCCGGGCCGTGAGCCGGCGCACCAGCGAACGGAACCGCACCGGAAGGTCCGGCCGGACCTTCCCCGGGTCCGCAGGCTCGCCGTTCAGGTGCCATAGCAGGATCGCTCCCGGATCCAGGTCCCGGCAGGGGAGGGCGCCGGCGGAAAGGTAGTACAGCAGGATCCCCAGGCTGTAGAGGTCGGCCCGGGAATCGACGGTCTGCCCGTGAATCCCTTCCGGTGCGACGTAGGGAAACGACCCGGTGATGGTTCCCGGCTCTTCCGACTGTCCGGCGTTGACGGCAAGACCGAAGTCGGTGATCTTGATCCGGCCGGCGCCACGGAGGGAACGGCCCAGCAGGATGTTCCCCGGCTTCATGTCCCGGTGCACCAGTCCGAACCCGTGGATGTGGGAGAGTCCGTGAAGGATCTGCACCGTAACCGACCGCAGGTCCTGGTACCGCATCCGGCCCGGTTCGGTGGCCAGGTGCACCGGCAGGGAGTCGAAGTTCTCGAGGGTGAGGAAAGGCGTTCCCAGGGGGAACGGACCCTCGGTGACGGTGCCGATCTCCCGGACCCTTATGACGTTGGGATGCCGCATGGCGGCCCATGCACGAAATTCCTGGGAGAGGGGATGGGACGGCCCGGAACGCCGGGGCGGAGGGAGGGTGGCCCGGGTCGGCCGCGGGATCTTGATGGCGACCATCTTTTCCTGAAGCCGGTCGAAGGCGCGGTAGACCTGACCCATCCCGCCCCGGCCCAGAAGCTCCAGGAGCAGGAAGCGCCGATTCAAAAGACCGTCCAGTGCCGGTTGACCCATTGGGTTCTCCACAATTGCAGTAAGGGACCTGCTTGTGGAGCGGAATCTACCGTTGGGTGCCACCGGCAAGCAACCGGTTTGGAGGGATACGGTTGCCATACCCCTTGCTGCCTGGTTGTGTTACCGCAACCGAACGGTCAGATGCTGACCCGCAACGAGCCGAGCATCCCTTCGAACAGGGAGCGGTTCTCTTCCACGGTTGTTCGCGGACCGGTGACCTTGAAGAACCAGTTGGCGTCCGCTCCCTGAACGATGGCGCCCAGGAGTTCGGAGTCGGGGAATTCGTCGCCGCTGACCATGACATTCTTGTAGGTGCCGGTCACTTCAACCCAGAGTCCGTTGTAGCCGGCGAAGCTGCGTTGTTCGGTTTTCATCGCGGAGAGGGTGGAGCTGCCGTCAGGCTGGCTGAACTGGCCGGCCCAGCGCTGGGCGTTGGAGAGGGGATCGCCGCCCTGGCCGGGGCCGAAGTAGAACACCACGCACTCGGCGTCGCCGGCGCTGCCCGGCACATGGTACTGGGCCCGGCGCACGCCGGAAGACGGCTGCTCCTCGGTCCACGCACCGGGGATATCCCAGATCATGCCGGATGCACCGGTGCCCGATCCTGGCGGCGGCGGTTGGAGGTCGATCCCGGCCGGCGGCTGGGCCCCACTGGGGATCGGGGCAAGCCGGGCATCACCTGCCGGAGCAGGGACAAACTCGGTTTGATCGCTGTCGCCGCAGCCCGGTGCGATCACCATGGCCAACGCAAGAAACAATATGGTCAAGATCTTCTTCATTGTGTCGTCCTTTTTTGTTTCGGGGACAGGCACGTAACCTGGGTTTTGGGGACACCCT
>JACXWD010000027.1 GCA_014764515.1 Candidatus Polarisedimenticola svalbardensis | reverse complement strand
TGCGTCCTTTGCCCTGGTGCACATGGATCGTCATGCGCCTCGTGTCGATATCCTTCACTCTCAGCTTCAGTGCTTCGCTGACCCGTAGCCCGGCCGCATAGATGGTGGTCAGCAGAAGACGGTGTTTCGGGTTGGGTGGTGACTCAAGCAGCTGACGGACCTCCTCACGACTCAGAATCTCCGGAAGATGTTTGGATTGTTTCGGCCTCGGGATGACAAATTCCATCGTCTTCCGATCCAAAGTGGTGTGGTAGAGGAATCGAAAGGCGTTCACCACAAGGCTGCAAGTGCTCCAGGCCCATTTCCGGGTCGTGACCATGTCCGAGAGGTAGCCCTGCACTTCTTCGGCGCTGAGCTCATCCGGCGGGCGCCGATAATATTTCGCCAACTGCCTTACGGCGTACAGGTAGGTCTGATGTGTGCGCGGCGAAAACCCGCGGATGGTCATGTCTCGGATCATGCGTCGACGCAGTTCGGTCATCGTTCACCTCCATGTAGCCCGACATGGGCTCATGAGATGAAGGCTGCACCGATACGCTGTGGGGAGAAAAGGAATCCTTGAAAAGGGCCCCGCCGAAGGCGGTTTAGTTCAACTATAAATATACAGACCTGTTGAAGTAACAGGTCCTTCAGTTCCTCCTGATTATTATCTCATGCAGAATCCCTGGAACTAGTTGAACGCAGACGATTTGGCTCCAGATAGCTGGTTCTTCATCGAGTTATACAGACCTGCCTATCATGTTTTGATATACCTCAGAAGTTCATTTGAGACTGTCCAGCGGGCTGCGAACCGCGCCGGGGCCCAGGTTCAGGACATGAGTGTAGATCATGGTAGTTGACACGTTGGCATGTCCCAGAAGCTCCTGGACGGTGCGGATGTCGTAGCCGTCCTCCAGCAGGTGGGTGGCGAAGCAATGCCGGAAGGTATGGCAGGTCACACGTTTCACGATGCCGGCGTCCTTCACGGCGGTGTGAACGGCTCGCTGCAATGCAGTCTCGTGGTAGTGGTGCCGGCGGGTCTGGCCTGTCTCCTGGTGATGGTAGGTCCGGGTGGCGGGGAATACCCATTGCCAGCCCCAGGACCTGGCGGCGTTGGGGAACTTGCGTTCCAGGGCTGTGGGGAGTTCCACGAAACCGGCCCCCCTATCCAGGTCGATGCGATGCTGGTTCTGAACCCTGGTCAAATGGGCCTTGAGAGAATCTATCAAGCCGACCGGCAAGACGGTGCAACGATCCTTGCCGCCCTTCCCCTGGCGGACCGTGAGCTGGCGGCGCTGGAAATCGATGTCCTTGATCCGAAGGCGAAGGCACTCCAGAAGTCGGAGACCTGTCCCGTACATCAGTTTTCCCATCAGGAGATGGTTGCCGTGGAGGTGGTCCAGGATGGCGGCGGTTTCTTCTTTGGAAAGCACAACCGGCAGGTTGGTGGTCCGCTTGGCGCGACGGACGTTTTTGATCTGATCCAGATTGATCTTCAACACCTGTTTGTACAGGAACAGGATTGCTGAGAACGCCTGGTTCTGGGTGGAAGGGCTGACGTTGCGATGGGTCGCCAGATAGGTCAGGAACTGTTCGATCTCATGGGCGCCCATTTTCCTGGGGTGACGCTTGTTGTGGAACAGGATGAACTTCCGGATCCAGTGGCTGTAGGTTTTGCCGGTGCGGCGGCTGTAGTGCAATGTGCGGATCTTGTCCTGTACCTGGTCCAGCAGGCGGGTTTCCATGGTGTGCCTCGTAGGAGGAGGCTCGGGAGGGACCTGGATCCGTTATGCGCTGAGAGCTTTTTCAACCGCCTTCGGATCTTCCGCAGCGACTTTCAACAAGGCTCGAGCCGGCCCTTCCGGCTGACGGCGGCCCTGTTCCCAGTTCTGGAGCGTAGACACGCTGACACCGATCATCAGTGCGAATTCGGACTGAGACTTTCCAAGGCTGTCGCGTATCGACTTGATGTCCGCCGGTTCGAACACAAAGCTACGGGAAGGTTTAGCCTTTCCCCGTCTGATGCGGCCGGCCTGCCGGACGCTCTTCGTAAGGTCATCGAATTGGGATTTCTTCATTTCAATTCCTCCCGAACGATCCTGCTCAGGATTTTAAGTTGAGTCGGCGTCAGGTTTTCCTGGCTTCCCTTCTCGTACAGGAAAAGAAGGTATAGACCATCGCTGCCTGGGTCCCAGTAGTAAATCAGTCTCAGCGCTCCCCGTTTGCCCCTTACTTTCGACCTCCACCTTAGTTTGCGGAGACCACCGGAGCCTTGAATGAGCCTGCCCTGCTCCGGCCTGAGCAATAAAGCGAGTTGGAGCGCCCGGTAGGCCATGTCATCCAGATGCCGGCGAACTTCCTTTGTGAAAACCGGAGTCTCAATGAACTCCATCAGCTATTATACGCCATTGGCGTATAGTGTGCAATCTGCATGACTTGCCTCGTCGGAGGAGGCTTGGGTGGGACCAGGGACGGTTTATGCAGTCTTGGGTGTGACTTTCACTTCCACCTCGCACTGCAGTACATGGAACAGCTTGAGGATCTGGTCCACGGTTTTGCCGTAGTAGGTGGTGTCCAGGATGCGGTAGAGCTGGGATGGGGAAGTGCCCAGGCGCCGGATGATCTCCCGCTTGCTGAGGTTGCTTTCCTTGACCCGTTTCTGAGCCTCCACCGAAAGTTTGTACAGGAGCATGTCGTGCATGTACTGGGGATCCCGATTATACCAACGTACCTGGTCCAGGGTTACGCTATCCATTTCCCCCGATTTGAGAATATAGGTGAAGCACTCGCTGGCCAGTTCCTTGTCCACATACAGTTCAACGATCGGATTGTCAGGGGTCGGCTTAACGTCCAGAAGGGCGAAGGGGAAGGTGTGGCTCCCGTGGGCCGAGCAGACCTGGAACTCCTTCTTCCGGTTATTCATGGACACCGCGGTGATGATGGTGATCAAAGCCGGCCCTCCCGGATCAGTTCCTCGATCAATCTTTCTAGTTTCCTCGAAGCGGCCCCCTGAAGGGGTTTCCCGTCTTGGAGGTCCCATTTAAGAATCAAGCGATCCCCTTCGTAGACGTGGACATGTGGCGGGTCATGATCACCGATCCAGGTCATGAAGATGTACCCTCCCCGCTTGATCCTGCTCACGAAACGTTACCTTCAGAGGTAACACTTGTCAAGGAGTGCCTCTCGGGAGGAGGCTTGGGTGGGACACAGTGAATGTAGACCCGGAAGGCCGGGGAGTCTAGTGGTTTACTTCTTGTTGAGGAGCTCGATGGCGTAGCCGTCCGGGTCTTCCACGAAGGCGATGATGGTGGCGCCGGCGTTCATGGCGCCGGGCTCGCGCTGGATGGTGCCGCCTTTCGATCTGATTTCCTCGATCGCCTGGTGGACGTCAGCGACTTCGATGGCCAGGTGGCCGAAGCCGTTGCCCCGTTCATAGGAGTCGGTTTCCCAGTTGTGGGTCAGTTCGAGGCACGTTGTGTCCGACTCGTCGCCGTAGCCGAGGAACGCCAAGGTGAACTTCCCTTTGGGGTAGTCCTTGCGGCGCAGGAGTTTCATCCCCAGAACCCGGGTGTAGAAGTCGATGGATTTCTCAAGGTCGCCGACACGGATCATGGTGTGGAGCAGTCGCATTGTCGGTCTTCCTATTGCCAGGGTTCGATGACGATCTTGAGGGAGTCGGCCCCTTTGAGCATCAGGTCGAACCCCTTGGCGGTTTCCTTGAGGGGCAGGCGGTGGGTGATCATGCCGGCGACGTCGATCCGTTTCGCCGCGATCAGGTCCATGGCGGTGGCCATGTCGGCAGGAGGACCGGCGTAGGAGTGCACGATTCGGGCGTTCTTGTTCCAGATGTCGAACATCGGCATCGGGTAGGTGCTGCCCGGCTCCATCGGCGCGAAGAACAGGATGGTGCCGCCTTTGTCCACCAGCTCCAGTGCCTGGGTTACGGCAGGTGCGGCGGCGGCGCAGACCAGGACCTGGTCGGCCTTGAAGGCGGAACTGTCCAGCCGGTCGGCTCTCTCGACCCGGGTGGCGCCGAACCGTTCGGCCTGCTTGAGGCGGTAGTCCGAAAGGTCGGTGGCCAGGATCTCCCCTGCCCCCATCGCCTTCGCCGCCTGGATCATCAGGATGCCGGAAACGCCGCTGCCTAGAACGGCAACGCTCATCCCCGGCGTCAGGCCGGAGATCCGCAGGGCCCGGACCACGCATGCCAGCGGCTCCACGAAGGAAGCTTCTTCGTAAGAGACATGATCGGGGATCCTTACGACGCCCCGGTCCACATTGATCGGCGGAAGGCGAACGTACTGTGCGAAGCCACCGGGATGGAAGGTGGTGGTGCGCAACGTGTCGCATACCGAGTGCCGTCCGGTGCGGCAGTAACGGCAGGTGTTGCACGGTACGTGGTGGGTGGCGACGATGCGGTCGCCGGTGTTGAAGCCGTCAACGCCTTCGCCGACCTGTTCCACCAGGCCGGCCACCTCGTGGCCCAGCACGATCGGTGCTTTCTTGATGCGGTACCACTCCATGACGTCGGAGCCGCAGATGCCGGAGGCCTCGATCTTCATGAGCAGCTCGCCGCTGCCGGCAATCGGCCGGGGCACTTCATCCACGCGGATGTCCCGGTTGCTGTGGTACACGGCGGCCAGCATCAAGTCAGCCTTTGATGTCCAGGTACAGCTGGTGGGCTTCCTTTACCGGCATGTTGTTGTGCACCACGCCGCGAACCGCCTGGATCATGCCGACAGGGCTGTCGGACTGGAAGATGTTGCGGCCCATGTCCACGCCGCTGGCGCCGGCGTTGATGGCGTTGGAGGCCATCTGGATGGCGTCTTTTTCGGGGATCTTCTTCCCGCCGGCGACGACCAGCGGCACCGGGGTGTCCCGGACGATGTTCTCGAAGCCGTCGCAGAAGTAGGTTTTGACCATGTGGGCGCCCAGTTCGGCGGCGATGCGGCAGGCCAGGCCCAGGTAGCGGGCGTCACGGACCATGTCCTTGCCGACGGCGGTCACCGCAAGCACCGGGAAGCCGTAGGTCTCTCCCCAGTCCACCGCTTCGGACAGGGACAGGAGGGTCTCCCGCTCGCCGTCTGCGCCGACGAAGATCGACAGGGTGATGGCGGAGACGTTCAGCCGGACGGCGTCATCCATGGAGACGGTCAGGCCCTCGCCGGACAGGTCCTTGAGGATGCTGGTTCCCCCGGAGATCCGCAGGACGATCGGCGTTTTCGATTCCGGCGGGACGCAGTTGCGCAGCACCCCTCGGGTCAGCATCAGGGAGTCGGCGTAAGGGAGCAACGGGGCGATGGTTTCCCCCGGCTTTTCCAGGCCTGAAGTCGGCCCGAGAAAGTAGCCATGGTCCACGGCCAGCATGACGGTGCGTCCGGACTCCGGCTGCAGGATCCGGCTCAGACGGTTCTTCATTCCCCAGTCCATCGGTAACCTCCGGTTGAATTCAGGGTGAACCGCGATTGTACCGGATTTTGGGACTTTGGGGACAGGCACATAACTGGGGTTTTGGGGACAGCCTTAAGATCGGGCGTACCTGTGCCGCTCAGGCTGTTGCCAGCTTCAGAGCCCCATTCAACCTTCTCTTATTAGTAGCCGTCCTGAAGTGGCGATTTGAAAACAGTCCCGCCCTGGCGGGACTATTTTTAAATCGTCACTTACGGACGGCTGTACAAGGGCGATTCAATCGAAGAGGAGAGGGTTGCTTCTGGCGAGCAATTTCAATCAGCTGACGTAGCTTCGGCGTTCATGAGTGTCCCTAAAACCCCGGTTTCGTGCCTGTCCCCGTTATCCCAAAATCAGCCAGGCGGTTCCGGCGGATGCGATCTGGATGGTCAGGTTGTCCAGGCCATGATTGCTGACCGCTTCCACCAGGGCGCCGGCGACGCCGCAGGCCAGGCCGGCCGTCAGGATCGAACCGGCGCTGTACCCTCCCAGGAACAGGCCGAGGCAGGCCGCCCCTATCCCCATGGCCAGCACCGCCGCAGAACCTTCGCAACTCCGGGTAGCGGCCACCCCACCCAGGGACGGCACCTTGTAGCGGTGTTTCCCGAATGCGGTCCCTACCGGCTCGCCAATGGCGTCTCCCCAGCCACCGACCAGGTAGCCGACCACGGCGAACGGGCCGAACAGCAGGTTGGACAACAGGCCGCCGGCGGCGGTGGTCCCCAGGGGAACCAGGATGAACAGCGATCGCTTCGGCGCATCGGTCGGTCTCGCCATCGCCTCGTAGAACGGGAATCTGTCTCCCCGCCAGACCGCATACAGCACCACCAGCGCGGTGATCCCCCCGAACAGGGCGACAAGGGGAAGACCGCCGGTGAGATGGAGGAACCCTGCGGTGGTGAAGATCAGGAAATGGAAGATCTTGCGGGTATACGGCGCCCGCACGTCAGCCTTGATCCGCAGCCAGCCGGCAAAACCGCCGGCGAAGGCGGCATACAGCAGCAGCAGCGGAGCGGTCAGCACGGCGACCCGGGTGGTTGGAATGAGCCCGTCGATAAACCCCGCGTCCACCGCGGCGCCAGCCGGGGTCGGACCCGTTCCCGGTCCATCCCACTTCGGCCCATCCGGTATCGGCGGGCCGTACTGCGCGGAGATCTCCTGTTCCACCGCCGGGTCCAGGGCACCATACAGGTAGTACGGTCCCCCTGCCGCCAGCCTGTCGATCCAGGCGCTATCGTTTTGCTCCACCGTTTCGTAGCTCAGCCCGGCGGACTCCGCCGCCTTGCGATGTTCCGCCGGCCCGGCAGCACCGTCGCCTGCAATGAACAACACCGCACGCACACCCCGGGCGAACAGGTAGGAACGGAACTCACCGGCGGTAGGCGACGGGCCTGTGGCCACGTTGGGGGCCAGCAGTTTCGATTCACCGAAGTGCATCGGAGGCTTGAACTTGGCAGGCGGCAGCGCCGGCAGGCCGGTCAGGAACGACTGCATGAACCCTTCCGCCGTAGGCGATTTCCCAGTGGATGGTCCCAGGAACCCGTGGACCAGCAGCGGCCGGGGCAGGTTCCAGACTTCCCTCGCAGCTTCCAGCCCCCGCTCCGGATCCCACTCACCATGGGCCAGGGGAACGACGTGGAACGGGATGTGGTATCGCTCCAGCACTTCACGTTCCTTGTCGACCCACTTGCGGTCCCCTTCGTGGTCCGGGTCCAGCAGGGAGACCACAGCCTTCCAGTTGCCGGTGAGCACAAACGCCAGGTACTCCTCGTCGGTAGGGTACGGCGTCAGGATGACCCCTTCGTTCAGAACATGGATGTCACCACGCTCCAGGTGACCCTGCTCTTCCAGGCTGCGACCGGCGACCTGGTTCTCGATCTCCACCTCACCGACTTCCCGCTCCACCAGGGCACGGACCGTGTTGACCCGGTCCTTCCCCAGGAAACAGTGCACGTAGTACCTGCCCTGGCCGCTCCGGGCCAATTCCAGAATCTTGTCCAGGGAATCCTGGTTCTCCGACACCCAGGGCAGCATCGGCGCCTCGACCACTTCGATCCCCACGGCTGCCGCAGCCGCTTTCTCCTCGGCGATCAGTTTCGCCTCGAACGGCAGTACCGCCGGGTGAAGCAGGGTGATCACCCCGGTGAAGCCCTCTTCTTTCAGGATTCGCATGCGGTCTTCGTCCGGGTAGGGACCGAATGTGAACCGGGCGTTGACCTGGTTCACCTCCCCCATGTCCGCGCCCAGGGTGATCGGGTTCATCCAGAGCCACAGGCAGGCGGCGGCGGCCACAAGCGCCAGGGTCGGAATCCCGAACCGCACGTGCCCGGTTGCACTGCGGGCCGCGGTGCGGGCCAGCAGCCATGCCACCAGAGCCGACAGCAGGACGTAGGTGGCGATCACCGCCAGCACCACACCTTTTTCCTTGCCGTCGATCCAGCCCGACGACCGGCCGTGTTCGGTGATCCAGCGCACCGGTCCCAGCAGGACGGCGGTGCCGCTGAAGAAACCGACCATGAGCCAGATAAACAGGAACAGACCGGTGGTTCGCCAGTTGAATCGGAATTTCAAATCAGAACCACCATTCCATGCCGACCCTTGCGAACCAGCTGTCCCGGGTGTCGGTGGTCAGGAACTCCTGCTCCCGCATGCCGACGCTCGCTTTGGCGATCCAGCGCCCGATGATGCGGCGCTGGGCCTCCACCTGGAGGCGGCCCGAGTTCAGATCATTCTGGGTGCCGGTGAGGAAGTCCTGCTCCGGCTTGGTGCCGGTGCCCACACTGAACCCGACGTAATCTTCCCGATCACCGAAATAGCGCCGGGCGGAGAACCGCCAGGACAGGGAATTATCCGGGTCCCGGTCCGACAGGGTCGGCCGCAGGGAGAACCAGTAGTTCCGCCAGTACTTCCCGAGAGAGCCGGTGTACAGCTTGCCGGTGGAGCTATCGAAGTGCAGGCGGAACGCACCGGCGGACGCTTCCCAGCCGCCGCCGAAATTCTTGTACAGCTCGGCGCCGTAGCGGTAGTTGGGGAACAGGCTCGATCCCGAGGCTCCGGCGTTGAGGTACAGGTAGAACCGGTGCGGCAGTTTCGGGTAGGCGTCCACCTCGAACTGGGTGCCGGAATCACCGAACCGCCAGGCCTGGGTGCCCCGGCCGATCAGGGTGCCCCACGGAAACTTGTGGGACAGCTGCACACCGGATTCGTGCCACGGATCCAGACTCTGATCGAAATGTTCGTAGCGGTACCAGACGGCGAGCTCGTTCTTCATTTGTTCGGCTTCAAGCCGTTTCACGGTGCGGTACAGCTTGCGGTCATCCGGCGAGGCGGCCAGGGCCAGGCGGGCCACCTCCAGGGCATCCTGTTCCCGGCCCAGCTTCCGCAACGCCCGGTACTTGCGATAGAGCAGGTCGGCCTCGCCCGGATCCTGCTCCAACCCTTCATCACAGAGCCGGATCGCCTCTTCGGCCTGGTCGTCCCACAACTCGGCGTCGATCAGAGCCAGCCGGGCGTCCAGGTACAGCGGCTTGGCTTCAAGGACCGTGTGCAGCTCCTGACGCGCCTGGGGAAACCGTTTCTCCCAGGCGTGGATCCGGCCCAGCAGGATGCGGGTGTCGTGATCGTTGGGGTAACGCTCCAGGATCCGGAGGCAGATCTCGACGGCGTATTCACGCTCACCGGACCAGGCCGCCTCCCGGGCGGCTTCGAACAGTTCGGTCCTGGAGAACCCGGTCTCCTCGGCGGTCAGTGCCGGCAGGCACAGAACACCGGCCAGGACCAGGAGCAGCGCTCCCCGCATCATCGGTTTCATGAGTCCACCGCCTCCTGCTCTTCCTTCTGCCGGAAACCGGCCCGATCCATTTTGCCCCAGCCCCGTTTGCGGCGGAGCACGTCCCACAGCGCCTTGACCTTGAACAACGACAGCAACTGACGGTAGCCGAAGTTCTCAAGGATGCTGAATACCAGCAGCTTGGTCAGGTCGATCCAGCCCGGGTAGCGCCGGAACGATACTTCCTCCAGCAGGATGGAAGCGACGGACAGGAAAATGCCGTACAGCACCGACATCGCCAGGAACAGCAGGAAGAACTCCAGGTTCAGCAGGCCGAACAGGAACGACAACACCACCACGAGATAGCCGAAGGTCTCCACGAACGGTCCCAGCATCTCGAAGAGGAAGAAGTACGGCATGGCCACCATGCCCAGGGTGCCGTACCGCGGGTTCAGCAACATGCCCCGGTGCATCCACATGGTCTGGAACAGTCCCCGGTGCCAGCGGTTGCGCTGGCGGGCCAGGACCCGGATCGTTTCCGGCACCTCGGTCCAGCAGACCGGATCGGGAACGAACACCACCCGGTACTTGCGGCCCAGCGTCTTCATGTGGCGGTGCAGGCGAACCACCAGTTCCAGGTCCTCGGTATCGGTATCGCTGGAGTACCCTCCGATATCAAGAACATGCTTCTTCTTGTACACGCCGAAGGCGCCGGAAATGATCAGGAGCGATTGCAGCGCCGACCAGCCGACCCTGCCGGACAGGAACGCCCTGAGGTATTCCACCACCTGGAAGATCGGCAGCTGGTTGTCCGGCAGCTCGATCTTCACAACCCGGCCATCCTGCACGGTGCAGCCGTTGATGATCCGGACGATGCCGCCGGCGGCCACGGTCTCCGCCGGTTTCTCCATGAACGGCTTGACCACCCGGAGCAGGGCGTTGTCCTCGATCACCGAGTCGGCGTCGATGGAGCAGAACAGCGGGTACCGGGAAACATTGATGCCGACGTTCAGGGCGTCGGACTTGCCGCCTTTGTCCTTGTCCACCACCACCAGGTTGCGGTGGTTCAGGGAACCGTAGATCTTGCGAACCGGTTCGGTTCCCACCGAAACCTTGTAGACCCGGTCCATCTGGCGCAACTCGAACGCTTCGATCAGTTCCTTGAGGGTGTTGTCGGTGGAACCGTCGTTGATGACGATGATCTCGAACTCGCTGTAGTTCACCATCATCAGGGAGCGAACCGTATCGACAATGTTGGTTTCCTCGTTGTGGGCGGGAACCAGGATCGAGACAGGCCAGGTCATCTCCGACTGCATGATCTGGCGGTAGTCGGAGAAGAACGTCCTCCGGACGAACTTCACCACCTCGAACAGCGAGAGCAGGAACAGCAGCAGGTAGATCGTGTTCAGCGTGATGAAGTACGCCAGCACGAACCAGTTGAACCCGTAGATCAGGTCCCCGATGATGGCGGTCCAGTTCATGACCGCTCCTCCGGTAACATCGCCCGGATCCGGGTGCGGACCACCGCATCGGGATGCATCTCCGCCAGCTCTTCAAGCCGCCCGATCTGTCCCGACCTGATCACCCGGCGGATCCTGTCCAGTGCGGTTTCGTCATGGACCGCCAGCTGTTCGGCCCAGGCGTCGATCTCGCCGGCTTCTCCCAGCATCAGCACCGCCTGGTGCCGGGCGTAATTATCGTCGTCGTCCAGCATACCGATCAGCGCCGCGATACCGTCAGGCCCCATGAGCCGCAACGACTCCGCCGCATTGGCCCGGACCCACCATTCCGGGTCCCGCAGGCTGCCGGTAAGGATCGGGATGCTGCCCCGGTCCCGGATCCGGCCCAGCGCCTTGGCCGCCATGGCCCGCACCGGCCATTCCGGATCGTTCATAATCTTCTGCAACGTCTGGGCGCTCCCCGGTTCGGCGATGGCGCCGAGAGCATGGGCCGCCCGGGCGCGGATGTCGGCGTGCTCGTCGGTGAGCCGCTGCCTCAACCAGGGCACCGCGTCCAGCAGGCGGATGCGACCGAAGATGTCGATGGCGGCAAGCCGGCCGGTATGACTCAGATCGTCCCAGGCCTGTACCAGCTCCTGGACGACCTCGGTTCCCATGCCGGTGAGGATGTCGGCGATCCTGATGGTGGACCAGCGGTTCGGCTCGTTCAATGCATCGATCAGCGGAACCACCGAAGCCCGGCCACCGAGCCTGCCGAGAGCGGTGGCGGCCCGGATCCGCACTTCCGGTTCATCATCGTTCAGTGCCGACGCCAGCTGCTCGATGGCCCGGCGTGCGCCGGATAGTCCCAGTTTCTCCGCCGCCTCGGCCCGGAACCACCAGCGGGCGGAACGGAGCTGTTCCAGATTGCTGTCCACGTAACCGAGCTCGTCGAACGCCTTGCCCAGACGGTCCCGCTCGATACCGCGAACCCGCTGGATGAACTCCAGCAATACCTGCTCCACCACGTTGCGGTCCCTGAAACGGACCTGGCCGCCCAGCCCGGGGAGCACCGAACCGGCTTCGCCGTGAGCGTACGCCAGCACCGCCGGTTCGATCTCACGGCGACGGGCCCGATGGTAAACCTCCACCGACTCACGCCAGGCCTTGCCTATGATGATCGCCACCGTCAGGCCGGTGAACACCAGCAACACGGTCAGGATCGAATAGATGAGGGCGGCTTGCACAATCAGCTCCGGGGCCTGTCCAGTTGCTTGCGCACACGGGCCAACAGCTCCCGGGCATTGAACGGTTTGACCACGTAGTCGTCGGCTCCTTCCTCAAGGCCGCGGACGATGTCGGCCTCACGGTCCTTCATGGACAGGATGATGATCGGCACACGGGTCAGCGCTTCCAGGGTCCGCAGCGCACGGATCAGGCCGAAGCCGTCCCGGTACGGCATGACCAGGTCGCTGATGATCAGGTCCGGGCTCCCGCTGGTGGCCAGCTCATGGGCGTGGCGACCGTCTTCCGCCACCAGCACCTCGAAGCCATTCTCTTCCAGCAGGGACTGCAGGAACCGGACCGTCACCGGATCATCCTCAGCCACCAGGATTCGCGCATCGTGCATCATCTATTACAGTTCCTCGAGGCGGCATGATTCCACCGGGGGTAACGTACCGCCAGCCTTCGCAAAAAGGCCGAAATTTCCAGCGCGATTACTGAATCGTATCTCCTAAGTAGGATTTAATGACTGGGAGAGGTTAATTCAAGGGGATTTGCGGATATGGCCGGATTTCACCGGTTCGGGCCGGACTTTTCGTTGGGAAGATCGACTTCATCGTCCGAGATCGCCCTGCATTCCGAATCTTCACTGAGGACCAGTTCGATCTCACCGCCGTTCTTCTTTTCTACAACCAGCGGTTTGGGAGAGCACCATACTTTGCCGTCTTCACAATCTTCCGTTTCACAAAGCCGCACGTCGTACCGCCCGGTCGGGTACGGCGCATAGCGCAAAGATCTGTAAGTCGGCTGGCCTGCCTCGGTTCGCGTTTTGGTTTCCCCAAGGAACCGCAACTCGTCCTGATCGACCTGGACCCACTCCTGCTCTTCTACTTCCTCTTCAGGATCGTTCCTTTCTACAGCAACTCGGAACGCAAGGAACGGCGGGCTGCTCTGAAGGAAATGGCCTTCTTTGATATTGACCTGCACCGGGCCGGCCCTGTGGGTAGTCATGGGGCCCAGCTCCAGCCTGTCCCCGGCGATCACGCTGACCAGGGTAGCCTGCTCCCGATCGTCGGTACCGGGCCACCAGGTCGGCATGAAACTGCTGAACCGGTTTCCGGCCCGGAGGTGGTAATCACCCGGGGCCAGCGGGCCGAGGCAGAAGGGATCGGTTCGGGTCATTCCAGTGCTGTCGTACCGACTCGACGCCTTGGCCGGATTGTCTTCGCCTGATAAAAACAGTTCAAGGTAATCGACTCCCATCGACCTTCCCTCTCCATCCCCAAGATCCAGGCAGATCGATCCGCCCCTGGTGACCACGAGATCCAGTTCTCTGGTTTTACCGTTGGAATTGAATTGAACAGCGGGACCCTTTCCGCTGTCCTCGGTCATCAGGATCCATGGGTTAAACGCAGCGTCTCTCGGCCTCATCACCTGCAGCTCATATCTGCCAGCATCCAGGCTCTGAATCCGATACCGTCCTTCGCCGTCGGTTACAGCCTGGTTCCTCATCATCATGGTACCGACAACCAGGTCCGGGACCGGATCTCCCTGTGAATCGGTGACCACACCTGTAACCGTATTCCCTTCCTGCAGGATAAACGTTTGCTCCTGCTCGCATTCTTCCGGTCCGCCGTACCACTCCAGCGGCAGGTACTCTTCGGATCGCGGCTTGGAGATCTCAAGGGAGATGTAGCATCCATCGAAACAGGGCAGCTCGAATTCACCATCGTCATCAGCCATGATCTGAACCGGGCGGGCTACGGATCGTTTTCCATCGCCGGTATAACAGTTCGGACTGGAGCTGATAAAGGCGCGGGCCACCGGTACGGCAGGATCGCCGGCCAGCACCCTGCCCTTCAAGGTGCGGTCCTCGAAATGGCGTCCGGTAAAATGCAGACCGTTTGCATGCTCCTTGTCCGGGACCAGAATGGAGACCGGTTCGAACTTCCAGTCGCCTCCCGGATCGTGGATGAACACCTCCACCGGAAACTCGCTGGTCGTCACCACAAACCGTCCGTCTTCTTGCAGCATCGTATATTGGTTGTCCCGCACGGATACTACCTTCCGGACGATCAACTGATAGCCGGGAATCGGTTCACCATCATCCTCGGTGACTATTCCGGTAATTCTCTCTGCACTCGAGACCACGATCAGCAGTTCTCTAGGCCGGTCTCCAATCAGCAACGGCTCCTTGGCATTGAATGTCGCCCCATCCACCGTCATGCTCTGTACGGTCTGCCCGTCGGAAAACGAAGTCTGCAGCAAGTAACGTCCCGGTTGAAGTTGCAACACCGCCTCACCGGTGGACGATAGACTCCCATAATGGGCCGAACCGAAGTTTTGCCGATTATCGCCTCCAGGAATCGCAATAACGTTTCCTCCTGCCGCCGGTGCTCCGTTTTCATCTACCGCAACCACCGTGACCGGAATCATTGCCGGGATGGTGAGATGCACCTCTAGCGGTGCACCTGGTTCAAGGGAGACAGGTTCCCGTACCACAGCTTCCAGTACCCTCTGTTCAACCGCTCCACCTCCACCCTGGCCGACCACCGCCAGAGCCTCCCCGCAAGGGAGCGAATCGAACCGAAAGGATTTGGAGATACCGTCGGTCCCCTGCTCTCGTAGATCCACCGGCGAGAACATCAGACTGATGTTGTAACCGGCGGGGAGGGCTGCGCCCTGTTCGTTGACCACCGTGACCATGGCCGAGCAAACCGACTCGTCCTGGGCAACAGCCGGAGTGGTCCCGGAAGCGACCACGACTGCGATCGCAATGGTGAGCAGGATGATCGATAACCCGGACGGTTTCATGGCAGAGCCTCCGGAAAGCAGGAGGATCTATTGTATCCCTGTATCCGCCCGCGCTTATTTACTGGAAGAGGTGGCGGTTCCGGCGTTTTCAGGCGGCGAAACGCCAGACAATCTTCTGGTCGGGAGCGATCGCTTTGAGGAGCTGTTCCAGCTTCTCGACGCTGGGCATCGCCTTCCCCTGCTCATATCGGGCATAGGCGTTCTTGGAGGTCTGCCCCAGTCGCTCCGCTGCTTCGCTCAGTGTCATCCCCTGGCGCTCCCGCTGCCGCCTCAGGAGCAGCGCCAGCAGCATTCCAGTGCTATTGGCACCGATCTCGAAGGTATCCCGTCCGCCAGGATAGACCGTCACCTCAAACTCCGGCCTGCCCGCCATGGTTTCGATGAGATCCTTCGCCATCTCGTAGGCTTCGCGCTTGGTACGCCCCTGAGTCACCGCATCTAAAGCGGGGATCTCCACCAACCAGAACTTGCCGTCCTTCTTCATCCGTCCTTCGAATCTCATTTGCGCTCCTTTGCCCGTTTCAGGATCGCCCTGGCCAGCCGCTCGTTAACCTCGGCATGCCTAGGTACGTATTCCGAAAACGAGCCGTCGGGACTGCTCCATACATCGTGATTTCCGCCATGACGCTGGAGCTTCCAGCCCAGGTCACGCAGCCGTCGTTCCAGTTCCCGACGTTTCATTGTAATAGCGTACACACTTATGTGTACTTTTGCAAGCCGTTCTGAAGATTCTGATGCCCAGCTACACCCCACCATCCCGAATCCCTCTGCCTACTTGACTCCCCGGCCCTATTTCCTTCAAACTCATCCGGCCTCCTCGGGGAGAAATCTGCCATGCCCCGAGACCTGCCTGCCGGCGATCTGCCGGACTGGATCGCACTGAACTTCCTTCCTTCCCTTGGACCGGTTCGGATATCAAGGGCTCTTGAGGCCGGGTACTCTCCCGGTAATCCCGGTACAAGAGCCCGAACTTTGCGGAGCGGCTGAGGGAGGTCCGGAAGGACCTTCGCAGAACGGTCCATAAAGAAATGAAGCGCTGCCGGGGCACTTTCCCCGAAGAAACCGACTTATTTCGGGACTTTCCGCCGCCGTGGTGGTGGAGGAGGCGACCCGGAAGTCCGGCTCCCCGATCACCGCAGGCCATTCCCTGGAAAAGGGCCGATTACAGGGTCCCGACGATATTGACGAACGCGCCCTGGTGGTCGTAGCTCAGGTCGGTCAGATCGTCGGAAAAGTCGGTGAAATTGTACCCGGCGCCGACCTTGAGGTGTTTGCCGATGTAGCGATAGAACGCCACCAAGGCGCCGCCGCGGCGTTGACCGATATCCGGCAGGTCCAGCATGCGCAACTCCGCCAGGCTCTCCCAGCCCTTGCGGAAGCGGTAGTCGGCCCGGAGCACCGCCAGCTGGGCGGTGTTGTCGAAGAATACGCGCTGCTCCCGATCCAGGCTGACCTGCCCCAGGCGGTAGGCGACTTTGCCGCCGATGGACCAGTCGGCCGAGACGTCGAAGGTCAGGTCGAAGGAAGCGATATGGCTTTTCTGAATGAACTCGGCTGCGGTGTCCTGAAACACCACCTGGCCGGCGGTCGGGATATTGTAGAAGTACGTGTACTTGGCAAGTCCGTTCAGCCGGTCGTTCTTCACCGGGCGGTAGGCGTAGCCGAACACAGCCTCGGTGTAGCCGCCGTCATGGAACTCTCCCAGAGAACTGTCACTGAACGAGTGGTTCAGCTTGCCGACGATGCGCCAGTCCGGCGTCAGCTGGTACTTGAAGTTGTTGCGGAACAGCCATGCCGTCCTGGTGGTGTGGGTCGCGTCCGCCTGTTCCGCATCATCCCGGCGATACTCGACGGCACTGGAGACCTGGATCGTACCCAGGCCGTAACCGACACGGACTCCGGCGGCCCTGCGATCGGTCTCGGCGCCGGTCAACGAATCGTTCAGTGTGCCGAACTCCGCACTACCGCCGAAATTCCAGCGTTCCCTTGCCACCAGGTGGACACCGGCGGCGTGGGTCAGGCCGGTCAGCGACCCGCCGTTCTGGTACCGCTCCTCGAGGTAGACGCTGGAACTGTCGGACAGCTTTCTCTTCACGCCCGAGACCAGGTTACCGCGGCGGACCTGCAGGCCGTTGTCCGTCCGTTCGTTTTCCAGCGCATAATTCAGGTACAGGCTGGTCCTGTCGGAAAACAGGAAATTGGTGCCGATCCGGCCGCCGGCCCCCAGGTCTCCGCCGGACACCTCGCCGTCCACCCGGAAACGTTCCGTCAGGCGATAGGATCCGCCTGCTCCGATCCGCCCGTTGTCTTCACGGTTGTCGGTTTTGGAAACCGTGTCCTGAACGAATCCATAAGCGCGCCAGGATGCGCCGGGATCGTACGCTATCTGCACCACAGCGTCGGTCCGTTCGCCCTGTTTCTGGGTCAACGGAACCACCGGCGAGTTGTCCTGGCGCAGGTCGTTGCGAACGCCGCTGCTGACGCTCCAGCGGTCGGTCAGCTTGAAGCCGACGTTCAATTCAATCGCCCGGGTCTCGAGTCCCTGGTCCTGGCTCTTCCGGTCCCCTTTGGCGCTCAGGCTCAGGCGGTTCGTCAGCGGTATCCCGAGGGTGCCGCCGAACTGCTCGGTGTCCTTGATCGTTGTCTGGCCCGGCGCCGAATAGCCGGCGTCGAGTTTTTGCGTGTACAGCGTGATGCGACCGTCGCGACCGTCGAAGAAATCGCCGAGACCGGCGCTCAGATCGGCGCGGTAGGCGCCTGCTTCCGCGTCGGAGAACGACACTGCGTCCTGGCTCTGGAACCCGAATCCGCCGTCATCGGATCGCAGCGAATTGGAGACCAGCCCCTCGCTCCGGCCCGCCTGGACCTTGAACCAGGATTCGGGACTCATCCGCAGGGTCAGGTCTGCGGCGCCGAGACTGCTGTCGGTATCCCCTTCCTCGTTGGCGTTGGCGGTCAGGCCGATCCGCACATGGTCGTTGAACCAGAAATGGCCCTGGCCCCCGACAGCCACCGCATCCAGCTCGTCGAACCCGGGGGTGTACTCATAGCGGGTCACCAGGTACGCCTCATCGCCGCTCAGGCCGCTGCTGCGCACCAGAAGATTGTCGCCGGCGATGGACGACAGCGGCTCGGTCAGCAGCAGCCGGCCCTGGAGATGGTCGATGTCATAGTCCATACCGGGCCGCAGGTTGACCACCCCTGTGACGATCCCCGAGTCCTTGTCCCGGATTTCGATCCGCACCCGCTCGGAGCCGGTCAGGATGTCCTGGTGGCGGAGGAAATACAGGGAGCCGCCTGTTCCCCGCAACTCCTCATAACTCGCCATGGTTCCCGGTTCGGCGGCGAAGCCGTCCACGGCGATCCGCCGTTCACCGGAACGGGTGGTGGACTCGGATTGGTAGTGTGCGCTGGCGCCGTACAGACCGCGATCGACCTGGGCCAGTTCGTTGCCCATGTAGCCGACCTTGAAGTTGCCCCACAGAGCGTAGTTCTCGCCACGGCTCGCCTTGACGTAGAACTTGCCCAGGGTCGGAGCCATTTCCTCGACGATCCCGTCGTCTCCGAACGTCGGGTAGGCGTAATCGGGGTCGATCCGCCGGAACAGCGCATCAGGCGATTTGTCCAGGAAGTTGCTGAACAGGTCTTCCAGGGGGCCTTCGCGGGTATCCGCACTGGCCGTCAAGCGCCAGTTCCTGCTGACCCGGCCGTTGAGGTAGAACGCCAGCCGGCCATCCAGCGAGGAATCGTAAGGCTGGGGCGCGTTCGCGCCCTGCAGCAGGTCGGCCGGTCCGCTGGCCCGGTTCTCGGACAGCGTCACCTCGGCGATACCGACGTAGAACAGGTCGGTGCCCTTGAATTCCAGGTCGCGAAGGTACAGCGAACCGTTGCCGGCGTCATCCAGCACCGCCACCTCCACCGTGTGCGCACCGGCAGGCAGGATTTCCTCCGCGACGAACCTGCCCTGCGGATCCACCGGAACCTGGCGGCCCGCCACCCAGACCGTGTGCCCCGCCGGAATGTCGTTGCCCCGGACGTTCACCGTTCCGCCGTCCACCGGGATCTGATGACGGGCCAGATCGCTTTCGCCGTAGCCGGCCAGCAGTTCGTGCCCCAACTCCTCAGGCGGCGACCCGCGGTACAGCCACAGCGGCCGGGGGTCGGTTTCATCGAAACGTCCTTTGGAATCGTAGGCGCGCAGGACATACCGGAGCTCGCGTACCGGACCGGCGAAGCTGTCCACAGCCGGACGCCACTCCGCCATCCCCTCCGCGTCGATTTCGGCGATCTGGAGCGGCTCGGCCTGCAGGGACTGCTGCAGGTCGAAGATCCGGATCTCGGCCCGGTCTATGAAGCTCGAGTAGTTGTCGTACATCCGGAAATGCACTACCGGTGCGATCGCACCGTCGTCCACCCGGTTCACCGCTACGGCGTTCGGGTGGGCCGCGACGCCGAGTCGCCGCCGGGACTCCAGGTTGTCGAACCGGAACTGGATGCTGGCGTCTTCCAGCGCAACGTCGGTGCAGCGCTGAAGATCGGAATAGCTGCGCCCCGGATCGTCGATCGGCTCGCCGTCCACGGTGATCCGCATCACGTTCAGTTCGTACGGACTTGCCGGCCTTAGTTCCCTGGTGATACGGGTGATATCCACCCCTTCGTAATCGTAGAGGGGCGCCGGCTCGTCATAGACGACCTGTACCCGCACGAAAGACCGCTCACCCTGGATGAAGCCGGCGTTCACCACGTCGTCGGACTGGACATAGCCCCGTCCTTCATGCTCCGACCGGGCGCCGGACAACAGAGGGTTCTGCTTGACGGTCTCCATGGTGCGGCGCGCCCGTGCTGCGGAAAAGCCGATGTCGTCGCCGTACACCGATGCGGTGCGGCGGTCGAGGCGCTCGTTTTTCGTATACCCGATAAACCGCAACCGGGCGTTGGTCCGCTCCGCCACATCGGTCAACGCCCGATGCAGGGTCACAGCGTAGCCCGGTGGAATGACCGGCTGGCCGGACTCGAGTTCCAGGGTTGCCAGGCTGCCCCACGGCGGGTCGTACACCCGGGTCACCATCTCTTCGCCCACATCACCGGGACAGAGCTGCGGCTCGTCCGGCAGTTCCTGGAGAGGATCGTCGTACCAGAACTCCACCTCGATGCGGCGGTTCAACGCCCGGCCCTGCCCGGTTTCGTTGGAAGCCAGCGGGCGCGAGGCACCGCGACCGTCGCTTTCGATGGCGGCGGCAGGAAGGTTCAGGAGTTCCTGGACGGCCAGGGCCAGGCGGTGCGCCCGAGCTTTCGACAGCGACAGGTGGTTCCCGTAAATTCGATCATTGCGGCCGGTCAGCGCCACGTCGTCGGTATGGCCTATGAACCGGACCTTCACGTTGTGCTTGTCCCGCAGGTTTGAAAGCGCCTGCCGGATCTGGTGGGTGAACCTTTCGGGAACAGGCGTGTTTTCATCCTCGTAACGCAAAGGCACGATCAGGTTCCTGACCCGCGCCCGCCGCTCGTGGCCTTCCAGGTAACGCATCTTGCAGACGGTTTCCATCCTGCAGACCTTGATCTGCCTGATGTCGTCGGAAACAACGACCTCTTCATCCCGCAGACCGTCCCGGATCGCGTCGTACCACACTTCCACCTCGACCCGGCGGTTGAGCGCCCTCCCATCTGCGGTCGTGTTCGTGGCCACAGGCCGGGCGTCGCCGGCCCATTCGTACGTGATCGCTTCCGGCGGCAGGTCGAGAGCGGTCTTGAAATACTCCGCCACCTCGCCGGCCCGCTCCCTGGAGAGGCCCGCATTGTCCCCGAAAACCCGAACCAGGGAATCGGACAGCGGCTGGGAGTCGGCATGCCCGACGAAGTGGACGCGAACGTTCTTGCGGTGCCGCACTCGCTCAAGGGTTCTGGCGAGTTTTTCGACGTAGTCCGGAGGTATGTCGGCTACTCCCGATTCGAACCGGATCGGCGGAACGACATTCTTCAGCTTGACGGTATCCACCTCTTCGGTTGCGACCTGGTGGACTTCGAGCCGGTCCCCAAGCTCACTGTTGAGCCGGTCCGGGTCCTGGGACCATTGCCGGAACGGCTGGTCGGAGGACAGGTGCCTTTCGACCGTCTCGCCAAGTTCGGCGTCGTCCACCGAACCTGCCCCGGCAGAAGAGGTCAACAATAATCCGAATATCAGCGGTAGATGGACGTGCTTGCTCATACCGCTCACCTCCCGTCCCACACAGGCAATTCGGATCGCCCGGGCGGTCCACCGAGACGCCAGAAGATGTCCGTTTCGACGGTGAGCGGGTAGCGGCCGTCCGCCGCATTCCAGAGTTCGGTCAACTGCTGCCTGACGGCCGCAACACGTCGTCCGACCAGTGCTTCATCCTCGGTATCGGCGACATAGGACAGGCGCAGTATCGCCGGCGCCTTGCTCAGCTCCTCCAGCAGCAGGCCCAGTCGCGGCCGCCACTGTACGCGGATTGCGGTGGTACCCGGCTCGAACGCCGCATCGGAGAGATCGATGCCGACCACCCGGAATATCGATGCTCCGAACCGGAACCGCAGAACCTTGCCGCGGGTGGCGCGCTTGACCTGCACCGGGTCCGTGGACAGCCGGAACCCGCTGGGCAGACTCCTGTCGTCGAGCTTCAAGACAAAGTTGCTTCCGCGACTCTCGTGGGGCGTGACCGCGCAGGTGATGTGGAACCGCCCGTATGGATCGGTGGTCGCCTGCAGGCCGGTTGCCGTCACAACCCGTGCGCCTGGAATCCCTTCTTCGCCGTCGTCCTGCCGCCCGTCGCGATTGATGTCGTTGAACACCTTGCCGATCACGTCGGTGCAGTCGAAGGTGGGATCCGGCACGATGCGGACGGTGGCGGACGCTTCACCGGACATGGCGTCGCCGGTGACCCCGTTCACCGCCTGCACCCGGTTCACATATTCACCCTCGGTCACGCCGGCGCCCACGGCCAGCAGCAGTTTCACCGTTAAAGCCTCGGTGCCCGCGATGACCACAGCGTTCCAACTCAGCTCCCGGCCGTTGATCGCAGGCTCGGTGGGCACGCCGTTGAGAAGGGCGGAACCCTCGACGTAGCTGAATCCGGCCGGGAAGCGGTCCACGATGGTCACGTCGGTGAGCAGTTGGCCAGCCATGTTGTTCACGGTGATGACGTACGGAACCAGCTGCCCTCGGGTGACATCCAGTACCGGCGTCGTCTTGGAGATCCCAAGGGAACCGCTGAGTTCCGGATCCACCGGGATGTGGTTGTTGAATATCTGGCTCGAACCGGGGGACATGCTGCCGTCCAGGGTCAGGTGAACATGGTGGACCGTGCCCGCGCTTCGCGGCGGAACCGCCGCAGCCGGAGCGAACTCCGAAGGCTGAACCTCGCAGAACAGGGCGGTGACCGGAACCGTGTCGTCCACGCCGCCCGGACAGGCCGGGACCGAGAAGGCGGCTGTCGAGCCGTCGGATGTGGGCGGGATGATCTGGGAAGGACCGGGGATATAGGTCGCACCCGGAGGAATTGTTACGTCGATGACGTAGGCGCCACCACTGGGGCAGGCCGGATCGCTGAAGTTGACGTCGAACTTGTAGTACCCGTTCGCCAGCGTGACCTGGCCCTGCTGGGCCGGATCATCGAAACAGGCGGCCGGCAACGGCGAACCACCGGCGGCATCCTGCAGGGTGAGTGTCGCCCCTGGAACCGGCGCACGGGAAATCGAGTTGTAGATGACGCCGTTCGGGTCGATCGGCAGGTTCAGGCCCAGCAGGTTCGCTTCCGACGGCACAACGATGTCGCTGATCCGCTGCAGTCCGTCGGTGAACGGTGAAGCGGCAAGGCCGAGCATGGCGGTGCTCGCCCCTGCACCCGGGGCGCGGAACCGCAATTCATAGATGGTTCCAGTGCCGTCGTTCGGCTCAATGCCGATGATGCGGTAGTTCCCGGCGGTGTCCGTCAACGCCGTATGCAGCAACAGGCCATCGCGGTACAGGTCCACCGCCCAGCCGGCCAGGACCCGCTCAGCGCTATCCCGGACATCGTCGAAGTCGGCGTCGTGCCATGCCGCACCGTTCAGTACGGCGACACCGGGGATTCCGCCGACTGTGATCGAGACGCTTCCGCTTTCGGTCTGTGTCGGATTGTTCCAGGCCACCACACCGGTGTTGGTCACCACGGCGCCGTCGGTAAGGCCGGCGTCCAGAACGGCCCGGAACCGGATCACGATGACCCCGCCCGGCTCCAGCGGTCCGTGGACCGCCGAATAATCGGCGGTAATCGTCGAACCGGAGAAGCCGACACCTGCCGTCGAACCGTTCATTGTCGCCGAAAGGTCCACGTAGGCGAGCTGGCCCGGTTGAGGTGCATCCAGATCATCGGTTACCGCCACATACAGTGCAGGCACCGCCCCGATGTTCACAACGCGGACGATGTATTCCAGCTCGGCGCCGGGGACGGCGGCGCCGCCGCCGACCACCGCAACCTGCTTCGTGATGGAGAGCTGCTGGCTGGCGCCGACCACCACCACCGTCGGCTCGGGCCCGGTAGCAGGATTGCCGTCACCATCGGTCAACAGGTCCGGCAGTTCGGTGCTCTCGACCACCGCCTGGTTGCTGATCAGGGTTCCTTCGGGGGTTCCGATGTTGACCCGCAGGTCGAACTGCAGCACTGCGCTGCTTCCGGGGGAAACCGTGCCGGCGCCGGGGCCCGGCAACGGCGGGGTCAGGTCGGAAGAACTGACGTCGATACCTGCAGCGAGGGGCGATGCGCCACCGTCGGGCTGACCGACCGGCAGCCCGTTGAGCAGCGTGGATTCGGCGACGTAGGTCGTATCCGCCGGAACGGCGTCGGTCAGAACCACGCCTGTCGCCGGTATCGCAGCCGAATTGTGCACCGTGATCGTGTAGCGCAGGACGTCGCCCGGATCCACGATTCCCGGCGACCCCAGATCGCCGAACAGCACCACGCTCTTTTCTGCGTAGAGCAGCGGAACGTTGCCCACGATGTCCCGGGTCGGATCGTCGGCAGTCGGGGTGTCCGGGTCATCGGACGGCTGATCGACGATTCCGGCGGCGATGGCGCTGACGAACCCCTGGTTCGAAATCACCGTGCCGTCCACGACATCCGGATTCACCACCACATCGAAGGTGATGGTCGCCACGTTGGCCGGGTTGGCCGAACTGTCGGCGGGCATCGCACCCGGGGTCGTATCCGCCGGCGAATGGATCAGGATACCGTTTACCAGCGGAGTCATGCCGGAATCATCCGGGATCGGTCCGCCGTTCAGGGTGGTGCTGTCTGCGACATAGGTCGTATTCACCGGCACCTGATCCCGCAGCGACACGTTTGCCGCGTCTTCGTTGCCGATGTTCTTCACCGTGATGGTGTACCGCAGGGTCTCGCCGGCCAGCAGGACGTTCGGATCGCCTGTCAGGTCGGTGGATATTTTGTGTACCCGGAAATCGGGGGCCGCAACGATGGTTACCCGGGTCGGATCTTCGTCGCCGGGAACTTCGGGGTCGGCCGTTCCGTTCACGTTCGGATCGTCGCTCAACGTAAAGGGCGTTCCGTTCGCGAGGAACAGCGTCGACTGGTTGGCAACCACCGTGCCGTTGCCGAGGGTCGAGTCCAGCACGATGTCGAACCGGATCAGGAGCTCGCCGTCGGCGGGCAGGTTCAGGTTCCGGATGTCGAGGACACCGGTTCCTTGAGATCCGCCGGTACTGCTGGTGCCGCTGATGTCTGCCCCTGCCGGGTAGGTCACCAGGGTGAGGGTCCCGGCCTCGAACGCCGGCGGCGTGTTCAGAGCGTCCAGCTCGTCATGGATCCTGAAACCGGCCAGCGCCTGATCGGTGGTGCGGAAACGCAGGGTGTACCGCAGCGTGTCCCCCGGTCCGGCGGTGGTGGCGGGATCCGCACCGGTGGTCAGGTCCGCGACGGTCTTCTCGAAGAAGAACCCGGTAAGCGCTACCGTCACGGTATGGGCATCCTCGTGATCCGGGGTTCCGACGGTGCCGTTGGTCAAGGTTCGGGAGTAGACCTGCCGCTGGGGATTGGTGTTGTCGCCGTTGAACCAGCGGATGGCGCCGGCCACGTTGGTCAGCGCGATGCCGTTCCGGGTGTCGCTGTCCAACTGGGTGCGGTACCGCAGGACCAGCCGCTCATCCGGCCCGATAACTCCTGCGGGTGTCAGCATCGTGAGATCGAGCCTGCAGTCCGGCGCCGGACTCCAGGCCAGGCGGTAGTCGATGCCCGGGTTGAGCGGGCCCTTGCCCGGCACCGGGGTGACGCCGTCGGCTGCGAACACCCGGCTGCTCAGAATCTCGGGGGTCTGGTCGCACATCCCTCCCGTCGGGCCGTCCGGGAGCAGGTCCTGAATGGAGACGTCCCAGGCGTCGCCGAGCCCTCTATTCCGGACATCGATTACGAATTCGCCCCACTGTCCCAGGTTCATGGTATCCGGGCCCGACTTGGTGACCTCGAGCACCGGTGCGGCGATGGTCAGCGGTGGGGTGACGCCCCATTCGCCCGGGAGCGGCTCATAGAACACGTCGTCGATGAGTCGCCCGAAATCCCACTTGGCCGTATTGATGAACTGTGTGCCGGGAGTGTTGGCCGGGGAGTCGTCGAGCACGACGGTGAGCTCGATGACGAACTGGCGATCGGCTACGACGATCGGGATCGTGTCGAAGGTCAGGGCGCCGCCGATGTTCGAGAACGTGTGCGGCACCGCTGTGCCGTCGTCCAGCCAGTACGCGGTATGGCTGACGTAGGTCAGGTCCACACCGGTTGCGTGCAGATCGTCCCACACCGTGATGCCATGGAGGTCGTTCGGCGATCCGTTGGCGTTGATGACGGCACCGGTCGCCGGGTCGAACAGGACCGGGATCTTCAGCGTGTACGTGAACGGGACGCCGACGGTGGCGGTGGTTTGGCCCGCAGGGTTCTGCTTGTCGATCTTCTCCACCGGGATCAGGAGGTTCTGGCAGCCTTCCTGGATCGAGCTGGACGAGCCGTTTGTGAACCAGATCTTGTGGCCGGCCACGGAGTTGCACGCCATCTGGCCGGTATGCACCACGTTGTCGAAGATGATCAGCCAGCGCTCGTCGGTCTGGCCCGGCTGGGTGAAGAAGCTGAAGTTGGTCGTGAGCGGGTTGTCCGCCGGGAAGTTCCGGACGGTGCAGTTGCCGTCGATCTGGACCTGAGACGGCGGGACCGGGTCGACGAAGCCGTCGATCAGGCCGCCATAATCCGAGCACGCCAGCGCTTCGGAGGACGCACCGGCGAACAGGGTCAGGAGCAGCAGCAGGAACAGCATTGTCCGGCCGGTCCTTTTCATACCACTTGATTCGCTGCGTGCCATGGCTGCCCTCGTTTTTCTCACGGCATCACGCCGCCGGCAGGAAGTCGATGGGGTACACGATGGTTACGGTCTGCACCTCTTCCTTCGCACCGAAGTTGATGGTCCGGACACGGGCAACCACCTGATCGGCCAGGGTCGGTGCGTTCATGTCGGAAGACTGCAGCTTGCACATCGATACGCTGCCGTCGGGCTCGATGGTCAGGCGCAGCACCATCTGACCGCGCAAGGTGGTGTCCTTGCGCAGTTCCCGGTTGTACAGCCGGTAGAACGACGCCTTGTAGCGATCGAACACGATCTGAATCTCTTCGTCGGTGCGAGACAGCCCCGGTCCGCCACGGGCCAGCGGCCGGCCGCCGCCGCCACCGCCGCCGATGGAGGCGATGGTGCTGGTGGCCCGGCCAACCGGCACGCCCTGGATCCCGCCGCCGCCGCCGCCGGATCCACCTCCGCCGCCTACGTTACGGCTCAGGGACCCGATGTTGATGCCGCCGCTGGAGCCCGGCGCATTGGTGGTCAACATGGAGCGGGTCGGCATCGCGGAACTGGACACGTCATCGGTATCGCCGAAACGTGCGTCGGCTCCCAGGCGCGGATCGACCTTGTCCTGGGCCAGGCTGGCAAACTTGTCGCGGAACGCCAGGATTCCGGCCTTTTGAACCGCCTGCCGCGGCTCACCGGCAGGGCCCGGTGGTCCCGGATCGGCGGTTACCGGCCCTTCCAGAGGTACCTGCGGTTCCGCATCGGCCATCGCCTGGGGGTCCGGCTCTTCAGGAGGCTCCGGCTCGTTTTCCGGTTTTTGTTGTTCCTTCTCGAGCGGACTGTCCTCCGGATACGTCTCCGGTGGGGGCGGCGTCGATCGCTTGATCTGCTCCTGCCGCACCAGTTGGGCCAGGCGCCGCGGCATTTCGTCCGGAATGAACGGCGCAGGCAACGGCAGGTCGATGAGCGGAAGCACCGCTCCGAACAGCAGGCCGGTCATCAGCGCTGAGGCCAGCGTCTTGTGGAACCGCCTGTCGTCCTCGCCGCCACGGGCCCAGGCCATGCGCTGCACGCGACGCGGCAGCGCGCTGATGTCCCGTTCGACGATCCATTCGTTCTTCTTGCGTTCCTCCGCCACCAGGATCTCGTCAAGATCCTCGCCCAGAATCTCCAGGTTTTCCTTTTCATCGCCGATCCTGTCGAGAATCTCCTGGCGACGTTCGTCAAGCTCCACGAGTTGTGACTGGAACGTGCTGACAGTGTGACGAACCGTGCTCAGCCGTTCATCGACCCGGTCAGGCGCGATCTGGTCGCCCCAGAACAGCGGGGCTGCACCGAGCTCACCGAGCTGCTCCAGGGAGTTGCAGGCCCGTTCCAGCAGCTCATGGTGCATGCGCTGCGGGCCCAGGCTCTCGACCTCCCCATCGACAACGTGCAGATCGTCGGTCAGATCCTGCAGTCTCCCGCGGATCTCCTCGACCTGTGCGCGTACCTGCTGTTCTTCCTGAGACTTCATGCCGTGTCCCCGATCCCTGTTCTCGTTAGGGCGTTTGAGCGGATTTCTGAATCACCGCCAGCGACACCCGCGTATAACCCTGCCCGGTGCAAGTGGCCATGATCTTCTTCAGGACACTGAACGGAATCGACTTGTCCGCCAGCACCGTGACCTCCTGACTCTCTGCAACCGTCTTCGTGCTCAGCCCGATGACGCTCTTACTCAGTTCCGCGAGCCGCACACTGATCGGTTCGATTTCCGCGCTGGTGGTCGCCTGGATGTCGGCGATCCGCGCCACCGGCACACCCTGCACCAGGACCTCGTCCCGGCCGACAAAGATCACGACGGTTTCCCGCGGTTTTTGCTCGATCACCGATTCCGGAAGCTTGATCTCCTTCGGCTGATGCAGGGTCTCCACGGTGGCCGAGTTGATCATCAGGAAGAAAACCAGAACGGTGAAGACATCCATCAGTGAGGTCAGATTCAACTTCGGTACGATCCGCCTGTTGCGCGTCATACGTGCGATCCGGCGCGATACTTTCATGGCGCATCTCCTATGGATATCGCCGTGAACAGGTCGGCACGAATCATTTGCCCGCCGTCGCTGATCTCAACGCTCCGCACGGTATCCATGACCTGTATGAGATGGTCGTATTCGATATCCGGTTCGACCAGCACGGAGGCGTCGTCCTTCTCCGGGTACTCGCCTTTGATCCGTACCAGGTAATCGGACAGCTTCGGCAGGTCATACCGATCGTCCACATTCGGAATCGCGGCGATGACCCGGGTGCCGTCCATGATCTCGAACCCTGCATCCCGTACGACCACCTCGACCCGGAAGGTCGGGGTCATCGGCGTGGCGGCCTGGGCGCTGGGCAGGTCCAGCTCAACGATGGTGATCCGCGAAAACACCGCAGTGATGAGCAGGAAAGGCACGAGAACCACCATCAGGTTCATGAAGGTGGTCATGTCGAGCTCGGGCACCTCCTTCTGGCGGCGCCGATAATGGTGTGATCTGGCCATATCGGCTACACCGCGATCTGGCGCTTCGCCAGGCTCGTAATGACGTTGAGCGCCTTCACCGAAGCCATCTCGAGGCTGTCCACGATCTCGCCGGTCTTGGACGTGAGCACGGTGTGCATTACCAGCAACGGGATCGCGGCGATCAGCCCGAAAGCGGTGGTGTTCATGGCGACCGAGATGCTGGCGGACAGCAGGTCGGCCTTCTCCGCAGGATTGGCGTTGGCCACTGCCGTGAACGCCTGGATCAACCCGATGATCGTGCCCAGCAGTCCGAGCAGGGTGGCCACGCTGGCTCCGAGCGCGACGTACGCCGTGCGCTTCTCCAGTTGCGGGATGATCTCCATCATGCTCTCTTCCATGGCGATTTCGATGTCTTCCCGGCGGCGCACGGCGCCCTGGCGGGCGAGACCCATGGCGAGCAGCCGCGAAACGGTTGAGTCGTCCTCGCTGGTCATCTCACGCG
The DNA here is from genome assembly GCA_014764515.1 of Candidatus Polarisedimenticola svalbardensis. Lineage (GTDB taxonomy): Bacteria > Acidobacteriota > Polarisedimenticolia > Polarisedimenticolales > Polarisedimenticolaceae > Polarisedimenticola > Polarisedimenticola svalbardensis. Next base: position 11,153 of record JACXWD010000027.1, on the reverse strand, counting down.
CCTTCTCGAAGTCTCCGTCCGCCAGGGCCGGATGGAGCCTGCTCCACATCCCGTCGTTCTGGCGCCGGATCCGTGTAAGCGTGATGTAGCGCTCGATCGCTATCGCGATGCCGACCGTAAACACGATCAGAATGGGGTACATGAACGAACCCCCCGCTACGAAAAACCTGATTACTGCATACAAACCATCCATCTTCGAGCCCTCCTGAAAAGCCTTCGCTATTGCTTGCGGTCATCCAAGACAAGAGATTCCGACCTGATTTCGTAGTAGCTCAGCGCCCGCATGAACACTTCCCGGTCCACTGGCTGCCTGGAATCGTCGAGCATCGTCGAGATACCCAGGGCCTCACCGATCTCCGAGCTCTTCCAGGGCACGATGACCAGCGACGTGGGCGCTTCCTGGTTACCCAGGATGGACATCCCGGAGATCCTCTTTGCGCCTTCTGCCGTCTCCACACCGGTTCCGGCGGCGGCGGCAGGCTGTTCGGCCTCCGCCCCGGTTTCCACCGGGACCGAACCGATGGTCAGCAGCAATGCCAGGACGATGTTTCCGCTCATGGCGCCTCCTCCCGGTTCATGCGGTTGAGGAGATCGGCGATCCACTTGACGGTCTCGCCGTCCTCCGGAACCATCCGGCTGTACGCCTCGTAATGCTCCAGCGCACACGCGGTGTCCCCGATATACAGATCGCACAGGATTGCCAGGTTCCTGTGGGCGAAGTGGTAGTCGGCGAACTGTGAGAGGGCCGCCTCGTAACTGGCGCGGGAATCCGCATACCGCCCCTTGCGCCGTTGGACCAGACCGAGCTCGTTGTACGCGGCGGGATGTCGTGGATTCAGTTCAAGCGCTTTTTGCAGGCTGGCCTCGGCGCGGTCCAGGTCGTCGATGTTCGCGTAGGCAATCCCCAGGGCGATGTGCGCCGCCGTAGCTTCCGGCGCCTGTTCGGTCAGCTCCAGCAGCAACGTGATCCCAGGTTCATAACGCTCCTGTTCCAAGTAGCGCAATGCCTCATCGTATCCAGCGCGCAGTTCGAGGTTTGCCGGTACCGGCTCCGTGATGCTGAACCCGCCGGCATCCTGTTCCATCGCCGCAGACTGCGTTTTTACGCGTGCATCGGGCAGATCCGCAGGCGTCGTCTGCGCCGGCTTGTCGAGACGGGCCGTGCAACCGGCGAACAGCACACCAAAGAGCATGATCGGAATGGTGTAACGATTCATCAGCGCTCCTCCTCACCGGACTGCGCCCGGGCGGCCAGGACCGTTTCGTTCCGGTCCGTCGTGTCGATGCCGCTCATAAGCGGTCCGACGAATTCCGACCCGGGCGAGCGATACTCGTAGACATCGACCCTGGCGAGGAAGCCGCTGCTCATTTCGTTCTTGGCGTAACGCCCCGGAACCAGCTCGGCCAGCTTGTCGAGGCTTTTCGCAGTCCATGAATTGAAGACTCCGGCCTGCAACAGTTCCAGGTTTTCCTCGTGCAGGTCGATCGCTTTTTCTTCGAAGGGATACCCTTCCTCTTCAAGGGCCAATTCGTACTCCGCCAGTTCCACCGGCTCAAGATCGGTGGGCCGTTCCGACTCAGCCAGGGACCGGCTGAAATCGAAGTAGATCTCCGCCATGTAGTACGTGGCGGCCGCCGTTACCTCGGCGACCTCGTACGACACCAGAGCACCCATGGCCGCGATGGTGGTGTCCAAGCGCTCCTGCTTGTCCTGCAGGCTGGCTTCGAACGGTTGCAGCAGTTTCACGGTGATGAACTCTCCGTAGAGCTGCTCAGCGAGAACGAGGGCCGAACTTGCCGCCAGGAAGCGGGTCCGACCGGTCCTGTCCGGCCCGGCCTCCGCCTCGAGCCTTACGATCTCCGCCAGTTCCTGGTGATAGAGCGAATCGTCATCAGCCGCGTTGTGGATCCCGGCGATCTTGAACCGGGTTTCCAGGGCCGGCTCCACAGGGACGGAATACTCTTCCACGTAGCGGTTATAGATATTTAGAGCACGGCCCGGGGCATCGGACTGCTCGTAGAGGTCCCCTGCCACCAGCAGCGCTTCACGACGCAGCTCCGGGTCTACCGACTCGGTGGCGAAACGGTCGTACTCGTCGGCGGCGCGCATCAACCGGCCGTCCTCGCGGTAGGCGTACGCGATCTGCCTGGTGGCCTCCAGCTGCAGTTCATGCCCGGGGTAGGCGCTGCGAAACGCTTCGAACACCCCTGCAGCCTCGTTCCAGCTCTCCAGCCGGATCAACGCGGCGCCTGCATCGTATTCGGCCGATGCACGGATGGCGGACGTCGGCGCCGCCGAACGGATTCTCAGGAAATGGTCCGCAGCCGCCCGATAGTCCTGGGCGTCGTTTGCGATCTCGCCCTGCCTGTAGATCGAGGCGGCGAGATTGTCCACCAGTCCTTCGTGGGACTCGTCATCCAGCGGAGTCCGCGCAAGGGTTTCACCATAGGCCTGTTCGGCCTGCGGGTACTCCGCGAGTTCGAACGAGCCGTGTGCGACGACGATCCACGCCGAGCGCAGGATGGTTTCGCCTGCCTCGGGATAGGCATCGATTACCCGCCGGGACGCTGCGATGGCGGAGTCGTAATCCTCCAGCTCGTACAGGTCGTCAGCGGCGGCGCCCAGAACCGCCGCGGTGTGTTCGTGGTCCGGGAACGCGTCGGCGAACCGGAGCGAGCTTTCGACGGTGTTGCGCCTGACCGCGTCCTGCTGTTCATCGTCGGCAACCTTCATCTGCTCGCGGTAGGCGTAGACCGCAGCGTAACCCGCAGCCGACGATTGGGCATGCCCGGCGTATTTGTAGGCCGTGCGCTCATACTGCCTGGCCGCCTCCCCGAACTCCCCACTCTCCAGGAGGAGGTCCGCCAGCCGGTAGTTGATCGCCGGCGTATCTTCATCCGTCGGGAAGGACTCGAGGTAGTCGCCGTACCACCGCCTCGCCTCGCGATGGCTTGCAAGCTTCTCGGCTTCGTCCTCCGTATCCTGGTACCGGGCGTGATAGTGCGTTGCAAGATCGTTCAGGTTCGTCTTCAGGTAGGCCAGTACTTCCGGCGATTCCTCGGGCTCGTAGTGCTGCCAGTATTCGGAGTGCAGTCCGTAATCCGACGCGAACTCCCGCTTCGCCTCCAGCACGAGCTTGGGGAACTCACCCTTGGTGAAGGTTTCCACGACCCGCATGCTGAACATCGGCGCGGCTCGGTGGAACGGGTATAGTCCCATAAACGTCTTGTAGGTCTTCGCCGCGTCGTCATAGCGCAGCTTGGCCAGGTAGTGTTCGCCGAGGTTGTTGTAGACCCGATCCTCGTAGGTGCGATTGCCGAACTCCGCAAAGTACTCCGCAACGGTTTCCGGTGGACCGATGTAGCTGAAGCTCAGGCTGATGGCTCGATAGGTATCGGCTACGCGGCGCTCGTCTTCTTCCGTTGCGGCCTGATCGAAGTCGTAGCCGACGGACACCTTGTAGTCCATCAATGCCATGTACTTGTGCAGGGCCTCCTCGTAGAACTCCTGCTTGTAGAGCGTCCACCCGAGCTTGTAGAGAGCCAGTTCGTAATACGATGATCCGGCGCCCAGGTTGAAGATCGCCGCATAAGCGCTCTCCGCATCGCGATACTGCCTGCGCGTAAACAGGAATTCGCCCCGCCGGAACTGCACTTCGTCGTAGTGCCCGGAATGGGGATTGGCCTGGATCAGGAGCTCCATGGTCTCCATCGCCTCTTCGCTGCGGCCGATTTCGTCGTATGCCCGCGCCTTCTGGTACAGCACCTGGTCGCTGTTCTCGTAACTCGGGTACTCGGTAAGCAGCTTGTCGTACAGTGCGATCGCCTCGAGGGCGTCCGCGGGATCGGTCTCAACCCCTGCAGGGCTTGCCGGAACCGCAGTTTCGGCGGTCGTGCGCTGCTCGAATTCCTGATCGGATTCCCATATTCCATCCGGCGATCCAGGCTGTCCGGACGTGCCGGCCCTCTCGGGCACATCCGCCTGGGAAGGTACCGGGAGAGCCGTTTCCTGCACGGTGCCCTCACCATCGCGTATCCCGAACTGCTTTTCGATCTGCAGATCCGCGAGACGCCTCATCGCCTCCGGAGTCATCGCCGTCTCCGGCGTCTCTTCGAGGAAGCGGCGGTAGCCCTCCATCGCCTGCTCAAAGCCCTGCTCGACCTGCACTTCCTGCACGTCCGGTTGCACGTTCCGCAGCTCCGCCAGGGTCACCTGGGCCTGGCGTTCGGGAACGGTGGCGCACCCGGCCATGAAGACCGGCGCGAGCACCATCGCAATGGTGAGACGACGGATCATGGCTGCACCTCACCGATGTCGGCGCGAGCGGCCCGGTCGTAGCTATCGGCCACGGCGTAGCGCGCCTGGGTCTGCTGGGCGACCAGGTGTTCCCTGCGGGCTTTCAACTGGTTGATGGCGACGGTCTCAATCAAGTGACCCTGCCGGGCCATGACGATGTCGATGCGCTGCATAGCATCGCCGACCGCGGTGCGAAGCCGCTTGATGCGGGTTTCGTAACCGACGTAACTGTGCATCGCAGCCTGTCGATTCCTGACGAAGGACTCATACTGCCGGGTGAGAGCCTCCACATGCACATTCAATTCGTTGAGGTGCTCATGTGCCGCGGTCAACCGCTCGTGGTACTCGGTCTCGAGACGCCACGTGAGAACACCACGTAACCGGGCCACCCGCTCCCGGAAGGCGGCTGTGTCAGGATCGTTGGAATCACCCAGTCGCTTTTCGATGCGTCCGATCCGCTCCCCGGCGATCCCCTCGTCGGCGGTCGCCAGGTACTCCGGCCGGGGCACGGTCAGCATCGCCTGCAGACGATCGCCGACATGCTTGCGCTGCGCAAGGCGCAGGCGCATCCGCGAATCCAGCTCCCGGAACTGCGCATCGACCCCCGGCAGCAGCGGCTCGTAATTTTCTTCCCGCAGCCGAATGATGTCTTCGAAGGCGTCCAGGCTGTCCCGCCAGCCCAGCAGCTTCGACCGCAGGTCCTCGAGATCGAGGTAGTTTTGCAGTGCGGTCTGGAAATCGTGGGTCGCCATCAATTCCATCAGGTAGTAGGTTTCCGGTGCATCGGGCATGGTGCGCAGGCGTATGACCCACTGCTTGTCCTGCCGGACCTCCTCCCGGATCAACGCATCGAGGAACCGTCCTCCACGGATGCTGTCCAGCGATGCGTCCACCCGTTCGATCTGGTTGCTGAACAGTTCCAGCGCCTGCCCGTACCGGATCGCGGCGCGGCCGTGGAGATCCAACTTGGAGTAAGCATGGGGCACGGCCAGCATCGCTTCCTGGACGGCGGCGTCGGTCGGTTCACGTTCCACCAGGATGTTCCACGGGACGAGGGCGCGGTCATAACTCCCGGCTGTGGCCTCGGCCCAACCGGCTCGCAGCAGGGCCTGGTTCGAGAACGGCCCTTCCAGGCGAACCCGGTCCAGCGACCGCCTGGCCCGCTCGTACTCTTCCGATTCGAACAGGATCGATCCGAGCACCAGGTTGGACTTGTCCCGGATCGCAAGTCCGGCGCCATCGCCGCCTGCCAGCAGCCCGGCCTTGTCCAGCTGTTCGATCCCTTCCTGAGGCCGGCCGGACTGCAATAGTGCGATGCCGAGATTGTAGGCTGTGAACCCGGCCAGTCCGTCGTCGCTCTGCACCTGGTCGAGCTCGTCGACGGCATCGCTGGGCCGGCCGGTCGCCATGTACAGATTGGCGCGCAGGAACGCGATGTCGTCCGGCAGCCCGGGCGGCACCGTGCCTTCGATCCGGTCCAGTGCGTGCAGCCCTTCTTCCAGCTGACCTTTCTGGAAATGGATCCGCGCGAGCCGGAAGGCGGCCTCGTTGCGTACCGCTTCATCGACGGCGCCTTCCAGCACCGCCTTGATGGCCCGCCCTGCCCGGTGGTGCATGCGGTAATGGAGCTCGAAATCGCCTACCGAGAATTCGGCATCGTTGACGTGATAGTGCAGCGTATCCAGGGAAGGCTCATCCAGACCATTGTACTGGGCGAGTTCGGTGTCGAGCCTTTGGAGCGCATCGAAGTACTGCCCCTGATAGGCGTGGTACAGCGCCTCACCGAAAAAGAGGTCCCTCAACTCGGCGCCTGCAACCGGTGTGGCCGCAAGCACCAGGCCCAGGCCAAGCCCGAGCAGCTGGTGAGGGATGCGCATCGACTACCATTCCCCGAGTGTGATCGCAGCGCTGCCGGAACCGGAGCCGGCCAGCGTCAAGCCGACCATTTTCGGCTTCACTTCCTTGCGGAATTCGAACCGTTCCGTGTGTGTAATATCTTCGCCGCCGGTGGACTTGCCGTCGATGAACACCTCGAGCCGGTGCGTTCCGGTGGCCACATTGCCGACGTACAGCCGTTGCACTCCACCTTTGCGCAGCGCTTCCAGCTCCTTGGCGCTGTAGATGTAATGCGCCACCAGTTGACCGTCGATCTGGAGCTGCACGGCGTCGAGCCGCATGGCATCCCCTGGTTCCAGCGCGATGAAGATCGCAACCTGGGTCCCGGACGGGTACAGCAGTTTCTCTTCCAGCAGGCTCAGCTCTTCCGCAATGCCGAGAACGTCGGACTTGATCTCCTGGACCTGTTCGTCCAGACCTCTCATCAGCTGCTGGTCGTCCTGCTCCGCAAGGCCCGGGGTATTCCCCAGACCGAACAGAACGCAAAACACCAGGGCAAACAGCACAGCCGGAACCGGCAGGTAGCCCAGGCGTGCATTCGTAATCCGGTCGCTTCGGTCCATGGCGTCCCTCGTTTTCCCTCTGCAAGTCCACGGACATTAAATGTCCGCCTCCACCGCCGGAGGTCCCATCTCTCCAGCGACGATTGGGCACAATGCAATCGCCTTGCCATGAACCAAAGCTGATTTCTAAAGGGTTCCGGTCTCCGGAAAATCAAGAATTCAGGCGGCCGTGGTCATCGATCCGTCATCCCAGTCTCAATTTCGTACTTGGGGTTGCCGTGGGTTGGCGTATCGATTTCACTCCACCCCATCCCCTTGACCTCTGCCCCCTCTTCCTTCAAACTCGGTGCGCCTCCTCGGGGAGAAATCTGCCATGCCCCGAGACCTGCCTGCCGGCGATCTGCCGGACTGGATCGCACTGAACTTCCTTCCTTCTCTTGGACCGGTTCGGATATCAAGGGCTCTTGAGGCCGGGTACTCGCCGGGAGACCTGGCGTACCGGGTGCCGGCTGGGAAGCTGTCGACCCTGGCGCGCTACAAGAGCCCGAATTTTGCGGAGCGGCTGAGGGAGGTCCGGAAGGACCTTCGCAGAACGGTCCATAAAGAAATGAAGCGCTGCCGGGAGCTGGGGATCGACCTGCTGCCGGTGAACCATCCGAATTACCCGGAAGTGCTGCTGGAGATCCCCGACCCGCCGGTACTGTTGTACCTCCGGGGAGAGCTTCCGGAAGATGTCTTGCGGGTCGCCCTGGTCGGTTCCCGCAACGGTACCCGCTACGGGCTGTCCACGGCGGAGACGCTGGCCCGGGATCTGGCCCGGTTCGGGGTGGAACCGGTCTCCGGCGGCGCCCGGGGCGTGGACACTGCCGCCCACTGCGGCGCCCTGAAGGTAGGCGGGAAGACGGTGGCGGTGCTGGGAAGCGGTCTGGGAACGTTCTATCCGCCTGAAAACAAACAGCTTTTCGAGGAGATCGCTGCCGGTGGCGGCTGCCTGGTTTCCGAGTTTCCCCTGATGATGGGGCCGATGCCGGGGCACTTTCCCCGCAGAAACCGCCTTATTTCGGGACTTTCCGCCGCCGTGGTGGTGGTGGAGGCGACCCGGAAGTCCGGCTCCCTGATCACCGCAGGCCATGCCCTGGAACAGGGCCGGGAAGTGCTGGCCGTGCCCGGACCGGTCACGTCGCCCACCTCAACCGGCTGTAATTTGTTGCTCCGTTCCGGGGCCCGGCCGGCGCTGTCGGCCCGGGACATCCTGGAGGAGCTGCAGCCGGCCTGGGGCCACCTGCTGGAAAACAGGGCCGATTCCGGCCTTTCCGAAGGAAAAGGTTGTAGTTTGGAGGAATTATTGGCCGAGTTGCCGACTGACGAACGCAAGGTCCTGGAATATCTCGACCCGGTTGAGCCTTCCTTATTAGACGAGATGGCGGAAGGTATCCCGATGCGGATCGCGCCGATTCAGGTCGCCCTGTTCGGCCTGACCGCCCGGGGGTTGGTTGACCAACTACCGGGCAGGTACTATCTTCGACGCCCTCTAAAGGAGTCGTGAGCCATGGCCCAATCCCTGGTCATCGTTGAGTCGCCGGCAAAGGCCAAGACGATCAACAAATTTCTGGGTAAGAATTTCGTCGTCAAGGCGTCCATGGGACACGTGCGCGACCTGCCGAAACGGAACCTCGGTGTAGACGAGGAGACATTCGAGCCGACCTACGACGTCCTGCCCGAGAAAAAGAAGACCCTGTCCGACCTGAAAAAGGCGGCCAAAAACGCCGACACCATCTACCTCGCACCTGACCCGGACCGGGAAGGGGAAGCGATTTGCTGGCACCTCTACGAAGTGCTTCGTAAAACGTCCAAGGCCGACTTCCGCCGGGTGCAGTTCAACGAGATCACCAAGAAGGCGATCCTGGCGGCGTTCGAAACCCCCCAGGAAATCGACCTGGATCGTGTGGACGCCCAGCAGGCCCGTCGTGTGCTGGACCGGCTCATGGGGTACAAGCTCAGCCCGCTGCTGTGGGAGAAGGTCCGCAGAGGCCTGTCCGCCGGCAGGGTGCAGTCCGTCGCCCTTCGGATCATCGTGGAACGGGAGCGGGAGATCCTGGCGTTCGAGACCCGGGAATACTGGTCCCTGAACGCCCGCCTGGACGCCGGCGAGCCGCCCCAGTTCACCGCCAAGCTCCTGAGCCGTGATGGGGAGAAGTACGAGGCCACCACACAGGACGAAATGTCTGCGGTGCTCACCGACCTGGGCTGGAAGGTCACCGGCGGCGACAAGGAACAGCGGGATAACGGCACCGAGGGATCGCTGATCCTGGATGTTACGCCGGAAAGCGGCAATGCCGGGTTCACCGTCACCGAAGTCCAGGCCAAGGAACGAAGGAAGCACCCGCTGCCGCCGTTCATCACCTCCAAGCTGCAGCAGGACGCCGCCCGCCAGGTCGGGTTCAACGTTGCCAAGACCATGCGGGTCGCCCAGGGTCTGTACGAAGGCCGGGAGATCGGCAGCCACGGCACCGTCGGCCTGATTACCTACATGCGTACCGATTCCACCCGGGTTGCCGACGAGGCGATCGACGCGGTGCGGGGCTTTATCGGCGAGACCTACGGCAAGGATTCCCTGCCGGCAGAGGCCCGGAAGTTCAAAGTCGGCAAGGCGGCCCAGGAAGCTCACGAGGCGATCCGGCCTACCAGCCTGGAATTCAACCCGGAGATGGTCAAACCTTTCCTGGGCAACGACGAATGGAAACTTTACAGCCTGATCTGGAACCGGTTCGTGGCTTCCCAGATGGCTTCCGCCGTATTCGATACCGTCCGCGCCGACATCGAAGCCGGCCGCTACGGGTTCCGGGCCACCGGCTCGGTTCTCAAGTTCGCAGGCTGGCTTGCTGTGTATCACGAAGCCAAGGACGAAGAGACCCGGCGCCGGGAAAAGGAAGACCCGGATACGGACGAAGAGAAGGAACGACGCCTCCCCAAACTGGAAGCGGGGCAGAAACTGGATCCTGCCGGCCTGATCCCGAAGCAGCACTTCACCCAGCCGCCGCCACGGTTCACCGAGGCCGCCCTGGTGAAGATCCTGGAAGAAAAGGGCATCGGCCGGCCGTCGACTTACGCCACCATCCTCAGCACCATCACCGGGCGGGATTACGTCGAGAAGGAAAAACGCCGCTTCACCCCTACCGAGCTCGGTCTGCTGGTGAACGACCTCATGGTCGAATCGTTCGGCAACATCATCAGCACCGACTACACCGCCCAGATGGAACAAGAGCTGGATCGCATCGAAGAAGGGAAGCTGAACTGGATCGAAGCGGTCAAGGCGTTCAGTGAAAAGTTCGAAGCCGACCTTGAGGTCGCCCGCAAGGAGATGCGGAACGTCAAGGAAGAGGCGATCGAGACCGACCAGGTCTGCGACAAGTGCGGCAAGATGATGGTGGTGAAGTGGGGCCGGTTCGGCAAGTTCCTGGCCTGCTCCGGTTATCCGGACTGCAAGAACACCCGGGAAGTGGCCGACATCGCCGGTCTGGACCGCTCGGATATGCCGGCGGCGGCCAAGGCTGCTGCTCCGGCCCAGGTGGAGACCGAAGCCGAGCCCTGCGAGAAGTGCAGCAAGGCGATGGTTCTGCGTCGCGGACGGTTCGGTCCGTTCCTGGCCTGTTCCGCCTACCCGGACTGCAAGAACACCCGCAAGGTCACCATCGACAAGGACGGCAAGGCCGAGGCGAAGCCGGACGTGCTCCTGGACGATAAATGCCCCCGGTGCGAAAGCCGTCTGTCCCAGAAACAGGGGCGTTACGGCGAGTTCATCGCATGTTCCGCCTACCCGACCTGCCGCTACGTCAAGATGAACGAGACCGGGGTGCACTGCCCCGAATGTTCCAAAGGGCAACTGGTGGAACGTCGCAGCAAACGGGGGAAGATCTTCTTCGGTTGTGATCACTACCCGGACTGCAGCTTCATTCTCTGGCGCAAGCCGGTGAACAAGCCCTGCCCGGACTGCGACCGCCAGTACCTGGTGGAGCGGGTCACGAAAAAGGAAGGCCGCCAGCTGGTGTGCGATTCCGACAACTGCGAGCACACGGAAAGCGCCGAGGCGGACGAGTAGCGTCATGGGCGAATCGGAGCGCTGCACGCCGAGGGATCTGAACTCGTTCCCCAACGGTGAGATCGGCATTGTCTGGGAAGATGGTCACGAGTCGATCTACACCGGTTATTACCTGCGCTGCAACTGCAACTGCGCCGCCTGCGTGGATGAGATGAGCGGGGTGAAGATCCTGGAGAACGAGTCGGTCCCCCGTGCGGTCACGGCCAAGGAGATCCACGGCGTTGGCCGCTACGGCATATCGATCGCATGGTCCGACGGCCACGACACCGGCATCTACTCCTTCGACATGCTCCGCAAACTCTGCCCCTGCTGTGAATAATTAAATGGTAAATGGGGTCAGGCCCCTTTTCGCCGAAAC
>JACXWD010000067.1:3178-15479 GCA_014764515.1 Candidatus Polarisedimenticola svalbardensis | reverse complement strand
GGCGCAGGATACTTGACGGGATGGTTTCCTAGTACGAGAGGACCGGAAACCACGGACCTCCAGTGTTCCAGTTGTTCCGCCAGGAGCATCGCTGGGTAGCTGTGTCCGGAAAGGATAAGCGCTGAATGCATCTAAGCGCGAAGCCCACCCAAAGATGAGGTATCCCTCCACTTCGGTGGCTGAAGACCCCTCGAAGACTACGAGGTTGATAGGCTGGACGTGTAAGTGCAGCAATGTATTTAGCTAACCAGTACTAATCGGTCGTGAGGCTTGACCACTATATTGATACTGTCACGCAGATTGGATCATGTGGCCGGCGCTCATTCTACTATTCAGTTTTCCTGGTGATCATAGCGAGGGGGTCACACCCGTTCCCATTCCGAACACGGCCGTTAAGTCCCTCAGCGCCGATGGTACTGCGTGGGAGACTGCGTGGGAGAGTAGGACGTTGCCAGGATTATTATTCGGGGAGGCCCACCATTATTGGTGGGCCTTTCTTTTAGGTGGTCATGGTGCTGGTTATAAGCAGCATCACCACTGGATTTGGTCTTGACCGTTCATGATTTTGCGGCGTATAACGGTGTTTCCTGCCACCGGCTTTATCGGTGACGGGCAGGATCGTGGTACATGAATTTCCGGATCCGCGGCGGCAGTGCGGGCGGGTTCCGATCGGGGGCAGGATTCCAATGACACGGCAAAACGACACCAGGCTCTTTGTGTGGCTGCTTATTGTAACGATGTTCGCCGGTTCCCCGTTGCTGGCGGAAGACGTCGAAAAGCGGTTCCGGTTCAGCCTGCACACAGGTGGTTACAACTCGACGGATGCGGTTGTGAGCAACGCCGCCAACGTCCTAACCGTGGTGGATCCGGTAACCGGCGTCGGTGTTTTGGGGGTAGGGGATCCCCGGGACGACGGATCGGTGTTCGGTGAGCTGACTCTCAACCCCACCGTCCGCACCATGGCGACGCTGCAATACGCACCGAACAAGATCCTGGTGCTGGAAGCGGCTGTCGGGTATCAGACCGGCGATCTCGGCGATATCGAAATGCAGGCCGAATTCCCCTTTGCCGAGGTAAGCCAGATCGACCCGTTCAATTACACCAATTTCCGCGTGCCAGCGGGCACGGTGGAACAGATTCCGATCCAGTTGACCGCTCTGGCGCGGTTCCGCCCCCGAGCCGCGTTCAACCCGTTCATCGGTGCGGGTATCGGGTACAACGTCGTTGGTTTCAAACCCAGTGACGAATTGAACAGCTTGTCCCTGCGTCTTGATCAATCCACGGGTGGATTCCTCGGCCTGGCCAACAGCGGCCAGGGGTACCAGGGCGTCAGTGCTCCTTCAGAGGATCTGGAGGGGATCACGGTTCAGACCCCGGATACTTTCGAATGGCACGTGGTAGGCGGCGCCGAATACAGTTTCAAAAGGAAGTGGGCCGCTTTCCTGGACGTGCGGTACACCCTGGCCTCCAGGAAGATGTCGGTCCGTATCAACGGTGAAAGAAGCCTGGGCGTCAGTGTCCCCAACCTGGTGGAGCTGCAAACGTCCGCCCTGGCCAACCCGGCTCTCTACGGCCCCATGGACATCACCCTGGGAGGTCTGGTGGACGGCGGAACCGTGGTGCCTGAGGACGACGTCATTCTGCCCCCCGGCGTAACGCCGGAAGAGTTTTGCGCCAACTCCGCCAACGCCTCGGATTGTGTGTTCGATACGAGCCTCCTGGACGGCAACCTGGACATCGGCCGGTACTACATCCAGGGCGGTGACCTGAAGTACAACGGCTTTTCCGTCGGGATCGGCATCCGCTACACCTTCTGATCGCAAGCTCCGGTCCCCGTTTCCCTTTCTGCCCGCCAGGATCCCGGCGGGCCGCACCTGTGATAAAATCGACGCATTCCTGAGAGAGGATCGGTATGTCCGGACACAATAAATGGAGCACGATCAAACACAAAAAGGCCGCGGCCGATGCCAAGCGCGGCAAGGTGTTTACCAAGATCATCAAGGAGCTGACCATCGCCGCCCGGCTCGGCGGTGGTGATCCGGAAGGCAACCCCAGGCTGAGAACGGCGGTGGCGGCGGCCAAGGCTGCCAATATGCCTGCCGACAACCTGAAACGGGCGATCCAGAAAGGGACCGGGGAATTGCCCGGGGTGACCTATGAAGAGATCGCCTACGAGGCGTACGGGCCGGGGGGAGTGGCGGTCTATATCGAGTGTCTGACCGACAACAAGATGCGCACGACTCCGGAGATTCGCCATATCCTTTCCAAACACGGCGGCAACCTGGCCGAGCCGAACAGTGTGGCCTGGATCTTTGACAAGCGTGGTAATTTCATGGTTTCCGCCGATGCCGTGGACGAAGACCGGCTCATGGAGGTTGTCCTGGAAGCCGGCGCCGACGACCTCTCCCGTGAAGACGACCTGTTCGAGGTGGAGACGTCTCCCGAAACGTTCAACGCGGTGAATGAAGCCCTCGAGGCTGCCGGTATCGCTCCGTCGGAAGCCGGGATAGTCATGGTTCCGTCCAACATGGTCAAGCTGGACGGCAAGAAGGCTGAACAGTGCATCAAACTCCTGGAAATCATCGAAGACCACGATGACGTCCAGAAGGTCTCCGCCAATCTCGATTTCGATGAATCCGAAATCGATTGATCCGGTCAGACCGCCGGCCCGGCAGCCGGCCAGGCGCTGAAGCCGTGCTGGTGCTGGGCGTTGATCCGGGTTCCGTGCGAACCGGTTGGGCGCTGGTCGAAGGCACCGCCAGCAGTCCGGTCATGGTACGGGCCGATGTGATATCCCTCCCCCGGAGACTCGCCTTCTCCATGCGCCTGGCGGCCCTCCAGGAACAGTTCGACCGGGTCCTGGACCTGCAAAGCCCGGACGTCGCAGTGGTGGAATCGCCTTTCCACGGTATCAATGCGCGCTCAGCGCTGCAGCTGGCCCACGCCCGGGGCGTTATTCTGGCGGCTCTGGGGCAGCGGGGGATACCGGTTGAGGAATACTCGCCGGCCACCATCAAAAAGACCGTCACCGGCAGCGGCCGGGCGGACAAGGACCAGGTGCGCCGCATGGTGCAGGCGGTGCTGGCGGTTCCGCTGAAGGTTGGCGAATCGGACCTGTCCGATGCGCTGGCCGCAGCCTACTGTCACCTGGCCCATGGCGCCCTGCGCGCCGCCATCGAGAGGAGCGAACCATGATCGGCCGGTTGCGCGGATCGGTGTGGCACTGCGAACCGGGCAGGCTGCAGCTGGATGTGGGTGGGGTCGGTTACGACCTCCAGATCCCGCTGAGCACCTATTACCACGTCTCGGAAAGTGACGGCGGCGAACTGGAACTGCATGTATTCACTCACGTAAGAGAAGACGCCATCACCCTGTACGGATTCGCTACCGAGGCGGAACGGGCGATGTTCCTGCATCTGACATCGATTTCAGGCGTCGGTCCCAGGCTCGCGCTGGCAGCCTTGTCGGGCATCGGCCCGGAAGAACTGCGACAGGCGGTCAGGGACCAGGACCACAGCAGGATCCAGCGTGTGCCCGGCATCGGGAAGAAGACCGCGGCCCGAATCGTTCTGGAGCTTAGGGACCGCCTGGAAAAGGACGGACCGGAACCCCCTGCCGGCAGTCCGGGCCGGAAAACGCCTGCCGTGGATGACGGCCGGTCTCTGCGCCATGATGCGGCGTCGGCCCTGTCCAATCTGGGCTACAGTGAAGACGCGGCCTACAGGGCGGTGGACAAGGCGCTGGGTGAGTTCGAAGGAGACCGGCCCGATCTCCAGGATCTCCTGCGAGGGGCACTGCAGGGACTGAACCGCTAAGGCGGCGGGAGAGACGTGTGAGCGAAGAGTATCTGCTGGACAGCGAGATCGAGGGACCGGCTGAAGAGGCGCTGGAGAAGACACTGAGACCCCGGCAACTGTCCGAGTATATCGGGCAGGACACGGTAAAATCCAACCTGTCGGTCTTCCTCGAAGCGGCGCGGCAACGGCAGGAACCCCTGGATCATGTGCTCCTGTACGGACCGCCGGGCCTGGGCAAGACAACGCTGGCACACGTAATCGCCCGTGAGATGGACGCACCGATCCGAATGACCTCCGGCCCTTCCGTCGAGAAGCCCGGAGATCTGGCGGCAATACTGACCAATCTGCAGGCCGGCGAGGTCCTGTTCGTGGATGAGATCCACCGCCTGGGCAAGGTGCTGGAAGAGATCCTGTACCCGGCCATGGAAGATTTTGCCCTGGACCTGGTCATCGGCAGCGGCCCCGCGGCCCGGACGGTCCGTCTCGATTTGCCGCGGTTCACCCTGGTTGGAGCAACCACCCGGTTCGGGCTGTTGTCCCCGCCGCTCAGGGACCGGTTCGGGATCGTGCACCACCTGGACTACTACAACCAGGAGTCCCTGACGACAATTGCGCGCCGCTCCTCCAGCATTCTGGGCATCGAAATGGATGCCGACGGAGCAGGAGAGATTGCCGGACGGTCCCGGGGCACACCGCGTGTCTGCAACCGTCTGTTGAAGAGGGTCCGGGACTTTGCCCAGGTGGCCGGCGAGCCGATGATCACAGGTGACGGGGCCCGGAGTGCGTTGACACGCCTGGAGGTCGACCGCTTCGGACTGGCCCAGACCGATCGCCGCATCCTTCTGGCGATCCTGGAAAAATTCGATGGTGGGCCGGTAGGACTCAATACACTCGCGGCGGCTGTGGGGGAAGACCGGGGAACCCTGGAGGAGATCTACGAACCGTACCTGCTCCAGATCGGATTCCTGGATCGCACACCCAAGGGGCGGCGGGTGACGCGCCGGGCCAGAGAGCACCTGGGCTACGGTATCGTCTGAAACAGCGATGGAAATCAGGGAGTACGCCAGAACGATTCTCGAGAGCGGCGGGCTCGACGCGAAACTTGCCCCGCCGGCCCGCTCCCTAGAAGATCGGACGCCGGGTGCCCCGCTGATACTCGGCCTCCCGGCCCGGGATCCGGACATCCGCATCCGGCCGGGCAGGGAAGTCAAGGTTCCGGCTCGTGAGGGCATGTGCGATCCGGCCCAGCGAATTCGTATCATCCATGCCTTCGCGAACCACGAGCTTCAGGCGGTGGAACTGTTCGCCTGGGCCTTGCTGGCGTTCCCCGATGCCGCGCCGGAATTTCGCCGCGGCCTGGTTCGAATTCTTGCCGACGAGCAGCGCCACACCAGGATGTACCTCAAGCTCCTCTCCCGGCGATCGGCGGCATTCGGTGATTTCCCGGTCAGCGGTTACTTCTGGGCCAAGGCCGGGGAGTGGTCCTCGCCCCTGCGGTTCATCGCCGCCATGTCCCTGACATTCGAATGCGCCAACCTGGACCATGCCTCGGACTACGGCGGCCTGGCCCGCAAGGCCGGGGACCGGGAGCTGGCCGATGTGATCGAAGTCGTGCATCGCGAGGAGATCGAACATGTCCGCTTCGGCTGGACCTGGCTGAACAGGCTCAAGGCGGAGGGTGAGACCGCCTGGGAAGCCTATCGCCGCAGCCTGGTGTGGCCGTTGCGCCCATCACGGTCCGTCGGCAGGCAGTTCGACGAACTGGCCCGCACCATGGCAGGCATGGAACCATCCTTCCTTGAAGCTCTCGGCCGAGAAACGGACTGATTCTGTGCTGCTGGTCGCCAACCTGGGCTTCGAAAACGAACTGGCGGCCGGGAAAGCCCGGCCAGCCCTGGGCCGGGACGCCCTGCAGGCGGCCACACGGGCAGGAGCCCTTATGAGGGTCCTGGCAGGGGAGGGAGATACTATCTGGCTCCCTGGTCCACCCGGCAGCCTGAGGATGACCCCGGTGCCGGGACTCCCTGCACCCGACCTGATCCATGGTCCGCTGCCCCGATCCTGGGACGGGCCGGTGCTGGCCTGGGGGGAGACAGAGGCCACCGCGGCCCTGGGAGCCGGCTTTCGACAGGAAGGCAACAGCGGCAGTTCGGTCCTGGATGCCCTCCTGTCCGCTCCCAAACCAGACCCTGAGGCTGCACGGGAAGCCAACAGCAAGGCGCTTCTCGAGCCGCTCAGGGCCGGTCTGGGCTGTTCCCTGCCTGGGAGCGGCCGGGCCTCTCGAGAGGAGGATCTGCTCCGTCTGGTGGGGGAGGCCCGCCGGATCCATGGCCCGGCCTGCGGATGGGTTCTGAAGGGGGAGTATTGCGCTGCCGGACGAGAGCGCCTTTTCGAGTCCGGCGGGGCCGATCCGGGGCCTGAGATTCTTGCCGCAGCGGCACGTCTGTTCCGACGCCACGGAGTTTGCCTGTTCGAACCCTGGCTCAGGCGGACCGCCGATTTCGGATGTTCCCTGCTGATTGACGGTGACCAGGTCCGGCTGACAGGGGTGCACCGGCTTCTGGTTTCAGACCGGGGCCGGTTCCAGGGCGTAGAGACGGTTCTGCCCAGCCGGACCGTTCCGGGGCCTGTCAGTCCGGATCGTTTCGAGGTGTACTTGTCCACCGAGGAAGCGGCCCGGATGGCCACTGTGGCCGGCGGGACGGCAGCAGCCCTGGGCCGGATCGGGTATCGCGGTCACGTGGGAATCGACTTCTGGCGGTATGTCACGGCAGAAGGAGAGGACCGGATCAACCTGCTGGGCGAGATCAACGCCAGGCTGACTTTCGGCCTGGTGGCCGGTGTTCTGGTCCAGCGAATCTGCGCAGCCCTGGGAACGGATCCGGGCACTCCGTTCAGACTCTGGTTCGGACCGGAACCCCGGTTGTCCACCGGCCGGCGGCTTCCGCTTGTTGCGGAAGGTCCGGAAGGCAGTTCTGCCATCACTCTTTCCATCCCCTGAACAAAAAAAGGCAGCGTGTAGCGCAGAATGGGGATAGCCGGCCGCATCCATCTAGCACGGCGGGTCTTACGGTCGAGCACCGTGCAGCACACCATCCGCCGGTGGACACCACCGACCTCAATCCGGACGGACGGCTGTTTTTACAATCGCATTCCAGGTGGAATCGAGGTGCTTTTCCCTGATCGGGTCCTGGCACCGTACTCGCTATATCCCGGTCCATGGACTGGCCGCGCACACCGGTGGAGAGGATTCCGGCAAGACGATTCAAACCGCCTTTCTGCCCCTGGAAAGGCTGCCCGTCTCAGAGCCTGAACAACTTCCGCTGCGTTCGGGATGGTTACTACTCCAGGAAATGCGATCGCAGGAGCATCCCTCGATTCCATTGCAAGATCTGCAAGCGGGATTTCGGCCAGCAGACGTTTTCCAATACCTACTACCTGAAGAAACCGGCATTGTTGCCCAAGGTCGCAGCGGCATCGGTGGCTTGCGGCGCTTCACGGCAAATCGCCCGCATGCTTGGCTGCTCCCACACCACCGTCGTCCACCAGGCCAACCGGATCGGACGCCACGCACTCCTGCTGAGCTCCCTGGCCCTGGAGCAGCTGGACGCTCTTCGAGAGCCTGCGGTGCTCGATCATTTTGAAACCTACCAGTATTGCCAGGAGATGGCGGTGGGAGTCGCCACGGTGGCAGGCGCACGATCTCATTTCATCTTCGCCATCGATCCTACGCTTCACCGGCTGGGCGGAGAAATGAGGCCGGCACGGGCCAAACGCCTGAATTCACTCATCCGCAGGCACGGTGCCTTGCCGACCGGAAGTTACCGGAAATCAACGGAGCGGGTTTTGGAAAAGCTGTTGCCGAAGGTGCGATCCGGTGAGCAACTGCGCCTGATCGCCGACGGCAAACCGGACTACCGGGCCGCCGCGCAGCCGCACATCGAATCGGGCAGGCTCAAAATGGATTCGTATCCAAACCCGCCGCGGCGCTTGAAACATGAGCCGAAGAGCGAACAGGCGGTACTGCGGGACCGGGCGATGTTTCCGGTAGATGTGCTCCACAAATTGATCCGCCACTCCAGCGCCAACCACAAGCGGGAGACCATCGCCCACGGCCGGAGGGTGAACTCGATCATGCTCCGGCTGTACGTATTCATGATCTGGGTCAACTTCGGCAAGGATCGGTCGGAACGACGCCCTCGGGGTCGCTCGCCGGGGATGGATGTCGGCCTCGCCGAGGGAATCCTGGACTGGAAACAGGTCTTAAGCCGCAGGCTGTTCCCCTGGCGTCAGAAACTGTCCGGGATGGACCGCAAGCTGTACTCCATGGCGATGGAAACGCCTGCCGTAGGAAACAACCGGCGCCATGACCTGATCAACGCCTTCTGAAGCCTTTCAGTATCCCCTGGACCGATTGATCTTATGCCCCGGGGCCGGATCCGGGGATGCCATCACCATTCTTCATTCCACGCTGAAAAAAAGGGGAGGGACCGAAGTCCCTCCCCTTGGAGTCAACCGTTACCCTGAGTAGATCAGGGGCAGACGTTCGCTGCGCCGGAGAGATCCGTATCGCGGGCAGCACTGCCCCACGTCGAAACCTCGTTGCAGAAGGCACCGCCACCGGATCCCTTGACCAGGTAGTACAGGCCGCTGCCGGATGCAGGCGTTGCGGCGATCGCCACCGTATTGGTGGTGACGTCGTCCGCCAGGCAGGTGTTCACGGAGGTGGCGAACCCGGCACTCCGGAGAGTATCAAGGTTGCCTTCGATGGCGTCGATGATTGCCGTGGTTGTCCAGGTCAGGTTGGCCTTGGCGGCGTCGACACCTATCGACTGTGCGAAGCCCAGGTTGCCCGAAGACGGACAGTTCACAGTAACCGTTAGGAACGCGGTGTCCACGCCCGGGCAGGATGCGGGGGAGGAGGTGCAGCGGGTTTTTACGGCGTAATCCGTGTCGCCCGCAGGCACATCGGTGAGGAACGCGTTGTCGGTCCAGTCCCTCAGCAAGGTGTCACTTCCGTCCAGCGTGCCGTTGGTGTCGTCATCGCTCCAGAACTGGAACTGCAGGGTGCCGTCAATGCACGAAGCAACCGTACTGGTTTCGGCGCTCAGGGTGATCGCCCCGCCAGGTACGCCAACGATGTGGCTTTCGAGTTCCAGATCACTGCTCAGATCTGCAAGCATACCGGAACAGCCTGCGCCGCAGGTGTTGGCCGGATTGTCCAGAGCCGCATCCGGAGCCAGGGTCGCTGGCGACGTCAGGGTGTTGCTGATGCTGACGTCGTCGACATACCAGCCGTCGTCGCCGGGCCAGCCTTCCGGAAGCCCGAACAGCAGGTTGTAGTTGGTAGCAGGCGAATCAACGGCGATAGAGGTGTAGAGGAACCTCATTTTCAGTCGGAAACCGCGGAACCTGGCCAGGTCGAATTTGGATTCAACCCAGGTGCCCGGTCCAACGGCGCCCTCGAGGCCGCCACCGGTTTCGGTAGCACGACCAATGAGGTTCGGATCGAAAGCAGCGTCAAACGTGGTGTTTCCCAGGTCCGTGAAGACGAATTCCGGAAAGCAGGTTGAGGACGGTCCCAATCGGCGGAACGGATCTGACGGATCGAAGAAGTCGTCTTCGTCGGATCCGTCATCGATCGGGTCGAACACGCATTCCGTGAAGTTGTCCGTACCCTGGATGTGGTAGACGTTCTGGTAAGGTGCAACCTTGATCCAGACCCCCTGTTCCACGCCTGAGTTGTTGACCTTCTTGACCATGACCAGAGCTCTGTCCGGCGTTTCGTTGCCGGGGGAGTTCACTGTGCGGTCATCGATCATGGAGATCTGGTGCTTGAAGGACAGCACGGATGTGGCGGAGCTGGACAGGCTGATCGGGTTAATGGTCACCAGGGCGTCAAGTTGGCCCAGGGACGTTGTGTCAAAGCCGGCGTTGCTGGGGTTGTCGTGTGTGCCCAGATGCATCGAGCTGGTGCCGCTGAATGCACGACCACCGTCAGGAGAGGCGGTCGTGTGAATGTGGAACTCGTAGATTTCGTCCCCGAGCAACGGGTTGGTGCGGTTGTTGCCGAGATAGCACATCTCCCGCTTGTAGGCGTTGGCATTGATGAAGTCCGGGTTGCTGTACTGGCAACGGTAGCCGTCGGAGTTGGCGTTGGAGCCGCCCACGCCGGCGCCGTCCAGGTTCATGGTGGTGAACTGGCCGAAGGTGCCGCCGTCGAACGACTCGGTGAACGTCGACGCTCCCGAACCGGCACTGGTGATGTCCAGATCGAGATCCATCACCAGGCCGATAGGCTGGATCAGGGTGTCGAAGCTGTCACCTGCCACGGTCACTGCGAACTCGGCGGTCAGATCTTCAAAGGTCGTGCCGCGGTTGACACTGTCGGAGACCTTGAAGGTGAACGACGATGCAGCAGTTACTGCGGACAGCGGAGCCATGGTACCCATGAGAACCGTAGAGCCGGTGATGCACTCGATGTTGGGCGAGTTGGTTGAAAGACGCGCCACCACGTTCTTGTACTCGGCATCGACGTTGTTCTTGAGAGTGATGAGCATCTCGACGGTTTCGCCGGCGTCGGCGTAGCCGTCGTTGTCGTTGTCGTCGATCAGATCGTAGGAAACGACGTTCATCCGGGCGATCGGCATGAAGACGGTGGTCGAGGCAAACCGGATACCGGTCTTGGTCGGATCCGGGTCGTCGTTGCAGCCATCGTCTACGTAGTCGACCTGGACGATCGGGTTCGAAGTACCGTTCTGTACGATGAACAGGACGCCGCCTTCGAAGTGCCCGGCGACCAACTGGCCGTCGACATCGAAGGTGGGTGAGATCGGGATCGTACCCTTGTACTCGTCAGGGTTGGTGGCGTTCCCGGTGTTGTTGAGGTAGATCACCTCGGTGTCGTCCCGGTTGGCGCTGTACACCTCGGCAACGATGTCGGCCGTGCCGTCGTCATCGCAGTCGGTGTCGTCATTCGGGTCGGTCAGGTTGGGGTCTTCACAGACTTCCGTTCCGATGAGGACACAGTCGTTGTTGTCCGGGCTGCCGGGTGCGCCGCAACTGGTGGTGGTTCCACCACAATAGAAATTGAAGTTGCAGTTGTTGACAGCCGGAGGCGTCCGTTCGATGGAGGTGACCTGGATCAGCGCAGCGCCCTCAAAGAAGTTTGTGGTCTGGAGGTCCAGGGAGGCGCATTCGCCGGAGCCGGCGCAATCGCTGCCGTCGGCTGCCAGTTCATACTCCCGCCATTCGACGACCACATCGTCCACAGTGACGCCGTAGCTCTTCGAGTCCGCCACATTGGACGGGGTGCCTTCGAGCACCACGTAGCCCAGGGCGGCCTGGAAGGTGTTGCCGCTGTCGCCGAACAGATCCTCCCAGGTGGTCACCCGGAGGTCCGGTCCGTTGAACGCGGAGAGGTCGAAGTTGCGCAGCGGGCCGTTGGCCGTTACGAACTCGTCGGTCTGGCCGTCGCTATCGTTGTCGACGTCATCGTCGAGAGGCAGGGCCGTACCGAACGGGCCGACGAGATCGGCCGCCTGTTTGCCCGAGTTGAACCAGCAGCTCTGATCGCCAACACGGTCGTTGGTGCCGTCGCCACCGTTGAAGTTCTCGGCGCCGCCTTCGATATACTGGCTGAACATGGCGAAGCCCGAGTTCAAACCTGCGTGTGCCGGTGTTCCGAGTGCCGGGTTGCCGAGACCGGTGACCGGACCGAATTTGCCGAACATGAGGCCGCTGATGGTGCTGTCTGATTTGAGGTCCACGGGTTCCAGTTTTTCGATGTCGTTATCGAGTTCCCATGTGAACACTTCGAGATCGTTGGCGATATCCTGGGTCATGTTCCAGGCAAAATCGACCATCTCGACAGTGTGGGTGGCGCCGTTGACCTTGTTGATCTCGGGCGTGACCAGGAGCTCGAACCACATCAGGTCACCGTTGATGGTGCCGATTGACGCTTCGGTGGCCTGGCAGCGGTTCGGTCCGCTGTCGCCGTCTGCGAGACAGTTGGTAAGACCGCTGCTGCCGCCGTCGTTACCGATCAGGCCGGTGTGCCACACACCGCCGTCACCGCCGGCGTTGTTGGCGGTCTGCCAGCCGCAGCCGCCGAGGGTGCTGTAACCGAAGTCGAGAGCACCGGTGCCGATCGGGTCGCGGGTCGCTTCCGAGCCCTGGGCGAGGCCGTCGAAGTTGAGGTCCTCGCCCCAGAGAGTCGGCTGGGCGATGACCAGGTCGATGTCGGTATTAGACGTCACGCCGACCTGGAATCCGCCGTTGTTGGAGTCGAAGTCGAACGGCGCGAAGGTGACCAGGTCCGGGTTGGTGGCGCTGGGGTCGCCCCAGGTCCAGGTTTCAATCCGGTAGTCGAGGTCGGGATTGCCGAGGTCGGTGGTAACCACTTCGGCGATTTCGGTGTTGTTGTAGTCCTTGGTCTGGGAACCACCAGTCGGGAAGTCGGTGCTGTAGTACGTGGAGTTTTCGTCCACGTCCAAGGTATGGCG
>JACXWD010000067.1:0-3078 GCA_014764515.1 Candidatus Polarisedimenticola svalbardensis | reverse complement strand
TCGGGAAGTCGGTGCTGTAGTACGTGGAGTTTTCGTCCACGTCCAAGGTATGGCGGGAAACCGCCAGACCCGGGGTCGACTTGCCGGCCGCAGGGGAGGAGATGCCGAGAATCATCTCGATCTCGTCCCCGGAGGTCAAAACGCTGTCCATGGTGACGTTAAAGTACGCCGCCATGGCGACGCCGACCGGGATGTCGCCGACAACCTTGGGGGAGTCGGTGACGGTTACGCCGCTGCAGGCCGGGTTGTTTTCCCGGTTCGGGTCGGCGCACTGACTGGTTCCCGGGAGGCAGTCTTCCGGGCTGTCCAGGTCGGCTTCGACGCAGCGCAGGGATGCGATGGCGTCGACCAGTGTTTCGGATTCGTTGCTGTTGAACGCCAGGCCGTAACCGACCGACTCGCCGGCGTCCATGTACTCATCCGGGAAACCGAATTCGAAGCCGCCGCGCAGGTTCTGCTCGCAGCCGCCGTCGATGGAGAAGATGCCGTTGGCGCCGACCTTGCCGAACACCAGGCTTCCGAAGTTGATGGCCGTGGTGCAGTCCACCACGCTGGTTGCAACACGGCGAATGTCGCCGGGGAGCACGCCGCCGTCGGTGCTTTCGTCCTGGTAGGTCACCCGGATTGACTGGCCGTGACGGACATCGAGGATGCCGTTGCCGGGATCGAACTGGGTGCCGTTGGACAGCTGCAGTTTGTCGGAAACGAACCGCAGGGAGCTGCCCTGTTGCACGAAGGTGAGACCGATTTCGGTATCGAGAACGGTCACACCGTCTACATCGAGCACATCCACCGTAACGCGGGTGCTGATTTCGCCGCTGCTCAGGCCGGCAGCCGGATCATCGATCGTGTCGATGTCGTTGACGGTGATGCGGGCCGAATCGTTGCAGACGTAGTTGCCGGCGTCGAAACGGACGGAAGAGTCGTTGCAGACACCGCCGGTGATAACGACTGCGTAGTTGGTGTCGGCGGTCATCCCCGCTCCGATGACCCGGATGGTCCAATTACCGGCAGGCTGGCCGCCGAGCTGGTTGTAGGCATCCGGAACGGTGCAGGTCTCTACGCCGGGGCAGTCGGTGTCGTCGCTGCAGCTGATGCTGCCGCCACCGGTGCATTCCAGCGATAAACCGTTATAGTCCGAGTCCGGGGAAAGCATGACCGCTTCCATCGGGTTGTCGGAGTCATGATCCGAGGACGCGCAGGTCGGGAGTGACCACGGGCCGGCGTCCAGCACGTTGGCGGTGTTGCCGTCGATGCTCGGGCAGTTTTCCGTGCCGGCGTCGATGACGCCGTCTTTGTTGTCGTCGTCAGTGAAGTAGTTGCCATAGTAGACGTTGCCGGCAGGATCCTGGATTTCAAGATCCAGGTCGTTCTGCAGGGTGTCGCCCTGTGCTTCCATCCAGGTCAGCGCGATTCGCAGTTCGTATGTGTCGTCGCAGACCTGGAACAATTCGCTCTGGGTTCCGCCGGCCAGCGGCATGACGCCGGAGAGGCCGGAAAGATCACCGAACACGTCGTCGGTGAGTCCGCCGTCCTTGACGATGATGCCGACAGGGCTGAGGGACCAGGCCGCCAGGGGAAGGACGTTGTCCAGCTGGATACGACCGTAGCCCTGCTCGTTGTTGAAGCGGTACCGGACCGTGTTGTTGGCGCCGAGTACGTTGTTGGGGAAGGCCATGAAGTCGGCGCCTGCGATCAGGACCGCCTTCACCAGAGAACCGGAGATGTTGGCGCGCTGGTCGCCGGCGTTGCTCGGGTTCAGTGTTGTGCCGTCGGGGTAGAACCCGCTGGCGAAGTAGTCACGGACCAGAAGCGCCGCACCGGCGGCTGCCGGGGAGGCGAAGCTGGTGCCGCCGGAGCCTTCGGAGACGTCGCATTCAACCGTACCGGTCTGGTCGTTGTCGTTGGACCGGCAGGCGAACTCGGAAGGCACGCCCAGGCCGCCTCGCTCCTGGCCTGGCGCCATGAGCTGGGGAGCGACCCGGTTGGCCGGGGTCGGGCCGGTAGAGGAGAAGAACGCCCGGTCCCGTTCGGTCCTGCGGGCGCCGTTGGAGTTGGCGTTGCCGGAGGCGCCGATGGCGAGGCAGTTCTTGCACGTCGCCGGGGCGCCCAGGGTGCCGAGGTCCGGGATGCCGTCGCTGTCTTCGTCCGAACCCTCGTTACCGGCGGAGACGAACACCATGGCGTCTTCCACGGTGTCGAGGAAAGTGTCGATGTCGATGGCGTTGATGTTGTAGGTGTTGTTTCCGGCTTCTCCCCAGGAGAAGTTGGTGATCTTGGCGCCGTAGTTGGTCCAGGAGTCTCCCAGGGAGCCGCCGGCACCGCCGCTGTAAAGGTCGCCTGGGGAGATGCCGCCGCTCTCGGGGTTACCGCAGTTGCCGGTGGCGGGAGTCTGGTTGCCGTCGTAGAACACCAGCTTCGCTTTCGGGGCGACGCCGTCCAGCGAGAACTGGTTGCCGGCGATGTCCAGGGCGAAGAAGCCGGTGCCGTAAGCGGGGTCCACATCGGTTGCCCAGCCCAGGGCTGTGGCCGACACGACCTGGCCGTGGGTAAAACCGCCCAGTAACGGATCGTCGCAGGACGAGGTGTCGCCCAGGCCGCCGAAGGGGGTGGTGGCTTGATTCAGCAGCACTTTGCGGTGGAGAGGACCGGGAGTACCGGCGACCGAGTCCGTCTCGGACATGTCCCCGGCGTCGATGGAAACACCGCTGTCGAGCACCATCAGGACCTGACCTTCGCCCCGGAGGCCGGCTGCGTGGTAGGGAGAGGGAGCTTCGATTCCGCCGGCGAAGTAGTAGCCGGTCTGGATTACGTTGGTGGTTTCTTCGGCGCGGGTGAACCGGCGCTGCCATTCTTCGACCATGAATACCGGCTCAAGGCCGGCCACGGCGGCGAGCCTGGTGCGGTGGATCTCAACTCGGATCAGCGATCCGTTGGCCACCAGCACGTTGCCGCCCATTTCGGAGAGGATGGAGGCGACGACGCCGGCATCTTCTCCCTGATGCAGCATCAGGTCCAGTGTGTAGATTTCTGAGGTTGCCCGGAACGGATCGCTCAAAGGCTGGCGACCGATCTGGG
>JACXWD010000026.1 GCA_014764515.1 Candidatus Polarisedimenticola svalbardensis | reverse complement strand
CACGGTGTCCAAATAGCGTCCACGCCACCGTGATATCAGCCTGTTTCGAGGGGTGCAAGAAAGAAAAAAACCCGAAATATCAACAGATACTCCGGGCTATCCTCGCTTCAAATCCCGTTGGGGTCGCCAACCAGGCCTCTTTCACTCAGCTTCGGAGGGAACTCCAGCCTCTTCCAGGAAGCTCTCCAGCAGCAGTCGGACCGGACGCTCGGCGGTACGTTCGCGCACCGTCAGGATGGTTCGCAGGATGTCGTCTGCATCCTTGCGCCCTGCGGCCTTGCGCGCCCGGTACTCCACGATCAGCGGAAACACCCGGGCCACAGCCAGGCGGCGTTTCATGGCCAGCAACAGGTCGTCCCGGAACCAGGTGTCGCTCAGCTTCGAGAGGGCGGCGATCCGGTCCGGATACCGTTTGAGGGTGTAGCCCCAACGGGCGACGTAGGCCGGATGAGCCAGCTCCCGGGCGGCCGTGAAGATACTGCTCTCATCTGCGTGATGGTAGTTGCGGCCTCCTATCCAGCCTCCCCACTCCATCGCCTGGGTCTTCAGCGCATCCAGGGCGGCAGGGTCGTCCCCAGCAAGATCGGCGATGGCACCCTGCCAGGACAGGTCCGGATCGTAGCCTGCAGGGTCGGCAAGGTATTCGGCCACCGTTCGCAGGGGGAGACGGCTTGCCCCAACCTGGTTCATCGGACAAGCCAGGTAGGCGGCGACATGTCCGGCGATCTCCGGCGAGCGGTTGCGCAGCGGTCCCAGGACCAGGCCCAGGGAGAGGCGGCGGCCGTCGTCGTTCACCGGGTAGTTGTCGTACAGCAGGATCTTCCTGCCGCCCAGACGCCTTCGGGCGTTGCGGATATCGTCACCGGTGATGGACCGGGACAGAACCTCCGGGCCGGTCCAGATCAGCCCGATGTCCGGGTCCAGCGTGGACAGCCGTTCCAGAAACGGCTTGGTGTACGGCCCGTTGCCGTCCCCCAGGTGAGCGTCGCAATACGCTGTTGCGGCCAGCCAGAATGTGTCGCTCTTGTTCATGCGGCGGTACAGTCGCCGGGTAAGATCCAGATGGGCGGGTGCGGTGCTCGCTCCGTAAGTCAGGAAATCGTTGAGATCGGTGAGCCGGGTCGGCATGTCGTCGAAAGACAGAACGAAATCATGGACGCCGGCCTTGCGGCGCAGCTTACGCAGGAACCGCGCGATCCGTTTCTCCCCGGACTTCTCATGGAAAATGAAATCGCCACCGGTGGCCGCAACAGGGTTCACCGAGACGAAGATGGTCATGTCCTGGTTCCGGCACCAGTCTGCAAGGTCCAGGAATTCCGGGTTGAGACGGATGTCGCCGTCGGTCCACACACCGGCCTGGTGTCCGTAAACCCAAACCGCGTTGAACCCCAGGGAACGTGAGTATGCCAGGTGAGCCCGGGTCGCGGCAGCGGCCGGATCGCCCTGAAGTTTCACCATGCGGACCGGGAACGGATCCACAGGGCCGGCCAGGGCCGGGACGATTGCCAGGGCCAGGAACAGCAGGAGCCGTATCAGCGGTCGATGAGACACGATCAGAAGATTTCTTCCCAGAGTACGAGGCGTTTGGAGTACTTGATGAAGGTCCAGGCGCTGGAGGAGTTTTCTGTCGCTTCCTTGTCGCCTTTCCGGACCGTCAGGGACTGCTCATGGAAATGTATGACCAGGTGCCGCCCGGCGCCGCCACGGTAGATCAGGAATTTCCCCGCTCGTTTGCGGCCGCCTTTCTCGAACTGCAGGTCCCACTCCAGGGTCCCCTGGATGGTGTCGGCATCCCGCTCGGTCGCCGCAAGATGAAACACGGCGTCGGTGCCGGCTACGGCGTAATCCGCTCGGCCGGCCCAGTCGGTAATGAACGCCTCCGGCGTACTCGTGCTCTGATACTGCATCCGGTATTCAGGCTTGCCCGATTCATCTTCCCTGAGCCACAGCACGATGCGTTGCTGCCTGGATTTGTACACCCAGGTTCCATGCCAATGTCCCGCATTGGTCTGCGGGGTCAGCCTGAGGTCGGAGACCCCGGGTCGGCGTTGGCCGGCGCCGTGGACCAGGGACATGGCCAGGACGGCGGCTGCGAACAGAGCTGCCAGGGTGCGGCTTTTTTGTGTACCGGTCATACAATTCTCTCCACCAGGATTGGGGAATCAATATACCTTGGCGTTCGGCGTCGGGCTAGCTGGACCGGCGACGGCCCAGGATCCGCCCCATCCTGCTCCGTTCCTTCACGCCCCCGGAGCGGGAAAGATCCAGGAGCCTGCGGCTCAGGAGCCGGTGGATTTCCCGAGCTTCCGGCGAAAGCTCTTCCAGACGATCCAGGTGGGCGGAGACCGTCACCGTATCTCCACGAGCCACCGGGCCGGTCATCGCCCCTGGGACGCCGCCTTCCCGGAGGTTGCGGATCGCGCCGCCGGCCAGGGTTGCAAGGGCGTCCAGGGCCTGGGCCCGGCCGACCCCGGATGCCACCAGCAGGTCCGTCCCCAGGGACAGGAGAGCGACCAGGTCATTGGAGGCCAGAGCGGCTCCGGCATGGTAGGCGGACAGTGCCTCCCGGTCCGGGCGGCGGCGGAATTTCAGCGCGGTCATGCCCAGTTCGGCTGCCAGTTCGGCTGCCAGGCGGCGGGCACGGGGCTCACCGTCGATCCGTGCATAACTTCCTTCAAGTACCTTGTGCCCGGCGATGCCCATGACCTGCAGCGGGTGCAGGACGCCGGTAGCCAGACCTGCGGATCTCAGGGGTTCCAGTACTTCCCGGCCCAGGCCTCCGGCATGGTGCAGCGCCACCCCATCAGGCCGGACAGGGAACCGGGCCAGGACGGCGGCGGTTGCTTCAATCTCCCGGTCCGGCACCGCCAGCAGGAGCAGCCCCGGTTTCCCTCGCAGGGTCGTTCCGGTGACGCCGGCCAGCCGGGGGAATTGCCTCCTGAACCTGCCGGCCGAACTTTCGGTTCGGGCCACCACCGATACCACCCTGATCCCAGCCCCCTTAAGGGCCGGCGCAAGGGCCGATGCCAACCGCCCGGTTCCTATCAGGGCGACGGCAGGGATCATGTTCGCATCATCGTCAAAAGCTCGGACATCTCCTCAGGCAGTTCCGCCGTGAACGAAATCCGCTCCCCGGTGACCGGATGGTTGAAGGCTAGCACCGAGGCATGCAGGGCGTGACGGTCGAATTTCTTAAGGAGGTTGCGGCGGGCCGGATCCTGCAGCCCTTTCCACTGGACGCCACCGTAGACCTTGTCGCCGACGACCGGATGGTTCAGGGCGCTCATGTGCACACGGACCTGGTGGGTCCTGCCGGTGAGCAACTGGATCTCAAGCCAGGAGAAACCCGGAAAACTCGATACGGTGCGGTAGCGCGTAATCGCCGGCCGGCTCCGGATGCCGCCCACCGCCATACGGGTCGGATTCTGGCGGCATCGCCCGATAGGGGAGCGCACCTCGTCTTCTTCAGGATCGGGAGATCCCCAGACCAGAGCATGGTAGGTCTTGTCGATCTCCCGGTCGGCGAACATGGTGGCCAGGCCATGATGGGCCACATCGCTCTTGGCCACGACCATGACCCCGGAAGTGTCCCGGTCCAGCCGGTGGACGATCCCCGGACGTCCCCGTTCACCCACGCCGGACAGGCGCGTGCCTCTCCCCAGCAGCGCGTTTACCAGGGTTCCACCCGGATAGGCCTGTGCCGGGTGGACCACCATCCCGGCAGGCTTGTTCACAATGATGATGTGATCGTCTTCGTGGAGAACCGCAATCGGGATTTCCTCGCCTGCCGGCGTGTGCTCGGAGGCCGGCGGTACCAGGACCTGAATCCTCATGCCCAGGGTCAGCAGCATGCCGGCCTTCCCCGGCTTGGCGCCGTCTACAAAAACCCGCTGGCCGTCGATCCATTTTCTGAGCACAGACCGGGTGGTCTCCGGGAAACTGCTCACCAGGAACCGGTCCAGGCGGACGCCAACCTCCTCAGGGCCTGCTACCAGTGTGACTTCGCCCTCATCCATTGTTCAACTCCAGGGCCCGTTGCTTGCGGCCGCGTAAAAGCATGGCCGCCGCCGCCAGGCCTGCCACAAGGGCCAGGATCTGGGATGTGGAAAGGGCTCCTCCGAACCAGAGCCCCCGCACGTCGTCGCCCCGCCCGAATTCGATAAGGAACCGCAGGCACGAGTAAACCAGGACATAGGTCCAGAGGACGGTGCCGGGAGGGGAGACGCGTTTCCGCCACAGGAAAGTCAACAGAATCGCCAGCAGCAGGTCGGTGGTCAATTCGGTCAACTGGGTCGGTATCAACGGGATATTCAGGGGGACTCCGGTCTGTGCCGCCGCCACCGGATCGGTGAAGGTGACGGAAAGAGGACCCTCGGTTGGGCTGCCGTAACAGCAACCTGCCGAAAAGCAACCAAGGCGGCCAACTGCCTGGCCTACCGCCAGGGGGGCCACAAAGGCGTCGGCCAGGGTCAGAGTCGGGAGGTTGTGCCGCCTGCAGTACCAGATGAAGACGGCGGCTCCGGCAATGACGCCGCCGATCAAAACGCCGGCGGATCGTATCGTTCCCAGGATCTCCATCGGGTTGTTCAGGTAGTAACGCCATTCCACCAGGATCAGGAACAGTTTCGCTCCCAGCAGCCCTGCCAGCAGGCCGTAGAAGCACAGGTTGAACATGTGCTCGTCCGGGACCTTCAGGGTTCGCGCCCGGCGCATCAGCCAGATCCAGGCGATGACCGCGCCGCCGGCGTACAGGACGCCGTATGTCGGAATGAACAGGTGGGTCTCGCCGAAGAACGGCAGGTTGTGGACCCCGAAGTCGAGCAGTACCGGGAACACGACGGTTCATTCCTCCGATTCGGCAGGCTGTCCGGGCCGCAGGACGTCCAGGATCAGGAGACCGGCGCCGATCACAATGGCGGAGTCGGCGATGTTGAAGGTCGGCCAGTGTGCCGTGCCGAATTGTTTCACAAACCAGCGGGCCAGGAACTGGGTGGAGGCGTAAACGTCCAGGAAGTCTACGACTTCTCCCCGGAACACCCGATCGATGAGGTTGCCGGTGGCGCCGCCCAGGATCATGGCCAGTCCGAACAAGGTGCGGCGGTCCTGCTCCTTCGTACGGGCCAGGAACAGCCCTATGAGAAGGACTGCGGCAATCGGAAGCAGGGTGAGCAGGCTGGTCCGCCAGGCGTTGCTCCAGGTGCCGAACAGGCCGAACAGCCCTCCCGGGTTCCGGGAGTACGCCAGGTTCATGAACCCGGGGATCACCACCACCGCGTCCTTCCCTGGGAGGAATGCATGGGCGGCTATTTTCGTAGCCTGGTCCAGCACGATCACTACGGCTGCACCGCCGAAGTAGCGTCTCCTGGTTGCAAAGTCGCCGATGAGGCTCATGCGCGGATATGTTCCACACACCGTCCGCAACAGCCCGGGTAGTCCGGGGCCGAATCCACGTCGGTAGTGAAGTTCCAGCAACGCTGGCATTTGACGCCGTCGGCGGCCAGCACGCCGATCCGGAACCCTGGTACACGTTCCGATTCCAGGGCGGATTCCCCGGCAGGGCCGAACTCCACACCGCTGGTGATCAGGTAGTACTTCAGGTTGTCGCCGAAGCTGCCCAGGAAGTCGGTGATTTCATCCGGCCCCTCCAGCACCACCTTGGCAGCCAGGGAGGTGCCGATCAGCTTGTCCTTGCGGGCGTTCTCGAGGGCCGGAGAGATTTCGGAGCGCAGGTCCATCAAACGTTGCCAACGGTCGATCAGAGGCTGGTCCCGGTTCTTCACCAGGGCTTCCGGGAACCGTTCCGTATGGATCGTGGCGTCTGTCCAGGGCTCCCGTCCGTGAAGGGTCTCCAGTTCCTGCCAGATCTCCTCTGCGGTGAAACAGAGGACCGGCGCCATGAGCCGGCATAGATCGGTGGCCAGCCTGTACAGCACCGTCAGGGCCGATCGACGTCCCTTCCCGGAAGTGGGGTAGGTGTAAAGCCGATCCTTGATGATGTCCAGGTAGAACGACGACAGTGTCACGCCGCAGAAATTCTGGAGTCCGTGGTACACGGCGTGGTAGTGGTGCTTACGGTACGCCTCCACCAGCTTCTCCCGGAACAGGTCCAGCTGCTGCAACGCCCAGCGGTCGATCTCTTCCATCTCCTCGTAAGGAAGGAGGTCCCGGTCCGGGTCGAACCCGTTGAGGTTGCCCAGAAGGTAGCGGAAGGTGTTCCGGATCTTGCGGTACGACTCGGAGTTGCGGTCCATGATCTCGTCGGAGATCCGCATGTCTTCCAGGTAGTCCACCATGGACACCCACATCCGCAGGATGTCGGCGCCGCGCCGGTTGACCACATCCAGGGGAGAGATGGTGTTCCCCAGGGTCTTGGACATCTTCCGTCCGTCGCCGTCCAGGGTGAAGCCGTGGGTGACAACCTCTTTGTACGGCGCCGTCTCCCGGTCGTTCACCGCCACCAGCAGCGAGGAATGGAACCAGCCCCGGTACTGGTCGTGACCTTCCATGTACAGGTCGGCGGGCCAGGGGTGCTTGTCGTCTCTTCCGAGGACGGCGGAATGGGAAACGCCGGATTCAAACCAGACGTCGACGATGTGCTCGTGGAACGACAGACCGGAGCGCTCCCCGCAATGGGGGCAGCCGATGCCGGCGGGAACCAGGCGGTCCCTCCGCTCCTCGTCGGAGGCATACGGCCTGTGGCCGTCGCCCTCGGGGGCTCCGTACCAGGCGTCGGACCCTTCCTGCCGGACCAGGTCTTCCATGTGGCGGAAGAACGCCTGGTCCCGGATGAACGCATCCGGGTTTTCGTCGATGCAGTGGGAGCACAACACCGCCGGGATCGGAACGCCCCAGGTCCGTTGCCGGGAGATGCACCAGTCGGGCCGGTTCTCCACCATGCCGGCGATGCGATCCTCGCCGAACGCCGGCAGCCACTTCGCCTCCCGGATCGCCTTCACCGCCCGGCCCCTTAGATCCTGATGGTCGATGGAGATGAACCACTGGGGTGTGGACCGGAACAGAACCGGGCTTTTGCAGCGCCAGCAGTGGGGGTAGCTGTGGAAATAGTCTTCGTGGAGCATGAGCAGGCCGCGCTGTTCCAGGTCCTCCACGATCTTCGCGTTCGCCTTCAGGACGAACTGGCCCTTCATCCAGTCCGGGCCGACCCGGTCCGGCAGGAAGCAGCCGTTGTCGCCCACCGGGTTGAACGGCGGCAGGTCGTACTCCTTGCCGACGACGAAATCCTCGGCGCCGTGGCCCGGTGCGGTATGGACGTTGCCTGTGCCTGCGTCCAGGGTGACGTGGTCCCCCAGGATCACCAGGCCGGGGCCGGCCCCGGGGCCTGAGGCTGTAGGGTAGGGCCGTTCCACCCGGGCCCCGGTTCCGATGTAATCGTCGCCCTGGCCCACAAGCTCGGCGCCGGTGAACCGGGCAATTACCGGTGTGTCGCCCCAGGAAAGTTTCCCCCGGACCTCTTCAAGGAGGCCCTCGGCGATAATGTGGACCTCTTCACCGACCTCAACGGCGACGTACGGCAGTTCCGGATGGAGGGCGACCGCCAGGTTGGCCGGCAGGGTCCAGGGCGTGGTGGTCCAGATCAGGAGCACGACCTTGCGACCGGCCAGTTCCGGCACCTTTGCCTCCAGGCCTTCCACCGGGAACTTGACGTATACCGACGGGTCGGTGCGGTCTTCGTACTCCACCTCGGCTTCCGCCAGGGCGGTGCGGCAGGACGGGCACCAGTGCACCGGCTTCTCGCCGTGGTAGATCGCGCCGTTTTCGAAGAAGCGGCCGACCTGGCGGATGATCTCCGCTTCATAGGTTCTGTCCAGGGTGCGGTAGATCGCCGTACGGTTCGGCGCGTCAGCGTCGTGCTCCGCCGTGTCGGTGGCCCGGTCCCACATCACACCCAGGCGCTGGAACTCGTCTCCCTGAATAACGATGAACCGCTCGGCGTACTCACGGCAGGCGGCCCGGAACTGCAGGGCGGTCATCTTCGCCTTCTTGGAGCCGAGCTTCTTGTCCATGTGATGTTCGATCGGCAGGCCGTGGCAATCCCAGCCCGGGATGTAATGGGCGTCGTACCCCATCATCGTCCTGGATTTGACCACGATGTCCTTCAGGATCTTGTTCAGGGCGTGGCCCAGATGGATATGGCCGTTGGCGTAGGGCGGGCCGTCGTGGAGGCCGAACGGTTCGGCTGATTCACGGCTCTTCCGGATCCGGTTGAACACATCGATCTTCGACCACCACGAGAGGGTCACAGGTTCCCTGTTCGGGAGCCCGGCCTTCATGGGGAACCTGGTTTTCGGCAGGTTGATCGTGCTTTTAAGTTCAAATTCCGTAGACACTTGGCGCACCCCGATTGAAACCGGTAATGTAACACACGCATTCCAGGCGGACTATGGACGGAGAACGCTCAAAATGATCCTCGACGACGGCCGGGAAGCACCTGCCAGGGTGTACCTGGACCACAATGCCACCAGCCCGGTGCGACCGGAGGCTGCCGCCGCTCTGGCGGAGTGGATCGACAGTCCTGCCGGCAACCCGTCGTCTCTCCATGCCGAGGGCAGGGCGGCCATGGAGTCCATGGAACACGCCCGGGAGCAGGTGGCGGAACTGGCCGGTGTGCCAGGCGGTTCGCTGGTTTTCACCAGCGGAGGGTCGGAGGCTATCGAAGCGGCGATCCGCGGCGTCTGTGACCGGGCGCCCTCGGGCCTGCGGAAGATCGTCGTCGGCGCCGTGGAGCATTCGGCGGTGTTCGGGGCGGCCCGGGCCTTCACATCCCGCAGATTCACTGTTGAGGAAGTGCCCTGTGACCGGGACGGCCGGGTGGACCCGGACCGGTTCCTGGCCCGGCTGGACCGGGGTACGGTCCTGGCGGTTCTGCAGTGGGCCAACAACGAGACCGGAGTGCTTCAGCCGGTGAAGGAAGTCGGGGAAGGTTGCCGGCGGGCAGGTGTTCCCTTCCTTGTGGACGCGGTTCAGATCGCCGGCAAGAAGCCGCTGGGTGCAGCGGAGTCGTTTGCCGACTTCCTGGCGCTGTCGTCCCACAAGATCGGAGGACCGCCCGGGGCCGGCGCCCTCACCGTTCGCAAGGGGATCATGCTGGCCCCCCTGGTTCACGGAGGGGCACAGGAGAAGCGCAGGCGGGGAGGGACTCCTCCGTTGCCGGCGGTGATCGGATTCGGTGCCGCCGCAAACGCATGCCTCGACAACCTGAAAACCGAGTCGGGCCGTTTGTTGAAGCTGCGGGCCAGGATCGAAACCCAGCTCCGGGAACTGCTCCCGGAAATCCGGTTCCACGGCCAGGCGGCCAACCGGTTACCGAACACGGTGAACTTCGCCGTGCCGGGTATCGAGGGGGAGATGCTGGCCATCGGGCTGGACATGGCCGGGTTTGCCGTGTCCACAGGATCGGCCTGCGCTTCCGGCGCCGTGGAGCCGTCCCACGTTCTTCAGGCGATGCGCCTGACCGAGGAGGAGGCCCGTGGCGCCATCCGGGTATCCCTGGGATGGAACAGCACCCTCGAAGACGTGAACCGGTTCCTTTCGGTCCTGCCGGTACAGGTGAACCGGATCCGGGAGGCGAGACGATGAAAGGGACGGTGGCGGTGGCCATGAGCGGCGGCGTCGATTCGTCGGTGGCTGCTGCGATCCTGGCCGAGGGCGGCGACCGGCTGGTCGGGTTTTCCATGAAGCTGGTGGACCAACTGGCCGGTGAAGAGGAGCGCTACGGCAAATGCTGCTCGCCGGACGATTTTCGGGACGCAAGGCTGGTGGCCGGCCGGTTCGGTTTCCCTCATTACACCCTGGATATGGAAGACGAGTTCCGGAGATTCGTTCTGGACCCGTTCCTGGACGACTACGCAGCAGGAAAGACCCCTTCCCCCTGCATCCGGTGCAACACGTTCATGAAGTTCGGAAGTCTGCTGGGCCGGGCCCGGGCGGTGGGAGCCGACCGGGTGGCCACAGGACATTACGCCATCCTGGAGCCGGACCCGGTCAGCGGCCGCACCCTTCTGCGCAAGGCGGTGGACGAGACCAAGGACCAGTCCTATTTCCTGTTCGACCTGTCTGAAGAACAGCGCCGGCACATCCTGTTCCCCCTGGGCCGGATGACCAAGAAAGAGGTCCGGCAACGAGCCGAGGAGTTCGGGCTGGCGGTAGCGTCCAAGACCGAGTCCATGGACCTCTGCTTCGTGGCGGAAGGGGACGACTATCGTTCTCTCCTTGCGCGGGAACGCGGTCCGGAAGCGGTGAAGCCGGGTGAGATGGTGGACCGGGAGGGGAACGTGCTTGCTTCCCATGACGGCATCGGCCGCTTCACCGTGGGACAGCGCAAGGGGTTGGGCGTTCAGGGCGCCGACAAGCTCTACGTCATCGGCATCGACCCCGGCACCGACCGGGTCACCATCGGGACAGGCGACGACCTGTTGTCCGGATCGTGCGTCATCGACCGGGTGCGGTGGATCCCGTTCGAAAAACCGTCGGGACCGGTGCAGGGAACGGTGCGGATCCGCTCCACCCATGAAGGCGCGCCGGCCACCATCACCGATCATGGCGACGGCTCGGCCACGATCCGGTTCGACGAGCCTCAGAGGGCGATCACCCCGGGGCAGGCTGCGGTGGCGTACGACGGAGACCTGGTGCTGGGCGGAGGCTGGGTGCGGAACTCTAGCTGAAATCCTTCCCCCGGATCACAAAAATTATGATCACCGCAACGGCCACCGGGGAGACGTACCGGATAATGAACCGCCAGACCGGGTAGTAGAACCAGCCCGGGTTGTCGTCGGCTATCAGTTCCTTCTCGGTGCTCTTGCGGGTCATGAACCAGCCGACGGCGATGGTGATGAAGAACCCGCCGACCGGGAGCAGCCAGTTGGACGCCAGGTAGTCCAGGTGCTGGAACAGCCCTTCCTTGGCGTCATCGGTGCCGCGATAGACCCAACTGAACTTGGACAGCCAGGGCACCCCTCCGAAAGACAACGCACATAGCGCCGACAGGATGAACGTCCCCAGTCCGCACATCCATGAGGCGGCGGCTCGTGGCATCTTGCGCTGGTCGATGAAGTAGCTGACGATCACTTCCATCAGGGAGATGGTGGAGGTCAGCGCCGCGAAGGCGACCAGGACGTAGAACAGCGGCGCCAGGATCGAGCCAAAGGGAACCTGGGTGTAAAAAAGCTCCGGCAGGGAGATGAACAGCATCCCTACGGTGGAGCCGCTGATCTGCTCCTTCATCCCCGGGCTCGAGAAGATCACCGAGAACATGATGGTGGTCGCCGCCAGGGCGATCAGGGTGTCCAGGGCGACGACGATGGCGGAAGCCCTGACTACCGATTGCTTGTGAGAGAGATACGACCCGTAGGTGATCATCGCCCCCATCCCCAGGGACAGGGTGAAGAACGCATGTCCCAGCGCCTCCAGAACGCCTGTGGCCGGCAGGTTGGCGAAATCGGGCATAAAGATGAACGACAGTGCTTCCCGCGCCCCTTCCATACTCAGAGCGCTGACCAGCAGTAGCACCAGGATGGCGAACAGCACCGGCATGAGGAACCGGGCAACCTTTTCGATGCCGCCGCCGATCCCTCTCCGGACCACGAACACGGTGACGAACATGAAAGCGCCGCACAGTATCAGCTGCAGGCCGCCGTTGGCGGCGAAGGCGGTAAATGCCTCACCGGTGGATTCGGAGGACTGGAACCCTCTAAAACTCCATCCCAGGCAGGTGGCGAAGTACCGCAAGGTCCAGCCGGCGATCACCGAGTAATACCCAAGGATCACGAAACCGGTGAACACCCCCAGGCCGCCGACCCAGGCCCAGCGTTTGCCTACCGCTTCCACCATGGCGCCTACCGGACTCTTCTGGGTTTTCCTGCCGATGAGGATCTCGGCCATCATGATCGGCAGCCCGACCATCAAAATGCAGAGCAGGTAAACCAGAACGAAGGCCCCGCCCTCGTTATGCCAGGTGATGTACGGAAATTTCCAGAGGTTTCCCAGGCCGATGGCACTGCCGGCGGCGGCCAGAACAAAACCCAACTGTGAATTCCAACTGCCTCTTTCTGTACCCACTCTGGAAATCCCCCCTGAAAACGGACGAGGAGTATAACAAAGTGAGGCTTTCTGTTGGGAATCGGCCTTTAGGCCATAGTTTCCTGTTGACGAAACTCGGTTAGGACATCTAATGGGTGCAGCGCGAGAGTGAGCCCCGGTCAAGGGGCAGGAGGAACCGATGAAACGAGCATCCGCAATTGTATTGCTGGCCGTTCTGGCGCTGGGCGCCGGCGCCACCCACGCCATGGAACTGCAGACCACCACCTTCCCCGAGGGCCGCACCGTTGACCTGTTCGTGGGAGCCCTTGGAAGCGCCGCCGCCGGCCGGATCAAGGCCAAGGTGACGTTCCGGGAAGGCCAGTCCCGGATCGAGGCCGAATACCAGGACCTGAAACCGGCGATACTGTTCGCCGGCGACGTCACCTGTTATGTCCTGTGGGCGGTGTCCAGGGACGGCCAGGCCGAGAACCTGGGTGAGTTCCTGGTGGACGAGGCCAACGGCAAGCTGGAATTCACCACAGGCAAGAAGGCATTCGCACTGATCGTCACCGCGGAACCGTTCTACCTGGTCAACCAGCCGTCCAGCCTGGTGACCTACATCAATGCCGCGTCCAGAGACAAGAAGGCGCCGTCCACCGGATTCGAATTCGACCGGTTCGGTCCCTCTCCCAACCCGGCGCTGGACAGCATCACCAATATCGCCTGGGACTCGACCATACCGCTGCCGCTGCTGCAGGCCCGCAAGGCGTTTGAGCTGGCGACGGAAAACGACGCGTCCGCGTACGCCAACCAGATCTACAACGAGGCCGACGACGCCCTGGTCGAGGCCAACGATCTGGCGCGCAAGTCTTCCAGGAGCCGCAAGCTGGTGGATGCGGCCCGGCGGTCGGTAGCCATGAGCAACGAAGCGATCAACATCGCCCTGCGCCGCAAGGAGGGGATCGAAATCGAAAAGGAGATCGCCACCCGGCGGGCGGAGATGGACGCGCTGGTGCAGCGGGCTGCCGATGCGGAAACTTCGGCCAGGGAAGCCGACGAGGCGGTGGCCACCTCCCGGGCCGAAGCGGAACGGCTCCGGGTGGAGCAGGAAAGGATGACACTGCAGACTGAATCCTTGCGTGAGGAAACCGAAACCCTGGAAGCGGGGATGGTGTCGCTGCGACAGGAAAAGGAGTCGCTGGAAGTGGCCAGCGCCAGGCTGCAACAGGAGAAAACCGAACTCAGCGACCGGCTGTCAGGCGCATTGTCCCATGTGGCCGAGACCCGCAATTCGGCCCGGGGGTACGTGGTCAACCTGCCGGACATCCTGTTCGACGTCAACGAAGCGACCCTGAAGACGGAAGCCAAGCAGGCGATCGCCAAGCTGGCCGGGATTCTGCTGGTCATCCCCGACCTCAAGGTGATCGTCGAGGGCCATACCGACTCCACCGGAAGCGCGGAGTACAACCTGGAGCTGTCCAAGCGCCGGGCCCTGTCCGTGCTGGAATTCCTGTCCGGCGAAGGGGTGGAACCAAAGCGTCTCAGCTCGGAGGGATTCGGCATGACCAAGCCGATCGCCGACAACGCCACGAAGGAAGGTCGCAGCCAGAACCGCCGAGTCGAGATCGTCATCAGCGAGGGATGACGCCGTCCGTGAGGCGCCATGATCGCGAATTCGACCTGATCCTGTGGGGAGCCACCGGGTTTACCGGCCAACTGGTAGCCCGGCACCTGGCTGAGAACTACGATTGGGACGTCCTGCGCTGGGCCATCGGCGGCCGGGACGAGGTCAAGCTGGCAGCAGTCCGGGAAGGCCTTGGTGCGCCGGATCTGCCCGTAGTCCTTGGCGATGCCCACGACCAAGACAAGATGGCCGCTCTGGCGAAGCGCACACGGGTCGTCTGTTCCACGGTCGGACCTTATGCCCGCTACGGTTCTGAACTGGTCGCCGCCTGCGTCCGGGCGGGTACGGGCTACTGTGACCTGACAGGCGAGGCGCACTGGATCCGCCGCATGCTGGACGCCCACAACGCCCAGGCGGTCGAGACCGGAGCCAGGATCGTACCGACCTGCGGCTTCGACTCCATCCCGTCAGACCTGGGTGTGTATTTTCTCCAGCGGGAGATGCAGTCCCGCCACGGCGCCCCCGGCCCCCGGATCAAGGGCGGCGTTGCCAGGCTCAACGGCAAGGCCAGCGGTGGAACCGTTGCCAGCATGCTGAACCTGCTGGAAGAGGCGGGGAACGACCGTTCGGTCCGCCGCATCCTGGTCAATCCGTATTCCCTGAACCCGGAAGGGAAGCGCAACGGGCCCGACGGCAGGGACCGGATGTCTCCCTCATACGATGACGACTTCCGGAAGTGGACGGCCCCGTTCATAATGGCCGGGATCAACACCCGGATCGTACGTCGCTCGGCGGCGCTGATGCCGGACCTGTATGGCCCGGATTTCAGCTACCAGGAGTCGATGCTCACCGGCAGGGGAGTCGGCGGAGCGCTCAAGGCGACTGCGGTGTCCGGTGTTATGGCTGCCGCCCTGGGCGCTCTCTCCATCGGCCCGATCCGCCGCCTGATCGCACCCCGCCTGCCTCAGCCGGGTGAAGGACCGACGCCGGAGGAACAGAAGAACGGCAACTGGGAAATGCGGTTCCTTGGCGGATCGTCGGGTGCCAGGGTTACAGGGGATATGGACCCTGGGTACGGATCGACCTCAAAGATGCTGGCGGAGAGCGCCGTCTGCCTGGCGCTGGACCAACTGACGGTTGGAGGCGGTTTCCATACACCCGCTTCTGCGATGGGCAATATTCTGATCGAACGATTGCAGAAAAATGCAGGCGTGACGTTCGAGGTCATCGAGTAAATGAAACTGCGGTTTCCGTTCGGAAACTGACTCTCTTCTTTCAATCCCGCATTTTTCCACTTCTCCTGGTTACCGTGCTACCTCAAGCGAAACCTGAATTTGGCAGTAGTTGACAAGTGTCAACTATGGAAGTAACTTAGTAATGCACCGACCAACGCACCCGATAATGGTGATTGAGGCGGCGATCCAATTCGCGGAGAGCTGCGGTTGGCGATTCGTTCCATCAGGAAAGTCATCCCATGCGTGGGGGCGGCTCAAATGTCCGGAGAAGACGCGCGAGGGTTGCATGATTTCAATCTGGTCCACACCCAGTAACAACGGAAACCACGCACGCCAAATCCGCAGGGTCATCGCCAGGTGCGAGCATGGTTCGAGGTAAAAGAATGCAGTCATTCAACTTTGCACTGATTCTCCGGGTTGCAGGTGAATCGGAAGCCGGCCTGGAAGATTCCCTGTATAGCGCAGGATGCGATGATGCGCTGTTAGGGTTCAGGGGCGGAGTGGCGTTTCTTGAGTTTGATCGGGTGGCGGTCTCGTTCGAGGCCGCTGTTCTTTCTGCGATCACGTCGGTACGAGCTGCTGGACATGGGCTGAATGTAAGTCATGTAGAGCCGAGCGATGTGGTGAATGCGTCCGAGATCGCCAGAAGGTTGGGTTGGACCCGGGAATACATCCGGTTACTGATCCAGGGGAGTCGGGGACGCGGGAAATTTCCCACTCCAATTGGTGGCGTCACGGGAAAGGCCTGCCTCTGGAGTTGGACAGACGTTTCACGATGGTTGCTGGAGCAGGGTAAGCAGGTGGATACTGCCATGCTTGAATGTGCTGAGATTATTCGCGATACGAACCTGGCTCTTCAGGGGGCGACATTGGGCATGAAACGTGATCATCGATCCATCCTTCCTACAGCTGAACCCGCACGGTCTGAACCGAGTTCGCCGGGATCGTGACGTCGGCGTAACTATCCGCGACCTGTAGTTTGAAGGCGATGTCTTCCTTGGTTGTATTCAACAGCTGGACGCTGAGTAGCCGGTCATTGTTGATCGTTGCAGAGGCATGCAGGGCGTCCGGGTCCAACCCGGCCAGCGTGCGCTCGGTTCGGACCGCCTGGTCGCCGGGACGGATGGTGCGGCTGAACTGGGCCAGGACGTAGTAGATCGGTGTGTAGTACACCTCCTGTGTCGCAGTATCGATCATGATCGGGGCGCCGCAGAAGTTCCCTACGTGGTTCGGCCCGCCGTCCCGGTCCAGGACGACGTTCCAGTCCACCCAGCCGCCGACCCAGTGGTCCAGGCTGACGATGATGTTCCGGGCATAACGGTGCACCGGTGTGTAGACCGGGTGGTCGGCGACGGCCTCCCCGGCCCAGGTGGCGCTGTACGCCCAGTCGGTGGCGTTGGCGTTCCACCAGAACGCATCGTTCTTGAACCAGCCTGCTTCCTTGAACCGGGCCGGGTCTTCGATCCCGGCGGGGGCGTCCACCCCCAGGCTGTCGATGCAACCCTCGGTGTGGATGATGCTGCAGTCCGGGTATTTCTCGTGGACCCGTTCGAAACTGTCCTCGAACACCTTGAAGGTGCTGGAATACCAGTGCACGGCGGCGCCGTACACTTGTTTTGCAGAGTCGGGATCGGAGAGAATCGCGTCGGCCCATTCTTCGAGACCATCCCTGTTCTGGTCGTAGATCAGGAGCCTTGCATCCGAATGATCACTCTCCGCCAGGCGGGGCCCCAGGTGGTTCTTCACGAAGTCGTTCTGGGATTCCGGCGAAAAATGCATGCTCTCCCAGTTGCCGCCGTTGCCGTGAGGCTCGTTCACCGGGGTCAGCCCCCAGATCGGGACTCCGGCGCTGCCATAGGCTTCCAGGTACCTGAGGAGATAGTCGGCATAGGTTGAGACGTACTCCGGCTTCAGCCAACCACCGTCGCCCTGCCAATTGTTCTCGGTCGATCCTGGGACGTACCAGGTCCCGATGGTTTTCATCCAGGGCGGCGCCGTCCATGCCGATGCGATGATCCTAAGCTCGGATTCTTTCTGGCCCTGCTTGATCTCCAGCGCTTCCTGGATCATCGGCAGGAGGTCATAGCTCGCATCCTGGATGCCGGGATAATCCGCCGGATCGAACCCGGCCTGGTCCGGTGCGATACTGAACGCCGTCAGATCCTTGTCGTCCGGCTTGTCGGCGTAGGAATACTTCCCCTCCACGGAGAAATCGCATGACCCGATATGGGTTCGGGTCAGTGTGAAGTTGGCGCCGGCCTCACCGTAGATCTGCTCCATGACCTCCCGGCGTCGTTCCGGTTCCAGGTGGGCCAGGACAAAAGCGGAGGATTCGGTGAACGACGATCCGATGCCGTCGATGGTCTGCTTCAGTCTCTCCGGATAAATGGCTATGACCGTTCCGTCGGCGCTCCCTGCCTGAAACGGTACCGGTTCCACAGAGGCCATCTTGTGCCCCGACTCCGATGTCTGCAGGACCTCCACCATACGGGGTTCAGGTCCGCCTGGTCCGGAGCAGGCCCCGATGGCGAGGGAGATCAAAACCACCACCAGCCGCAGAAACGTCAGTGAGTTGTTCGTCGTGAATTCCATCGGAACCATTCTAGACCGGGTTGCCCCTCTCTGTTATGATCCCGCTGGTCAAGAGAGAGCGGGAATAGCTCAGTTGGTAGAGCATCAGCTTCCCAAGCTGAGGGTCGCGGGTTCGAGTCCCGTTTCCCGCTCCAAATAACCCCGGTAGTGTCAGTTGTGGCCCCCAACGGTCCTCGGTCCCCGGAGAGTGGCGCTTCGCGCGCGTTGTTGGAGGGTTCGAGTCCCGTTTCCCGCTCCAAATAACCCCGGTAGTGTCAGTTGTGGCCCCCAACGGTCCTCGGTCCCCGGAGAGTGGCGCTTCGCGCGCGTTGTTGGAGGGTTCGAGTCCCGTTTCCCGCTCCAAAGCGTTCAATTGTGGTTTCCTTTCGGAAACTGGATTTCGCAAAAGTTCAGGTCCAATTTCCTTTTCATCGGACATAATTATTCGTTAAATCGTTGGTCCCCAGGGTTGCCTCTATAGCAATAATGCTATATATTGGACGGACCAGGCATGCCCCGGACCAAGGTTGTCTTCTACCGCGAGAAGTCGGGAAAGGTGCCGGTTCTTGAATGGTTGGTAGCACTGCGGAAGTCGGATCGGTGAGGGTACGCCAAATGCCTCGCGAAAATCCGGCGCCTTGCTGTACAGGGTCATGCACTCCGACGACCAGAGTGTGATTACCTTCGAGACGGCATTTACGAATTGCGAACACGGAGAGGGCACGTACAGCTGCGCATTCTTTACTTTTTCAATGGTCGGAACCGGGTGGTGCTGGCCGCTGGCCTGATCAAAGAAGGAAAAGTTCCGGA
Organism: Candidatus Polarisedimenticola svalbardensis; assembly: GCA_014764515.1. Taxonomy (GTDB): domain Bacteria; phylum Acidobacteriota; class Polarisedimenticolia; order Polarisedimenticolales; family Polarisedimenticolaceae; genus Polarisedimenticola; species Polarisedimenticola svalbardensis. The sequence goes on along the minus strand of JACXWD010000026.1, from coordinate 21,922 downwards.
CGCTGTGATCGATCGTGCCGTCCGTCGTAAGACAGACACTGAAAGAGATTATTTGGGACATTCTTATGAAGGAGAGCTACTGAACGATGGGTAGAAAGACCAGTGACGCGCTGGAGATTCTGGATCAGGTAACCGGCGACGATCCTGAACTCCGACGAATGATTGCGGAAGAAACGCTGAACAGCAGGATTGCCCAGATGATCTACGATGTGCGGCACGAGGCGGGGTTGACTCAAGCCGAGCTTGCCAGGCTGATCAATACAAAGCAGCCGGTCATCGCCAGGCTCGAAGATGCCGACTACGAAGGACATTCGCTGTCCATGTTGCAGCGTATCGCGGCCGCCCTGGGTCAACGGCTCCAGGTGTCTTTTGTTCCCGGAACAGGGACCGACGGCTGAATCCGGATTCCCTCCTTTCTCTCCCCGATCCCGAATCAGCCGACAGGCCGGAATACGGCGCTGTCAATTACGTAAAAGTCAATTGCAGCGCGGGTTTTCACCGTAACTTTGTTACGTGAACCGGCATTGCTCCGGGAATTGGCGCCGTGTAAGCTTGGGCCTTACATATGGTGCGCACCTGGTGCGTGTGCGGAGGAGTATTGTGACCGAACACCGCAAGATTCTGGTGGTGGATGATCAGGTGGAGATCCGCGAGCTGGCGGAGACGATCCTGGCGACCGAGGGGTACGACCTGAAGACGGCCGGGAGCGGCGAAGAAGCGCTGGATGCGGTCCTTGGCGAGTCGTTCGACCTGGTCCTGCTGGACATCAACATGCCGCGGATGAGCGGCTGGGAGACGCTGCGGCTCATACGGGCCGACGGCGGGCTCGATGATCTGGCAGTGGTGATGTTCTCCATCAAGGGGGAGATCCGGGACAAGTCCCAGGGCATGCAGCTGGGAGCCGTGGATTACATCACCAAGCCGTTCCAGGTGGATGAACTGGTGAGCAGGGTCCGGGACGTGTTCATGTCCCTGGAAGGGGCGGCGTCATGATCCGCAAGCCGGAACCGATGCACTACCGCACCGAGTACCTCCGCCTCAAGAGCGCCCTGCACGACCCGGCCACCGGGCTGCCCGCCTACCCGTTGCTGGTGAATGAACTGCAGTCCCGGCTGGACGCCCGCCGGCAGATCGGCGTGCTTCACGTCGGCATGTCCGGCTTGCCGCTGGTGGAATCGCTGTACGGCTGGCAGACCCTGGACCGCATCCTGTCCCGGGTGGCGGCCGGTCTGACCGCCATGGTGGGAGATGTACTGCCCGAAGGTTCCATGTTGTCGGTCAACGCCGTTGCCGGCGACCGCTTCATCATCTTCATACCGAAGATCCCCGGATCTCTTGAAGTTGATGCGGGGCAGCTGGCCACCATCGGTGTGACGGTGGCCGAACGGCTGGAATCGCAATTCGATGACGACGAATTCGCCGGGCTGAACCCGAGACTCGGTTTCCAGGTCGGCCATGCCCTGCTGTCGGAGAACCCGTACTACCGGTTTGAGCGCCGCATCCACGGCTCGGTTGAGGAGGCCCGTAACCGGGAAGAGCGCCTGGAACAGAGCCGGGACCGTGCCGGCGCCGACGAACTGCGGCGGATCATCGAGGATTCGGACGTCACCACCCTGTTCCACCCGATCATTGATCTGTTCACCGGCGAGACCCTGGGCCACGAAGCGCTGGCCCGCGGTCCCCGGGGCAGCATTTACGAAATGCCGGTTTCCATGTTTGCCGCTTCCGGCCCGGCAGGTGAAACCGCCGCTCTGGACAGGTTGTGCCGCACCACGGCGCTCTGTTCCTGTTGCCGTATGGACGGTCTCGGAAAGCTGTTCATCAACGTGACGCCTCAGAGCCTGTCCGACCCGGAATGGCAGAGCGGTCGGATCGTGGATCTCCTGGCCGAGGCGGCCCTGACCCCCGGAGACCTGGTGCTGGAGCTGTCCGAGCCTGACGCCGACCAGGACACGGCCAAAACCGCCGCCGCCATCGCGCCGCTGCGTTCCCGGGGTTTCGGCATCGCCCTGGACGACGTCGGTTCGGGCTATGCCAGCCTGGCCACCATGGAACGGCTGTGCCCCGACTACCTCAAGGTGGACGGCAGCCTGATCCGGGACATCGACAGTCATCTCATCAAACAGGAAGCGCTGACATCGCTGGTACAGGTTGCCGGCAGGCTGGGGAGTGCCGTCATCGCCGAAGGGGTCGAATCGGAGGCCGAGAGTACGGCCATCCGGGATCTGGGAGTCCGGTTCGGCCAGGGATTCCTGTTCGCGGCGCCGGGAATGCCCGGCGAAGCCGCGGGAAACTGAAGGAGGGCAGGGTCCGGTCATGATCGCAGGATTGGCGCTATCGTTGCCTGAGGGAGTGAGCGAGGAAGTCCTCGTGATCGGGCTCGGTCTGTTCCTGCTGTTCGCAGTGGTTGCCCTGTGCGCCCTGATCTTCCTCGGGCGGCGTCGCCAGGCCGATGAAATCCGGGAGATCGTCATTGCCCTCGAGGAGATGCGGTCCGGACGGATGCGCAGCCGACCGGAAATAGGGCGCCGTTCCGCCATGTCCCTGGTGGCCGATTCGGTGCAGCGCCTGGGCCAGGACATGAACGTCCACGCCGGGGAACTGGAGCGGTCCCGGGAACGGATCACCGTTCTGGAGCAGGCGGTTCCCGACACCGCCATCATCACCACCGATCACGACGGCAACATCAGGACGGTGAACGGCAACGCCTGTGATCTGTTCGGGTGGAGGCCCGGCGATGTTCTGTCCCAGCCGGCGTCAGTGTTGTTCGAAGAGGAGTTCTGGAAAGAACTGCTCCCCAAGCTGGCGCGGAAGTCGCTGCGGGAGTCGGGAATCCGGCTCCAGGGCGACATGGTCCGGAACGACGGCACACCGTTCCACGCCGATCTGACCGTCCGGCTTCTCAAAAAGGGGGATACCGGTCCGACGCCCGCCACCGGTTTTGTCCTGGTGATCCGTGATGAGGCGGAGCTGGACAAGCTCACAACCCTTCTGGCGGCTGCGGAGGAGCAGCAGGATCTCCTGATGGAGGGCATCGCCGACGGGGTGGCGGTTCTGTGCGACGGTGAGGTTGTCCAGGCCAACTCGCCCCTTGCAGCGATGCTTGGCCTGGAAGACGGAACGGTGGAAGGCCGCCCGTTCCAGAGCCTGGTCGGTACCGCCGACCTGCTCCAGGTACGGGAGCGGCTGCAGGGGATCGAGCAAAAAGGTACGCCGGAGCCGTTCCGCATGACGCTGCGCCGGGAGGATGACGAAGGCGATCTGCCGGTCCGGATGAAGGGCTCTCCGATCCGGTACCAGGGCCGGCCGGCCATACTGGCGATCTTCAGGGACGTTACCGGGCAGGCGCGATTCGAGGATGAGCTGAGGAGGAATGAGGCTCGGCTGGACGCCGTTCTGGAGGCGGCGCCGGAGGGGATCCTTGTCCTGGTTGAAACGGCGGAAGGCCCCCTGGTACATCTGACCAACCGGGCGTTCCTGGAGCTGTTCGGCCTGGAATCGGCCGGGGTCCTGGGATTGCCGGAAGGGGAGATCCTGCGGCTGCTCCGTCACAGGGGAGACGACGGTGCCGACGTTGCGGCCTTCCTGGCCTCCGCCAACCGGAACCCGGTGCGGGACACAGTACCCGGTCGAGTGGGAGGCCGTGCCCTCGACCTCTCCGTGACGCCCCTCCTGGACAGCCAGGGGCAGTACCTGGGCCGGATGTTGAGCTGCAGTGATCGAACCTCGGAGCAGGCAGGGGAGGCGGACAGGGAAAGCAAGGAGGCGGAGCTGCAGGCGAATATCAACGCATTGATCGATTCCAGCCGGGAACTGGATCGCACCAACGCGGATCTGCGCCAGAAGATGGCCGAGCAGGAGCAGTACAACCTGGAACTGGTCAAGCTGGACGATATGAAATCAAGATTGCTGGGGAACGTTTCCCATGAACTGCAGACCCCGCTGGTGTCGGTCCGAGGCTACACCGAAATGATCCTCAAGGGGAGGCTGGGGAGCGTCACCGAGGAGCAGCAAAAAGGGTTAACCCTCTCACTCAAGAACATCGACCGCCTCATTGCCATGATCGACGGGCTCCTGAACCTTGCCCGCAACGACCGCCTCCATCTCACCGTCTTCCCCCTGCACCAGTTGGTGGAAGAATGTGAAGATCTGATACGGCCCAAGCTGGGGCCGAAGAACCTGACCCTGTCCATCCGGCAGGACCAGCCTGGAATCAGGGTTCACGGAGATCGGGAGAAGCTGTTCCAGGTCTTCACCAATCTGCTGAGCAACGCGGTGAAGTACAACCGGGACGGCGGGATGATCGAGGTGATGACCCGGCAGGGGGATGCCGGCCTGGTGGCGGTGGAGGTCCGGGACACCGGTATCGGGATCCCTGCCGAGGATCAAAAACAGGTCTTTGATCGGTTCTACAGGGCCGATCGGGCCGGAACCGCAGCAGAGTCGGAAGGCGGCGCCGGTATCGGTCTCTCCATCGTGCACAACATCCTGAGGCTGCACGGCTGCACCATCCATGTGGAGAGCGAGCCCGGACATGGGTCCACGTTCAGCTTCACGCTCCCGATGGCGGAAGCCGGAGAAGGGGATGACGGCCCTGAAGATTCAGGGGACCATCCTCCTGACAGGCCTCGCCTGAGGATCATTCGGCAGGGTTCCTGACCCGCCTCGCGGCAAACAGGATTACCGCCGCCGCTGCTCCAACCGACAGGCTGTCCACCCCGGTCGCCATCGGTATGGTGAGGGAACTGTCCATGCGGCTGCGGGCCTCATCGGGTATGCCGCCTCGCTCAGGGCCAAGGAACAGGGCAGTCTTGCGGCTCCAGTCCACCTCCTCGGGCCGGGGGCCGGTTCCGGTCTCTGCGGCAACCTTCCAAAACCGCTCTTGTTCCAGCCGAAGAATGACGTCCAGGATATCCGGACAATGCAACGTCGGGAGCCGGAACAGGGAGCCCATGGTGGATCGCACGGTCCGTGGGTGGTGCAGGTCTACGCCGCTGCCGGTGGCGATCAGGCCGGTGGCTCCGGCGGCATCGGCCGTGCGGATGATCGTTCCAAGGTTCCCGGGATCCTGGATGTCGTGGGCCACCACCAGCAGCGCGGTCTCCCGTTCAGGGTTCAGCAGGTCGTCAAAGGCGGCAGCTCCCATTCGGACCAGGGAGAGAACCGGCTGTGGCGAACGGACGTCCTGCATGGAATCGAGGATCGTTGCCGAGGTCTCGTCCAGAACAGCGCCGGAACGCTGAAGGGCCGCCAGCAGAGCGGCGCCTTCGTCGGTAGTCGACAGCCGGTCGCTGTAGACCACCTGTTCCAGTTCAACCCCTGAGGCCAGGGCCTCCTGGCAGAGGTGGATACCCTCAGCCAGGAATACTCCCTGGCGAACCCGCTCCGTCCGATCCCGCCTCAGGATCCGGATCCGCCGAACCAACTGGTTTCCCTTACCGATCATCGTCGTCATGATAGCGTCAAATAGGGTGTTTTTCGCCGGGGATGGCTGTAAACTCCGGTGATCGCGTGAGGTAATCCAGTATGGCAGCCCAGATCATCCCGGTATCACCTGACGATCCCAGAGCGGACCGCATAAGGCTGGCGGCAGGGGTCCTTGACAGGGGCGGCGTCGTGGCAATCCCCACCGAGACCTTTTACGGTCTGGCCGTCGACTCTTTCAGCCGTTCCAGCCTGGGAGCGGTGAACCGGTTGAAGGGGAAGGACAGCGGCTCGCCGGTCCTGCTGTTGCTCAGTGACCGCACCATGGCCGGACAGGTGGCCGAGGAGCTTCCCGATTCCTTCCATGCTCTTGCCCGGGCGTTCTGGCCCGGACCGCTGACGCTGGTGGTCCGTGCTTCCAAGGCAGTGCCGCCGGATGTCTCCGGCGGACGGGGCACCGTAGGCATCCGGGTCCCGGGGCTGGCCCTGCCCCGTCATCTGGCGGCAGCTCTCGGGCGGCCGATTTCCGGAATCAGCTCCAACCGCCACGGAGAACAGCCCCATCGCAACGCGGTGGAGGTGTTCCGGGATTTCCCCCGGGGGGTGGATATGATCCTGGACGGCGGCCCGACTCCAGGGGGGGCGCCCTCCACCGTCGTCGATCTGTCGCAGGCGCAGCCTCGTGTGATCCGACAGGGAATCCTTCCGGTGACCGTATTTGAGCCTTTCCTGCCGGGACTGCAGGTCCCTATCGCCTGATCCGACCGGATTTCGATCCCCGATAGCGGTATACTTTCAGCGTCGTTGGAGTCGCTAGGATGATCGCCGCGGAAGGTCCGGTTTCCGGTCCGTCCGGGGAGGAAAGTCCGAACTCCGCAGGGCAGCGTGCTGGGTAACCCCCAGGCCCGGAGACGGGACGGAAAGTGCAACAGAGAGTAGACCGCCGGCCGGATTTCCCACTGCGTCACCGCAGCAGGGGCCTCATGGTCCGATCGGTAAGGGTGAAACGGTGCGGTAAGAGCGCACCAGCACCGGCGGCAACGCCGGTGGCTAGGTAAACCCCACGCGGAGCAAGACCAAATAGGAAAGCGTTTGAGGCCGGCCCGGCTGAAGCTTTCGGGTAGGTTGCTGGAGGGCGGGGGAGACCCCGCTCCTAGATGAATGATCATCGCCTTTTCGGAGGCACAGAATTCGGCTTATGATCGACTCCACGGCAGTCGGTTCTGCCGGGGCGCAGGGTGACAGGCGCCGGCAGGGCCGGAGTTTTCGGCAGAGGGAGACGGCCGGTATTGAGAGTGAAGCGTGACACCACCTACTGAACCACCGCCGCTCCTCAAAAGGGGAGACACCATAGGCGTCGTTGCGCCCGGGTTCGCCCCGGCCCCGGCGGCTTTGCGCTCCGGCATCCGTTTTCTGACCAAAGCCGGGTACACGGTTCGGGTCGGGGATCACGTCGGCGGCCTGGAGGGGTATTTCCCGGCAGACGATGGCGATCGTGCTGACGATCTCAACACCATGGTTCGGGATCCGGAAGTGAAGGCGATCTGGTTCGCCCGGGGAGGGTACGGCAGCGCCCGGATCCTGCCGCTGGTGGACTGGGCAGCGTTGCGTCGATCCGGCAAGACCTTCATTGGTTATAGCGATATCACCGCTCTGGCCATGGCTGCTCTCAGGAAATCGGGCACCACCTGGCTGTACGGTCCGGTAGTGACCGAGATCGGTCTGCAGCAGTCCCATCACAAGGCAGGATTCGGAAGGCTTCTTCGCGGGAAGGACGATCAGCTGAAATTCCGCAAAGGCCAGGTGCTGGTGTCGGGGAAGGCCTGCGGCCGGTTGCTGGGCGGGAACCTGACCGTCCTGGTGCACCTGCTGGGCACCCGTTGGATGCCGTCTCTGGACGGGGCGATTCTGGCCCTGGAGGACGTGGGTGAGGAAACCTATCGCCTGGACCGGGCGTTGACCCACCTGCGGATGTCAGGAGCCCTGGATCGCATCGCCGGCATCTGTCTCGGCAGGTTCAACCCGCCGCCGGCCCGGCGCCGCTTCCCACCGGACCGCTCCCTGGAATCGATGCTTCAGGATCTCCTGGGCGACCTGAACGTGCCGGTTGTCCACGACCTCCCGTTCGGCCATATCCCCGGGAAGCGGGTCCTTCCTCTTGGATGCGCGGCAACCCTGGATACGGTGACACGGAGCCTGGGTCTGTCGCCCCGGCCTGGAAATTGACCGCCGCACAACGCCGCATCCGGTTGCTGCTGGCCTATGACGGCACCGATTTCTCCGGTTGGCAGTACCAGCCCGGGATACGGACCGTTCAGGGGGACCTGCTCCGGGTACTCCGTCGGTTGAACGGCGGTGACATGGTCAGCCTGCGAGGCGCCGGACGGACGGATACCGGGGTTCATGCCGAGGGCCAGGTCGCCGACTGCCTGATCCGTTGCCGGCTGAACGACCGGGATCTGCTCCATGCCCTGCGGCGGATGCTACCCGAGGATGTCCGGCCGATCGATCTGAAAACCGTCCCGGCCGAATTCCATTCCCAGCACATGGCGTGCTCCAAGACTTACCGCTATGTTCTGGACCACTCTCACCACGCCGATCCGTTCCAGGCCCGCTACAGTTGCCACTGCCCGGTGCCCCTCTATTTCGATCTTATGGCGGCAGCGGTCTCACGGCTTCCCGGTCGTCGGGACTGGTCCGGCTTCGCCGGTGTGGCGGCTCCCCCGGGCAACCGGGTCCGTAACCTGACCCTGGCGGAGATGAACCGGGACTCCGAGAACTGCACCACCTTCCGTTTCCGCTCCGACGGTTTTCTCAATCACATGGTCAGGAACATGGTTGGCGCGGTCCTGGAGATCGGGATCGGGCGGTTCGGAGTGGACCGCATCGATGATATTCTGGATACGGGAAACCGTTATCTCGCAGGCAAGACCGCCCCGTCCCGCGGGTTGACCCTTGAGATCGTTGGGTATGAGCCTGCGCCGGACCGGGCATAAAGGAGTGCAGATGCAAAGTGTACTTGTAACCGGCGGTGCCGGCTATATCGGGAGCCACATCGTGCGCCGTCTGCAGGAGGACGGCCACCCTGTGGTAGTGCTTGACGATCTTTCGGAAGGTCACCGGGAAGCGGTGCCGGCCGGTCTCCTCCATGTCGGAGATTTCGCCGATCGAGATCTGGTAAGAACGATCTGCCGGGACCACGCCGTGGAGTATGTGGTGCATATGGCGGCCAACTGCCAGGTCGGCGAATCGGTCGTGAACCCGTCCAAGTACTACCGCAACAACCTGGTGAACAGCCTGGCTTTCCTGGAGGTGGTCCGGGAGGCCGGCGTGAAGGGGTTGGTGTTCAGCAGCACCGCCGCCGTTTACGGCGAACCGGTCCAGGTCCCGATTACCGAGGACCACCCGACTGCTCCGACCAACCCTTACGGTGAAACCAAGCTGGCATTTGAACGAGCCCTGTCCTGGTACCGCAAGGCGTACGGCCTGCGCTACGTCGCATTGCGATACTTCAACGCCGCCGGAGCCGATCCGGAAGGGGACATCGGCGAGGATCATGCCCATGAATCCCACCTGGTGCCGCTGCTCATCCGGGCCGCCATGAACCCGACGTCACCGCTGAAGGTTTTCGGGACCGACTACCCGACTGCTGACGGCACCTGTGTGAGGGACTACGTCCATGTCTCCGATCTTGCCGCAGCTCATGTCCTGGCCCTTGGGGCGATGGACCGTGGTGAGGTGGGCGGCGCCTCCTTCAATCTGGGGAACGGCGAAGGGTTTTCCGTCCGGGAGGTCATTCGCGCCGTGGAACAGGTAGTCGGCCAACCGGTGCCTGTGGAAGACGGGCCTCGGCGGGACGGGGATCCGGCGGTGCTGGTCGCATCCTCCCTCCGGATACGGGAAGCACTCGGCTGGGATCCCCGGATTGCCGACCTGCCGTCGATCATCCGGACCGCCTGGAACTGGCATCGCCGGAATCCGAACGGATTCAACGGTTGATGCGAACCCTGTTCAGGATTAATATCGTGCAGGAGTCCCGAGAGTCTGTAACGTTGCCGGTGGCCGGTACAATGAACTGTATCCTATGAAGAATGAAAAGCTTAGCGCTGACCAGTCAGAACTGGCCAGGCCCGGCAGCCTGGAAGAGGAACTGCTGCAACGGCTGGACCTGGGCCGGCTGCCGACCCATGTCGCCATCATTATGGATGGCAACGGCCGCTGGGCGCGGAAACGGCGTCTGCCTCGGGTGGCGGGCCACCGGGCAGGTATCAAGTCGGTTCGTGAGACGGTGGAAGTGTCCGCCCGCCTGGGGCTCGGTGTTCTGACCCTGTACGCCTTCTCCCAGGAGAACTGGAAGCGACCCCGGGCCGAGGTGGACACGCTCATGGGCCTCCTGAAGGAATACGTCCGGAAGGAGCTGGACACCCTGATGCGGAACAACATCCGATTCAGGGTCATCGGCCGCATCGGTGACCTGGCCGATTCGGTCCAGGGGGAATTGACGCGAGCTGAAGAGGCGACGGCGAAGAACACCGGACTGCTGTTCAACATCGCCTTGTCCTACGGCGGACGGGCCGAGATCGTTGACGCCTGTCGCAGTCTGCTGCGCAGCGGCCAGGACCCGGACGATCTCACCGAGGAGCTTTTCGGGAAGCGGCTCTACACCGGCGACTGCCCGGACCCGGATCTCATGGTTCGAACCAGCGGGGAGATGCGGGTCTCGAATTTCCTGCTGTGGCAGATCGCGTACGCCGAGATCCATGTCACGGAAACCTTGTGGCCGGACTTTCGCCGCCGGCATATATTCGAGGCTCTCGTGGACTTCCAGAACAGGGAGCGCCGGTACGGTGGGCTGAACCCGGACGAAGGCACAGTCAAGCCTCCCGCCGCCCTGCGCGGCTGACCCGGACACCCTTAACCGATGCAGAGAATCATCACCGCGCTCATCCTGGTTGTCGGGCTCCTTCTCGTGGTGAAGAAGACTCCCTCCTGGGTCTTCGAAATCCTGTTCGGCATCGTGATCTGCATCGGTGTTCTGGAAGCGTATGAACTCCTTCGAGGGAAGGGATACACTCCCTGCCGCATCCAGGGGTTGCTGGCCACCCTGGCGCTGGTCTGGATGGCCAGCAGTTTTGCAGCGCCGGTACGCCCGGAAGTTCCCCTGGTGGCCGCCGTGATCCTGATCCTGGTCAGCCCCTTGTTCGTGCGCAAGGATCCGGAAGAGATGCTGTCCTGTTCCATGTCCACCCTTTTTCCGGTGTTCTGCTTCGCCTACATGCTGTCCTACCTCATCGAGATCCGGCTCCTTCCGGGTGAAACCGGTGAGGACCTGCTTCTGCTGCTGTTCATCTGCGTCTCGTTCTCCGATACAGGTGCGTTTTACGTCGGCACACTGTTCGGCCGTCATCGCATGGCTCCAGGCGTATCGCCGAAGAAAAGCTGGGAAGGCGCCGCTGGAGGCCTGGTGGCGGCGGTGGGCGGCGGACTGGTGGCACATTTCTGGTTCTACCAGGCGCTGCCGGTGTTTCACTCCGTGATTCTCGGCCTGCTTCTGGGAGGTATGGGGATCCTGGGCGACCTTGCCGAGAGCATGCTGAAGCGCGCCACCGGGACCAAGGATTCCTCCGGGTTGCTGCCGGGACATGGCGGCGTACTGGACCGGGTGGACAGCCTGATATTTTCGGCCCCGGTGCTCTACTATTATTACATCTTCTTCCTGGAGTTCCCGACGTGAAGCGATTGTCCATACTGGGCTCCACCGGCTCCATCGGGACAAACACTCTCGCCGTTGTGGACCATGCAGTGGGGGAGTACCGCATTGCGGCGCTGGCTGCCGGGAGGAATCTGGATCTCCTGGAACGGCAGGTGGCGGCGTACAAGCCGGATCTGGTCTGTACGGCGGATGGGGAAACCGCTGCCGAGGCGAAGCGGCGATTCGGCGATAGTTGCCGGATCGTCCACGGTAAAGAGGGCATCCTTGAAGCTGCGGCAGGGAGCGGCGCCGATCTGGTCGTATGCGGCCTGGTAGGCGCCGTCGGCCTTCCGTCGGCTCATGCCGCCCTTCAACAGGGTATCGATCTAGCTCTGGCCAACAAGGAAGCTCTGGTAGTGGGCGGCGAATTCATGACTGCCGCCGCCGCACGGTCGGGAGCTGCGATACTGCCGGTGGACAGCGAACACAACGCCATCCACCAGTGTCTCCGTGGTGAGGACGACGGGGAGGTGCGCAACCTTTGGCTGACCGCATCCGGTGGTCCGTTCAGGGATACGCCGGCCTCCCTGCTGGACGCCGTCACAGTGGAACAGGCTCTTCGCCACCCGACCTGGAAAATGGGGCCGAAAATAACCATCGATTCCGCCACCCTGATGAACAAGGGTCTGGAGGTGATCGAGGCGCGATGGCTGTTCGATATGCCCGCCGGACAGATCAAGGTCGTCGTGCATCCCCAAAGCGTGATCCATTCCATGGTGGAGTTCGTGGACGGATCGTTCAAGGCCCAACTCGGCGCCACGGACATGCGCCACCCGATCCAGTACGCACTGACCTGGCCCAGGCGTGTGGAAGGACCGCTGCCGCCGTTCAACCCGGTAGGCGCCGGCCCTCTGACATTCGACAGTCCCGACACCGACCGGTTCCCTTGCCTGGCGCTGGCTTACCAGGCGGTTGAAGCCGGCGGAACGTCCACAGCCGTCCTGAATGCCGCAAACGAAGTGGCGGTACAGGCGTTCCTCGACGGCCGGGCCGGTTTCACCGACATCCCGGCCATCATCTCGGAAACTCTCGGCCGTTCGTCCTGTGCCTCCGTGGGAAGCCTGCAGGAACTTCTGGCGCTTGACCAGGACGTCCGGCGCACGGCGCTGGACATCGCAGGCGAAAGATCCCGGTCATGCTGAGCTTCCTGCAGACCTTCGGCTCGTTTGTCCTGGTTCTCGGGATCCTGGTGTTTATCCACGAGTTGGGTCATTTCCTGGTGGCTAAAATGCTCGGCATCGGCGTCCGCGTGTTTTCCATCGGCTTCGGCCCGCGGCTGGTCGGGTTTCGGAGGGGTGAAACCGATTACCGTATAGCGGCGGTGCCCCTTGGTGGCTTCGTTCGGCTGGCCGGTGACGAATCCGACGAGCGCCGCACCGGAAGCCAGGATGAGTTTCTGACCCGATCACGCTGGCAGCGCTTCCTGGTCTATGTTGCCGGTGCGGTATTCAACATCATCCTGGCCCTGGTTCTGACCTGGGCCGTACTGTGGGCATTCGGCGAAGCGACTCCAGGGGAGCGCCCGGTGGTGGTTGCGGTGTATGCCGGTACCGGAGCCGAGGCTGCCGGCATCCTGCCGGGGGACCGCATCCTCGAGATCGAAGGTCGGGACACCATCGATCCCCAGGTCGAATTCGAGGAAATCCTGATGTCTCCCGATTCGAGCCGCACGGTCCTCATTGACCGGGATGGGGAAAAGCTGACCGTAGACGTCATGACCGGCTCCGACCAGCGCTTCCACATGGGATTCCCGGGGTGGGAGCTCAGGACCAGCGGCTCCGGGGTACCGGCTATAGTCGGAGCTGTCGTTCCGGATTCACCGGCGGAGCTTGCCGGACTGGTGTCGGGAGACGAGATCGTTGGTGCCGATGACCAGAACCCGATCGGAGAGGTCGCCCTCCGGGCTCTGCTGTCCCTGAACCCCGGCCGAGCGGTGACGCTCCATATCGAGCGTGAGGAAAAGCAGTTTCCGGTGACCCTGACCCCGCGGGACGAAGACGGCAAGGGCAAGATCGGCGTCACCCTGTACACCTTGATTCCCAAACGGCCGCTAGGCCCGGGGGCGGCCGCAACAGCGTCGATCCGTGTGACCGTGGAGCGGTCGGGCACACTGTTTTTCGTACTGAAGAAGGCGTTCACCGGCCAGCTTTCCATCCGGGCCTTTTCCGGCCCTCTCGAGATCGCCCAGTTCTCCCGGTTCGCCGTGCAGTCCGGCCTCGAGACTTTTCTGACCTTTCTGGCGTTCATCAGCCTCCAATTGGGCATCCTGAACCTGCTTCCGATCCCGATCCTGGACGGCGGCCATATCCTGATTCTGGCGGTGGAGTCGGTTATGGGACGGGACTTGTCCGAGCAGGTCAAGGAACGGGCCATGCAGGCGGGGATGGTGTTGCTGTTGACCTTCTTCGGTGCGGTTCTGACCTTCGATGTCATCAAAACCCGGCTGTTGGATGTCCTGAAGTCCCTGTTCTGATCCTGTCCGCATACGGTCCGTTCTACCTCGCTTCCGGTCGGTTCATCTATCCACAATCCTGTAAACCGTACCGAACTCCTGGCACACCGCTTGCAATTCCGCCGGTCTACCAAGGTGCCCTCCATATCCGGGCCTGCTCCGCGACGGGGCAGTACGGTGCGGGGGCGGAAGGTGGCGTCAGCCACCCGGAGGATTGCGATGAACGGATTTGGAAAGAGACGGATATGGAACGCCGTGGTCTGCATCGGCCTGATGGTCGCCCTCTCTGCGGCCGGCGGAACCCTGACCCTGGCGGCGGCTGAAAAAAAGGAGAGCGGCACCGCCCAGGTCGATTTGAACTCGGCGAGTCGTGAACAGCTGATGCAGGTCAAGGGTATCGGCCCTGCCCTGGCTGATCGCATCGTTGAATTCCGGAAGGAGCACGGGCCGTTCCGCCGGGTTGAAGACATTCTCAAGGTTCGAGGTGTAGGTGAAAAATCCCTGGCCAAGCTCAGGCCCCACCTGAAGGTGGACAAGTCAGGTACCTGACCATCCCGTACGGTTCCCCGGAGGCTTTGACCGGCCTCCGGGCATACGGTCTCACGTCTCCCGGAACGGCACATGATGATTACGAAGCGAGGCTTCGGCATCACGGAGCTGCTTGTGGTTCTCGCCCTGGCCGGTCTCGGTCTTGCAGTGGTCCTTCCCGCCGCTGCAACAATGCGGGCCGAGGGTCGCTGCGCCGCCGGCGCCAGGCACATGGTCGGCACCTTCCGAAAGTTGCGCTCTCAAAGCGTGGCGCTTCGACGGTACCGCGGTCTGTATTTTCATAAGGAGAGCGAACGGTGGATGTTCAGCACCGTGGAAGACGGCAACGGCAACGGTCTCCGCACCGCGGAAGTACGAGACGGTACCGATCCGGTACTTGAAGGCCCGTTCCGGCTCGAGGACATGATCGGATCGGTCCGACCCGGATTCCCGTTCGACGCCGTCAGGGAGCTTCCACCCGGCTCCGGCTGGCTGGGGAATCTGCAGGACCCGGTGAAGTTCGGCCGGTCAAACATCGTGTCGTTCAGCCCCCTTGGCCGATCATCCAGCGGAACCCTGTACCTCACCGACGGGGTCGACAGGTTGTACGCCGTTGTGCTCTACGGGCCCAGTACCCGGATTCGGGTGTGGCGGTATCGCCGCGCCGACCAACGCTGGGTGATGCGGTGAATTGGGGGGCGACGGCTGGAGGGAAGCTGTTTCGTTCAGTGGATCATTTCACCTTAGAGGCGTTCAAGGCGGCCCGCACGATGGACAGGCTTGAAGGAGGCGATCTTGCCCGGGAGATCCGGCGACTCTGTTCCGCCTCCGGAGGGGCCCTGGTGGCGGCGTCTTCCATGAAGCGAGGTGGCGACGAGGAGGGCAGGTTACTGGCATCCACACGGTCCTGGCTCATGGAAGCCCGGTACTATCTGTACCTGGCCAGAAGGCTCGGTTTTCTCGAGCACCGCCGGTACCGGCAATTGACCGCGATTCAGGACGTGGCCGTGCGGGAAGTGGAATCGTTTATCCGGTGCGGTTCACCTTGATCAATGCTAGCCTAAAGGTCTGAAGCGAGCGGGTATTCCATAAGGAGAGAGCGGTTTGGGCTCCATCCTGTTTTCCCTGTCCCTGGCGGCGTATACCGTCGGTATCGTGCTGACGATCCTGGCGACGGTCAACCGTTCGGTTGCGGCCAAGATCGGCTCGACCATCGCCCTTTCGGCGGCAGCGGCGCTGCAACTGGCGGCGATCATCCTCTACGTCCGGGCAACCGGCCGGCTGCCCATGAGCAACCTGGCCGATTTCCTTATGGCCCTGGGATGGCTGGTGCTGGTCGGGTACCTGGTGGTGAACGCCCGCTGGAAGGTACCGGCTCTGGGGATGGTGCTTCCTCCGATGGCGTTTTTCCTTTCGGTCCTCGGTATCGTGCTCCCCCAGAAGCACAGCATGACCGAGCCGGTGATGGCCAGCAAAGGTATCCTGCTGTTCCATACTTCCCTGTCCACACTCGGCATGGCGGCGTTCTTCGTCGCCGCCGCCATGAGCCTGGTCTACGTCCTGCAGGACAGGGCCCTGAAGCGGAAACAGTCCGGCCCATGGTTACGGAGGCTGCCCTCCCTTCACAAGGCGGACAAGGCGGGACTGGAAGCCCTGGTCTGGGGCTTCCCGTTGTTCACCGTCGGTATCGTTACCGGTATCGGACTGCTGGCCATGGAGCATGACAACGTCAAGCTCGCCGTCACCAAGCCGTTGTTTCCGATCCTGGCCTGGACCATCTTTGCCGTCGTGCTGGGCGCCCGGCTTGCCCGGGGGTTCCGGGGGCGCAAGGCGGCGTACCTGACCATTGCAGGGTTCGTGCTCGGTCTCCTGACCGTGATCGGGATCAACCTCTGACATGATTACGCTGATCGGAGTCAGCCATCAGAGCGCCCCGGTATCTCTCCGGGAGAAGATGGCCTATCAGGAAAAAGAGCTGGCCGCCGGCCTTAAGGAACTCACGGACCGGGAGAAGATTACCGAAGCGTTTATTCTTTCCACCTGCAACCGGGTGGAGATCCTGGCCCGATGCGAAGGTGATCGTGGCGTCGATTGCGTTCGGGCATATCTTCAGGAGGCCGGCAGGATCACCTCCGAAGAGCTGGACCGCTACAGCTACCAGTACCACGACGCCGATGCGGTGCGTCACGTGTTCCGGGTGGCCAGCGGTCTGGAATCGATGGTCCTGGGCGAGCCCCAGATCCTGGGCCAGCTCAAGGTTGCGTATGCCGCGGCCCGGCAGGCCGGTACGGTCGGACCGGTGCTGGACCGCCTGCTCCGGAGCGCCCTGTCGGGGGCCAAGAAGATCCGGACCGAAACCGGCATATCGCGGCATCCGGTTTCCATCGCTTCTGCGGCGGTGGAGCTGGCCAGGAAGATTTTCGGCGCCCTGGACGGCCAGTCGGCGCTCCTGCTGGGTGCGGGGCAGATGAGCGAACTGGTGGCCACCCACCTCCGATCCCATGGCGTCGAAAAGATCATCGTTTCCAGCAGAACGTACACAAGGGCTGCGGATCTTGCGGAGAAATTCGAGGGCACCGCCAGCAACTGGGATGGCGCCACGTCCTGGCTTGAGTCGGTGGACATCGTTGTCAGCGGCACCGCTGCGCCGGGGATCATTCTTGACAGGGAGACCGTCCGGAAGGCGATCCGGGCCAGGCGCAACCGGCCGCTGTTTCTGATAGACATCGCCGTGCCCCGTGATGTGGACCCTGCAGTCAACCAGCTGGACAACGTGTACCTGTACGACGTGGACGATCTGGAAGGGGTTGTGGAGGAAAATCTTCACGAGCGCCGCAAGTCCGCGGAGGACGCCAAACGGTACATTGAAGATGAAGTCACCGATTTTCAGCGCTGGCTGGAATCGCTGAAGGTTGCGCCGGCGCTGGTGCACCTCCGGGAGAAGCTCCATGGTGTTGGAGCCGCCGAGTACTCCCGCTTCCGCTCCAAGCTCGGCCCGCTGACTCCCGAGCAGGAGTTGCAGGTTCACAACCTACTCCGGTCGGTAGTCCAGAAAATCCTCCATCAGCCGATCCGCTACCTCAAGGATGCAGCCGGCCGGGGTGAGGCGGTGGACGCCGTGGCCCGGTATCAGGAGATCTTCCATATCCGGTCGGACGGCGAGGCGGAAGCGCCCAATGAAAACCAAAAGGCCGGTCCCACCCACCTGGTGGAAGGCGGCAAGGAGCCTGAATCTTGAAGAAGCTTGTACTGGGAACCCGGGGAAGCGCACTGGCCCTGTGGCAGGCGCGGCATGTTGCCGCGGAGCTGCGCCGTGCGAACCCAGGTCTGGAGGTTGAAGAGTCGATCATCAAAACGGAAGGGGACCGCAACATGAAGGTGTTGGGGGCCACCAGTGCCCGCGGCGTCTTCGTCCGTGAAATCGAGGAGGCCCTGCTTTCCGGCCGGATCGATCTGGCGGTGCACAGCCTGAAAGACCTTCCCACAGCCCAGCCCGACCGGCTGCATCTAGTGGCGGTCAGCCAACGCCATGATCCCCGGGACGCCATCATGTCACCCCAGGGGTTCGACCTGGACACGCTCCCCAAGGGAGCGGTGCTGGGCACCGGAAGTTTTCGCCGCCGGACCCAGCTCCTCAACCTCCGTCCCGACCTGATCATCCGCCCGATACGGGGCAACCTCCAGACCCGGATCCGAAAACTGGGTGAGAAGCGTTACGATGCACTGATCCTGGCCCTTGCAGGTGTGCAGCGTCTGGGCATGGACGAGATTCCGGTGCAACCGATCCCGGAAGAAAGCTGCCTGCCTGCGGTGGGCCAGGGGATTCTCGGCCTTGAAACACGGATCGACGACCCCGACGCCAACACTGCGGTCCGGGTCCTGGAGCATGGCCCTACCCGCAAGATAGTCCAGGCCGAGCGCTCGTTCCTCCACCACCTGGGCGGCGGATGCCTCGCTCCGGCCACAGGCTTCGCCACGTGGGCAGGAAACGACCTGCTGGTTCGGGCCGTTGTCGGCGATCCGGAAGGGCGGAATCTCCTCCGGGACCAGGAGACCGGGACACCGGACACGGCCGAGGATATCGGCCGGCGGCTTGCGGAACGGATGCTGCAGGCCGGGGCGGCCAGGATGCTGGAGCAGGCCCGCCAGGCGGCGGAAGAGGCGGAGCCGCCGGCGCCCTCATGAACGTCCCGACCAATCCTCTGGCCGGTCGAAGGATCCTGGTGACCCGCCCGCAGGAACGAGGCGAACGGCTCCTGGAGCAGGTGGCGAAGGCAGGAGGGCGGATCTTTCACCGTCCGGCCATCGACTTCGAATCTCCAGTCGATCCTTCCTCGGCAGACCGGGCCGTGAGCGAGCTTTCGTCTTTCGACTGGCTGGTGCTGACCAGTCCCACCGGTCTCAGGTTCTTCCTGGACCGGCTTCGGGATTCGGGACGGGCAGCGGTCCCCGGGACAGTGCGGTTTGCGGTGGTCGGCCCCGGA
Source organism: Candidatus Polarisedimenticola svalbardensis (assembly GCA_014764515.1). Taxonomy (GTDB): domain Bacteria; phylum Acidobacteriota; class Polarisedimenticolia; order Polarisedimenticolales; family Polarisedimenticolaceae; genus Polarisedimenticola; species Polarisedimenticola svalbardensis. Next base: position 3,282 of record JACXWD010000026.1, on the reverse strand, counting down.
ACGGCGGACGCCCTGCAGGATGCCGGCTACCGACCGGATCTGATCCCCGACATCGCCGATGCCGACGGTCTTGCCGCAGGGCTGTCCGGTGAACCGATCGCAGGCAAGCGGGTGCTGTGGGTGCGACCGGAAACCGCCCGACCTGCACTGGGCAATATCCTGGAGGAAGCAGGGGCAGAGGTCGTTCAGGCGATATTCTACCGAACGGTGCCTCACACCGGCTGCCCCGAAATCGGAGCCGATCTTACGGCCGGTCGCTACCACGGCGTTCTGTTCACGTCACCGTCCACCTTCCGCGCGGTGTTCGAGGCGTTACCGCCGGATCGGATCGAGAGTTTCCGCAAGGTCGTCAGGGTCGCCATCGGCAGGGTCACGGCCGGGGCGATGGAGGCGGCCGGATACCCTCCCCATGCAACCGCCGGTGAGCCTACGGCAGAGGGGGTCGCCGCGGCGTTCGCGGCCGCTTTCGGCCCCGCCCCGCTGTGCTAATATCGCCCTTCGCCATTTTTCCGATACCCGGGTGAGCCTGATGGAGTCAATGAAAACACCGGTCCACGATGCCCATGTCAAGGCAGGCGCCCGCATGGTTCCGTTTGCCGGTTTTTCAATGCCTGTGCAGTACACCGGGATCGTGGACGAGCATATGGCGGTGCGGACCCGGGCCGGCCTTTTCGACGTCAGCCACATGGGGGAGATCATCGTCGAGGGCGCCGGGGCCCTGGATTATCTCCAGAATCTGACGTGCAACAACGTCGCCCGCCTGGAGGTGGGCCGGGCGCACTACACCGGCCTCATGTTGCCCAACGGAGCCTTCGTTGACGACATGTTGATCTATCGCCTGGCCGACAGGCGGTACCTCGCCGTCGTCAACGCCGCCAACCTGGACAAGGACCGGGACTGGTTCCTGAACCACACGCAGGGATTTGACGTCAACGTCGAGGATCAAAGCGCCGCATACGGCCAGCTGGCGCTCCAGGGTCCCGAGGCGCCGGCGATCCTGAGCCAGCTCACAACCACCGACCTTTCGGCGATGCGGTATTACTCGTTCGCCGAAACCGAGGTCGATGGAGTCGGCTGCATCGTGTCCAGAACAGGCTACACCGGGGAAGCCGGGTTCGAGATCTATGCTCCCGCCGATGCCACGGCCCGGTTGTGGGAGAGCTTGCTGGGAGCAGGAGCGCCATCCGGCCTGATCCCGGTGGGACTGGGCGCCAGGGATACCCTGCGGCTGGAAGCATCCATGGCGTTGTACGGCAACGACATCAACGACACGACCACCGCACTTGAGGCCAACCTGGGCTGGATCGTGAAGATGAAGAAAGGCGACTTCATCGGGCGGGACAGCCTGGCCAGACAGCGGGAAGAGGGTTTGGCCCGGAAACTGGTCGGCTTCGAAATGGAAGGGCGAGCCATCGCCAGGCACGGCTACCCGGTCCTCAGGGAAGGCCGTGAAATCGGCACGGTTACCAGCGGCACCTTCGCACCGTTCCTCGAAAAGAGTATCGGAATGGCCTACCTTCCGGCAGGGATGTGGGAACCAGGCACACATTTTGAAGTAGGGATAAGGAACCGCACCGCACCGGCGGTGGTGGTGCCGACACCGTTCTACAAGCGAGGTTGAAGACAATGTTTCCAGACAATTACAAGTACACGAAAGATCACGAATGGGTCGCTGTAGACGGCGATATCGGCACCATCGGGATCACCGACTACGCCCAGAAGGAACTCGGGGACATCGTTTTCGTGGAACTTCCGGAAGTCGGCCAGGAACTGAAGGCCGGTGAGACCCTGGGTAACATCGAATCGGTCAAGGCGGTCTCCGAGCTGTTTTCACCAGTCACCGGCGTCGTTCTCGAGATCAACGAAGCTCTCGAGGAACAGGCCGAGATAGTGAACCAGGATCCTCACGGAGGCGGCTGGATCGTCAGGATCAAACTGGCCGAGCCGGGGGAACTGGATGAACTGATGGACGCCGAGGCCTACGGCAGCCTGGTCGGCTGAACGGACAGGTCCTGGAAGCTGAGGCCGAGAGCCTCCAGCCATCCCGGCAACATCTCCAGCGGAAGACCGACCACATTGGACCAGGAGCCCCGGATCGAATCGACGAGTACGGCTCCCGCACCCTGGATACCATAAGCTCCGGCCTTGTCCTGCGGCTCTCCGGTGGCGAGATACCAGTCGATCCAGGCTGTATCGAGAACCCGGAACCGCACGTCGGTGACACCGATTCCATCCGCCTGCCGTCTGGTATCGGTGCGATGCAGGGACACCCCCGTCATGACCTGGTGTGTCCTGCCGCTGAGCGATTCCAGCATGCAGCGGGCATCATCCTGGTCTACCGGCTTTCCGAGAATCGCCTGGTCGACCACCACCACCGTGTCCGCCGCCAGGATGAGCCGGTCACTCCCTGCATCGAGGGCGTCCGCCACCTGCCTGCACTTGGCGGAAGCAAGCCGGGTCGCCAGTGCGGCAGGGCTCTCGCCTGCGATGATGGTTTCATCCACATCCGGAGGATGGACTTCAGGCTGGAGTCCTACCCGGCGCAGAAGCTCCTTTCGCCTGGGAGACGCCGAGGCCAGGATGAGGGCGATCTTTTGCATAAGCCGCATCTTATCAGGAACTTGGCCGTCGCAAAATCGGACCGCCGGTGGCATCGCCATCGCCCCGATCGTATACTTTGACGGTCTTGTGGCAATCCATGCCTGGGAGGGCAGCATTGATGAAAAGTCTCAATCGGGGAGATCTGCGTCTCGCGTTCGCCGCTTTGACGCTGGCCGCACTGGCGGTCGGGGGAGGCCAGATCGCTTACGCACAGGCCGAAGAAGAAGGCCAGGTCAGTTTCCGGCCTCCTCGCGGCGCGATGATCGCCCCTGGACCTGGTGCGGACCTGACGTTGCTCTATACCGGCGACGTCATCGGGTACGTCGATCCCTGCGGCTGAAAGAAGAACCCCGCAGGGGGCCTGGCCCGGAGGGCCTGGTTAATCGATCAGCTCAAGACGAACTTCCCCGAAAGCACACAGCTCCTGCTGGACAGCGGCAACATCTCCGACAACCCGAGTCCGGCAGGTGATGCCAAGACCCGCGGGCTGGTGGAAGGGATGGGGAAACTGGGATACCGGGCCGCCAACGTCGGCCTCCGGGACCTGAATCTTGGTTACGACGCCTTCATGAAGAGGATCAAGGGGGCCGCTTTCCCGTTTATCTCCTCCAATGTGGTTCAGAAGGACACCGGTGAGCCGGTTTTCAAGCCTTATGTGATTCTGGACGTCGAGATGAGCGC
>JACXWD010000066.1 GCA_014764515.1 Candidatus Polarisedimenticola svalbardensis | reverse complement strand
GTGTCCGAATGAACCGGTTCCGTCTTGAGGAACACCCCCGGCAGATCGTCCTGTTCGACCCGCTCCCCGCGGGTTGATACAAGAACGCTTTCCAGGACGTTTTTGAGCTCGCGGACGTTCCCCGGCCAGGGGTAGGCCTGCAGGTAAGCCAGCGCCTCAGGCGACATCACCTTGCGGGGGACCGCATTGCTCCGGGAAAGCTGGTCCAGGAAGGTCTCGACCAGGTAGGGGATGTCCTGTTTGCGATCACGCAAGGGCGGGACAGGGATGACCACGACCTTCAGGCGGTAGTACAGATCCCTGCGGAACCGGCGCTCGGCGACCATGACCTCCAGGTCGGCGTTGGTGGCGGCGATGACCCTCACATCCACACGGATGCTTCGGTCGCCGCCGATCCGCATGAACTCTCTTTCTTCCAGGACCCGAAGCAGTTTCGCCTGGGACTGCAGATCCATCTCGCCGATCTCGTCCAGGAACAGGGTCCCGTGAGTGGCGATCTCGAACTTGCCCCTTGATCGGGCGATCGCTCCGGTGAAGGCGCCCTTCTCGTGTCCGAACAGCTCGGATTCGATCAGGCTCGATGGCATGGCGGCGCAGTTCAAGGCGATGAACGGTGCATCGCACCTGGGGGAGTTGAGGTGGATCGCCCGCGCCACCAGCTCCTTGCCGACGCCGCTTTCACCAGTGATCAGGACGTTGGAGCGCATCGGCGCAACCCGGATCGCCCGGTCCAGAGCTGCCCGCATCGCCGGGGAGCGGACCTCCGGTTTCCGATACTGCGACTTCTTGGCCAACTCGTCCTGGAACCAGGCGATACGGGAATCAAGGTCGTTCCGTTCCAGGACCCTTCCGAGCCGCGCGCGCATTTCTACCGGATTCAACGGCAGCAGCAGGTAATCTTCCGCACCGGCCTCTAGACATTCGATGGCCAGGCTGATCTGCCGAGGTGTCACCAGGGTGAACACAGGTAACCTGGGGAACCTTTCCCGGAAGGAGCGGATCCAGGTAACGCCGGCGATTGCTGCCCCGTCAGGGAACAGGGCAACCGCGTCATGGGACTGGTCCTCCAGGGAGCGGAACACGCCGGGCCCCAGAGACATCTGCTGCACCTGGTATCCTTCGGCAATGAGGATCCGTGCAGCGTTGGCGCGCTCGTCCGGTCCGCCCTCCAGTAGAAGGATGCGGGGACTGGTGCTGGCTTTCTGATCGGTCACGGTTACCACATAGTAATGAATGCAAATTTATTATGCCAGTGTGGCTGACTTAGATTTTTATCGGCCATGGTGGCCGGATAAAAATGACTGTGAATCATCATTCTGCACGGTTTTTGCGGCAGGTCGACTGGGGTGTGGAATTTTTAACTCCTTTCATTTCATGAATTGACTCAGGCGATCCAGCCTCTTCGCCTCAATTGGTATGGAACTTGAGCATAGAAGAGGATGCCGAGAGCAGGACCGGAAGCCGCATGAGGAGATCGCCGATGCCCCGCACCACCCGCAAGAGCCTGACGAAGACCCTGGAGCCAACCCCGATCGTGAGCTTCGATTTCGAAGATCGGACCTATCAGATCGATCCGGCCCGGCGCAAGGTATACCGCCGGTTCGTGGAGATCGAAACCTCCAAGGCGTCGCAGATTTTCATGACCTGGCGGGCAGCGACCCCTGTCGTCTGATCCTTCCCGTCCCGTCCCGTTCCGAAGCAAGGTGCGACCTGCCGGCATCGCCGGTAGACTGAATGCCATGCACAGATCCCTTCCAGCACTGCTGTTTCTGGCGCTCTGTCTGTTCCCGCTGTCGTTCCTGACGGCGGAAGATCCAGGATCCGGACCTCCGCCCCTGCTGCAGTGGTTCCCGAGAGGGGACACTCCGGCCTGGGAAGTAACCAGCGTTACTGCTCCGCCGGCCTCACGGGAAACAGCTGTCCCGTTGATGGCGCGACCGTGGTTTGAGGACGCATCGGACCTGTCCATTGACATCATCGGAGGAGATCCGTTCAGGGTGGCTGACCATCGGGGCCGGGTGATTCTCCTGGATTTCTGGGCTTCCTGGTGCGGGCCGTGTCGACAAGAGCTGCCGGAACTCCAGCGCCTCCAGGATAACGAAGGGGAGAGCGGGCTGGACGTTGTGGCGGTGAATGTGGACGAGACGGACCAGGTCGCCCTTGCCATGATGTCCGACCTTAAGCTGTCCCTGCCGGTGGGACGCTTCAATGACCGCATGGCAGGACTCATGGATTCCCGGAAACTGCCTTCGGTCCTTCTCCTGGACGGAGAAGGTCGAATCCGCAGGCATTGGGGTGGATACCGCGAAGGGCTGGTGGAAGTCTTTCGGCGTGAGGCCCAGAAGCTCATGACAGGGGATGAAGGCGGCCTGCCGGTCATGGTCGGTGTGGGCACCCTCGCGGGTGACCGCTTCGGCGTGCGCTGGTCCCGGGACCTGACCCGGCCTGTAAAGGGGCTGGCGATTGTCGCCACCCCTGCAGGCGAACCGGTTGTCGCCGCCACCGCCGGCCGGGAACTGGTGAGCCTCAGGAAGGACGGCAAGATCGTCGGCAGGCTGGACGCTCCTTCCGGCATGGTCTCCCTCGTTGCTGTCGATCTCAACGATGACGGCGTCAAGGATCTGGTCGGTTTCCGGCGCGGTTCGCGGAAGGTTGCGACCTACGATTTTGTCTCTCGCACCGGTAACTCCTGGGATGCTCCTGTCGGGTTGTTCTCCATAATGGCCGGTGAGGCCGCCGCCGACCGGCCCCTGGAGCTGTTAGGCGGCACCCTGGACGGTTTTTACCGTCTGGCGACCGACGGTACGGTGCTGGGCAAGGAAAGCGGAGGCGATATCGCCGGGGCCTGGTCGCTGGTAACCGGGCCGGGCCTGGACGGGTTCGGCGCCGGATCGGACCAGGTGGTGGCCGGTGCAGCAGGCAGGTTCGGGTCTTCCGGCGACGGGCAGGTCGCCCTGGCCACCCGGGACGGCAACCTCATCATCCTTGAGTCAGGGACAGGGAGCTTGCAGTACAGGGCAAACTGGTCGGGGATCACCGCCCTGGCGGCGCAGGACCTCGATTCTGACGGGATTGACGAGCTGATCGTGTCCTCAGGCAACAGAATTACGGTAATCGGCCTTAATTAAAGCCTCAAATTGCAAATAATTATCTGAAAATTGCAAAACGGCATGTTCGTTTTGCATATATTACAAAAACTAGCCTGCAGTCATTGACGAACCACCGCCGTAGGTGTACCTTCCCGGCCATACCGGCCCCCAGGAGCCGGAGAAGGAGCAGGGCGGGTGGATACACGGGGTTCCAGTCCGGTTGAAATCGACCCGATCCTCGAGGAGTGCTCCAGGGAAAATGTCCGCTTCCTGCGGTTGCAGTTCACCGATGTCCTCGGCTCCAACAAGAACGTTGAAGTTCCCACCGGCCAGTTTCAGAAAGCACTCCGGGGAGAGATCCTCTTCGACGGCTCCAGCATCGAGGGGTTCGTGCGGATCGAAGAGTCGGACACTCTCCTTCGTCCCGACCTGGCGACATTCCGGATCCTCCCGTGGGAAGACGGCAGGGGTCGGATCGCAAGGGTTATCTGTGACGTCACCCTTCCTGACGGTTCCCCGTTCTCCGGTTGCCCCCGCACCGCGCTGCGGCAGGTTGTAGACGGGGCCTCTTCACAAGGCTTCACTCCGGTACTTGGTCCGGAGATCGAGTTCTTTCTTTTCCATCGCAACGATGACGGTTCTCCCTCCACCGATACCCAGGACACCGGCGGGTACTTCGACCTGACGCCGATGCATCGCGGCGAGGAATGCCGCGGCCGTATCGTGAACGCCATGGAAGACCTGGGCTTCCCGGTGGAGGCGGCCCATCACGAGGTGGCGCCGGGACAGCACGAAATCGATTTCCGCCGGGCCGAGGCGGTTCAGATTGCCGACACGATTGCCACCTTCCGCCTGGTGGCCCGGAAGATCGCCCTGGAGTACAACCTCCACGCCACCTTCATGCCGAAGCCGCTGGACGGCAGGAACGGTTCTGGAATGCATGTGCACCAGTCCCTTTTCCGGGACGGAGTGAACGTGTTCCACGACCCGGCTCAGCCGCTGGAACTGTCCGAAACGGCACGGCAGTACATCGCCGGCCTCCTGGACCATGCCAAGGGCATGTGCGCCGTAACCAATCCGCTGGTGAATTCCTACAAACGACTGGTTTCAGGCTATGAGGCCCCGACCAACATCGTCTGGTCCGAGCACAACGTATCCCCACTGGCCAGGATTCCGGCTCGCCGGGGTGACAGCACCCGAGTGGAGTTGCGCATGCCGGACCCGTCCTGCAATCCGTACCTGGCCCTGGCCGCCATGATCTCCGCCGGTCTGGACGGTGTCGAGAACGGCAGGGACCCGGGTGAGCCGGTGAACAAGGATGTGTTCAAGCTTTCGCACCGTGAACGGCGCAGGCTCAGGATCGACGAGTTGCCCAACGACCTGCGGGAAGCGGTCAAGGAACTGAAAAAAGACGACATCATTGCAGGAGCCCTGGGAAAGAACATCCTGGGTCGCCTGGTGGAGGCTCAGTCGGCGGCCTGGCAGGAATACACCGCTACGGTGCATACCTGGGAACTCGACCGCTACCTGGGCAGGTACTGACATGGCGATGGGGGACAGCTGGCGCAGACTGGAGCGGGATATCGTCGCTTGCGACAAATGCCCCCGCCTGAGAAAGCATTGCCTTGAAGTCGCCAGGGTGCGGCGCCGGATGTACCGGGACCAGGAGTACTGGGGTCTGCCCCTCCCCGGATTCGGAGACCCTGCAGCGCCGATCGTCATGGTCGGCCTTGCGCCGGCGGCCCACGGCGCCAACCGTACAGGGAGGATGTTCACCGGGGACCGGTCGGGGGACTGGCTGTACGGCGCCCTCAACCGAGCCGGTCTTGCCAACAGGCCGGAATCGACCTGGGTGAACGACGGCCTGAAGCTGGACGGTGTATTCATCAGCGCCGCCGCCCGGTGCGCACCGCCGGCCAACAAGCCGACCCGGGAAGAGATCGATCATTGCGACGGCTTCCTGGACCGGGAATTCGACCTCCTGGAACAGATCCGCGTCGTGGTCGCCCTGGGGAAGATCGCCTGGGATACGGTTCTGCGCCGGTCCGCCGCCGTTGCTCCCGGTTCCATGCCGAAGCCGCGGCCGAAGTTCGGCCACTGCTCGGAAACAACCCTGCCGATCCGTCAAGGGGCGGGGCCGGTTGCGATCCTTGGAAGTTATCATCCCAGCCAGCAGAACACGCAAACCGGCCGGCTCACCCGGCCGATGTTCGACAGCATGATCCACAGAGCAAAACAGATAGCATTTTCATAGATAGGAGAAGAGGACATGACCCCGCGAGAATTCTTTGCCTTTGCCAAGAGGAACAAGGCCGAAATGGTGGACCTGAAGTTCACCGACTTCCTGGGCACCTGGCAGCATTGCAGTTTCCCTACGTCCACGTGGGACGTCAACACGTTCAAGGACGGAGTCGGCTTCGACGGCTCGTCGATCCGTGGCTGGCAGGCGATTGACGTCTCGGACATGCTCGCCATCCCGGACCCGAGCACTGCGGTGATGGACCCGTTCTTCAAGGAACCGACGGTCAGCGTCATCGCCGACATCTTCGACCCGATGACCCGCAAGCCGTATTCCCGGGATCCCCGGTACATCGCCCAGAAGGCGGAGGCGTTCATCAAGAAGAGCCGGCTGGCCGAAACCTGTTTCGTCGGCCCGGAGCCGGAGTTCTTCATCTTCGACGAGGTGCGGTACGAGCAGACCCAGCATCGCGGGTTCTACCAGATCGATTCGGTGGAAGGGGCCTGGAACACCGCCCGGTTCGAAGAGCCGAACCTGGGCTACAAGCCGAGCTACAAGGGCGGCTACTTCCCGGTAAGCCCTACCGACACCTACCACGACCTTCGCGGCGAGATGGTGAAGGAGATGCAGAAGGTCGGGATCATCGTGGAGGCCCACCACCACGAGGTCGGCACAGCCGGCCAGGCCGAGATCGACATGAGGTTCGAGCCGCTCCTGAAGATGGCGGACAACTTCATGTGGTTCAAGTACATCATCCGCAACGTGGCCAAGAACCACGGCAAGTCGGCCACCTTCATGCCGAAGCCGATTTTCGACGACAACGGTTCCGGCATGCATGTTCATCTTTCCCTCTGGAAAGCAGGCAAGCCGCTGTTCGCCGGCAAAAAGTACGCCGGCCTGAGCCAGATGGCGCTGCATGCCATCGGCGGCATCCTGAAGCACGCTCCGGCGCTGCTGGCGTTCTGTGCTCCCACCAGCAACTCGTACCGCCGGCTGGTTCCCGGCTTCGAGGCTCCCGTCAACCTGGCGATGTCCGCCAGGAACCGCTCCGCCGCCGTCCGGATCCCAATGTATTCCGACAGCCCCAAGGCCAAGCGCCTGGAGTTCCGCTGCCCGGACCCGACCTGCAACTCCTATCTGGCGTTCTCGGCGCTGCTTATGGCGATGATTGACGGCATCAAGAACAAGATCTCGCCAGGGGATCCCCTGGACCGGGACATCTACGAGATGACCCCTGAAGAACTGAAGCACGTTCCCCATACCCCGGACCGGCTGGAGAAGGCGCTGGAGTCGCTGGCGGAAGACCACGAATTCCTGCTTCGAGGCGGCGTATTCACCGAGGACGTCATCTCAACGTACATCGACTACAAGATGGAGAACGAGGTCGAGCCTCTCAAGCTCCGGCCCCATCCCCACGAGTTCTTCCTGTACTACGACAGCTGATTTGACAGTATCCGGATGGAGTGCATCGTGTCGCTATGCGGCAGGCCGAACCGCTCCACGACGCACTCCATCCGGAAAGCTGCAGAGCAGGCCGAACCGCTCCACGACGCACACTGTCCGACGACGAGCAGAGGTGGTCGTGACCCATGTTCCCCCTGGAGCGGTTCGGCCTGCCGCATAGCGACAGGGGGAACATGGGTTGCGACCACCGCAGCCTGCCGCATAGCGACGGCAGGAACATGGACAGCGACCGTCACTGCCGCATAGCGACACGATGCATACCTGTACTGCTATCAGTCGTTGGCTCGCAGTACGGTCAGGGTGCCGTTGTGGATGCGGTAGGTCATGCCGCAGGTCGGGAGGACCGCTTCGAGAGCCTGGTCCAGCGACATGCCGTCGATCGATCCGCTGATATCTGTTTCACCGGCGGAGGAGTACAGGGCCGGATCCTCGAACTGGAGTTGCAGGCCCCGCTCCCGGACGATCCATTCCAGAAATTCCAGAACCGGACGTCCCTCGATCTCCATCATCGGAGTCAGCTCCCCGATCCAGCCCCACTCGTGGGATGCCGGGTCGATCTCGCCGCGGCGGACCTCACCCCGGTAATTGATCTCCATTTCATGACCGGCCACGACCTCCAGCTCGTTCTCATTGTGCTGAACGGCAATGCGGCCTTCCCGCACCCGTGCACGGACGGTGTCTTCCGACAGGCGGATTTCGAACTGGGTGCCGATTTCACGGAAGTCACCCAGGGAAGTGCGGATCGTGAGGTCAGGTGCCTCGTCCCCTCCAGAGCCTCTGGAGTCGACGTAGACGGCGCCCTGGTCCAGGGCCAGCGTATCCGGTGTGAGCAGGCGGACGGTGGTGCCTGAGTCCAGCCGTACCGATTGGAGAGGTCCGGTGCCGATTGCAAGGCCGCCATCCTCCGGGGTGGTGACGAGGGCGCCGGTATCCAGGTGATCGCCGACATTCCACTGTGTAGAACCGGAAACGGCCAGGACGACCACCGGATCCTGGTTGCCGCTCAACGGTCCAAGGTTGTTCCAGGCGACCAGACCGATGGTGAAGAGAATTGCCGCCGCCGCAGCCATGGCGAAACCGGCTCGAATCCTGCGGGGACGGCGACGGTCCTCAACGCTCTCACGCCAATGCTGGTGCACGGCTTCCTTGACCCTTTGGGCGGTCTCGTCAGGGACCGCAGGGCGAGGCCCGGTGAGCCGGATCAGTTTCTCGATGGCGTCCTTGTCTCGATCTTTCATATTGTGCCGCCTCTCAGCGTCAAACGGTTTCCTGTCAGGCTGGAAAAGCCGTCACGGAAGGCACCCCGAGCCCGGGTCAGAAGCGATTCCGCCGCCTTGGTGCTCAGATCCAGGCGTTGGGCGATTTCCCGCACCGAGACCCCTTCCAGGTATTTCCATTCCAGGGCGTTGGCATAGCGTCCGGGCAGTCGATCCAGAGCGACATGGACCAGCCGGGTCAGTTCCATCTGTTCCAGGCGGCTCTCCGGGCCATCGGCCAGCACAGCCCGCAGGGAGTCCAGGGCGCCGGCCACTTCAGGTGAGTCCTCCACCAGGTCGATCTTCTTGCCGGGCCGGTCCCGCCGCCGGTACCAGGCGGAGATCTCGTGGCGGCAGAAAGTGCACAGCCAGGTGAAGAGCGCCGCTTCGCCCCGGTAGGTTGCCAACTTGGAGATGGCGGCGCACAAGGTGGCCTGGGCCACCTCTTCGGCGCCGTCCGGGTTACCGTCCATCCGGGTCATGGCAAAGCGGTACAGGCCGGGGAAATACTCGTCAAAGAACCGGTCAAAGGCCCGTTCTTCTCCGGCCAGCATCTGCTTCACCAGGCGTCGGTTCTCGAAATTCACATTCGGCTCCGATTCATTCTCTCACCAATTTGCCGGCCATCTGCAGGCCTGGTCACCTGGTAGGAGGGGCAGAGCCGGTGGATTCCTTCGTGACAGCTCAAATTTATGAAAGGATTTGGTCATCAGCTACCCTCTTACCGGTCCAGCCCGACGGTGAGTCGGGCTGGATTCGCCGGTACTGTGATTATGCAGCCCGGATGCAAGGAGAAGTTGTGCGCAAGCTGACGATGATTGCCATGTTGAGCCTGGTTTTAGCTGTAATTTGTGTCCCGGTTGACGCACGGGCCGACGACGGCCGTTGGGAGATCGGACCCCGCCTGATCCTGGTAACCGCAGGCGGAGAGCCGACCAACGACCTGACCGGAGGCGGGATCTATGGCCGTTACCACCTCAACGATCAGTGGAAAATCGGATTTGCAGTGGACTCCATGACCGGAGACTTTGAGGAACCGTACCGCTTGCTGGGGATCGCCTCGACGGAAGTGGTGGATGGCACAGTGGATCTGCTGGTGTTCAGCGCATCCATCGAGCGTGAATACGGAGCCCCGGCCGACAAGTCGCGCTGGTTCTGGAATGCGGGCCTCGGGTTCAGCTCACCGGATGTGACCGATGTCACCGGTCTGATTCCCGGCGGCGGCACCTTCGATCTCACCACCGATGCCGGCACCGAGACCTTGCTGATGCTATCCGGAGGGCTGCGCCGGCGGCTGGGAAAGAACTGGAATCTGGAAGTCGGTGTCAGGTTCGACCAGCATTTTACCGACTGGACGATCCGTGATCGTGACTCCGCCGGAACTGCCACCCTCAGCAACTACAACGCGTATGGAGCCCAGCTGGGAGTCACGTATCGGTTCTGAATCGGAAGTCCGGGTTAAAACTCCCACAACAGGCTGAAGGTCGGCGTGATCCCCAGCCAGTAGTTCAGTTCCGGCTCCACATCCACACTGCCGTCCATGTTCGGCAAGAGCAGGTAATCGTCTACGCAGCAGACGTTGTTGCGGTCGGTGAGATTGACCAGTTCCAGTTCCAGACGCAGGTCGCCATGGGCCGTATGGAAGCTCCGTACGGCCCGGGCGTCCAGGCGCAGGTAGTCGGCGAGCCGGATGGAGTTCCTCGTGCCCAGGACGCGCTGGAACTCCGATGATCCGTCAGGCAGCGTGACCTCTCCGGCGAAGCCGGGGGTGGTGGGCCAGCCGGTGTGGGCCGAGCCGCTCAACACCACGGACCAGCGATCGTTGTTGCGATACCCGATGAGGAACTTGACTGCATGAGCCTGGTCCCAGCCCCGGGGAACATCGGCGCCGTCGATCTCATCCTCCGCCGATGCCAGTGTGTAGCTTGCCCAGCCATGCAGGGGGTGCTGGGAAGGCGAGCTGACGAACAGCTCAATCCCCTGGAGTACCGCCTTGTCCGGCGCCACAGCCACCCGGTCCGCTTCCGTTTCGGGATAGAGCTCGACCGGGTTCAACAGGTTTTCATACCGGGTTTTGAGGTGGGACAGCGTGTGGTAATAGGCTCCTGCACGGAGGCGGTAGCCGGAGGCGAAGCGCTTATCGAAGGTCACCTCGGCCTGCCTGGACAGTTCCGCCGGAAGGAAATCGATCTCCCCGTCTTCCACGTGCAGTTCATGGATCCGTTGGGACTGGTAATAACGCCCCAGGCCGAACCGGAGCTCGGACTTTTCCCCCACCTGCCAGACGGCATTCACGCGAGGTCCGAGCTGGCTGTCGGCGGCGTAGGTCTGCTTGTCCCACCGCAGACCGAACTCGGCGGCCAGCCGGGGGTGCAGGCTGGCACGATGGGCAACGTACAGCCCCAGGGACGTGCCTCTAGGGTCCAGCGCGATGGCGGGGACCAGGTCCGAGCCGTCCTCATCCCGAAGGAAATAATCATATTCGGCGGCGAGCCATCGGATGTCGAACCCGGCCTTGAGCATCTGGGAGTCGGTCAGTTCGAAGGTGGAGTCGTGTTTCAGGCCGGCGAAGGTCACCTCCCGGTTGTCCCTGACGGACACCACATCCGCTTCCGGAGCGGACACACCGGAACGGGTGCGCCGGAACCGGCCGTTGCTGAGCACGGTCTCCGAATACCAGCCCCTGGTCCATGAGTTCTGGGCACGGAGCCAGAAATACCCGCTGTGGGTGGTGGCGTCGGTGCTTTCATCGTCCTCGGTGTCGGAAAACTTCAGCCTCTCCGCTGCGAACAGGCCATGGGCGGAAAGAACCGTCCGCGGTGAAACGTTCAGGGAGAGTTTGGCGTACAGATCCTGGAACCGGGGTTGCAATCCTCCCTCACCCAGCTCCAGCGTGTCCCAGAGTTCCTCCGGATACCAGGTCCGAGCCGATACCAGCCAGGAGCCCCGGGCCTTGGGGAGGGGAGCCTCGATGGCGACCCGGCTGTTGATGGTGCCGACCTGGATCCTGTTGCGTCTCCTTACCAGCGGTGTCTCCGTGGACATCATGACGAAGCCGCCATGGCGGTCGCCGAAGTCGGCGGTGAAAGCGCCGGCATAAAAATCGAGGCGGTCCACCAGCATGGCGTCCACGAAACTGAACGGATTCTGAAACCGCTGGAGGTGGAACGGTTCGATCAGTTCCAGTCCATCCAGGACCATGGCCACATCCCGGGCTTCGGCTCCCCGCACGTTGAACGCAGCGGTGTTGTCCGCCGCCGCGACCCCCGGCAACGACTCCACCACACGGCTGACGTCGCCGCCCAGGGTTGGAGCCAGCACAGCGTCGTCCATGTCTACCGCCAGGCCGGCGGTCTGGTCCTGACGCAGGATCGAAACTTTTCCTGGTGTGACCACAACCTCCGCCATGTAGGTCGGCTGGGCCTTGAGGCGGATCTGGAGCGGCACCACGGCGCCATCCTGGATCTCCACAGCGCTAACAGTGAATTCCTCGAACCCGGGCGCCTCCACTACCAGGTCGTAAACTCCGGCAGGCACCCGGGAGATAACGTACTCGCCTGTAGGTCCGGAAGTTCCGTGGATGGTTGTCCCACGAAGCTGCAGGGTGGCCCGGGCGATCGGTGTGCCCAGGCCGGCGGACAGGATCCGTCCACGCAGTGTTCCTGCCGGGCGGGAAGGCGACGCCTTGACGATCAGTGTGGCGCCGGAAGGCCCGGGCCTGGCGGCCAGCCCCAGTGGCGGGAGAATCTCCCCAAGGATACCGGCGGCATCCGACGACTCCGGTTCCACCGTCACCACCAGATCGGCACTCACCACGGCCGAACTGAACACCAGGTTCAATCCATCGGACCGCATCTCCTGCAGGACCTCCACCAGGGAGCGGCCGAGGAAACGGACCTGGTCCGCGGCAAGGGATACCGAAACCAGCACAAGTGCCAGGACGAGAATCCACCGGATCGGGGGCTTCATGAACATCGCTCCCGCATTCTGACCTGCCAGACGATTAATGACAATCGGCACGAAGGGTTTTGAACCTTCTACGCCTCTTATACCCATGGAGCACGAGAATAAATCTGCTTTTTCATGGTGGTCGGCCGGATTGGCGGTCCTGTTCCTGGCCCTGGTCTTCCAGGGTTCCCGGGGGCTGTGGGAGCCGGACGAAGGGTTCTACGCCAACGTCGCCGAGGGCATGGTTCGTACAGGAAACTGGTGGCTGCCCCGGCTGAACGGTGAACTGTTCCTGGACAAGCCCCCTCTGCTGTACTGGGGCATGGCTCTCGGCGTGAAATTCCTTGGCCTCAATGAGTGGGGGATGCGTCTCGCCAACGCTTTCTGGTTCGTGGCCACCGCTCTCATCACCGGACGGCTGGCCCAATCGATGTGGCGCCGTCCCGTCGGCCCCATGGCCGCCGTTATGTATGCCATGACCCTGGCGCCGTTTGCAGCCGCCAATGTGGTGACTCCGGATACGGTCCTGACCTTCTGCGTCACCGCCACCTATGGCGGATACTGGCTGGCGGTTTCGCCGGGGTCACGCCGGCGGGTGCTGGCCGGCTGGTTCCTGGCGGGAACCGCGGCAGGACTCGGGCTTCTGGCCAAGGGGCCTGCCATGTGCATGTTTGCAACACCGCTGGCAATCCATCTGGTCTGGACCCACGGTATCCGGGTGCTCCTGAAGTGGGAAGTCCAGGCGTCGGCAGGGCTGGCCTTGCTGATCGGCGCCGCGTGGTACGCACCGATCTGTGCCGGCATCCCCGGCGCCACCTCCTACATCCTGGACAACCAGGTGGTCGGTCGGCTGGTGTCGGGGCATTACGGTCGCAACCCGGACACGTTCGGCGGCTTGCGGGTTTATCTTCCGATGTTGCTGGGCGGCTTCCTGCCCTGGTCGGCGGTGCTGTTTGTCCGCCTGCACCGGTGGCCTGGCACATTGAGGCAGTTGTACTTTCTGAACCGTTCTGCGGTCCGGTTGCTGGCGCTGTGGATCGTCCTGCCTCTGATCGTTCTGATGATTTCAAGCAGCAGGCTTCCGCTGTACGCTCTCCCGCTGCTCCCTGCCCTGGTTCTGGTCCTCGCCGGTGCGGCGATGGCGCCCCGACGAGCCGGTCGCATCCTGGCGTTTTGCCTGGTCTGGTCCCTGGCCCTGGTCGGCCTGAAGTTTGCCGGCAGCGTCTGGCACGATGATGACGACACCCGCAGGATCGCCCTGCATCTTGAGGATACTGCCGTCTCCACCGAGACACCGATCATGGTGGTAGACCAGAAGAAGAATGCGCTCCCGGTGTACGGCTACCGCAACGTGACCTGGGCCAGGGGCTGGGCTCCTCCGTATCCGTATTTCTCTCCCCCCACCGATCTCTCCACAGCTCTCGCGGTTCTGTCCACGGAACACCCGACCCAGTTCGTTGTGTTCATCCCGGAAATGCGGCGAGATGACCTGGATCGGGAACTGCCGCCCGGTCTCGACCGTTGTGAAGGGCACAACGGAGATGAATTCGTTCTGTATCGTTGCCCCAACACTCCGGTCGAACAGGATCGGTTGCCTCGCTATGCGGCAGGCCGAACCGCTCCGCAACCGATCCTGATCTCCCGACAGCCGGGCGGGCGTCCATCTCGTGATCTGCGGCAGGCCGAACCGCTCCAGGGGGAACATGGGTCACGACCTGCACTCTCGCTAGCCGGACGGAGTGCATCGGGGGAGCGGTTCGGCCTGCCGCATAGCGACCCGATGCAGTCCGTCCGGGTAACCAAACTGAAAGATGGTGGATGAGATGAGGTTGTGCCCATGGCTCCTCCTGGCCGCGATGACGTTCGGTCCGGCTGCAGTTGCCGAGGATCCGGTTCCGGATGATGCCGCAGTTGAAGCCGAAGGCGCGGTCATCCGCGATGTGATCATCCGTGCAGGGAATATTTTCGACACCGATGCCGACGGGGAAGACCGCTGGCTGTACCGTCTCATCAACCGCCTGCACCGGGTCACCCGGACGCCGGTGCTCCGCCGCCAGTTGCTGTTCCAGCCGGGGGACACCTTTTCCAGTCACGACATGGAGGAAACGGAGCGTCTCCTGCGAGAGTCCGACTACCTCTACGACGCCGAGGTTCGCCCGGTAGGGTACGACGGTGACGCAGTGGACGTGGAAGTGATTACCCGGGACGTCTGGTCGTTGCAGGGCGGTATCGGGTTCGGCCGCTCAGGAGGGAAGAACACCACGAGGATCGGGCTTGAGGATGAAAACTTCCTCGGCCTTGGAAAAGAAGTGACCTTCATGCGCGAATCCGGCGTGGACCGGACCACGTCCCTCCTCGGTTATATCGACCCCAATCTCCTGAACCGGAGGTTCCAGCTCCGTCTCGGCTACAGCGACAACAGCGACGGAAAACTGATGCGTCTCGCCCTGGAGCGACCGTTCTATCGCATGGACAGCCGCTGGGCCGCCGGTATCCGCATGGTCTCGGACCGGCGTATCGACCCCCAGTACCAGCTGGGCCGGCTCACCAACGAGTTCGGCCACGAAGAAGAGTTCCTTGAGATCTACGGTGGCAGATCCAGGGGATTGCAGGGCGGCAAGACCCGCCGGCTCACCGCCGGGATCACGGTGGACCGGGACCGGTTCAGCGTTTCACCTCAGTTTCCCGAGCCTGGCATCCTCCCGCAGGATCGGGACCTGGTGTACCCATGGATCGCCGTGGAAGCACTCCACGACCGGTTCATCGTGGCCCGGGACATGGACAAGCTCCATCGTTCCGAGGACCGCAACATCGGTCGGCATTACCGTGTCCGGCTCGGATTCGCATCGTCCTCGTTCGGGTCGGACCGGGACCAGGCCATCGTCAAGGCCGAATACGGCTCCGGTCTCGCCTCCGGCACCCGCCACCTTCTCTTTTATGACGGTTACCTGTCAGGTCGATTTGGATCGTCCGAATCGGAAAACATCCAGGCCGGCGGAGCTGTGCGTTACTACTTCCGCAAATGGAGCAAAAGCCGGTTGTACGGAAGCCTGGGATGGGACATGGCCCGGAAGCTGGATCCGGAAAATCAGCTTCTGATCGGAGGCGACAGCGGCCTGCGGGGGTACCCATTGCGGTACCAGTCCGGAGACCGCCGGGCTCTCCTGACCCTTGAGCAGCGCTGGTACACCGACTGGCACCTGTTCAAGCTGATCCGTGTAGGCGCCGCCGCCTTCGTCGATGCCGGCCGGGCCTGGTACGCAGACGGTACGGGACCTAAGCAGTACGGCTGGCTGGGAGACGCCGGCGTCGGCCTGCGCCTGGGCTCCAGCCGGACGTCATCCGGCTCCATGGTCCATATCGACCTGGCCACCCCACTGGCCGGTGACCCGTCCCTCTCCAGCTGGCAGATATCGATCAACACCAGGAACACGTTCTAGATCTCTCTAGATCTATCGCCGGAAGTGATCGGGTGCGTCGCTATGCGGCAGGGGGACACGATCAGAGCCCTAACGCATCCAGCACCAGCGGTATGTCGGTGAGGTCCGGCAGGTAGGCGTCGGGGTTGGCGGCCATGAGGCGGTCTTTGGAGACCCA
>JACXWD010000180.1 GCA_014764515.1 Candidatus Polarisedimenticola svalbardensis | reverse complement strand
TTTCGAACGGGGCCAACGCATCGGTCCAGGTCTGTCGGGCCGCCTCGCGCGTGCCGGCGAAATCGAACTCCACCCACTCCGCCTCCAGATTTCCGCGGGCGCCATCCTGATCAACGGCCGAGATCGCCACCTGGGCCAAAACTTCTCCGCCGTCCTGCCCAAAGGAAAGAACCGCCCGGCTCATCCTGTCCGCCATCTCACCCTCGCCGGGCTCAAGCACCGCGGTGAACGGGCGGGAAAATACTGCCTGAAAATGAACCAACTGGTCACGTGCCCATCCCTCCGAGCGGCGGAACCCGGCAATGGTGCGGTCATCCACGATTTCCAGGCCAACATCCAGCAGATGGTCCCGGTGTTCCAGGTCCACGATCACATGGGCCGCTTCGCCCGCGGGAAAGACATAGCGGTGCAAACCGGTTCGTTCGGTGGCTGTCAGCTCCACCTCGATGCCGTAGTCCTTCAGGATGGTGCGGTAATAACCCGCCGAAGCCCGTTCGTCGGCCTTGTCGAAACGAGAGCCGTATCCCTGGTCCGGCTGGTCGGGATAACCGTTTTCCAGAAGTGGCTGGCCGGTGACGGGCATCAACAGGATGTCCCCATAGTCCCCCACCCCCGTGCCGCTCAGGTGTGTGTGGCTGAAGCCAAAGACGATCCGGTCGCTGTCATGGTAAATCGAGCAGCCGTCCCAGCCGGTCAGCCTCGTGTCCGGACTGAGTTGCACCATGCCGAAGGGAAGGGTCGGGCCGGGGAAGGTGTGGCCGTGGCCTCCTGTGCCGACAAACGGATCGATGTAAGTAGCCAACTCGGTGGGCTTCTTTTCCTGCCGGACCACGGCCCACACCGGGTAGTGATCGGAAGGATAGCGTCCCTCGTAGGAGATGCGGTCGATCCCCGCGTCGAGGCATGGCAAGTCAGGTGTCGTCAGGATCCAATCGATACGCCCCCGGGCGGTTTCACCAGTAAAACCCTGAAAGGTGCCCGGCCCCTTTTCCACCTGTTCGCGCGAAGCGCAAACCCACGAATCACGCAGCCCTTCGCCCGCCAGGACATCGTGCGGCGGACTGCCCTCGGCATCGGCGTTGAAGTCACCCATCAGGATCGCTGGATGTTCCCCCGTGATCGCCGCTATGCGTTCTTTCAACAGGAGCGCGCTTTGGCGCCGCGACTCGACCCCGACATGATCGAAATGGGTATTAAAGACAAACACGATTTCGGGCAGACAGGTCTTGTCCCTCAGCTTGACCCAGGAAGCGATCCGGTGCAGGGCCGCATCCCAGCTGCGGCTGCCGACCACCTCGGGCGTTTCGCTGAGCCAGAAGACGCCCGTGTCCAGCACCTCGTAACGGGACCGATCAGTGAAGATGGCACACATCTCACCTTCCTGCCGGCCGTCGTCACGGCCCACGCCGGTGAAGTCGTAACCGGGGAAGGCCTCGCGCAGCACCTCCGCCTGTTCCGGCAGGCATTCCTGCACGCCGAAAACCGCGGGAGCATGGGCGGCGATGGTCGCGCACACCTGTTCCCGCCGGTAGGGCCAGCTGTCGGGTCCGTCATCGGCCCGCCCGTAGCGGATGTTGAAGCTCAGGATGGTGGTATCGGTACTCTCGGCGGAAATCGCAGGGCCGGCGGCAGCCGAAACGGCCGCCAGCACAGCCAGCAGCAACAAAGAGGCGGAGACCTTTTTCATGAAGCGGGGTCCTTTGCTCAGCTGTCGTCTTTCCGGTTGGCGAAGTGCCGATACAGCAGCCAGGTGGCGGCAAACGAGATACCGAACAGCGTCACCGGCACGATCCAGGTCCAGAAGAATCCGCTCAAGGGCGACTCCACGGGTAATGGTTCGAAATTCATGAGTCGTCCTTTCCGTGACGTTTCCGATAGCTCCACCACGCCAGTCCCAGGCCTGCGAACGACGCCACGTAGGCGATGCTCATGCCAATGAGGGTAACGAGTCCCTTGTCCATGCTACTCGCCTCCTTCTTCCTGCCAACGCAGTCGCTGTTCCAGTTCCTTGACGTACTGTTCCTG
>JACXWD010000179.1 GCA_014764515.1 Candidatus Polarisedimenticola svalbardensis | reverse complement strand
CCGGGCCATCCGCCGCGTCCTGGTCGACCACGCTCGGCACCGCCTTCGCCTGAAACGCGGGGCGGGCGCACCCAAACTCCCATTGGAATTCGCCGAAAACCTCTCTTCCCCCGAGCCCACGACGGACCTTGTCGCACTTGACGACGCTTTGTCGCGTTTGAAGGAGCAGGACGAACTGAAGTGCAAAATCGTGGAGATGCGTTTTTTCGGCGGGCTCAACAATAAGGAGATCGCTGAAGTCATCGGCACATCTTCGCGCACCGTGGAGCGGCACTGGCGCTATTCCAAGGCTTGGCTGTTCCGGGAATTGACCGGGAGCGTGGACGATGAGTAACGGCGACCTGTCCGTTGACGAGATACTTTCCGAGGCCATCGATCGACCAGCCGGTGAACGGCGTCGTTTCGTGGAAACCGCCTGTGCCGGGGACGAAAAACGCCTCAAAGAAACCCTTTCCCTGCTCGAAGCCTTCGAAGCCGCCGACGATTTCATGGAACAGCCCGCTACCCTGGGCGTCCTCGAGGTGAAAGACGAGAACGAGTGGGTCGGCCGTACGATCGGCGGCTACAAGCTGATTGAACTCATTGGCACCGGGGGCATGGGACGGGTTTTCCTGGCCGAACGGGCCGAACGTGATTTTATCCAGCGGGTGGCCGTGAAAATCATCCGGCGCGGGGCCATGGGCAGGGACATGCTGCGCAGGTTCCGCAATGAATGCCGTGTCCTGGCCATGCTGGAACACCCCAACATCGCCCGCATGATCGATGGGGGCACCACCGACGACGACACCCCCTATATCGTCATGGAGTACGTGGACGGCGTAGCCATCGACCGCTACTGCGAGGACCGTCAGGTTTCCCTGGAAAAGCGCCTGGACCTTTTCCTGGACGTTTGCGGCGCGGTTCAGCTGGTGCACCAGCATTCAACCATCCACCGTGACATCAAACCGGGAAACATCCTGGTCACCGAAGAGGGCCAGGCCAAACTGGTCGACTTCGGGATTTCCCGGGTGCTCGACCTGGCGTCCGACGACGTGGAGCAAACGCTCCCGGGCCTGGAATTGATGACGCCGATGTATGCCAGCCCCGAACAGTTGCGCGGGGATATTCTGGCGACTCCGACCGACATCTATTCGCTGGGAGCCGTCCTCTACCGGATCCTCACTTTCCAATCCCCCTTCAATGAAGAGACCCAGACGGCCCTCAAGGAAGCCGTGATCAACAGGACTCCGGCCAAACCCAGCGAAATCGTCCTGCAAAACAGCGGGGATAGTCCCCGGGCCGTCCGCCGCCTATCGCGGGGACTGAAGGGCGATCTCGACACCATCATCCTGAAGGCTTTGCGCAAGGAACCGGAACGCCGGTACGCTTCGGTGGGAAAGTTCGCTGATGATATCCGGCGCTATCGGGATGGACAGCCGGTAACTGCCCAGCCCGACCGGCTCCGCTACCGGACCCGGAAATTCGTCGAACGCAACACCGCCGCCGTGGCCGTGGCGTTCATTCTTTTGGCGGTGATGGTGGGAGCCACAATTGTCAGTCTGACTCTATACAATCGGGCCGAAATCGCACGCCGGGAGGCCGTCCAGGAACGGGGAATCGCCTCCCGCGAAAGAAATGCCGCCGTTCATACCAGCG
Source organism: Candidatus Polarisedimenticola svalbardensis (assembly GCA_014764515.1). Classification (GTDB taxonomy): domain Bacteria; phylum Acidobacteriota; class Polarisedimenticolia; order Polarisedimenticolales; family Polarisedimenticolaceae; genus Polarisedimenticola; species Polarisedimenticola svalbardensis. Next base: position 398 of record JACXWD010000179.1, on the reverse strand, counting down.
AATTCCTTCAGGACCTGCTCGCCTCGGTGAGCCCCGCGGTTGTCGACGGGCGTCTGGATATAACCGTGCGGGAAATCCTGGATGAGGCCTCTGCCAGACTCGAAAATGATATGGCCGATGAACCCGAAGTGGCCGCCGCCCTGCACTTCGTGATCGGGCGATCCTATGTGAATCTCGCCGAATATGAGGCAGGGGAGCGCCACCTGAGGCTTTCGGCCGACCTGCGCCGCCAGCTTTCCCCCCCGGACACCGAGGGTGAATTGCGAGCCTTGCTGGCCGTCGGCCAGATACGTGAAGAACAGGGCGCCTATTCCGAGGCGGAATCCCTTTTGGTGGCCATTCTCCCCGAGGATCCCTCCGGTGAAAATCCCGCGGTAATATCCGAACTGGAAGCCAGC
>JACXWD010000103.1 GCA_014764515.1 Candidatus Polarisedimenticola svalbardensis | reverse complement strand
GTGGTCATGGACTGCACGCGGATCGGATTATCGCCGCCGACGCCGACACTGCCCACCGGCACTGCCCGGGTCGGCCTGCGGCGATAGGTGAACGGTCCTGATTTCCAGGAATACAGGCTCAAAACAGATCCTCCGTGAAGGTCCTGCATTCTACCAGTCCGGCCCGGTCATGCACTGTCGCCGACACCATGTCGGAAAATGTCAGTGGCACAAAGCGTAATTTCAGCGAATATGATCAGGAGCACGGTAGTTCGGGGGCGAAGGAGATGGTGGGAGTATGAGACCGCGAGTCCGCTGGAGCGTTACCCTTATCGCCGTTATCGGACTGGTGGTCTGCGCCGTGGTGGTAGGCGGGTTCCTGCTGACCATGGTGAACAACGACCTGCCGTGGGAAGAAGGGCTCTCCGCCGGCTCGTACTACAAGGCGGTCGGCTCGGCGTACAGCGGCGGATTCGTCGCCGGTTTCTTCTTCAGTTTTTTCCTGGTGCTGCTTGCGGTGGTAATAGCGGCATGGTTCGATGCACGACGCGACCGTCGTGTCGCCGCCGATCCGGTTCCTGCCGCTGAAACCGGCGGCAAGGTCGTGGCCTACCGGCGCTAGACGGTTGGCAGTCGTCGTATAGCCCGGGTGATGGCAGGGGCGAGCTTCGCGATCTTCGAGCTGGTATCGATGCGGGACTGATTCAGTTCCAGTTCGAGGCAGGGCAGGTTGTGGGCGAATCCGTGCCGCTCGACGGAGTACATCATCCCCAGTTTCCCGGAGTATGGAGCGTTGTACTTCACGGTCAGGTTTTCCTGCCGCAGTCCTGCGGCCAGAACCCGGGCATGACTTCCGTGCCGGTCATACAGGACGCCACAATCGAAATCCCGGGCCCGGCCGTTCCACCGGCTCGTAAAGGAGTGGATGGACAGCAGCACCGGCCGGAGGTTGCCGGCCAGCAGGCGCTGGATCTGCCCGTCGATCTCATGGTGGTAACGGTCGTAGACACTCTGGATGCGAGCCTTCCGATCCCGGGTCGTCAGGTTCCTGTTCCACCCCAGTAATACCCCTTCCGCCTCCTCGCGGACCAGTTCCGGATCGCCTTTGTCCCGGTTCAGATCGACCCAGAGCCGGGAGTACCTTCCTCCCAGCGCCGTGCTGGACAGTCGGGCGGCGATCTCCCGGGTTAGATCCCAGGCTCCGATGTCGATGCCGTGGTGGGAGGCCAGGATGAGCCGTTCCTCCCGTGTGGGACGGATACCTCCCGGCAGCCGGCCGTTGGAGTGCTCGCAGGTCAGCAACAGGTTCGATGCCGACCGGGGTCGCAGGACTACCGGCTCAAAGTTCAGGTTCTGTTGTTCCAAGGGTGCCGTCCTCCGGAGCAGATGTTAACCTCAGTTACGGAGGAAGAACATGAAGATGCGGACGGTTCTTTTGATGGCAGTTGTCTTCCTGGCCGGTGTGGCCACCGGTTATGCGGTGGACAGCGAGCCTGCGGCGAAAGAGGTTGAGGGAAAGCAGGCGCTGGCGGCGGTGGTGGAAGAGCCGATCCCCGACTACCTGACCGAGGATGAACGGCGCCAGATCCAGGTGTTTCGAACCGCCTCGGCTTCCACGGTGTTCATCACAAATGTCGGGTACCGCCGGGACTTCTTCTCCACCAGCGTCCAGAAGATCCCCCAGGGCTCCGGCTCCGGGTTTATCTGGGACAAGGCCGGCCACATCGTGACGAATTACCACGTCATCGAGAACGGCCAGGAGTTCATGGTCACATTCGGCGGCGAGCACACTTACCCGGCCAAGGTGGTCGGTATGGCGCCGGCCAAGGATCTGGCGGTCCTGAAGGTGGATGCGCCGGATGAGCTGCTGGTTCCCCTGGAGGTCGGGCGCTCAGCCGACTTGGCGGTGGGCCAGAACGTCCTGGCGGTAGGGAACCCGTTCGGCCTGGACCATTCCCTCACCACCGGCGTGGTCAGCGCACTGGGCCGGGAATGGACCGCCCCCGACGGAAGGACCATCACCAACGTCATACAGACCGACGCCGCCATCAACCCGGGGAACTCAGGGGGACCGCTCCTGGATTCCAGCGGGAGGCTGATCGGGGTGAACATGGCGATCATCAGTCCCAGCGGCGCCTTTGCCGGTATCGGGTTCTCGGTGCCTGTGGATACGGTCCGCCGCCTGATTCCCCAGCTGATCAAGTATGGCGAGCCGATCCGGCCCGGTATCGGTATCGAGATCATGCAGGACCACGTGGCACGTCGTTACGGCTTTGAAGGCGTGGTGGTCAAAGAAGTGCACCCGGGTTGGCCTGCAGAGGAAGCCGGCCTGGAACCGCTCCTGGTGGACCGGCGCAACCGGATTGTGGGTGGAGACACCATCGTCGCAGTAGACGGGGCGAAAATCTTGACCTCAAACGACCTGCTGGACGCGTTCGATGAGGCCGGTGCCGGGGCCGAGGTGACGCTGACCCTGAAGAACCAGGGCGAGCTCCGGGATGCGAAGGTCCGGCTGGCCGAGATCAACCGCTGATCAGGTCCGGAGCCGCCTCAGAGTGATCAGTCCGGCGGCCAGACAGGTCAGGCCGCCCAGGACCACCGTGAGCCGTGTACCGATCCCTTTGGCGGCCGCGCCGGCCAGTAATGAGCCGAAAGGCGCCATCCCGATCAGGGAAAGCATGAACAGGCTGATGACCCGGCCCCGCATGGCCGGCGGAGCGGTCAGTTGCAGGTAGGTGTTGCTGGTTGCCAGCTGGGTGATGACGCCGGCACCGACCAGGAACAGGCAGACCATGGACAGCACCAGGTGATCGGACAGTCCGAAGGAGATCAGTCCGCCTCCCAGGATGACCAGCGCCCAGGCGATCCGGCCTCCTGCTCCCCGGATCGACTTCCTGGTGGCCAGGAGCAGTGCGCCGCTCATCGCTCCCAGGCCGGCGGCGCCCATGAGCAGCCCCAGCCCCTGGGTGCCTGCCTTTAGGATATCCCTTGCGAATACCGGTACCAGGATCGAGTACGGCATGGCGAAAATGCTGGTCAGGACGATGAGCAGCAGCAGGGTCCGGACCTTGCGGTGCCCGCCGGCATAGGCCAGCCCGTTCCGCATCCCGACATACCAGGTGTCGCCGTCGCCACCTTCCGGATCTCCCCGGGTCTTCAGCATCGTCAATGCGATCAGGACTGCTCCGAATGAAAGTGTGTTCAGCAGAAAACAGGTTGCCTCTGTCCGGAACACCAGGAGGAACCCGGCCAGGGTCGGCCCCAGCATCCTCGCGGAGTTGAACGCCAGCGAGTTCAGCGCAATCGCATTGGGAAGATCTTCCCTCCCGACCAGCACCTGCAGGAAAGACTGCCGGATCGGGATCTCGAACGCGATCACCGTGCCGGCCAGGGTGGCCAGCACCGCAATGTGCCAGACCTCTATGGCGCCGCTCCACGTCAGCGCCGTGAGCACCGCCGCCAGGATCAGGGCAACGGCCTGCAGGATCAGGAGCATGGTCCTTCGGGGGAAGCGGTCCGCCGCCACTCCAGCAGGCAGGGCGAACACCAGCCCGGGAGCAAAAGTGCAGAATCCGATCAGGCCGAGATAGAACGGTGAATCGGTGAGTCGCAGGACCAGCCAGCCCTGGGCGGCTGACTGCATCCAGCTGCCGGTGAGGGACAGCAACTGCCCGGTCCAGAGCAACCGGAAGTCACGATGCCGGAGAGCCCTGAAGGTGCCCGGCAGGGGAGGCAGGATCCGGCCGGGTAGCAGGAAAGCCATAGGCTCGGATAATATCCTGCTTCGAGGAGGCACGTCATGGCCAACGTCCCCCAAAAGGAACTTGAAACCTTCGAGAATCCGAAGAGCTCGCGGGATTATGTCATCGAGTTCGATTGCCCTGAGTTCACCTGTGTCTGTCCGAAAACCGGGCAACCCGACTTCGCGCATATCACCATCCGGTACGTTCCGGACCTGCTTTGCGTTGAGCTCAAGTCCCTCAAGCTCTATCTGTGGTCGTTCCGCGAAGAGGGTCATTTCCACGAAACGGTTATCAACCGGATCCTGGACGATCTGGTGGCGGCCCTCCAGCCCCGGGAGATGCGTATCGAAGGCGACTTCAACGTCCGGGGTGGAATCCACACCACAGTCACCGCCCAATACCCGTAAATCGCCTGTCCCAACCCTGGCCACAGGGGTTGGCGGGGGGGCGGTAGAGTGTTATATTCCCCTTTCTTGACTCGAGTATTTCGAGTCGAAGTGGTTGTGTGTCAATAAGAAAGCACCTAGAAAGGTGGTGTCGGATCGACGACAAAGTCCGGATCAACGAGAACATCAGACTCAGCCCCGTCCGCCTGATTGATGCCGACGGCACCCAGGTCGGCATTGTCCCCCTCGATGAAGCCAGAGCAAGAGCCGCTGAGCAGGGTATGGACCTTGTTGAAGTGGCCTCCGATTCCCGGCCGATCGTTGTGCGGGTCATGGACTGGGGCAAGCATCGCTTCGAGGCGGCCAAAAAAGCCCGGGAAGCCCGCAAAAAAGAAACCCGCATCTCTATCAAGCAGGTCAAGCTGCGCCCCAATATCGGCGACCATGACCTTGAGACCAAGCTCGGCCACGCCAAACGGTTCCTTGATGAGGGCGACAAGGTCAAGATCACCATCATGTTCCGGGGCCGTGACATGCGCCGCCCGGAGAATGGACACAAGCTGCTTCAGAAGGTGACCGAGCTGCTTGCTGAGGTCGCCATCGTCGAGAGCGCGCCGGCAGGAATCGTCAACCGTGACCTGAGCATGGTTGTCGTCCCCAGGAAAAACTGAGCCTGGCGCCATCAGGTCTTGAAAAGGCCATTTCCCCGATCATTTTCTATTTTTGAAGAGGTGATCCGGGGCGGATCTGCCGGTAAAAATGGATGATTTCTGTCAAGATGCTGTAAAAATAGCTCCTGGAGTCCCGGCAACAGTTGCCGGACCCCCTGTGGGACCGTAGAATCCCATGGTATCGATGTCACCCAAAGTTTATAACTGGAGGAATTCCATGAAACTGAACAAAGCGATTCTGATCCTGGCCGTGCTTGCCCTGGTGCTGGCCCCGGCTGCCATGGCCTGCGACAAAGACGGCGCCGCCACTGCATCCGGCAAGGGCTGTTGCGCCAAGAAGGGCGCCGAGACTGCCGCCAAGGCAGGATGCGCCAAGAAGGGCTGCGACAAGAAAGCCGCCGCCGTGGCCGCCGCAGAAAAAGATACTCCGGACATGGCCCAGCTGGCCGTCAACGCCGAGAAGGGCTGTGATAAGTCCGCCGCCAAGCTGATCGCCATGGCGAAAGGTTCCGGCTGTGAGAAGACTGCCGCCCTGGCCGCCAACGCCGAAGGTGGTTGCGAGAAGTCCAAGGCCGCCCTCATCGCCATGGCCAAAGAGCACGGCGCCAAGACCGAAGCCGAGCCGACCATGGCCCAGCTGGCCGCCTACGCCGAGAACGGCTGCGACAAGTCTGCCGCCAAACTGATCGCGATGGCGAAAGATTCCGGCTGCGAGAAGACCGCCGCCCTGGCCGCCAACGCTGAAGGTGGTTGCGAGAAGTCCAAGGCCGCCCTTATCGCCATGGCGAAAGAAGGCGACGCCAAGGAAGCGACCAACTAGTCGATTCTTTACCGAGTCTACGAAAAAGGGACAGGCGATCGCCTGTCCCTTTTTTTATCCGTATCTCCCG
>JACXWD010000178.1 GCA_014764515.1 Candidatus Polarisedimenticola svalbardensis | reverse complement strand
CCGAGCTGACCCGTCTGTTTGAAGTGGCGGCCGACACACCGGCGCTCAAGGCGATGGTGGTGGAAGGGGAAGGGCCGCATTTCTCCTTCGGCGCTTCCGTACCCGAACACCTCCCGGGGAAGTACGAAGCGATGCTCCACGGGTTCCATGGCATGTTCTACAAGATCCTCGATTGCCATGTGCCCCTGCTGGCGGTGGTTCGAGGCCAGTGCCTGGGAGGAGGCCTGGAACTGGCCATGGTCTGCCACCGGATATTCGCCTCGCCGGATGCGAAAATGGGCCAGCCGGAGATCGTTCTAGGGGTGATTCCGCCGGTAGCCTCCGTTGCCCTGGTGGACCGGGTGGGCCGAGGCTGGACGGAGGACCTCTGCCTCAGCGGACGGTCCATCGACGCCGAAACCGCCTGCCGCATCGGCCTGGTGGACGATCTGTCCGATGACCCGTGGGCCGCGGCCCACGGTTACATTCGGGAACATCTGTTGCCGAAATCGGCGTTGTCCCTGCGCCATGCCGTCCGGGCGGTGAGAACCGGATACGCCAAACGGTTCCGGAAGGAGCTGGCCAAGGTTGAAAAGCAGTACATCAAGGAGCTGATGCACACGGAAGACGCCCAGGAAGGCCTCAACGCCTTCATGGAGAAGCGCAAGCCGGAGTGGACCAACCGCTAAAGGCCGAGAATCCCTTTCTGGCCGAAGTAGAACACGCCGGCCAGGGCGCCGGTCATCAGCGTTGCCAGGGTGGCGCCGACCAGCCCCCGCCAGGCCAGGGCGGCCAGGTCCTCCCGCCGCTCCGGCGCCAGGGCTGAGATGCCGCCGATGAAAATCCCCACCGAGGCCAGGTGGGCGAACCCGCACAGGGCGTAGGACAGTACCAGGATGGTGCGAGGCGCCAGGCTGCCTGCCGCCGCCAGCTCCCCCAGGTTGCGGTACGCCACGACCTCGGTCATGACCGCCCGTTCGCCCAGAAGCCGGGCCGCTTGCGACAGGTCGCCTGATTCGATCCCCAACAGCCAGGCCAGCGGGGTGAACAACCATGCCAGCAGGGTTCCCAGGTCCAGAGCGATCAGCCCCAGCAACAGATCGATCAGCGCCACAAGGCCCAGGACGGCGATGAGCAGCGTGGCGATGCCTGCAGCCAGTTTCAGACCGTCCATGGCGCCTCTCGACAGGGCCGATATCGGGTTTCCTGTGCGCCCGGATGCGTCCTCCACAGGGATCGCTTCAACCCCGGTCCCTTCGGTTTCCGGCAGGAGGAGTTTGCTGACCAAAGCCGCCGTGGGGATGGAAAGCACGGAAGCTGAAATGACGTGGCCTGCTATGAGGGGAAACGAGTCCTTGAGGAACAGGACGTACAGAGCAAGGGTGGACGACGCCACGGTGGACATGCCGCAGGTCAGAAGGGTCAGCAGTTCGGAACGGGTCATGGAAGCCAGATAAGGCCTGACCGTAGCCGCCGACTCCACCCCGACGAAAATGTTGGACGATCCTGCCAGCGCTTCCACACCGGACAGACCCAGGGTTTTCCTGAACAGAACGGCAAACAGCCGTATCACCGGCTGCACCAGCCGGAAGTGGTACAACAGCGCCATCAGCCCCGAAAAGAAGATCACCGCAGGGAGCGCCTGGGTCGCCAGCACGAATCCAACCGACGGCTCCCCGGACCCGGTGCTCTGCCCGGGTCCTGCGGCCAGAGGACCGAAAACGAACAGCGATCCGGCCAGTCCGGCCTCAAGGGCCGCCAGGACGCCGTTGTTGATCCAGAGGAGAACGGTGCGGGTCGGGGGAAAAAGGAATACCAGTCCCCCCAGAACGAAGATCAGCGCGACTCCGCCGCGAACCGTCCTCCAGGGCACCGGCCTGCGGCAGCCGCCGATCAGCCAGGCCAGAACGGCCAGGGCGCACCATCCGGCCAGGGATCCAAGATTCAACCAGCTCATGGCGGTATTATGCCCGGGAACGGTACGGTGCGAAATCGTTGTTGTCGTCCGTCAATAGTGTCATCAGTTTCGGATGAAGGAACAGCTTCTCCCTTCC
>JACXWD010000177.1 GCA_014764515.1 Candidatus Polarisedimenticola svalbardensis | reverse complement strand
GGAGAATTCTACGATCATCCTTTTGCACCCCATGCCACCTACTGGCTGACCTGGGAATCCGCGGCCACGCCGTCGCCCTTGCCCGGAACTCCGAAACATATTGTATCGGCGCCGGCCCCACCTCTTGGGGGGGAGTTTGCTGACACCGCCTACCTGCGTGTGCACAAGGAACGCCAGGTTCTGGATGAGCCCGGGGTCTTTCTGGACAACTGGTCCTGGGACAACACCATTACCTCCTCCCGACCGGAGTTCTATACCTTGCGCACACCCGAGCCTGGATCTGCGGCCCGTTTCGTGATCGACATCAGGGGGATGTACACACGGACTTACAACGGCTACATCTTCAAGGCGGCCGGTTGGCTCAACGGTGATCAAGCGAACCAGGGCACCGTGACCTTCAACCGAAATGCGCAGAACGACTCCATGCGGTTGAGGATTTTCGGCGAATCCACCGAGGTCCTCGAGGGCATCAATCGGATCACTCTGCAGAACATCAACGAAAACACGAATCTCAAGACCAAGCCCCTGGCCCTGGATTGTTACGACATCTTCTATTGGGCCGGGCTGGATTTGACGGACAGTCCGGGACAGTTGGAATTCGCCCACTGGGGTGAACATGTTGCCGCGCTTGGAACGCCCGTGGATCTGAAGGTCACGGTTCCCGCCGGCGTCACGCCCCTGTTGTGGGATGTGACCGACCCTTGGAGTCCGGCCATCTATTCCGGTTCGGGCACTGCTGGTCCGCCGTCGGTGCACACCTATGGTTTTATCCGGGAGCCCGCTTCCGATCGCCATTTCGTGGCTGCGGTGCCGGGCGATCTTTTGAAGGTGGATGCCGGCAGACGCACCAACCCCGTCGCTCTGCGGACACGGTCGGTGGATGTGGACTATATGGTCGTTTGCAATGGTGGTTTTTCCGGACCGGCGCAGACCCTGGCCGATTTTCATGCCACCTTCCTGCCGGGAACGGTTTCGCCGCGCGCCATGATTGTCACAGAAGGTGAAATCTACGACAATTTCTCAGGCGGCCAGAAGGATGCCTATGCGATCCGCAGCTACCTGAAATTCGTCTACGAACAGAGCGGCCATCGCCTGCGGTTCGTCTGCTTCCTGGGCAACACCACCCGGGATTTCCGCTATTACAAGGACCCTGATCCCTCGGTGGAACTCTACGATTTCCTGCCCACGGAGCTGCGATCCAACTTTCCGAGTTTCCCGGCCCCCTACAATTCGCTTCCGTACGCTTCTGACGACGGTCTGGTGTCTTTTGAACCCGGTTCCTGGGGCGTCCCCGACTTGCCGGATTTGATCTGCGGCAGGCTTTCCGCCAGCACCGTTGCCGAGGCGCGGCGCCTGGTGGACAACGCCATCGACTATTCGAGCCGTCCGGACGCCGGACTCTGGCGAAACAAGGTCCTGTTCACCGCGGACGATTGTGTGTCCTTCAGCTCCTGGCCTCTGCCCAACGGCGAGGATACACATACCCGGCAGGCGGAATATGTGACCAATTCCCTGCTCCCGCTTTCCCTGGATGTGCGGAAAAACTACGGCGTCGATTACGAATTCCCTCCCTCGTCCCGGGTCAAGCCGGCCATGAGGGTGGACATCAATAATGAGATCAGCAGCGGCGGCACCATCTTCTATTATGTGGGACACGGTGCCGAAGACAATCTGGCGGACGAACAGATTTTTCAGTCGAGGGATATTCCGAACCTGACCAACCGGATGATGCGCTCGGTTTTTATCGCCTTCAGTTGTGATGTGGGCGTGTTCGACAGTCCCAGTCGGCTGTCCATGGCCGAGCAGTTCATTCTGGCCGAGAACGGGGGGGGCATCGGGGCGATCTGTGCCAGCCAGGTCAGTTTCATCGGTCCCAATGACCGCTTGTCCAACGCGTTTTTCATGAATCTTTATCCCGATCGCCACGTGCCTAAGGACGTGGCCCCCGCTGAAGCCCTGTTCCTGGCGAAGAACACCTACGTCAACAGCCGGGGCAATTCCCAGCGCTACAACTTTTTCGGGGATCCCGGCGTCATTCTG
>JACXWD010000176.1 GCA_014764515.1 Candidatus Polarisedimenticola svalbardensis | reverse complement strand
CAGGGGCCGATCCCGATCCCACGGGCGAGCTCCATCTTTCTGCAGATTGCTGCGGGCCTGGAGGCGGCACATGACCAGGGAATCATCCACAGGGATCTCAAGCCAGCCAACGTCAAGCTGACTCCGGACGAGTCCATAGATGCAAGCAGTCCGTACGCGGGTCGAGTCAAGATTCTCGACTTCGGACTGGCCGCCGAGAGCTCCCCCTCCGAAGTCTCGGTGTCGGAGGACTCTCCGACGCAACCCCTGCCCGTCACGCGGGAGGGTGCCATCTTCGGCACCGCCGCCTACATGAGCCCTGAGCAGGCGCGTGGCCGAGCCATGGACAAGAAGACAGACATTTGGGCCTTCGGCGTCTGCCTCTACGAGGCGCTGGTCGGCCGCCGTCCCTTCGAGGGCTCCGATACAGCGCTGCTTCTCTCATCGATCCTGACCGCCGAGCCCGACCTGGACGCCTTGCCACCTGGAACACCACCGCGGCTCAGGCGGCTGCTGATGCGCTGTCTCAGGAAAGAAACACGGGAGAGGTTCCACGACATCGCCGACGTCCGGCTGGAACTGGAGGAGATCGCGGTCCTCGGGGCCGACTCCGTCGAGGAGTTGCCGCCGCCGGCAACCGGCTTCGGCTGGGGCACACTGGCCCTGGCCGCCTTCGCCATCGTCATGACTGCCGTCGCCCTGTGGAGCCAGTTCGGTTCCAGTTCCTCCGCCGATATTCCGGATGCGGTACGGCGTTTCGAGATCGACATCGGCACGGCCCTCCCTATCTACGATTGGAGCATCGTCTCCGAATTTGACCTGTCACCGGACGGGACTCACCTCGCTTACGTGGCCCGGCTCGGTGAGACGACACAGCTTTACCTTCGCCGCCTTGACGAGATCGGGGGCACAGCCGTTCCCGGGACCGAGCACGCTCTTGCGCCCTTCTTTTCTCCTGATGGGCAGTGGGTCGCATATTACTCGGCCAACTCCGAGGGCCAGGGCAACGAGTTGAGAAAAGTCCCTGTGAATGGGGGCCCCCCCCAGGTACTCTGCAACGCTTGGCCGCCCGGCGGCGGGACCTGGTTGGAGGACGGCACGATTATCTTTACTTCCACCGAACCCTTCACCGACCATCCCGTGTGGGATGGCAGTGTCCAGTGGGGCCTGTTCCAGATCAGTGACAACGGTGGCACCCCCCGGCTCCTGACCTCGGTGGACCGTTCTGCCGGGGGTGAAGCGGTCCACAATCGCCCCAGCCGGCTGCCCGGCAGCCGTGCTGTCCTGTTCAACATCCGGAGAACAGGTGGGGCATGGGCCCAGCCCGGCGGGAAGACCGATGAACCGGACTGGGACACGGCCACCACCGAAGTCGCCCTCCTGGACCTCGAATCCGGCAGCTATCGGACGGTGCTCGCCGATGCCCACAACGCCACCTACAGTAACTCCGGCCATATCCTGTTCATGCACGATCAATCCCTCTGGGCTGCGCCCTTCCATATGGGCAAACTTGAAGTTTCCGGGTCCGAGCGAATCGTCCGCGACAACCTCCAGTCCATGTTCTTTCCGCAGACGAACTCGCCCTACGCCCTCGATCACAGGGGATCGGCGGTGTTCCTGCCGGCGGTGGAAGTGCCTCCCCATGGACGCTCCCTCATTTGGGTTGATCGTAGCGGCGGCCGGGAACCTGTTGACATGCCCCCGGCGAACAGAATCGAGAGGCCTCGCGTTTCTCCCGATGGCGAACGCATCCTTACCGTCGTTCACGTCGTTCACTCGGCGACCGCCAACATCTGGCTACACGAGCGCTCCCGGCCCGGTTCGCGCATGCGCCTGACTTTCGACGGAACGCACGACCAACATCCGGTCTGGTTTCCGGACTCCCAGCAGTTCCTGTACGTCCAGCGCCTCGAGGACGACACTTTCGGCACGAGCTACGTTTTCAAGACGTTCCGCCACCGGGCAGACGGCGCCAGCCGCCCCGAATCCTGGCCACGGACCATTCCAGAGGTCTCCCCTTTGAGCCTTCCCATGGTCGTCCTGGACGACGGGGTCACGGTCCTCTATCAGGAGGCCCCG
>JACXWD010000175.1 GCA_014764515.1 Candidatus Polarisedimenticola svalbardensis | reverse complement strand
AATCCGGCCGATCCGAACCACATCGTCGCCGGCACCGATGGCGGCCTTTACATTACCCGCAACCGGGGTGGCGCCTGGCAGCATGTGACCAACCTGCCTGTTTCCCAGTTCTACCGGGTGGCGGTGGATGATCGCCGGCCATTCCACGTTTACGGCGGGCTGCAGGACAACGGATCCTGGTCCGCGCCCTCGCGTGCGCGGGGGGGCATCGAAAACTCCGACTGGGAAAACCTGGGAGGCGGGGACGGGTTCGCCGTCGCGGTCGACCGCGCCGAGCCCGACATCGTCTACTGGGAGTGGCAGGGCGGCAACATCAACCGTCGCGATCTGCGCACGGGAGAAAACAAGGACATCAAACCGCAGCCCGGCAAGGGCGATCCCAAGTTCCGCTTCAACTGGAATACGCCCATCGTCCTGAGCCCCAGCGACAAGAGCAGGCTGTACGCGGGTTCCCAGTTTGTGCACCGCTCGACGGACCGGGGAGAATCCTGGGAGAAGATGTCGGGCGACCTGACCACCGATGATCCGGACAAGCAGCGGCAGACGGAATCGGGCGGGCTCACCATCGACAACACCAACGCCGAGACGCATTGCACGATCTTCACGATCAGCGAGTCGCCCCTGGACAAAAAGGTGATCTGGGCCGGCACGGATGACGGCAATATCCAGGTCACCGAAAACGACGGGAAAGATTGGCGGCTGGTCAGCGGCGGCATCGAGGGATTGCCCGACGGCACCTGGGTCAGCTGCATCGAAAGTTCGCGGCATGACCGCCGGCAGGCCTTTGCCACCTTCGACGGCCATCGCACCGACGACATGGCCTCGTACGTGTACGTTACCAAGGACCTGGGGATAACCTGGCGATCCATCACGACCGAAGACGTCACCGGATATGCCCACGTGGTGCGGCAGGATCCAGTCAACGCCGACCTGCTGTTCCTCGGCACGGAATTCGGCCTGTTCATCACCCTGGACAGCGGCATGCACTGGGCCCGGTTCGAGGAGGAATTTCCGCCCGTATCGGTCCGGGACATGGTGATCCAGGAGCGGGAATCGTCCCTGGTGATGGGTACGCACGGCCGGGGTATCCAGATCATCGACGACATCCGGAGTCTGCGCCAGTTGACCAGTGAAACCCTGACCGCTGACGTGGCGCTGCTGGACTCCAGACCGGCGGCCCTGCGCACACCCCAGTGGAAGCAGCATTCCCCGGGCAACAACTACTTCGTGGCGGGCAATCCGAGCCCATCCGCCGGGATCGTCTATTTCCTGAAGAAGCGGCACATGTTCGGTGAAATGAAACTGGAAATTTTCACGCCCGAGGGCGCATTGCTGAAGGTCCTGCCTGGCGGCAAGCGCAAGGGGCTGAACTTCGTGACGTGGTCACCCCGGTTGAAACCGCCCAAGGTAGCGCCGTCGCCGACGCTGGATCCGTCCATCTCCTTTGCCGCCGCTTTCGGTCCGGCCGCACCCGAGGGCACCTACACCTACCGTCTGACCAAGGGCAAGGATGCCTACGAAGGCAAGGTGGACGTGGCCTACGACGAGGATTTTCCCCACAACGCGGAGGAAAGAGCCCTGCAGCAGAAGGCCGTGGGTGAACTGTATGAATTGCTGGACCGCCTGGCTTACGTGGCTGATGCCGGCGGTGGTGTACGCGACGATGCCCGTGAGCGGGCAGACCAACTGGAAAAATCGGACCAACTGGCCGGGGAGCTCCGGTCATTTGCCGACGGGGTCGACGAACTGCACCATCGCATCATGGTGTCGGGTGAGATCCAGGGCATCAGCGGCCAGCGGCGAACCTGGGAGAAGATGTTGCGGTTGTATGGAACGGTCAGCTCCTACGGCGGACGGCCGACCGCGTCGCAGCTGGATCGGTTGGGGGTCCTGCGTGGAGAGATCGAAGGGGCCGAAAAGGAATTCCAGGTGATCATCAGCGACCACCTGGAAGACCTGAACGGAAAGCTGGCGAAAAAGGAAATGGCGCCGATCCACCTGCTGACCAAAGAAGAATTTTCCGCCCAAGGGAACTAGATCCCGATCAATCCTTCGCTTTC
>JACXWD010000174.1 GCA_014764515.1 Candidatus Polarisedimenticola svalbardensis | reverse complement strand
CCGCTGCATATACCGCTCCACCAGGCCGGAGCTGACAGCCCGGCCGGTTTCGATATTCAGACGTACGATGGCGTCGAGGATGTCCAGCGCCCTGGGGGCCAGGCTGGGTCCACGATCGATTCTGTTCATTTCATTCACCTGAAAAGTGCCAAATCAGTTTCATACGGTTTCCTACCGCGCCCAAGGTAATCAATGGGATTTCAGGGTGTCAACCCGGCCAGGCGTTCCTCAATGGAATCGATCCTCAGGAATCCCTTTCCCGTCAGGATCAACCGCCCCTGGTTGACCTCCCATAATCCCTCCCGGATGCCCTGTTCAGTGTCCCAGCCGCTGCCGGGCAGCCATTCCAGCGGAACACCCCGCAGTGTGCGCAGGGCGAGAATCAGTCTTTCCAGGCGCCGGGCCGACCCGTCCAGGGGATCGACCTCCGCCTCCGGTAATCGGCCCTCTTCCACGGCCTTTTGCCAGTCCTGGATGTTGTCGTGATTGGCATAGCGCCGCCGTCCCCAGAACCCGTGGGCTCCCGGTCCCAAACCCAGCCAGGGCTTGCGGGTCCAATAGTTTCGGTTGTGCCGGGATTCGGCACCGGCCCGGGCGAAATTCGCCACCTCGTACTGCGGAATGCCCAAGTCGGCCAGGTGAGCTGCCACGGCCAGATACAACTGCTCGGTTTCGCTGTCCGGTGCCGGACTCCAGGCCCCCTGCTCCGCCAGCGCGGCCAGCCGCGTGCCGGGATGCACTTCCAGGATGTAGACCGAAAAATGCTCCACTCCCAGATCCGCGGCCTCCGTCAACTCAGCCAGCAGGGTCTCCGAATCCAGACCCGGACCGATGATCCAATCGGCCGATACGCGCGGAAAAATCCGGCAGGCCCGTTCCAGGCCCCGCCGGGCGGTGGCCGGATCACAGGCCCGGCCCAACAATTTCAGAACCCCGGGGTCCAGGCTTTGCACCCCCAGGCTAATCCTATCGATTCCCAGGTCTCTCCAGGCGTGGGCCTTCGCATCGGTCAGCGACTCGGGATTGGCCTCGGCCGTCAATTCAAAATCCGGCGCCGTAGCCAGACGCCCCACGGTCCCGGCGAGCAGACGGGACATGAGTTCAGGTTCGAGTTCCGAAGGCGTGCCCCCACCCAGATAGCAGGTTTCCAGACGGCGCTTCGGCGAAGACAGGATTTCGCAGGACCGGCGGCGCAGCTCGAATTCCTGCAGGACCGTCTCCACGTAGCGGGCGCGACGTTCCGGGCCGTGATCAGCCGTCCTGGCGAAATGGCAGTAGGAACAGATCGACCCGCAGAATGGCACGTGAATGTAGAGGCCCATGGCGGCTCCGCTGCAGGTTTTCCGAAAGGGTCGTTCGGATCGGACTAACGGATCAGGTCTCCGATCCTGTTCACCCGGGGCAGATGTTTCTCCCCGTTCCAGGACCAGTAGATGAACATGGCCTTGCCCTTGATGAGCTTGGTGTCCAAGGCTCCCCAGTAACGGCTGTCCATGCTGTTGTAGCGGTTGTCGCCCATCATGAAGATGTGCCCCTCGGGCACCACGTAGGTCTTGGGCATCCCGGCCCAGGGCCAGGCGTGATTGCGCTTGTTGCGGACATAGGCCGCCTGGTCATGTCGGGTCCGCGGCGAAGGACAGTTATCGGGATCCGCCCACGAAGGCACGCAGGAGTGGTCACCGTCCAGGTCGGCGAAATTCGATTCGTAGACTTCACCGTTCACAGTCAGGATTCCGTTCTCCACCAGGATGGTATCACCGGCCACGGCCACGCAGCGCTTGATGTAGTCCAGGTTCCGGTCGTTGGGATATTCGAAGACGATGATGTCGCCCTGCCGCGGCCCGCGGATGGCGGGAAATTTCAGGACCGGCAGGCCATCGATCAGGGTGGTCTTGCCGATCCGGATCCGCTCCGGAGTCTGGGCTCCGTAGAGGAACTTGTTCACGAAGAGGAAGTCGCCGATCTGCAGGGTGTCGAGCATGGATCCGGTGGGAATGCGAAAGGCCTGGAACAGGAACTGGCGCAGGACCAAGGCGATCAGCAGAGCGGTGCCGATGGCCTT
>JACXWD010000173.1 GCA_014764515.1 Candidatus Polarisedimenticola svalbardensis | reverse complement strand
TGCAGTCTTCCGCCTTTCCGAATCTTCTGATTGACCAATCCCGACCTGATTCTCCTCTAGATCATTTCCGGATGTCTGCAGTTCCGTTATGAATAATCCGCAGGCCCGAAGGGTTGAGGACATTTCAGAACGGAACTGCAGACCTCCGGAAATGATCTAGAGGAGAACCAGGTCCCGCGTATCTCGGGCAATCATTAGTTCTTCGTTGGTGGGAATGATCATGATTTTTACTCGGGAGCTCATCTTGCTGATGATGGCCTCGTCATGGCGGGTGGCATTTTTGAAGGGGTCCAGGATGGCGCCAACTGCTTCCAGGCCGCGGCAGGCCCATTCCCTGACCAGGGAGGCGTGCTCGCCGACGCCGGCGGTGAAGATGATGGCGTCCACACGGCCGAGGGCCACGGCATAGGAACCGATGTATTTGCGGATGTGGTAGGCGTAGACCTCTAGGGCCAGCCGGGCCCGGTCGTTGCCGTTGGCGTATTCCCGTTCGACATCCCGCAGGTCGCTGCTGATGCCGCTGATTCCGATCAGGCCGCTCTTCTTGTTCAGCATCTGTTCGACTTCGGCGAGGGACAGGTCCAACGTGCGGGAAAGATAACCCACCAGCGCGGGATCGATGTCCCCGCTGCGGGTGCCCATCATCAGGCCTTCCAGGGGCGTTAATCCCATGGAGGTGTCGATGGACTGGCCGCCCAGCACCGCGGCCATGGAGGCCCCGTTCCCCAGGTGGCAGGTGATGAGGTTGAGTTCGGACTGGTCCCGTTCGAGAATCTGCGCGGCGCGCTGGGTGACGAAGCGGTGGCTGGTTCCGTGAAAACCGTAGCGCCTGATCTTGTGTTCCTCGTACAGCTCATAGGGGATGGGATATATGTAGGCGCGGTCGGGCATGGACTGGTGGAAGGCGGTGTCGAAAACGCCGACCATGGGCACGTCGGGCATGACGGATCGGGCCGCCTCGATGCCGGTGATGTTTGCCGGGTTGTGCAGCGGCGCCAGGGGTGTGCATTCCCGCAGGGCGTCCAGGACGGCTTCATCGATCATGACCGAACCTGAGAACTTCTCTCCGGCGTGCACCACCCGGTGGCCCACAGCTCTGACATCATTCAGGGAATCGAGGACGCCGGTGTCGGCCGCAGTGAGGGCATCGAGCAGGAGTTTGAAGGCTGCGGCATGATCGTCCACCGGAAGTTCCGCGACGATGTTGTCGGCGCCGGGCCTCTGGTAGGTATGAACTCCCTGGTCCAGTCCAATGCGCTCGATCAACCCTTTGGCCCGTAGGGTTTCCCCGCGCATGTCAAGCAACTGGTACTTGAGGGAGCTGCTCCCGCAGTTGATAATCAGGACGTTTTTTGCCGGTTGATTGTTCATCATCCGCCCGGGACCCTCCGTTACCCTTCGCTCTGCAGGGCGGTGATGGCCGCCACATTGACGATATCATCCACGCTGCAGCCACGCGACAAATCGTTCACGCCTTTGGCCATGCCCTGCAGGACGGGGCCCACGGCGTCGGCCCCGGCAAGACGCTGTACCAGCTTGTAGCCGATGTTGCCGGCATCCAGGTCGGGGAAGATCAGGACATTCGCCCGCCCGGCGACCGGACTGTCCGGGGCCTTGCTGCTGCCGATTTCCGGAACGATGGCGGCATCCAGCTGCAGGGGGCCGTCGACTTCCAGGTCCGGAGCCATGGCTTTGACCAGGGCAGTGGCCTCGATGACCTTGTCGACATCGGGTCCCACGCCACTGCCGGCGGTGCTGAAGCTGAGCATGGCCACCCGCGGTTCGAAGCCGCACAGGACACGGGCGGTACGGGCAGAGGCCACGGCGATTTCGGCCAGTTGCCTGGCGTCGGGCTGGGGATTGACGGCGCAGTCGCCGAATACGAGCATACCGTTTTCCCCGTAGGGCCATTCGGGTTTGATCATTACGAAGCAGCTGGAAACGATTTCCGCGTCGGCGGCGGTGCCCACGATCTGGAATCCGGCGCGCAGGACGTTGCCGGTGGAATTCACGGCACCGGCGACCATGCCGTCGGCCACCCCGTTCTTGACCAGCATGGCGGCGA
>JACXWD010000025.1 GCA_014764515.1 Candidatus Polarisedimenticola svalbardensis | reverse complement strand
AGGATCGCCACCGGCCTTGATGTCGGGAAGCTGTACAGTGAAGCCTTTCCAGGCTCCTGCGGATTCACCGGCTCGCCCTTTCGTCGGTCTTGCTGGCCAGCATCGCCTCATCTTGAGGTTCTTCCGCCGGATCCTCGGCCGTCTCACCGGCTTCGGCCGCCTCAGGTTCGCCTTCCACCGTCTCACCGGCCTCCGCCACCGCCTCTTCCGGAGGCGCCGGCAGCTCTACCAGGGTGCCGTCCTTGAGGCCGGTCTGCCCTGCGATGATGATCGGATCACCGGCGTTCAACCCTTCCAGCGGTTCGATATTGTCCTTGTCGGTGAGCACCGCCTCCAGAAGAACCCGACGAACCCGCCTTTCCTCATCTTTTTCTTCCAGGGTGAAGACGAACATGCGGTCGTTGTCGTACACAACCGCCTGTTTCGGTACCAGGACCACGTCATCGTGGGATGCAGTCACCAGGTCGACATCAACGTACATGCCCGGACGCAGGCCGGGCTGGCCTCCCAGGCCGACGGTCAACTTCACCGTACCGCTCCTGGGATCGACTACCGGGGCGATGCGCTGCACATGGCCCTTGTAGGTGCGGTCACCCAGGCTTGGAGAACTGACCCGGGCGTACAGACCCTTGTGCAGGTCCGGGAGATGCTTCTCCGGTACGTACACCCTGGCCACGATCGACTCGAAATCGACGATATCGAACAGGTGCTGTCCCACGGTGATCTGGTCGCCCAGTTTCACCAGCCGGGAGGTGATGGTCCCGGCGATAGGCGCCCGGACTTCGGTGTACCCGAGTTCCCGCTGGGCGTTTTCAACCCGGATCTTCAGCTGGTCGATCTCGTAGGTCGCATCGTTGAACTGCTGTTCGCTGATCAGCTTTTCCTTAAAGAGGCGCTGGCTGCGTTCATATTCCCGGTTGGCCTTGGCGAGCTCACTGCGAACCATGGCCAGGTTGTTACGCTGCTCGTCATCCATCAGGCGGACAAGCACCTGGTTCCTGGAAACCCGGTCCCCTTCCTCGACCAGCAGTTTTACAACCTGCCGGGCGGCCTGGGCGTGGACTTCAACGTGATTTTCGGCTTCCAGGTTGGTGGAGTAACGCAGGATCGATTCGATCTGGCCGGTGGCAAGGTTCACCACCTCCACCGGGACAGCCTCTTCCTTGTCCTCGTCTTCCCCGTCTTCCCCGTCTTCCCCGTCGTCTTCGCCCTCGGCATCCTTGTCGCCGGCCGGCTCGGCGTCGCCGTCGGAGGCTTCGGAATCGGAGCTCATGTTGCAGCCGGTGGTGATCACCCCCATGCCTGCGAGCAACAAAACCGCCAATAGAACAACTAGCCAAGACCTGGTCCTGCTTTTCACGATCGCCTCCGTCTATGTCCTTCGGCCGCCGGGGGCCGAATGTTCTTCGTTCTGTGTCTGAAACGGCCGGGAACACCCGATGGTTCCACGATGCTCCCAACCGATCCCGGATATCTCTATAAACGACCACTTTGGGAAATGATTTCAACGGGAACAAACAACTATACGCAGCAGGTCCGGGCAGGATTTGTATCGATCCGGTAAAATTTCCCTTCACCCGGCAAAAACGCCGCCGTTGGGAGCTATTCATGAAGCTGATCGAGTGCGTACCTAACTTCAGTGATGGCCGAAACCCGGAGGTGATCGAAGCGATCACCGCGGAAATACGGAACACCGAAGGCGCCGTCCTTCTGGATGTGGACCCGGGCGCCGCCACCAATCGGACGGTAGTGACCATGATCGGAACCCCGGAGGCGGTGGAAGAGGCGGCGTTCCGCGCCATCCGGAAAGCCTCGGAACTGATCGACATGTCCGGGCATACCGGTGAGCACCCACGGATGGGGGCCACCGACGTCTGCCCGTTCGTTCCGGTGCAGGGCGCCACCATGGAAGATTGTGTGGAGGTGGCCAGGAAACTGGGCAAGCGGGTCGGAGAGGAACTGGGCATCCCGGTCTACCTCTACGAGAACGCCGCCAGCCGGCCTGAACGCAATTCGTTGGCGGACGTTCGCCAGGGTGAATACGAAGCGCTGCCTGCCAAGCTCAAGAAGGCAGAGTTCAAACCGGATTTCGGCCCGGCTGAGTTCAACGCCCGGGCCGGCGCCACCGCCATCGGAGCCCGGGAATTCCTGATCGCCTACAACATCAACCTGAACACCAGGGACAAGGGCCTGGCCAAGAAGATCGCCCTGGAGATTCGGGAAAAGGGCAAACTGAAACGGGACGGCGGCGGCAAGATCGTGAAGGACGATAACGGCAAGCGGATGTGGGTCCCCGGCCGGTTCAAGAACGTACGGGGGGTCGGCTGGTACATCGAGGAGTTCGGCCGGGCACAGCTGTCATTCAACCTGACCAACTACAAGGTCTCCCCGGTCCATGAAGTGTTCGACGCCTGCAGGGAGGAAGCGGCCAGGCTCGGCCTCCGGGTCACCGGCAGCGAGCTGGTAGGCCTGATCCCCCTGGACGCCGCACTGGCGGCTGGAGACCACTATCTGAAGCTTCAGGGAAAAACCACCGGCGTCTCGGTGAAAGAGCGCATCCACACCGCCGCACTGTCCCTGGGCCTTGACGAAATCTCCGCATTCGAGCCGGATGAGAAGATCGTGGAGTTCAAGTACAGCGGCGCCTCCGGCGGCCTGAAATCGATGACCCTCACCGATTTTGCCGACGAGCTCGCATCCGACTCTCCGGCGCCTGGAGGAGGCAGCATCGCCGCCCTGTGCGGCTCCCTCTCCGCCGGTCTGTCTGCCATGGTTGCAGGCCTGACCTGGTCCAAAAAGGGTATGGAGGCGGCTCGTCCCGCCATGGAAGAAGTGGGCTGCCAGGGGCAGAACCTCAAGGACTGGTTCATGGATGCGGTGGACCGTGACACCGACGCCTTCAACCAGGTCCTGGCGGCGATGCGCCTCCCAAGGTCCACCGATGCCGACAAGGAGGCCCGGACCGCCGCCATCGAGGCGGCCAACCAGTACGCCACCCAGGTCCCGCTGGACGTTCTGGAACGTTCGGCTCTCGCCGCCGAACTCGCCCTGGGTGTTGCCAGGGACGGCAACCCGAACTCGGTGTCCGACGCCGGTGTGGCCGGCGCCTGTGCCCTGGCGGCGGCTGAAGGTGCGGCCATGAACGTGCTGATCAATGCTCCGTCCCTGACCGACCGGGCGGTGGCCGACCGGATGCTGGCCCGCCAGGCCGAACTCCTGGCGAAGACGCAGAAGACCGCCGCAGAAGTGCGGAAGGTGGTGTACGGCAAGCTGGCCGGTTAGTACGTGCTCAGAATTCGGCAGGGATCCGGTAGCGGGTGCCCCTGCGCTTCCCCAACCGCTCCAGGTTGCCCTGATCCACCAGCCGGCGGAGGTTGTCCTTCAGGGTGTTCCTGTTGGCGCCGGTAGCCCTCATCAGGAGACCTGCCTCGGCGCTACCCAGTTTTTTTACGGTCTCAACGATCTTCCGTTGCAGCGGCGAGTAGGAGGTCGAGCTGTGCTCCGTCTCGGCGATGAACCGAACCCGATCGGCATGCCCGACCAGTGTGTCCAGGAAGAAGGTCAGCCAGGGACGCAGGTCTGCATCCCCACTCCATATCCTGTTCTGGGAACGATCCAGGGCTTCGTAGTACGCCGTTCGTTCCCGCCGCTCACCGGTGAGCAGACCGGCGTACGGCACATAGGCGTACCCTGCCCGCTCCATGAGCCGGGCGATCATGACCCAGACCAGGCGGCCGTTACCTTTGCTGAACGGACTGGCGGCGGTCAGGGCGAGGCTGACGGCGCCGATCACCAGGAGCGGATGGTTCTCCCGGCCATGGAGCTCCAGCTCCAGCCAGGTCACCAGGTCTTCCATCGACTCAGGTACGGCGTGCGGGGGCAGGGTGGTAAACACCCGTCCCATGGCGCTGCCGCCGGAATCGAACGCTTCACGGTCGTACGGGGTTGTTCGCCAGTCCGAGGGCAGGAAGCTGTCATCGCCACGGCCCAGGATGGTGGCGTGGCAATCCCGGAGTGTGCGGGTGGTGACCATGGCGGCGCTGTCGTTGTGGGCCCGCTTCAACGCGTTCAGGAAACCTACGACCTCTTTGTGTTTGCGTGATACCTCGGCATCGCCGGATCCACCGTTGCGGATTTCCGCTTCGGTCACGGCGACACCGCCCATGCTGCATGCGGTCAGGGTGGACTGGACCCTGGCCTCTTCTCGGAGCCGGGCTCGCCGGGAGGCGGGGATGCCGGCCCCTCCGGACCATACGCCCCGGAAGTGATCCAGGTGGGCCACCATTTTCAATATATTCTGGTCGACGTCGATCTGAAAATTCATGCTCGCGAAAGTACACCCATATCCACCATAATCAAAACCTTAATGGAACCCACGTTGGTCTACTTTCCCACGAAGTGATTTCAGGTAGGATAGTCTGGAAGCGGGGAAGAGCATGGCGCCCGAACGAAAAACAAGGTTCAAGGCGGGCATCCCGGCCGTGGTGCACTACCGGGGCCGGGACTATTCCTGCACGGCCCACGATCTCAGCCGAACCGGCGTGATGTTGCTCGGCGGAATCCCCTGGCCCTCGGACGAATCGGTCCGGTTCCGGCTGGATGCCCCTACCGGAGACCTGCACCTGGAGCTGTCCGGCAGGGTCGCCCGGGTGTCCGAAGATAAAGATCGGAAAGGAACCGCCCTCGCCCTTGAGTTCGACTCCATTACCCAAAACGAACGCCTGGAGCTGGAAGCGATCCTGCAGCGCCTGATCGAAGGGCAGGCCCCGGGACTGCTGGCCGGCATCAATCCGGGTTCACCTGAGAGGGAGATTCGGAATGCGCTGGAAGCGATCCCGGTTTCCGAACGGAGTTCTCTGGCTCTTAGATCCCTCAGGCCACCGGACCGGGAGATTCTGATCCACGATGGTCATCTCCTGGTTCTCGATGCGCTGGCGCGGAATCCACACCTGCTGGAATCGGAGCTCCTCGCCCTTCTCAAGAACATCAACCTGCTGTCCCGGACTGTTGAACAGATCGCCGCGAACGGCCGATGGAAGAACAGACCGGACGTATTGTTCGAAATAATCTGCCATGTCCGGACCCCTCTTCCACTGGCCGAGAATCTGGTCCCACAATTATCCAGGCCCAAACTATTGCTGCTAAGGCAGAAACCGAACCTGCACGCCAACATCCGGAACAAGCTTCGCAACCTGCTGCTCTGATAGTTTCGGGGACACCTTAGATCATCGCAGAAGTACGTCAGCTTATGAAGCTGCCCGCTTTAAGCATCCCACCTCCTCTTCGATTGCAGCGCCCTTGTGCAACCGTCTTGAAATGCTGATTTAAAAAAGAGTCCCGCTTGCGCGGGACTGTTTTCAAATCGTCACTTCAAGACGGTTAATAATAAGAGAATGTTGAATAGGGCTATGAGGCTGAATTCAGGCTAGGCGGTACGGGTGCCACGCTTTTATGCTGTCCCCGATTTAAATCTCCCTGAACACCATGCCGGATCGGGCTTTCGGCTCAAACCATGTGCTCTTGGGCGGCATGACCTCTCCTGCGTCGGCGACCGCCATGACCTCCTGCAGGCTGGTCGGGTACAGGACGAACCCGGCCGCGAACCGACCGGATTTCACCTGGTCTTCCAGGTATCCGGCCCCCCGGATGCCGCCGACACATTCGAGCCTCGGGTCAGAGCGGGGATCTCCGATCCCCAGCAACGGTTTGAGAATCCGTTCAGTCAGGACCGATACGTCCAGACGTTCCACCGGACTGGCTTCACCGGACCCTGCCGTTGCTTCCAGCAGGTACCACTCCCCTTCCAGGACCATTCCGTAACTGCCGCGGCGGGGAGGCTTCCTGCCGGCTGCCGTCCGTTCCAGGCTGAATCCGGCTTCCACGATCTTCTGCCGCAACTGCTCCGGGTTTAGGGCCCCCAGATCCCGGACGAGCCGGTTGTACTCCAGGACCTGCATCCGGCCGGCCGGAAACTGGATCGTAAGGAAGAACTGGGATGGAGCGCCTGCGCCCTCACCTGCTTCGCGGCGACTCGCCGCAACCCGGGACGAGGAAGCGGCGCGGTGGTGGCCGTCGGCGATGTAACTGGAGGGAACCTGTCCATACAGCGCCTCGATACGATGGACCAGCCCGGCGTCGCTCACCGGCCAGAGCTGATGCCGGATATCGTCCGGCGCAACGAAATCGGCCGATGGCACACCGTTAACGATCTCGTCCACGACCTGATCTATCGGCTCGCTGTCCGGATAGGCCACCAGCACCGGGCCGACCTGGGCCGATAACGCTTCCATGTGACGGACCCGGTCATTCTCCTTCGCCGGCAGGGTGTGCTCATGCTTCCTGATTTCGCCGGCATCGTATTCCGCGACGGACGCCGCACCGACCAGACCGGTCTGGACATGCTCTCCCATGGTCATGCGATAGATGTAGAAAGAGGGAGATCGATCCTGGACCAGCCAGCCACGTTCCTGCATTCCCCGTAGATTGGAGCCGCCCAGGGCGTACACCTGAGCGTCATAGGGAGAAACCCCTTTCGGGAGATCAACCTCGGGTCGAACAACATGGAGGAACGAGTAAGGATCCTCGTTCGCTAGTTCCCGGGCCTCGGCCGGCCCGACTACATCGTACGGGTAGCTGGGGATCTTGGATGTCAATCCGGTGGCAGGTCGCCAACCCCGGAACGGTTTCAGGATCATGATCGGCTCCTTTATGGCCGATCATTGTTGCACGGTCCGGAACCTTGATGCACGTGCTAGTTGGGAAGATTCAGCAGCGAGCGGACCTTGCCCAGAAGCTCTTCCACGACAAACGGTTTGTACATGTAGGTATCGGCCAGGGAGAACATGTGCATGGTGTTCTCCCTCGTAGGGTCGTGGCTCAGGTCCCGTGCGGTGAGCAGCATGATCTTCGGCTCCCGAAGAGTGCGGCATGCCCTGCAGGCGGTCTTGATCCGGCGTGCGACCTGGTAGCCGTTCTCTTTCGGCATCATCACATCCATGATGACCAGGTGTGGGCGGAACTTCTTGAAAGCGGCAACAGCCTGATGGCCGTCAAAGCTGGTGTCTACCCATAATATTGTTTTTAGAATCTTAGAAATCTATATAATTATCAGGAAGATTTGTCGGGGGCACCAGATCCCCATATAATGCCGTCTTTCCGGCCTTTTACCTGGTTGAGTCTGAATCCGGACTTCATGGCGTCCAGCCGATCCAGCCCTGACGAACCGCCCGGGCCGAGCAGCTCCAACAACTCATCGATCAACCGGCTTGACGACCAGCCCGCCTCCCGCAGCTCTCTCACGGTCACGCTTCGGTGACGCTTGGACATCCGGGCGCCGTCCTCTCCCAGGATCAGCGGGACGTGTCCGTAAGCAGGCGGTTCGCCTCCCAGCGCCTCGAACAGAAGTATCTGTCTCGCCGCCGAAGGGAGGAGATCATCGCCCCGGACCACCTCGCTGATCCCCATCTCCATATCATCCACCGTCACCGCCAAGTGGTAGCTGGACGTCCCGTTGTACCGCCGGACGATGAAGTCCCCCGGCGGCGGCGTCCCCGGCCCTCCCTGATTGCCGTAGACCAGGTCCCGGAACGGCGGTCCGCAGGGAGCCTCCACCCGGAATCGCCATACATGACGCTCCCGTTTGACCCTTTCCACCGCCTGATCCGATCCCAGGCCCCGGCAGGTGCCCGGGTAGCGCAGTTCGTCACCCGGCTCCTGGGGAGCGCTGGCCGCGGCGGCCACATCCTTGCGGCTGCAGAAACATGGGTAGACCCGGCCGGCCTGCTTCAGTTCCATGAATGCGGCGTCGTAGCGCGAAAACCGATCCGACTGGTAGATCGGCCCCTCATCCCAATCCAGGCCGAGCCATTCCAGATCTTCGAGAATCCGTTCCGCCGAGCCGGGCCGCACCCGGGGCAGATCCAGATCTTCCATTCTCATGACAACGACGCCGGACCGGGCCCGAACCGAAGACCACGCCAGGAGTGCGGAAAAGGCGTTGCCCACATGCATATCCCCGGTTGGACTGGGGGCCAGTCGTCCGCGAACCGGCCTCATCAAGGGACCAGGAACAGTTGGGTAAAGAAGTAGCGGCCATCGTCGGACACCGCAAGGCCGATACCAGTGGCTCTGAAGTCACCGTTCAGGATATTCCTGCGGTGACCCGGGCTGTCCATCCAGTCCTGGACCGCCTGCACCGCAGGCGCATCCGGATGGTTGTTCATGGTGATGTTCTCCGCTACGCCCTGGAAATCGATCCCACTCGCCTTCACCCTGCCGGCAGGCCGGGTCCCCAGGGGGTCGGAATGGCTTAAGAAGTCACGGTCCACCATGTTCCGTGAGTGGGTCCTGGCCACCATGGCCAGGTTTTTCACAGGCTTCAACCCGGCCAGCCCACGCTCGGTCCGGATCGCATTGATCCTCTCCAGCACCGCCTGCTCCATGGCCCTTATCTCCTCCGGAGAATCCCGGACCGCAAGATCCCGGACCAGGATCGCAACAAATACGATCCAGCCGTCATCCGCTTGAGCCGTGCCGTACCCGGCGGCATCCAGTTCCGCGGTGGTAGCGGTCCGCCACGCCGTGGCCTGAGCCTTCCATTTCTCCATGACACCGGAAACCTGATCGATGTTCCTCAGCAGGATCCGGCGCTCCAAAGCCCTGCGGTACCGGATGCCGGCCTTCTGCAGGATCATTCCCGGCGCCATCGACTCGCTGAGCCGTTTGTCGGCAGGCCTGGCCGCGATCTCGGCGGCCCGGTTCCGCGCCAAGGCGTCCAGTTCGTCCCGGCGCTCCAGGGCTGAATAGCCGGCTTGTACCCGCGCAGCAGAAATCCGGCGATGGATCTGATCCTCCGGAGACGGGTACGGAGACCTCGCGGCCACCGCCGGAAGACAGACTGCCGCCGCCAGCACGATCAGCCGCAACAGCTTTCTGGAGAATGACATCCGGCTACTCCTCCCCCCGCGTCTATTCTATCCGGAGGTCCGGTTCTTGAACACTCCGCCTAAAGGCCCTACATTCCCCGTATGAGAGGAAAAGGCGGCGGCATAGGCATGGTGGTTCTCCTGGTGGTCCTGGCGATCGTCCTGCTCCTGACGGCCAGATCCTGGAAATCGGTGACCCCCACGCTGGCACAGCTCCCCGGCGCCGAAGGGTCCGGCCCGATCTCGGACCATGGCCAGACCGGTGCGGCGGAGGCCGTTCGGGAATCAGGTCTCCCCGACCTGCAGCAGATGCAACAGACGACCTCGGAGTACAGCGATCTGGTCCAGGAAACCTTGAAGGAAAGCGACTGATCCGCTCCCCCGCCTACCGGCAAATCCTGCCCGAAACAGCTAGAATGCCCCTCAATCTTTTATCCAACCCGTAGGAGATCGAGTGATGGCGAACGGTATTTTCGACGTTCCCGAACCGTACAACGAACCTATCCTGCCTTACACCCCGGGCAGTCCTGAACGCAAAGGGCTGGAAGCCTGGATCAAGCGCCTCTCCGGCAAGACCATCGACATCCCGGCCCGTATCGGCGGCCGCAAGGTCCGCACCGGGAAGCTTGCGAAAGCGGTGATGCCCCATGATCACGGCCATGTGCTGGCCCACTGGCACAAGTGCGGCAAGAAGGAAGTGCAGCGGGCCATCGACGCCGCTCTGGACGCCCGAGAAGCCTGGGCAGCAACCCCGTGGCATCACCGGGCAGCGATCTTCCTGAAGGCAGCCGAACTCCTCACCGGGAAGTACCGCCATGTACTCAACGCCGCCACCGTCCTGGGCCAGTCCAAGACTTGCCACCAGGCGGAGATCGATGCCGCCTGCGAGCTGATCGACTTCTGGCGGTTCAATCCGCTCTACATGCAGCAGATCTACATGCAGCAGCCGGAGTCCAGCACCGCCTGCTGGAACTACCTGGAGCATCGCCCCCTGGAAGGGTTCGTATTCGCCGTGACGCCGTTCAACTTCACCAGCATCGCCGGCAACCTGCCGACGGCGCCTGCGTTGATGGGCAATACGGTGGTCTGGAAGCCGGCATCCTCGGCGGTGTACTCGGCGCACTTCATCATGGAGATCCTGGAAGAGGCCGGCCTGCCGGCCGGCGTGATCAACCTGGTTCCCGGGAGTGGCGGCGACGTCGGCGATCCGGTGATGTCCAGTCCCGACCTGGCCGGCGTACACTTCACCGGCTCCACCGCCGTGTTCAAGGGGATGTGGAAGACCATCGGCGAGAACATCGACCGCTACAAGTACTACCCGCGGATCGTCGGCGAGACCGGCGGCAAGGATTTCGTGTTCGCCCACAAGTCGGCGAACGTGGACCAGCTGGCCACCGCCCTGATCCGGGGCGCCTTCGAGTTCCAGGGCCAGAAATGCTCCGCCGCCTCTCGGGCCTACATCCCCAAATCGATCTGGCCCCGGTTGTGGAAGCGGATGCAGAAGGACCTGGACAAGCTGGAGATGGGTGATCCGGCGGTGTACACCAACTTCATGGGCGCCGTCATTGA
This sequence comes from Candidatus Polarisedimenticola svalbardensis, assembly GCA_014764515.1. Taxonomy (GTDB): domain Bacteria; phylum Acidobacteriota; class Polarisedimenticolia; order Polarisedimenticolales; family Polarisedimenticolaceae; genus Polarisedimenticola; species Polarisedimenticola svalbardensis. The sequence goes on along the minus strand of JACXWD010000025.1, from coordinate 31,813 downwards.
CCAGAACGCGTTCAACGACATCCGGGGTTACATCAACTACGCCAAGCGCTCCAAAGACGCCCGCATCCTTCACGGCGGCGGCTGCAACGCCCGCAAGGGTTACTTCATCGAGCCGACGATTGTGCTGGCCAAGAAGCCGGACTTCAAGCTCATGCGCGAAGAGATCTTCGGCCCGGTTCTGACCATCTACGTCTACCCGGACAACCGGTTCGAAAAGACCCTGCAGTTGTGCGACCAGGGCTCGGACTACGGTCTCACCGGCGCCATCTTCGCCAAGGAGCGGGACGTCATCGTCAAGATGACCGACGCCCTGACCAACTCCGCCGGCAACTTCTACATCAACGACAAGCCGACCGGCGCCGTAGTCGGCCAGCAGCCGTTCGGTGGCGGCCGGGCGTCGGGAACCAACGACAAGGCAGGCAGTTACCTGAACCTGGTGCGCTGGGTCAACCCGAGAACGATCAAGGAGAACCTGGACGCTCCCACCGACTTCCGGTATCCATTCATGCAGGAGTAACCGGGAACGACACAGTTCGATATGGAAAGGGCGCCCATCGGGGCGCCCTTTTTATTGCCAGCTCGTTCCTTCAGGGTTGATCGGCTTGTTCTCCGGCGGGCGCTTGGCGGCCTCCTTCTCCTCGGCGGCGTAATAAGCCTTCTTCTTGTTCCGGTTCTTCATGAACCGCCCCGCCATGATCAGGATCCAGATCAGCGGTACAGCCAGGGCCGCCAGGTTGTCGAAGAAGCTCATTCGGCTCTCCAGGGAGTTATCATGACCCTGATACTAACCTGAAACGATGCTCGGCCCCATGAACGGAGATCACCATGTACGAGCAATACACCCGGGAACAGCTGGAAGGGATGCTTCATGACGCCCGGAAGCGCAAGGGCCTGCCGGACTTTCCCTGCAAGCCGGTCGGCCTCATCGAGTACAGCGGTTTCGCCAGGACCATCGATCCCAGGATCGAGACGAAATGCATTGGTTGTCCGCCGGACAAAGGCGAACGCGATTACGCCTGCGCCTGGGAGTTCAACCTCCAACCATAGGTGTCCCCGAAACCCGGGTTTCGGTGCCTGTCCCCGAAACTATTCCAGGGTCCAGCGCGGGACGCGGCCGGGGGTCCAGGGGCCGCCGGCCGATTCCAGATCCTGTTCCAGTCCGGCAAGGTCGGTTTCAACAAGCCGGGTCAGGTCGGCCAGCACCGGTGCGAACGCCTGGGCGGCGAAACGGTAGCCGTCCCGACTGGTGGCGGTCGGCGCCGATGTGGAATCCCACTGAGCCTGGATGATCCGTTGCACCCGGTCGGTGATGGACGGCGGGGTCGGCTCGCTCCGGCGGCTGATCGTACCGTCACCGGTGAGCAGAATCTGCAGGTCCCGAATTTCCACTTCAAGCTGCCGGACTCTCGCCGCCAGTTCGCCGGTGGCGCCGGGAGTGTCGTCGATCCCCTTCTTGAGATGCTTGATCCGGTTCATCGCCTCGGAAAGGGAACGGTTGGCCCCCAGCACCGCCCGGTTCAACCTGCCGGTCTTCATCTGGAAAGCCAGCAACTCCTCCCGGTCTTCCGCCGGCAGGAGTGCGGTGCCCAGCGGAGTCGCCTTGAACGACGTCGGCTCCGAGAGATCCGTGACCTCGCCCCGGACACGCTTGGCCAGGGAGACGGTGTAGGATCCGGGCGCCGCCATCGGCCCACGGTCCGGGTTCCCGAACGGTCCCGGATCGTCCGGGGTCAGGTCCACCGGTTCGGAAGCCGGGTACCGGAAGTCCCAGGCCACCCGGTGGAAACCAGCGGTGACCGGGCCTTCCACACGGCGCACGATTCCGCCTTCCTCGTCTTTTACGGTAAGGATGATCACCGGTTCTTCTTCCCGGTCCTCGGCCCTGAGGTCGTCCCAGGATGGATAGAACACGTCGCCGCTGCCGGCCTTGACCTTGGTTTCCGACTCCTGGCGCGTCTTCTTGAGGGTCTCGATCTCCTCCGCCAGGTAGTAGGTGAACACCGCGCCGTAAGGCGGGTTCGGGGCGGTAAAGAAACCGTCGCCCTGGAACGCCTTGCCCCTTATACCCATGGGGACGGCAGGGATGTACATCCAGGCGTCTTTCACCGGGAACAGGGTCGAACCGGTCTTCAGCGCCTCCTCATCGATGGTCCGAAGCGGCGTGTAGTCATCCAGGATCAGGATGCCCCGGCCGAAACTGCCGACCACCAGATCGTTCTCCCGGCGCTGGATCTCAAGGTCCCGCACCGCCACCGTCGGCATGCCGCCGGTGAGGCCGGTCCAGACCTTGCCTCCATCCACGGTGAAGAACAGGCCGAACTCGGTGCCGACGAACAACAGGCCCGGGTTGACGGAGTCCTGGGCAAAGGCATAGGTCGAACCCCGCTCCGGCAGGTTGGCGGTGATGGAGTTCCAGGTCATGCCCCGGTCGCCGCTCTTCATCAGGTACGGCTTGAAGTCGCCCTTCTTGTGGTTGTTGAACGAGCCGAACACGACGGCGTCGTCGTGGAGGGACGGCTCCAGATCATAGACGTAGGCGTCGGCCGGCACGCCGGCGATGTCGTCGACACGGCTCCAGCTCTTCCCGCCGTCTTCGGTCACCTGCACCAGTCCGTCATCGGTCCCGACGTAGATCAGTCCTTCCACCAGGGTCGACTCGTTCAGGGCGACGATGTTGCCGTAGAACGAAGTGGATGCGTTCTTCGCCACCGCATCCACCGACCAGACCCGGCCCATGACCTTGAGCTTGTTGCGGTCCACACCGGAGCTGAGGTCGCCGCTCACCGGCTTCCAGGAGTTGCCCCGGTCGTCGGAGCGGTACAACCGCTGGGAGGCGAAGTACAGCCGTGTATTGGCATGGGGGGAGATGATCACCGGGCTGTCCCAGTTCCACCGGGAGCCGTCCTCGCCGGGAGCCGGCTGGGGCTGGATGTCCACCAGCTCACCGCTCTTGCGATCGAACCTGGCCAGGCCACCGTACTGGTACTGGGAGTACAGAACGTCCGCATCGGTCGGATCGATAACCGTCTTGTAGCCGTCGCCGAAGATGGTGACGAACCAGTCCTGGTTGGTGATCCCGTGGACCGTGGCGGTCTGGGAGGGGCCGCCCAGGGTGGCGTTGTCCTGGGTGCCGCCGTACACGTTGTAGAACGGTGCATCGTTGTCCGGCGTCGCCCGGTAGAACTGGGTTACCGGCAGGTTGGCCTTGAACACCCACGTCGCACCCCGGTCGAAGGTCTCGTACACGCCGCCGTCACAACCGGCCAACAGGTAATCGGTGTCCGCCGGGTCGATCCACAGGGCGTGATTGTCTACGTGCTTGGTGATCTCGCCGACCTTGTGGAACGTCTTGCCGCCGTCTTCCGTTACGTGCATCCAGGTGTCCATGGAATAGACCCGATCCTCTTTCGCCGGGTCGGCGATGATCTCGTTGTAGTACTGGGGGCTGCCGGCCACATAGTCGCTGCGCTTCTCCCAGCTGGCGCCGGCGTCTACCGAACGGTAGAACCCGGATTCTTTTCCAGCCGCCTCCACGATGGCGTAGACCGTGTCCGGTGCTGCCGGGGAAACCGCCAGGCCGACCCGGCCGATGTCACCCTTGGGGAGACCGTTTTCCAGCTTGTTCCAGCTCTTGCCCCCATCTTTCGATTTGTAGAGCGCCCCTTCCGGGCCGCCGTTGATCAGCACCCAGACATGCCGGCGACGCTGGTAGGACGAGGCGTACATGACGTCCGGATTGCGGGGGTCGATCACCACCTCGTTGATCCCGGTGTGCTCGGATATCGCAAGGGCGTTGGTCCAGGTCTTTCCACCGTCCTCGGTCAGGTACAGGCCACGGTCACCGCCGGACCGCCACAGCGGGCCATGGGCCGCCACGAACACCCGGTCCGAGTTCCGTGGGTCCACAACGATGTTGCCGATATGTTCCGAATCCTTCAGGCCCATGTGGGCCCAGGTCTTGCCCCCGTCCACCGACTTGTATACGCCATCGCCATAGCCGACGCTGCGCTGGCTGTTGTTCTCCCCGGTGCCGACCCATACCACCAGCGGATCGTTCGGGTCCAGGGTGACGTCACCGATGGAATACGACCCTTCCTTGTCGAACACCGGCGTCCAGGTCGTACCGGCGTTTTCGGTTTTCCAGACGCCGCCGGAAGCGACGGCGACGAAAAAGCGCTTTCGGTTCCGGGGATCCACGGCGAAATCGGCGATCCGGCCGGAGGTCAGGGCCGGGCCGATGTTGCGCAAGGCCAGTCCGCTGAAAGTGGATGCAGTCCACGGCCCCTCGTCCGCCTTGCTCCCCCCGGCCGCCTTCTTCTTCGCCATGGCGGGAACTGCTGCCAGAACCAGCGTGATCAGGATAAGGGTGCACAGCTTCTTCATGACAAGGGCCTCCATCGACTGCCGAATGCGGCAGTATATCCGCAAATATCTCAAAAATCGCCGGGGCCCATTCCACAATCCCTACCGTACCCGTTTGATTTGTGAGGCACCTACAAATAGGTGGCGGTAAAGGTACAATCCTCCTTCTGGAGGGAACACCATGGCCGACAACGCATCCCGGGACGGAACCCGATACGGCAACCCGGATATCAACCAGCTGCTGGAACTGATCTACGGCGATCCCGGGCCGGCCTACGCCGACGCCCTGGACACCCTGGAGCGGACCGGGATGCCGAAGATCCAGGTATCCGCCAACGACGGCAGGATCCTCAAACTGCTGATGCGATTGGCCTCCGCGAAGAAGGTCGTGGAATTCGGAACGCTTTCCGGATACTCCGCCCTCTGGCTCCTGGCCGGCATGGGCCCGGTCGGCCGGCTCTGGACACTGGAACTGGAGCAGGCCCACGCCGAAGCGGCGGGAGGTGTGTTCGAAAGGGCCGGGGTGGCGGACCAGGTCACCCAGCTGACCGGAGACGGCCGGGCGCAGCTCGAGACATTGTCCAAGGACGGCCCGTTCGATGCGGTGTTCCTGGACGCGGACAAGGAGGGGTACGCCACCTATGCCCGCTGGGCGCTTCTAAACCTGAGACCAGGCGGGTTGCTGCTGGCGGACAACGCCTACCTGTTCGGACTTCTGGCCGACGATGACGAAGAACACGCCGAAGCCCGGGCCTCGGTGTTGGCGACACACCGGCTGCTGGCGGAGCATTGCACCGCAGCCTGTATTCCGACTCCCGACGGCCTGGCCGTGGGGGTGAGGAGATGAGCATGGAAACCGTTGACGTTGCCGTGATCGGCGGGGGTGGTGCAGGCGCCATGGCGTACCTCCGCAGCGTACTGAACTGTGATCGAACCGTCTTGTTCATGGGAAATAAAACCACGAGCCGCCGCGGGCGGGCGATGTGGGTCGGGGAAGTGGACAACATTCCGGGGATGCACGATTCAAAGCGGCCAATCCTCGGCACGGTGAAATCGACCCTGGCCTGGATCGATGGTCAGGAAAGCCTGAAGGGCATCGGAACCGCAGTCAAGGATGTGGTCACTTCCATCCAACGGGATGGAGACAGGTTCATCCTGAACCACGGTGCTGATGAGGCCCTGAACGCCCGGTACGTCATCCTGGCCACCGGGATCATGGACGTCCAACCGGAGATCGGAGGATCCATCGAACCGATTTTCCCGTACGCCAACCGGGGTGAGGCGATCTACTGCGTTCGCTGTGACGGCCACCGCACTCTGGGGCATACCCTTTCGGTGATCGGTCACAACAGCACAGCTGCTTCCATTGCCGCCATGATGATCCAGCGCTACCAACACAAGCAGGTTCCGATCCTGACCAACGGGGCCGAACCGGAATTCAGTGAGTCCTCGAAAAAATTGATGTCCGTTTACGACATGCCGGTGCACACCGCTGCCATCACCGAGGTGCTGGGGACCCCGCGAACCGGTTTGGAAGGGTTCGTCCTGGCCGACGGCGCCCGGATCGACTCCACCCGGACCATCGTCTCCCTGGGGATCATCGCCTACAACCAGTTGCTCACCAACCTGGACGGCCAGGTCGACGGGTCGGGCAAGGCGGTCGTCTCGGAGAAGTACGAATCGACGATCCCCGGCCTGTTCGTAGTCGGCGACCTTGTGGCCGGCAGAAAGATGCAGATCTACACCGCATGGGACGAGGCGGTGGACGCCGCCGATGAGATCAACCGGCGGCTGCGGACCCGGGGGTATCAGGAATTGCTTGGCGATCTCACTTGAATTTTTTCTTGGTATGACTTATTATCATACCGGAGGTTTCGTGAGCAAATCAAAAATCGCCATTACCCTCGCAGAGGAAACCGTGAAATACCTGGATGACCTGGTCAAGAAGGAAGTATTCGCCAACCGCAGCCAGGCGATCCAATCAGCTGTTGACGAAAAAATCCAGCGCATGACCGGTCACCGCCTGGCCGAGGAATGCGCGAGACTACACCCTGGGGAAGAGCAGGAATTGGCCGAGGAAAGCATCGGCAGCGAGACGGCTGAATGGCCCGAATACTGAGGGGGGATATCCGCTGGGCGGACCTGACCCCGACCCGCGGCAATGAGCAGGCCGGCAAACGGCCAGTACTGATCATCAGCCATGACGTATTCAACGAGAGGTCCGGAACCGTCATCGCGCTGGCTGTTACCGGGAGGCCCCAGCGGGCCAGGTTCCCTTTGACTCTGGAACTACCTCCCAAAGGACTCCCCAAGCCCTCCTGGGTGAAGATCAGTCAGGTACGGACACTTTCAACGGAAAGGATCGGTCGACGCCTGGCACGAACGTCCCCCGAATTCCTGGCGAAGGTAATCGAAGGCTTGAACGAGATCGTCGCTTCCTGATCCGCTCAGTCTCTGTCCAGCGGGTAATCGAACTTCCGCTTCACCAACTCGGGGAAGAGGTCCGACAGCAGTTCGCCATCCACGCCCACATTGTCGTAGGGATGCTCCTGGATGTGGATCACCGGGCGGCAGTCAGAGAGGGCCAGTGTGGCCTGCAACCCGGTGTTGATCCGGCGGACGATCCCCTGCTTCACTTCCCGTGTCTGCTTCGGGCAGTACAGCACCACGTGAACATAAGGCCTGCCGCCGGCACCCTGGTCCAGCTTCCCGGCATACGCGGTTTCCCCTTCGCCGTATTCCAGGAACCGGATGCCGATCCGCTCCCTGTCCATGCCGGTGGAATCGGCGTAGGCATCGGTGAGGGCCGCTGCCAGACCTTTTTTTGAGTTTTCCGGAAGGCGAGGCAGGGTCACTTCCATGCAGGGCATCTCATTCTCCGATCAGGTGGGCCGCAACCCGGCGGCGATGGGGCATGGCGCGATGTTCGTACAGGTAGACGCCCTGCCAGGTGCCCAGGGCCGGCTCACCGCCGGCCACCGGGATGGAAAGTGAGGTGGCGGTCACCGCAGAACGGATGTGGGCCGGCATATCGTCCGGGCCCTCGGCAGTGTGCCGCAGCATCGGGTCGCCGTCGGGGATCAGGCGGGCCATGAACCGTTCCATATCCCGCTGCACCTCGGGGTCGGCGTTCTCCTGGATCAGGAGCGACGCGGACGTGTGACGGACATGCAGGGTAAGAACCCCTTCCCGGATGCCGGACTTCCGCACCCAGTCCACCACTTCGCGGCTGAAATCGATCATCGTCCGGCCCGGCGTCCGGATCTGGAATTCCGTCGACAGCTGTTTCACGACCTCGCCTCAGATCGCTTGCCGGCAACAATTCCAGGGTAGTTGCCGTCGGCAAGCCGGATGAATCCTGGAATATCAGTTTCCCAGGTTGCCTGAACCTCCAGAGAATAATTCAGGTACAGCTTGCCGTCTACGATCCTCCAGGCCTGGGGATCGATCCCGGCCGTGTATCCCTGGCTCACCGCCCAGGCACAATAGCCGCCGTACTGCGGGGCATATTTCTCCGGGTCGGCCTTGAACAGGTCCTGATGCCCGGCACTGACGAACCGCCATTTGGCGCCGTTCCGCTCCACCTCGAACTTTTTGTTGCCCTTTGCCGGTTTACCGTCGGTGAAGTAGGCCACAGGATCGATGCCTCTGATGGCGATCCCGCCCAGGGCCGACTGGTTCACCGGTTCTTTGGCCAGCGCGACACCGGCCGCCGCCGCCAGGACCAGGCTGACTGAAACTGCTAGTACCAGGGTCTTTCCGGCCATCATCATCTCCTTATGGGAATAACAAACAGCGGCAGTCCGTTCCTGATTCCCGAAGGATGCAGCCCCGGAGCGAACCGGGTATGGTACCTGGAGCAGGTATCGGGAGGTAACACTATGAAAATCGGCCTCGGAATGGCCCTTATTGCACTATTGACGATCGGCTGTGCGCCGGTAGAGCGGGCGGGAGCTATGGATAAATCAGGTTCGGTCAAAAAACAGATCCCCGAAACGGCGGCGACGGCGACCTTCGCCGGCGGTTGCTTCTGGTGCATGGAAAAGCCCCTGGAAAAAGAGGACGGAGTCTACGAGGTCGTGTCCGGCTACACCGGCGGAGACGAAGAGAATCCCACCTACCAACAGGTCGGCAGCGGCATGACCGGACACACCGAGGCGATCCAGGTGCACTACGACCCGGAACGGATCTCCTACGAAGATCTGCTTGAACTGTTCTGGCGCCAGATCGACCCTACCGATGCCGGGGGTCAGTTCGTGGACCGGGGCAGCCAGTACCGACCGGAGATCTTTTTCCACGATGAGGCGCAGCGAGCCGCGGCAGAACTCTCCCGGGAAGCGCTGGCAGCATCAGGACGCTATGACAAGCCGATCGCAACCCCGATCACGCCGTACTCCAGGTTCTACCCAGCCGAGGAGTATCACCAGGACTTCTACAAGAAGAGTCCGGACCATTACCAGGCTTACCGCTCCGGGTCCGGAAGAGACCGCTACCTTGAAAATGTCTGGGGCAAGGACAGGAGCTACAAAGTGGAATTTAGCCGCCCGTCGGAAGAAGAGCTGCGCGCCAAGCTGACCGCGCTGCAATTCAAGGTCACCCAGAACGAAGGTACCGAACCGCCGTTCAGTAACGAGTACAACGACAACAAGCGAGACGGGATCTACGTCGACGTGGTTTCCGGCGAACCGCTGTTCAGCTCCAGGGACAAGTACGATTCCGGTTCCGGCTGGCCCGCCTTCACCCGGCCCCTTGAAGAATCGAACATCGAGACCGAGGAAGACTTCAAACTGGGCGCCAAGCGCACCGAAGTCCGGTCCGCCCACGGCGACTCCCACCTGGGCCATGTCTTTCCCGACGGCCCGGAACCGACAGGTCTGCGGTACTGCGTCAACTCCGCCTCCCTCCGGTTCATCCCGAAAGAGGACCTGGAGAAAGAGGGCTACGGCCAGTACTTGCAACTGTTCGAATGAGGCCGAAGTAGCCTGACAGGACCGTTCTGTGCATAATCCCGTGTCGGGGAGCTTCAATTCTTCAACTCAACTCGGGAGTCATCATGGGTTCTGCCTACCGCATCGTTCGATCCACCGTTCTTCTTCTCCTGGTCGCCACACTGTTGCCGGCAACCGCACTGGCCGGACGGACGGTGATCCATGCCGGCCGCATGATCGACGCCGTTTCCGCCAAGGTCGCCGGCGAAACCACGATCATCGTCCAGGAAGACCGCATCGTCGGGATCGAGAACGGATATACGACTCCGGCGGAGGGCGATACGGTCATCGATCTCAAGGACAGCACTGTCCTCCCGGGGCTGATGGATCTGCACACCCACCTGAGCATGCAGCTCAGCAAGGCTTCTTACAACGAAGGGTTCCGTTCCAACCCCGGCGACTACGCCTTCCGGATGGTTCCCCGGGCCGAGAAGACCCTGATGGCTGGATTCACCACCGTCCGGGAGCTGGGCGATCGCAAGAATCTGAGCATCTCGCTCCGCAACGCTATTGCCGCCGGGTTGATCCCCGGACCCAGAATATTCTCTGCCGGCAAGTCCCTGGCAACCACCGGCGGCCACGCCGATCCGACCAACAGCCTGAATGCCGAACTGATGGGTGACCCGGGGCCGCTGCAAGGGGTGGTCAACGGCGTCGCCGACGCCCGCCACGCCGTGCGACAGCGTTACAAGGACGGGGCCGACTGGATCAAGATAACCGCCACCGGCGGCGTCCTCAGCGAAGCCAAGAACGGCATGAACCCCCAGTTCCGGGACGACGAACTTCAGGCGATCATCGAAACGGCGGCGGACTACGGCATCAAGGTCGCCGCCCACGCCCACGGCACCGAGGGCATGAAGCGGGCGGTCCTGGCCGGCGTCTCTTCCGTGGAGCACGGCACGTTCATGGACGAAGAGGTCATGAAGCTGATGGTGGAGCGAGGGACCTACCTTGTGCCGACCATGATGGCAGGCGAGACCGTGGTCCACATGGCCGAGAAGCCCGGCATGTTGCCGGAAATCGTCCGGCCCAAGGCGCTGGCCATCGGGCCGCAGATGAAGATCACCCTGGGGAACGCCTACCGGGCCGGCGTCAAGATCGCCTTCGGCACCGACTGCGGCGTCTCCCCCCACGGCACCAACGGCCGTGAGTTCCGCCTCATGGTGGACGCCGGCGTTCCGGCCATGGCGGCCATCGAATCGGCAACCCGGGTGGCGGCGGAACTGCTGGACGTCCAGGACGATCTCGGCACCCTCCAAACCGGCAAACTGGCGGACATCATCGCCGTTCCCGGAAACCCGATGGACGACATCACCGTCATGGAGCGGGTGCAGTTCGTCATGAAGGAAGGGACCGTCTACAAGCAGCCCTGATCGGCCTATTCCGTCGCCCGGCGGTCCCGTTTCAACCGGGAGCGTTTCTTCTTGTCGTCCAGGCGTTTCGCTTTTTGCGAGCGGGTGATCCGGGTCTTCCTGCGCTTTTTCGGAACGGTCAGCGCCTTTTCCACCAGTTCATGGAATCGGGCCACCGCCGCATCCCGGTTCATGGTCCGGGAGCGGAATCGCCGGCAGCTGACCTTCAGGATCCCTTCCTTGTTGATTCGCGTGGCCAGTTTGTCCCGGATCCTGGCCTTCTGATATTCATCCAGACTGGGCGAAGCATCGACGTCGAACAGCAGGATCGCCTTGGTGGCGACCTTGTTGACATGCTGGCCGCCGGGGCCACCGGCATGGGCGTATTCGAAACGGAGTTCACTGTCGGGGATCATGCCTGCTCCGCCATAGCCTGTTCCACCGTCTCCATCGCCTTCAGCAATACTTCGGGACCGGCTCCGGGCCGGCAACCTTCCACCGTGAGGATCCGCCTCCAGGCTCTTGCGCCCCGGACCCCGGCGTACAGGCCGAGCATGTGCCGCACCACCCGGCTGAGGTAGACGTCACGATCCCGGCAGTCCTGAATGTAGGGCACCAGCCTGTGGACGATCTCTTCCCGGCTCGGCGCCTGCCGGTCCTCCCCGAATATCCGGCTGTCCGCCTCCGCCAGCATGAACGGATCATCGTAAGCGGCGCGGCCGATCATGACACCGTCAACCTGCTTGAGGTGGGACTCCGTTTCGTCCAGAGAGACGATGCCGCCGTTGATCTCTATCCTGAGGTCCGGGTTCTCCTCCTTCAACCTGTAGACGTCCTCGTACCGCAGCGGAGGAACGGTGCGGTTTTCCTTCGCGCTGAGTCCCTTGAGCCAGGCCTTGCGGGCATGTACCGAGAACCGGTCACAGCCAGCGGCGGCCACCGCTTTCACGAAGGTGGACATGTCTTCGTACCGATCCAGGTCATCGATTCCGATGCGGTGTTTCACCGTCACAGGCAGATCAACCGCCGCTCGCATCGCTTCAACCGCCGCCGCCACCTGCGCCGGCCTTGCCATCAGTGAGGCGCCGAAACTTCCACGCTGAACCCGGTCACTGGGGCAGCCGACGTTCAGATTGATTTCATCGTAACCGTACCCCGCTCCGATCACGGCACACCGGGCCAGATCAACCGGATCGTCCCCGCCCAATTGCAGCGCCAGCGGTTTCTCGGCAGGATCGAAAGCGAGATAGCGATCCCGGTCTCCGTGCAGGATTGCGCCGGTTGTGACCATTTCGCTATACAGCAGTGTGCGGCCGGTGATGCGCCGAACGAAATAGCGGAAATGCCGGTCGGTGCGATCCAGCATCGGGGCGACGCTCAACGGCCTGATTTCACCTCGACTCATGATCCTGGGCCGGGACCCTCTCCGGCTTGCGGAAGGTAATCCCTTCCCACTGGCCCTCTTCCAGGATCTCAAGATCCGGGTTCCTGCCGGAAAACCAGGCTACGACGTCCTGTACCAGGTCTTCCGGAGTGGATGCGGCGGATGTCACCCCCACCGACTCGATGCCCTCGAGCCATTCCTCCTGGATATCGTTGACACGCTCGATGCGGCGGGCGTTCCCGGTGACCTCTTCCGCCAGTTCCAGCAGTCGCATGCCGTTGCTGCTGTAGCTGCTGGTCACCACCAGGAACAGGTTCACGTCGGAGCCGATCTTCCGGACCGCGTCCTGGCGGTTCTTGGTTGCGTAACACAGGTCGTCTCGGCTGGGGACCACCAGGTTCGGGAACCTCCTTTTCAGGATCTCCACGGTCTGCATGGTCAGATCCACGCTCAATGTCGTCTGGGTCAGAACCACGATCCGGTCCGGGTCCGGCACCTCCACCGTCTCCGGGTCGGCCAGTGCAGGGTCTTCCTTGGTATTGCCCATCACGCTGACTACCGTCGTTCGGTCCGGCGCCTGCCCCACCGTTCCGATGACTTCCTGGTGCCGTGTGGAATCGCCGATCAGAAGGATGTGGTAGCCGAGGGCTGCGTACTTGGTCGCCTCACTGTGAACTTTCGTCACCAGGGGGCAGGTCGCATCCAGGGTCGCCATGCCCAGTTCATCGGCCCGCTTGCGGACGTCGGGACTGATGCCGTGGGCGGAAAATACGACGGTGTCCGAGAGCCGGGAGCCCCGCTCCTGGACCTTTCGGGCCAGGGGTCCGGCCTCATCCAGATCTTCGACGAAATGGACTCCACGCTCCCGCTCCAGCCGGTCCACAACCGTGTCGTTGTGGACGATGGAGTGGTAAACCACCAGTTCGCCCTTGCCGGATGCCTTCATGGCGTCGGCCGTTTCCTCCACGGCCTGGATCGCCATGACTACACCGGCGCAGAACCCCCGGGGGCGTGCCAGATATATCTTTTTAACCATGCCGTTGATTGTACACTCCCGGCATGGAATCACTCACTAGCGTCGCGATGAGCGAAACCGAGACAACACTCCGCCTCACGGCAGAAGAGCGACAGAACACCCTGCTCCGTCTCAAGGCCCTGGACCGGATCGGCCCCTACAGCCTGTTGAATCCCCGGCGGGAAACGGTCCGGGATAGTTATCTCGACACTCCCGGAAGACGGCTCCGGAGCGCACGGTTTGCCCTGCGGATACGCAAGCTCCACGAGGAAACCCGGATCACCCTCAAGGGTCCGGCCACCAGGAACCCTGACGGCTCCCGAACCCGGCTCGAGATCGAGTTGCCGTGGACCGCGGAGTCAACGGCCAGGGTTTTTCGTGAACTGGCCTCCCGTGGCCTTACCCTGAAGGGCGACTGGAACCATACCGAGCTCCCTTCCCGGGACGACTTGATGGCCGGGGCGCGCCTGGAGCCGTTCCAGAGCCGCATCATGGTTCGCGAGACCCGGGACGTGGTCGCCGAAGGAACCGGATCGGCCAGCTTTGCCGAAATGGTCATCGACCAGGTCGCGTACAGTCCGGATGGCCACGAATGCCGCCACGCCGAAATGGAACTGGAATTGAGACCCGGCGCCGACCCGGCTCTGCTGGGGCCGGTGGCCCAACTGTTCCTTGCGACCTTCGAAGACCGCCTGGTGCTCTGGTTGCACGGCAAGCTGTCCATCGGCCTGGCGCTCGGGAAACTGATGGAAAACGGTCCAGCCCCGGAACTGCTGGACCGCCACAACTGGCTCACCGAGGAGGCCTACCGCAGGATCCGGGTGACGCTGAAAGGCTAGCCGCTGTGCTAACATCGCCTGTCCCGTTTTAAAAACAGAGGCACGATGCAGAGCACTCGCGGCCAGCTCCCGCCGCCGATCAAGGCACGCCAGAATCTGGGGAAATACCGAATCCAGCGCAGGCTGGGCGCCGGTGGGTTTATGGAGGTCTGGCAGGCTCTCGACACGGTTGAGGGCATCCAGGTAGCACTGCGTGTTCCCCACCAGCATCTGATCTCGCCCGAGATGCTCAAGGACCTCGGCAAGGAGGTCCGGCTCACCGCCGGCCTGGATCACCCGAACATCCTGCCGATCAAAAACGCCGAGTTCATAGACAGCCGTCTGGTGGTGGCCTACCCGTTGGGGGAGAAAACCCTGGGCGACCGCATGCAGCACCGCATGACCCAGCAGGTCGCCCTGGAACTGGCGGAACAGCTGCTGGAAGCCCTGGATTACGCCCACACCCGGCGGATCATCCACTGCGACGTCAAACCGGAGAACCTGATCCTTTTTCCCGGCAACCGCCTGTGCCTTACCGATTTCGGAATCTCCCGGGTCGCCGCCCACACGCTGTACGCCTCGGGATCCGGCACCGTCGGCTACGTCGCGCCGGAACAGGCCATGGGCAGGCCGTCCTTCCGCTCCGACGTCTTCTCTGCAGGGCTGGTGATCTATCGCATGCTGTCCGGGTCGCTCCCGGAGTGGCCCTATACCTGGCCGTTCCCCGGGCACTCCCGCCTGCAAAAGAAGGTCCATCCGGACATGATCGAGTTCCTGCAGCGCTCGCTGCAGGTCGATCATCGCAAGCGGTACCGGGACGCCTGCCAGATGCTGGCGGCCTTCTGGAAGATATTGCCGCGGATGAAACGGTTCATGAACATGCAGAGCCGCGGCAGAAAATCGGCGCCGACTTCATCCCAGCAACTGGACTGGCGCCAGATCCGCATCCGGCAGTTTCAGGCCCAGTTCCGAACGGTCCTGAAGCTGGACGGCCACTGCGAACAATGTCACGGACCGGTGGCCGACAGCATGAACTACTGCCCCTGGTGCGGTTCCTCGGAAAAGCTGACCCGGACCAACCCCCGGTTCCCCGACACCTGCCCCCGCTGCCGGCGCGGCCGGAAGCTGGATTGGCACTACTGTCCGTGGTGCTACGGTCCCGGCTTCGACGACCCATCGTCCAGAAAGTTCACCGACAAGCGCTACGAGGGCCGATGCGGCAATCCATCCTGCGAGCGCAAGGTGCTGATGCCGTTCATGCGCTATTGCCCGTGGTGTCGCACCAAGGTCAAGAAACCATGGAAGCTGGGGCGTTCCAAGGACAAGTGCCAGCGCTGCCAGTGGCCGGTGGCCAAAGGGTTCTGGGAAGCCTGCCCCTGGTGCGGCAAGAAGCTGGCGCTGCACTGACCATGAAACTGATCCTCAATGACGGCAACAGGGACCCTCACGTCAACCTGGCGCTGGAGGAGTATTGTGTCCGCAACCTGGACACCGAAGAGCCGTTCCTTCTGTTTTACGTCAACGACCCGTCCATCATTATCGGGAAGCATCAGAACACACTGGAAGAGATCAACCTGCCCTACGTGCGGGAAAACGGCATCCATGTCGTTCGCAGGATTTCCGGCGGCGGCGCCGTGTACCACGATCACGGCAACCTGAATTTCAGCTTCATCAGGCGGTTCGAACAGGGCCAGATGCTTCAGTTCGAGGAATTCACACGGCCGGTCATCAGGGCCCTGGCCGAGCTGGGCGTCCAGGCCATGCTGGGCGGCCGGAACGACATCACCGTAGACGGCCGCAAGATCTCCGGGAACGCCCAGTTCACCACGGTCCACAGCATGTTCAGCCACGGCACACTACTGTTCGACTCCATGCTGGACCGGGTGAACGAGGCATTGACCGTCAAAATGGACAAGATCGCCTCCAAGGGCGTCAAGTCGGTGCGAAGCCGCGTCGCCAACATTTCCGAATTCCTTTCACAGCCGATCGCCATGGAAATATTCCGTGAACACCTGATCCGGTCCATCTTTGAGGGCAAAGACCCGGTCCCCGTCTACCGGCTCAGCCGGCGCGAGTGGGAGCAGGTGCACCACCTGGCGGACACCGTCTATCGCAAGTGGGACTGGAACTACGGCAAGTCACCCCGGTTCAATATCCAGCGCGTGCACCGCTTTCCGATCGGAGAGATCGATGCACGTATCGATGTCCACGAAGGTCGGATCAAGGCGGTCCGGATCTATGGCGACTTTCTGGGGTCCGGGGATCTGGCAGGCCTTGAGAGCGCCTTGATCGGCGTTCCGTACGATCCGGATCAGCTGAACAGGGCCCTGGCGGGAACCGACGTGGCAGGGGTCTTCGGCGGCCTCGACCGGGATGTGTTCGTCAAGTTTCTCCACGATTGACCCGGCCCAACCGACTCATGATAGGGTTAGCCCGATACCGATCCGGCAATAGCGGAACGGGAGGGAGTAGTCATGTCGGCACAGATGAACATGACCTTGGCCAAGGCGGTCTGGGATGCGCTTTCGGTCGGTGACGTGGAAGTTCTGGACGAGCTGCTGGCGGAAAACCTGCAGTGGCACGTACCGGGCAAGCACAGGCTTTCCGGAACCAAGACCAGCCGGGACCAGGTGCTGGATTATCTGGGAACCCTCGGTGAAGAAACCGACGTCTACGACCTGCAGCTCCGGGACATCCTGGTGAACGACGATCGGGGCCTGATCCTGTACCACGTCACCGGAGAGCGGGACGGCAGGAAGCTGGACACGTATCAGATGCTGCTGTTCCAGGTTGAGGACAATCGGATCATCGAAGCCTGGTCCAACCCGTTCGACCAGCATGCCGTGGACAACTTCTGGGGCTAGGACCGGTTCCAGCCCACTACGTAGGCCAGCCAACTCTCCTGATTCTCGAACCGATCCTTCCGGGTGAACACGCCGTCGGATTCGTCTTCCTCGTCGTCCCAACCCTCGATATAGACTTCACTGTCGGCGAAGCCCGCCTCCGCCAACAGCTCGCGGATCTCCGGGATGGTCCACATCCGCCAGTCATACGTGAAGGCCCGCTTGATCTTGCGTCCTCCCGACAGCTTGAAATGGATATGGCAGTGCAGCTCGTGGGTCACCGGGTTGAAATCGGTCTGCTCCCAGGTATAGGTGAATTCGGGAGTGCGGATGCCGTCCGGGTGGGTCATGGCGTCCTTGCGGTCGCTCTCGATCAGGTCGCCCATGGCCTCGGAGCCGCCGAACAGGTCCATGATCAAGGCGCCGCCGGGAGCCAGGGATGCAAGGGCCGATCGGAAGTATGAGAGCAGCGCCTCACGAGTCTTGAACACGAAATAGGAAAAGTTCAGGGCAGCCACTACGTCCGCCGGCGGGCAGTCGGCGGCAAGCACGTCGGCGCACAGCAGGTGGACCCGCACCTGCGCGTCTTTCGGAAGCGGGGTGATGCGGTTCTCACGGCCCCAATCCAGCGTATCCCGGTCCAGGTCCACGCCCCAGGACTGGTGATCCGGAGTCCCCGACACCCAGGCGCAGGCCAGTGTGGCGGTGCCGCAGAAATCTTCCCGCAGAACCCGGAATGGCCTGCCGTGCCGCTCCAGGTAGACCCGTTCGAAGAACTCGATGTCGGCTTCGACGTTCTGCACCGCCGCCTCGTACAGCGCGTGGCGGCTTGGGAGCGTTCCGGTCGTTTTTTTCTTCTTCTTTTCCTTGGTGCCCATCTTTCCTCCGGGCGCGGGATAGTACCCTATGCATCCAGGCTGATCAATCGGAGGCTACGAAATGTTGCAACGCACCCTGACCTGCTTCCTCCTTTCCCTCCTCGTCATTGGCGTCTCGGCCGCTGCAACCCGCCCCGACCCTCAGGGATCATCCACCCCGGAACAGAGCGAGGCCGCCTGGCGGCAACACCAGGCCATGGCCGGCAGCTCCCCGTTCCAGGGTCTGCCGTGGCGCTGCATCGGACCGCTGCAGATGGGCGGAAGACTGGTGGACATCGAGGTCGTGCCGGAAAGTCCGTACAGTTTTTACGTGGCGTTCGCCTCCGGCGGCCTGTGGAAGACCGACAATAACGGGGTTACCTTCGAGCCTCTGTTCGACAGGCAACCGTCCATGATCATGGGCGATATCGCTCTGGACCCTTCAAACCCTTCCACCGTCTGGGTGGGAACCGGTGAGAACAACTCTTCCCGTTCCTCCTACGGCGGTCTCGGACTGTTCCGCAGCAGGGACGCCGGTAAAACCTGGGAGCCTGCCGGGCTGGCCGGAACGGATCGGATCGGCCGGATCCTGGTAGACCCCAGGGACGGCAACCGGGTCTATGTGGCGGCATTGGGCAAGCTGTATACACCCGGTGGCGAACGCGGGGTCTACCGCACAACCGACGGCGGGGAAACCTGGAATCTGGTCCTCCCAGGCGGTGAGTGGACCGGTTTCGTCGACCTGGTCATGGACCCTTCCGATCCGGACACCCTTTACGCCGCCTCCTGGGACCGCATGCGGCGGCCGTGGAACTTCGTTGAGGGTGGACCGGGCAGCGGTATCTACAAAAGCATCGACGGCGGCGAGAACTGGATCAGGCTCCAGGGCGGATTCCCCAATGGAGAGCATGTCGGCCGTATCGGGCTGGCTATCGCCCCTTCGGCTCCTGCTACGGTCTATGCCTTCCTGGACAACCAGGAACTGTTGCCCGAGTCGATGTGGGACCTTGGCGACGGAGCCGTGACGCCGAAACGGCTCAGAACCATGACCCGGGAGGAGTTTCTGAACACCGATCCGGAGGAGATCGAGGATTTCCTGAGGTCCAACGATCTGGACCCGGCACTGGACGCAGAGCAGCTCCTTGAAATGGTGCGAGAGGGCGACCTGGATCTGGATACGATCCGCAACGCCCTGGACGATGCGAATTCCAACCTGTTCAACAGCGATCTGAGAGGCGCCGAAGTCTACCGCAGCGACGACGGCGGCAAAAGCTGGAAGCTGACACATGACCAGCCGATCGTGAAGATGGTCCACACCTACGGCTACTACTTCGGCCAGATCCGGGTCTCCCCCGAAAACCCGGATCGGATCTATATCCTGGGCGTGCCTCTCCTGACCTCCGACGACGGCGGCAAAGGTTGGAGAAACATCAACGAGCCGAACGTCCACGGCGACCACCAGTCGTTCTGGATCGACCCGGCCTTCCCCGACCGGGTCCTGGACGGCAACGACGGCGGCCTGAACATGTCGTACGACGGCGGGAAATCCTGGCTGAAGCTGAACCCGGTTCCCGTTGGTCAGTTCTACACCGTGGCGGTTGATATGGCCGACCCTTACAACGTCTACGGCGGCCTGCAGGACAACGGGGTCTGGAAAGGCTCCAGCCGGACCGATCTCCGGGCCGGATCCGACTGGACCAGGATCGGCGGCGGTGACGGCATGTACGTGCAGGTGGATAACCGTGACAACAGCACCACCTACCTCGGGTACCAGTTCGGCAACTACAGGAGGATCGGCAAGGCCGGCGGGACCCGGGTCAAGCCGCGGAACGGTATCCGTGAGCCGGCGTTGCGATACAACTGGAACAGCCCGATCGCGTTATCGCCCCATAATCAGGACATCCTCTACTTCGGCAGCAACCGGCTGTTCCGCTCCATGAACCAGGGCGAAACGTTCGAGGCGATCAGTCCGGACCTGACTCGATCACAGGAACGGGGCGACGTTCCGTTCGCCACGATCTCTTCAATCTCCGAATCGACTTTGAAATTCGGGTTGTTGTGGGCCGGAACCGATGACGGCCAGGTCTGGGTCAGCGCCGACGGAGGTTCCGAATGGAAAGACGTTGCCGGCGCTCTGCCCCGGGAGCGCTGGGTCAGCCGGGTCGAGGCCTCCCGCCATGAGGAGAAGCGGGCCTACGTCAGCCTGAACGGGTATCGCGACGACGACATGACCGCCTACGTTTACGCCACCGAAAACCTGGGGCAGACCTGGAGTCCGATCGCCGGCGGGCTGCCGGCGGAGCCGGTCAACGTCGTGCGTGAAGATCCCGTGAACCCGGACGTGCTGTATGTCGGCACCGACCGGGGCGTCTATGTCTCCATGAACCGGGGCGAGTCCTGGGACAGCCTGGCCGGAGGCATCCCCCACGTGCCGGTGCACGACCTGGTGATCCATCCCCGGGAACGGGAACTGGTAGCCGGCACCCACGGCCGTTCAGTCTGGATCCTGGATGTGCTCCCGGTCCAGGAGATGGATCGGAAGATTCGGGAATCGAAGGCGCACATGTTCCCCCTGGAACCGGTGCAGGCCTCCCGTTCATGGAAATCCCGCCGGGACCCCTGGTGGCACCGGCCGGAATACGACCCTTCCATCCGGATTCCGTTCTGGGTTGGTCAAGCCGGCAGCGTGGAACTGGCTGTACTGGATGGAGAGGGCCGGGAACTGTGGTCCCGGGAGCTGGAGGCGACGGCAGGCGTGAACCAGGCCGAGTGGTCCCTGCTTCTGGACGAAAAGGCCGCCCTCAAGGCCGAGAAGAAACGGTTGGACGGCGAGAAAGACAAGGAAGCCGGACCGGAAGACATGCCATGGTCGGAGGCGGTGCGCCTTCTGCGACCGCTGTACATCACACCCGGCACCTATTCCGTACGGCTCACCGCCGGAGGAGACGAGCACACCACCGAACTGGAAATCACCGCTCCCGAGCCTCGGGAGCCACGGGTCAAACCGGAACCGAAGATCCGCGGCCGCAAATAAAAGGGGGACCGTCCCGGTTATTGCCTCATATGAGGTATTAACGGGGACGGTCCCTTAATTATTAGAAGCTGGCGCCTGCCATCACCCATATCTTGGTGGTGTCGACGCTGTAGCCGTCGGAGCTGTAGTCGGCGAACTTGATCATGCCGGAGTAATGCTTGCCGAATTTCTTCGCAACCATCAGATCGATCTCCGAGCCATAGTCCATTCCGCCAAAATCAGACGAGAAATCGTGGTACACGCCGACCAGCTTCAGGCCGGCGACCTCCCCGGTAACGTTCAGGTACGTATCTTCAAGGCCTTCCGATGGGGTGCCCAGGAACATGTCGGCCCAGCCGTTGTGGGCGTGCAGGGTGGCCAGCGGCGTGAAGAAGCCGAACATGCCCTCGTTGCTGCCCAGAAGTTCGTATCCGACCTGCACCGACACCTTCTTCATGCCCAGACCGAGGATACCGTGGATGTACTCGGCGTCGATCACGGACATGCCGTCGCTGTAGTCGGACTGCTGGGCGAACTCGGCGGTGTACAACAGCGCCATGTTGTTGTTCAGGGCGCGTTTGCCGGTGAATCGCACACCCAGGGTCTGATTGGACAGGGCCGGTGCGTCTTCCATGTCGGCGAAGTAACCGTAGCCGGTCACCGTTCCGACACCGAACTTCCAGCTTGCGTTGAGAACTTCCACATCTGCGTTCAGATCGGTGGAACGCAGCGGGTTGTGTTCGCCCTGGACCTGGTTGGTGTTGGTCAGGTGTGCGAAGACTCCGGTGAAATTATCGATCGGGGTGGTGACAGCCGACACTCCGTCGAACGTCTGCTCCAGCTGACGCCATCCGACGTTGCCGATGAACCGGGCGTTGTCCAGGATAATCCGCTGCCTACCGGCCTTCACCGTAGTGTGGCCGGCGAGGTTATAGGCCAGGTAAGCCTGTACCATCTGGGTGTCCTGTGGATCTGCGATCAGCGGGTACTGACCCATGCCGTTGGCGGAACTGTTGTAATCGTCGATGCCGACGGCAGTGTTGGCTGCGAATTCCACCTTGGAAGATAAGTTGAACCACTTCCCTGTGGTGTACCCGAGACGGACCCGAAAAGTAAGCGCCTCGGCATCCTCTTCGATGTTGTCCTGCTCGACGGTCTCGTAACGCAGGCGGAGGTCGGCGTTGACCTTTCCGTCTTTAAGGGCCTCTGTCAGTTCGTCGCCTGCAACAGCGACCGGGACCACAAGCAACAGGATCGCTGCGGCGGTCAGGATGCTCTTCGAAGTTCTGCTCATCAGGTAACCCCCATCGGTCGATTGTCTACAAATCGGATCTACAATCTCTCAACTCAAGGACCGATGCTAGCACCCTGCCATGATTTGGAAAGAGGGACCGGGTGGCGGTCAACACAACGAGCGTTCCCGGACACAAAAACGCCCCGGACAGCCTTGAGGGCGTTCCGGGGCATCAGGAGGAATGAGTCTGTCTAAGCTACAGAAACGCGGTGTCTTGTCCTGCGTGCACGAAAACCCAGCGCAGCAGATACCCGCCTACCAGGATCATAACCGGCACGACAAAGTGGAGTCCTCGGGTCAACAATACCGGCAATTTTTTTATCCCGACGGAGGCCTCCACCAGTTCGACGGCGGCCGGGATCAGGATCCCGATCAGGACCACACCTACCCAGAATGGGCCGGTGTAGGGACCGCCTAGGATCATGCCCAGGGATTCCTTGGCCGACAGGACGCTGAGCTCACCATGGATGATGTACGGGATGATGATGAACAGCTCAAGAAATATGAAGATCAGGTCGGCCCGCAACAACGAGCGGTGCTGCAGTTCGGAATGACTGGCGTCCCCTTTGAAAACCAGCGGAGTCACAAGCATGAGCAACGCGGCAGCGGTAGACAGAGCGGAGAACAGGAACAGCTGGGCAACCATCGGTGTGTTCCAGAACGGCCGGGCCGGAATCGCTCCCAACAGCACACCGGTGTAGATCCCGACCCCCAGGCCCAGAGGGATGCCGATCCCCGCCATGGCCGAACGCAGCCGGCGGACAGCTTTCGGGCTGTGGGGAAAGTTGATGTCGATCTGATCCCTTTCGAGGGACTTGCCTGCCTGCACTTCAACTTTCGCAGGCTTGTTCCATGTGGCCAGGGTCTCAAGAGCCGAACTCCCCTTCGGGAATCGTCCGGCCAGGCTCCGCAACCATGACGGCGGCAGTTGCAGGACCGCGTAGATCATCGTGACCAGGCTGAATCCGATCAGCAGCCACGACCCTATGAACATCGGGCTGGTCGGCTGGAAGGTGACGAACAAACGCCAGAATCTCAGCGGGTTTCCCAGATCGAAGATCAGGAGGCCGGAGCCCACACCGACCAGGATCGGCGCCAGGATTGCTCCCGCCCTGGCAATACCCTGATAACGTCCCCTGCGTCCGAGGTGGGCGGCGCCGCTCAGCACCATGCAGCCGGCTCCCAGCCCGCCCAGGAACAGGTAAACAACGATCATCCAGCCCCATTCGTGATGTTCCATTGTTCTGCTCCTCGTCAGTCGATGATGTAGTTCAGGTTGGGAGCGGTACCGGCATGGGCCAGCCTCTTCTCCGTATTACGGGTCCGCATCAGCCTGGAAACTTCCGAATCAGGGTCATCCAGGTCCCCGAACACCCGCACCTTGGTGGGGCAGGTCTCGACGCAGGCCGGCTCCTGGCCCAGCGCCAGCCGGTGATCGCAGAAGGTGCACTTGCCCACGATGCCGGATTCTTCGTCGAAATAGCGCGCATCGTAGGGGCAGGCCAGCATGCAGTAGCGGCAGCCGATGCACTTCTTCTCGTCAACCCCGACAATGCCGCCGGCCTCGTTGATGTACGAAGCTCCGGTGGGACAGGACCGCACACAGGGTGGGTCGTCGCAATGCATGCACTGCCCCGGCTCGATATGCATGGACAGTTCGGGGAACGACCCTTTCACTGCGGCGCGAACCCAGTTGCGATGGTATCCGACCTCGACGTCGTTTTCGGCGGTGCACGCCACCATGCAGGCCTTGCAGTCCACACACCGGGCCGGATCCAGAACCATGGCGTAGCGGCTCATGCGTGCACCTCCTTACCGTCGCCGATCCGCTCTACCGTGACCAGGGTTTCGTGGAGGGCGGCGTTGCCGGAGATGTGATCTTCCCGGGAAATCAAAAGATCGGAATCGCAGGCTCCGGCCCCGTGAACCCTGGACATCAACGGGCTTATATGGTCAAAGCCATGAGGCAGGTGGACACAGTCGGGGCGGATCCTTTCGGTAACGATGGCCCGGACCTCAACCTCGCCGACCGCGCTTTTGACCCGGACGATATCGCCGTTGCTGATACCACGCTGGGCGGCCGGTTTTGAGTTCAACCACAATCCGTTGTCCGGCATCAGTTCGTGCAACCACGGGTTGTTCTGGTTGGAGGCATGGGTGAAGTAGGCGTTCTTGCCGACCAGCAGCTTGAACTGGTTCCCCGGGATCGCATCCTGGGGCTCATAAACCGGCACCGGATTGTATCCACGGCGACGGAACCGTTCGGAAGCCAGCTCGATCTTTCCACTGGGCGTCCGGAAACGGTACCCTTCCTTCAGGCTCTTACCGTAGGTCCGCTCCTTGCGATCGGACCACATACCGGTCGCTTCAAGCGATTCAGGTTCCAGGCCGAACGGCTCCAGCTGGGCCCGCTGCATCGCCTTGATCTTGTAATCGAAGAACTCCGGAAACCCGAGCCGCCTGGACAGTTCCTGCATGATTTCGAAATTCGGTTTCGTATCGTGCACCGGGTCCACGACCTTGTTGCGCATGGACAGGAACGGGTATGGATCCTGAAACCCGACCACCGGGTCTTCACGCTCCAGGTAGCTGGACTCGGGGAGGATGACGTCGGCCAGCCACGCCGTATCGGTCGGCATGATGTCGGTCACCACGACGAATTCCATCTTGTCGATCATGCGCCTGGTCAGGCCCCGGTCCGGGAGGGAATGCATCGGGTTCTGCTTGTAGACGAACCAGCCCCGGATCGGGTACGGCTCATCCAGCATGACCTTCTCCCGGAAATCCAGGTAGGTGCCGTCGCCTGCGTTGGCCAGGGGATGTTTTTCTTCCATTGAGACGATGCAGTCCTGGTCCGGCAGAGGCGGCCAGACGTCCAGGTCGACTTCACCCTTGCGCAGGGACTGTTTGGGAACCAGCCCGCCTTCCCTGTCCCAGTTCCCCACCAGGGCGTTGGCGATAGCCATGGCCTGGCGCATCGGTGTGTCGTTGGTGGTCCAGGAAGTCCTGCGTCCCTTGTAGATGAAGGACCGGGGGGCATGGTAGGCGAACTCCCTTGCGATCTCCCGGATCTGCCGGGCCGGCACGCCGCATTCCTGCTCCGCCCACTCAGGCGTATTGCCTGCGATGCCGGCCGCAACTTCATCGAACCCGATGGTGTACCGGGCAACAAAATCCTTGTCATAAAGTTCTTCAGTGATCAGAACGTGGATCAGCGCCAGATAGAACGCCAGGTCGGTGCCGGGCTTGATGGGAAGCCAGGTATCGGCCTTGGATGCGGTGACGGTGTAACGCGGGTCCAGGTAGACCAGCTTGGCCTTCTTTTTCTCCAGCACATCCACTAGATCGATGGTGTCCGGTGTGATGAACGACTCCAGGCGGTTGGCCCCGCTGAAGATCATGTACTGGGTGTTGGCGACGTCAAAGGCCGGGACGGTGCCGAACACGCTGAAGAAGCCGACGTTGCCCGAAGCGAGGCACAGGGACGGATGCCGCACATGGTTCGCCGAGCCAAACGCGGCCGAAAATTCACGGAAGAAATGCTCCTGCAACCCTTCGGTGCTGCTGAACAACACGCTGCTCGCGCCGTACTTGTCGCGGATCTTTGCCAGGCCCTCCGCCACGTGGTCCAGTGCTTCTTCCCAACTGGCCTGCCGGAACTGACCCGAGCCCCGGGGACCGGTGCGGATCAACGGGTGCTTCAAGCGGTCCTTGTCGTACAGAACCTGGACGCCTGCCTGGCCCTTCGCGCACAGCATGGAACGGCTCTTGGGAAAATGAGGGTTTGGGTCGAGCTTTTTGAGCCGCCCGGCTACCACCTTGGCCTTGATGCCGCACTTGTTGACACAGTTGGCGCAAACCGAAAACTTCTCGTAGCTGCCGCCGGCGCCCGGCTCCGAAGCCTCCGCATCGCTGAAGAACCGCAGGCCTCCGGATTCGCATCCGGTCAACGTCAGCCCGGCCAGGGTGCAGGCCGATGTTCCGAGAAAACCGCGGCGGGTGACGGAAAAGCGGCTGTTGTCGCTCATCGTGATGCCTCCGGATTTGAGGGGTATAAAGTGCGGGTCGCCCCTGCTGTCGGACCCGGTGGTACTCCGGGCGACCCGCACGTCGCGTGTTCGATCAGAATTTGGCGGTAATCGCCGCCCGGATATCCAGGGCATCGCCGTAGGTCGGGAATGCGCTAATGACCGGCATCAAGTCGTCGATCTTTTTGGGCGCGCCCAGCTGCCAGCCGGACCCTGTGTAGTTGTAGCTGTAATGCATGGCGCCGAGGCGGAATTTCAGCCGTGCCCGGCCGAACCCTTCCTTGAACTCGTGGAGCCAGTACGCTTCGATGACGTCGCCGCGGGTGGCCAGCTTGGAGCCGACCAGATCGTCGGCGGCCTGTGTGAAGTTGAACCAGTACTTGGAGCCGTGGTTGAATTCCAGGCCGAGCATGTCGCTGTCGGAAGCGTTGAAGCGGATACCTGCAAAGGCAGACCAGGCGTCACGGGATTCGGGGGTGTCCAGCAGCGGGTCGCTGAACAGACCGCCGAACGGGGTGGTGACTTCCGGATCCGGTTCCGAAGTCATGAGGCCGAGAGAGGCGAACCAGGTGAAAGGACCTTCGTTCCGTTCCACCAGGAAGTCGGCCAGGTAGATATCGCCGACATGGGCGCTGGGGGTGTAGCGCAGCACCACCGGGGCGTTGATCGGGTTGCCGCTCACCGGGTCGGTGGGCAGCACCAGGGTGCCGTTGAAGCCGTCGGTGACGTCCCAGGCGCCCAGGATGGTTGTCTGGATGAACATGTCGTCGGTGTGGTAGATGTCCCAGTTGATGCCGCCCAGTATGACGTCGTCCATGCGGTCGGCGGGAGCCTTCAGCTCGGCGCCACTGCCGATGCCGGCTTCAAAGCCGACGCCGTAGCAGAACCGGAACGTGCTGCCCGGAGACCAGCCAACGGCTCGCCCGAGGGTGATGCCGTCGAACTGGAAGTTCACGACATGGCCGTTGGGTGTTCCCTGGCGCAGCTCGTTGTCGCTGACCTGCAGGGGCGGTCCGTACGTGCTCGGCCGACGGCCGATGGACAGGTACCAGTCGGAACCGCCCAGATGTTTCCAGTCGAAGTAGGCCCGCTCCACCCTTAGGATGTCGCTGTTGGGTACGCCGACGTCACTACCGTCCAGGCTGAAGGTGTTGGTCTGGCCGTTGAACACCTGCACGCCGGTGCTGTCGCCCCAGCTCTTGTACATGCCGAGACGTCCGGTGAACGTGACGTTTTCCTTGACCTTGGCGTTCATGTTCAGCCGCAGCCGGGTGGTGTAAACGAGGTCGTTCTTGTAGTCCTGCTCCGGAACCATGATGCCGGGAACGCCGGCCGCCGGGTCCATGAGCATGCCGAACAGGCCGGCGATCATCATGTCGCCACCGGGCTGGGAGGCGATTCCATTGACCTGGTTCTTCAACCAGTCGAAGTTCAGACCGTTCTGGAAGTACAGATAATCGGCGTAGTTGGCGGCAATGAAATTGCTCACGTCGCCGTAACTCATGGGGAACGCACCCATGTTCGCTCCGGCGTAGAACAGGGTGTCCACCATGCCCTTCTGAAGTTTCAGGCCGTCCACACGGGGAGCCAGTGTGGCGGAGATGTTGTCGGCGGTGGTCCGCAGGTCGCCGGTGAACTGGATACGGTCCTTGGCGTTCTGCATTTCCAGTTTCTGGATTCTTGCTTCCAGCTCCTCGATCTGTTCCTTGTCTTTCTCGACGGCCATGACCACGCCGCCAAACAGCGGGATCGCGATCAGTGCCAGCACTGCGAAAGTCGTGATCGCTTTCTTCATGAGTTTCCCCTAAAGCCCTGTTCGGGCGTGATCAGTTGCCGCAGGTCGCCGGCTGGTCCGAGTCGGCGGCGTGTTGCACCAGATAAGCCTGGATGTCGAGCAGGTCCTGCTCGGTGATTTCGTAACCGGTCTTGTCCTTGACGGAAGAAAGGTGACTTTCCACCTTGCCGTCGGCCTTGAACGCCCGGCTCCACTGCTCCATGGTCTTGGTCATCGGCGACATCTCCGGTGCATCGGCTGCGCCGTCATGACAGACCCGGCAGTACTTCTTATAGAAAACCTTGCCTTTGCGGGGGTTGACCCGGGGGGCGGCCACGGCAAACGCCGTCACCAGCAGCCCGACCACCACCAGCGCGATCCACTTGATCTTTCGCTCGTTTCTCATCGGTCTCATCCTCCTCAATGGGCGACATGGCGGAATCACCCGCACCCGGGGGTAATCCCTACCGCAAGGACGATGCCAGCTTGAATGGATGGAATCCGAAGGAATGGGAGCGAAAACGAAGCTAAACCGGGGGATGTGAAACAGGATGTTTCAGGCTGATTGGAACAGGATGTTTCGCGAAACGTTATGTTTCAGGATTTTTGGATACCCAACCGTTTCATCTGCCGCCAGAGGGTGGTTCTGCTGACCGCAAGGTCCACGGCGGTTCGGCCGATATTCCAGTGGTTCCGTTCCAGTGCTTTCTCGACCTGGCGGTGTTCCTGTTCCTCGGCGTCCAGGTTCTCCACCGGTTCGGCCGAACCGGCGCTGGCCGGCGCCGGGGGCGCCATTTTCCGGAGCGGCAGGGGCAGGAACGCTCGTTCGATCCTGCCCTGGTCACTGGAGATCATGGCGTACTCCACCGCATGCTCCAGTTCTCTTACGTTCCCGGGCCAGTGGTACTCCATCATCAGGGCCAGGGCCCGTTCCGAAATCCCGGTGAAAGTCTCTTCCTTCCCTTTGAAATGGATATCCCGGAACTTCCGGATGAAGTGGTTCACCAGCAGCGGGATGTCCTCTTTCCGTTCCCGCAGTGCAGGAAGGTGGACCGGAATGACGTTCAGGCGATAAAAAAGGTCTTCACGGAAGCGGCCTTCCGCCACCTCTTTCTCCAGGTCCTTGTTGGTGGCGGCGATGATCCGGACGTCCACCTGCCGCGTAACGCTGGAGCCGACCGGCTCGATGGTCTTCTCCTGGATCGCCCGGAGCAGCTTGGCCTGCAGGGAAGCCGAAGTGTCGCCCACCTCGTCCAGGAACAGCGTTCCGCCGGCCGCCTGCTCGAACCTGCCCCGGCGGTCTTTCACCGCCCCTGTAAACGCGCCTTTCACGTGGCCGAACAGTTCGCTCTCCAGCAGTTCGTCCACCAGAGCAGCGCAGTTCACCGAGACAAACGGGGCACGGGAGCGGCTGCTCAAACGGTGTAAAGCCAAAGCCACCAGTTCTTTACCGGTTCCACTGTCACCCAGGATCAGAACCGTCGCCTCGGTGGGAGCCACTCCCTCGATCTGGTGAAACAAGGTCTGCATCGCCTTGGACTCGCCGATCATGTTTTCGAAGGCCGAGTGTCCTTCGAGGCGGGTCCTGAGTATTTCCACCTCGCTGTAGTCGGTGACCACACCGAACATTCCGCCCTCGAAATCCGGCTCGTTCTTCAGCATGCCGGTGGTGATGGAGACCTCAACCGGCCGGCCGTCCCTGGACAGCAGTCGCTCCCTGCAACCGGTGACCGGGCTGCCGTTCTCCCTGGACCACAGCAACGGGCAATCGGTGTCGCACAGGGTGCCACGCAACACGTTGCGACATTCCCTGCCCAGTGCTTCAGATTCCGGAACGCCTAGCATTTTCTCCATGTTCTTGCTGAACTTGCGGATCCTCAGATCCCGGTCCACGCTGAACACACCGTCGGCCAGGCTGTCCACCAGGTCTTCGGTTTTGCGCCTTTCAGCCTCGATCGCCTCGTTGACCTCTTTCAGGTCCATGATCACTTCCCGGACCTGGTCCATGCCCCGGAAGTTTTCCATGTAACCCATGAGATTACCCTCAGGATCTCGCACCGGTGAAGTCACAAAACAGTAGGTGCCAGGCACTCCCTTGCCGCCTTCGGGCTCGATCTGAACATTGAAATGCACGGCGGAGGCACAACCCTCACCCGCTTCCTGGTTTTTCGCCGGGCAATGCAGTTCACAGAACGAGCCGAGGCCCATATCACAGCATTTCAGGTTGGAAAGATCCTCATCCGGAGCTCTGCCGACCATCTGCCGGAACACCGGGTTGGCCCACAGGATCCTGCCCTCGGTATCCAGCATCACCAGGCCGTCCAGGATGTGATCCAGAATCAGTTCCGGTTGGATCAGTTGCTTCGACATCGCTCTCCCCTAAGGTGGCACGGTACATGCACAGTTTATAGGACACGGTCCGAACTGAACAGGGAGGCAAGCATGCAGCCGGTCTCAGGACACACCCGGTCATTCTCACCCGAGGTCCTGCAGCTACAGGAGCGATCCGCCCTGGCCCATTGGATGTCGTTGACCCTGGCCGGCCAATCCGGAACTTCCGGGGATGCCCCGGAGGGGATTCCGGCCGATTCAGCCCGGACCGAGTCCGAGCGTGTCCGGATGTTCGTCAACGCCCCGGGCGGGATCCCCCTGCCGCCGTACGGCTCCTGGTGGATCGACGGTCAGTTGATGGGACCGTCCAGCATCGAACTGGCGGAGTTCTACCGCCAGGAGGGGCTGCAGTCGGCGGAAGGAAGCGGCCCGGTGGATTATCTTCCTGCGGAGATGGAATTCCTGCATTTCCTGCTGCAGCACCAGGTCGCCGCGTTCCTGACCCACCAGGATGACCTGGTGGCCCAGTGCGCCAACCGGGAGTCGGAATTCCTGGATCGGTTCCTCATACCCTGGGTTCCAAAGTTGTGCAGGAAAGGCCGGGAGGTCACCACCGACTCCTACTGGCTGGCGGTGTTCGACCTGCTGGAACGGTTCCTGGGCTCGGAAAGCAAGAGGCTGAAATAAAAGGGGTCAGACCCCTTTTCGCCTCACTCCGCGAACATCTCCTCCAGCACCAGCAGAACTTCCCCGGATATCTTCTTGCTGACCCTGCCCAGTTTTCGTACCAGGCGGCGCTGGTCCACGGTGCGGATCTGGTCCAGGACGATCCGTCCGGTAGTTCCCTGGAAGCGGCACGGGACCCGGGTTGGATAGTCCTTTCCCCGGGTGGTCATCGGCGCGACAATCACGGTGCGGATAGCACGGCTCACCTCATCCGGTGAGATCACGAGACATGGCCGGGTCTTGCGGATCTCCTTCCCGACTGTGGGATCCAGGTTGACCAGGTGGACTTCGAACCGGCTCACTCCCATTCCCAGTCCTCATCATCCCAGGTGGTGGCAGCCCGCTGATCCCCGTCCAGGAGTCGATCCTCCCCTGCCTCAGCCATGGAGTCGAACGCCTCGGACCACCCTTCCCGCACCACGCGGTACGGCTCGATGACGATCGCCCCGTCTTCCACCCGGAGTTCCACCTCGACCGACAGGCCGGCTTCCTCGATAAGCGGCTTTGGAATCCGCACGCCCTGGGAGTTCCCGATTTTGACGATTTTGGCTCGCATGAAATCCTCGCTGTAATTACTATGTAATCACATGAGATCGATTTGTCAACCTCTCGGAAGCAGTCCGGTTTCCTGCGCGCAACTTCGGCTACCATAGGCGGATCGTGAACGCCGAAAGTCCAACGGAACACAGTTTTTTCGCCACCGTCCGGGACGCCATCAAGGGCGTACCTCACGACTACACCTCGGGGAACCTGGGCCGGGCGATCATTCTCCTGGCCGTGCCGATGGTTCTGGAAATGGTAATGGAGTCGGTGTTCGCCGTGTGCGACATCTTCTTCGTGGCCCGGATCGGCACCGACGCGGTGGCGACCGTCGGCCTCACGGAATCGCTCCTGACCCTGCTGTATGCCGTAGCCATAGGTCTCGCCATGGCGACCACCGCCATGGTCTCCAGACGGATCGGCGAGAAAAATCCGGAAGCGGCCGCTACCGCCGCCGTACAGGCGATCTGGCTCGGGATCGGCGTCTC
>JACXWD010000102.1:3926-5762 GCA_014764515.1 Candidatus Polarisedimenticola svalbardensis | reverse complement strand
GGCGCAGGCGCTCTTTTGCAGGTCACCGCATATGATCCGGCCTCCGAACTGCTGTCGATCAGTTTCGGCGTGCCGTGCGGTGCGACGGATCACACCCTGGAGTACGGGGAACTGACCCGCGCCGACCTGGCTGCGTACAACTGGATCGGCCAGGCCTGCAGCCTGGGCATGACCGGCGCCTACGACTGGTCAACCGCCGGTACTCCGGAAGCGTTGTTCTTCCTGGTGGTGGCCAACAACGGCATCGACGAAGGCTCATACGGCACCGACTGGAAAGGTGCGCAACGGCCGGAGGACAGTGCCACCGGAACCTGCCCAATGCCGCAGAACCTGCAGTACACTTGCGATTGATGCAGGATCATGGCCCCAGTACCGGCAAGGTCCCCCACGTCCTTCTTGCCCTGTACCTGATCGAATTCGCGATCCTGGCGATCCGGCCGTACGACCGGGAGGTCTGGTGGGCGGAGAACATCCCGATCATGTTGATCGTCGGGATGCTGGTTTACCTGTATCCCCGGTTCCGGTTTTCCGCCGGATCCTACATCGCCATGAGCGTGCTGATCTTCCTGCATACCGTCGGAGGCCATTTCACTTTCGAACTGGTGCCCTTTGACACCGTCACCGAACTGTTCGGCTTTGAGCGGAATCATTACGATCGGATCGCTCACTTCTCTGTCGGGTTTTACGCATATCCTCTCGCGGAGATCCTGCATCGCCGACGGTTGGTGCGCTCGCCCTGGATCCTGCTGCTGTTCCCGGTGTGCGCCGTGTTCACCATTGCCAGCCTCTATGAAATCATCGAATGGTGGTATGCAGCGCTGGCCGGCGGCAAGGCGGGCGCCGCCTTCCTCGGCTCCCAGGGAGATATCTGGGACGCCCAGAAGGACATGCTGGCCGACGGACTGGGATCTATCTGCACCGTCGTCACTTTCGGCCTGGTCCATCGCAGGAACCTGATCCGGGATTAACCGAACCTTCTCCATCGGAGTCCCGGATTCGGGGACTTTGGTGGACGGTGTTCCCAGTGCGATTGCTCGCCTCCAACAGGTTTACCTGAGTTACCGCACCGTCAGCGACAACCAGGCCTCAGGGAGCGACTGCGCCGGGCTGGTTACTTCCTTGGGATTCAACCTGGACCCATGTACCGATGTCGGCCAGCCCTGTCATCGACCGTGGCATCTGTCAGGCGATCACAGATCAACGCGGCGTGCCCCGGCCCCGGGACGGCAACGAAGACGGTGTGGCGATCTGTGACATCGGGGCGGCAGGATAATCCGGCGGCGGTATAATGCCGCCCATGACCCTGGTAGCCGCCGCAGTCCTGCTGTTCCTGGTGATGGACCCGATCGGGAACGTCCCGTTCTACCTGTCTGCACTCTCCCGGGTTCCGTCGGGACGTGTGGTGCGGGTCGTGGTGCGGGAACTTCTCATCGCCCTGGTAGTGCTCGTACTCTTCCTTTTCGCAGGCCGGCACATCCTCGGTCTACTGGGAATCTCCGGCCCGGCCCTGACCGTTGCAGGGGGCGTGGTGCTGTTCCTCATCGCCCTGCGGATGATCTTCCCCCGCAGGGAAGGCCAGGGTGAGGACCTGGACGGCGAGCCGTTCATCGTCCCGCTTGCAATCCCCTACGTTGCCGGGCCGTCGTCCATGTCGACGCTGATCCTGATCATGAGTCGGGAACCGGAACGCTGGCCGATCTGGCTGGCCGCCCTGGGGATCGCCTGGGGGCTGACCGCCCTGATCCTGGTTTTCGCAAGCCATCTGCGGGACGCCCTGGGCCGGAGGGCGCTCATCGCCGCCGAGCGGCTCATGGGGATGGTGCTGATCGCCATCGC
>JACXWD010000102.1:0-3826 GCA_014764515.1 Candidatus Polarisedimenticola svalbardensis | reverse complement strand
CAGGTTGTAGAGTTCGTCGTTCCCCGGCTGATTGACATGGTGGATCAGTTTCCACTTCCGATCCATCGCCATGAACAGCAGGTCTTGCTGGTGAGGCGGCAATCCTGCAGGAGCGTGTGCATCCAGGGTGTTGAGCGCCTCGGCCATCCCCACCCGCTGTTCCCGGCTCGTTCCGGCTAAAATCGGTTCCAGGTTCAATCCCTGCACCGCCTCCGGCGACTCGATCCCGAGCCGCTCAAGAACGGTGGGCAAAATATCGGTGGTACGGGCCAGCGCCCCGACCTTTGCACCCTGGTATGCGCCGGGAAGGCGGACAATCAGGGGCACCCGGATCTGTTCCTGATACAACAACCTGTGAGGGAACCAGTTGTGATCTCCCAGGCCTTGTCCGTGATCCCCTACCACCACAATCAGCGTGTTGTCGTACTGTCCGGTCTCTTTCAGGCGGCTGATCAACCGGCCGAACTGGCTGTCCATGAAGAAAATTTCCGGATCGTAAATCTTGAGCAGCGCGTCGGGAGTACGGCTGTCGGCGCCGAATTTCGAATTGATCTCTTCAGGCGGCACCAGGGAAGGGTCATGAGGATCGAAATAATGCACCCACAGCAGAAAAGGGTTGCCGCCGTCTGCCGGCTGATCGAGCCAGGCCAGGGCCTCATCGGTAGTGGCATCGGCCCGGCGCTGGGCTGAAGCGGTGCGACGGTCCATCCAGTAGCCGTCTTTGGGTGGCCTCAGGCGAGGATCTCCGGTCATGACCTCGTCGGACACGCCGGTGCTGAACGTATCGAAACCGTGATGCAGGCCGAACCGTTCCGAGGCCGGGTAGGCGCTGATGAAGGCGCCGGTTCTGAACGACCTGGACTTCAGGATCGTGGCCAGTGTCGGATGGGCAGGATCAAGATAATGTCCCGCCTCACCGTAGAACACACGCAATCCGTGCCTGTCCGGGTTCATCCCGGTAAAGATCGAGGCGTGGGAGATCGGGGTGATCCCGGAAGTCGAAATCGCCAGATCGAACAGGATCCCGTCGGCAGCCAGTCGATCCAGGTTCGGGCTGGTCGGCAGAGGGTAGCCGTAACAACCCAGGTGGTCGGCCCGGGTCGTATCCAGGGTGACCAGCAAAACGTTGAGCCGCTCTCCCCCCGGGCCTGGTCCGCTACAGGCGGCGGCCAGAAGCAGGCAAACTACAGGCAGTAAAGAACTCTTCCTCATCACGGCGATCATCCTAGCGCATCCTGGAATAGGCCTGCTCCACCCTGGGATCCCAGGGCCGGATACGGCCGGCCCGGTAGAGCGCCGCTCTGGCCCCTTTGTAGTCGCCGGCCTGAATCCGGGTCAGGCCCAGGGCGTACCAGGCGGCGAACAGTTCGGGGTCGGCCTGCACTGATTCGGACAGCAGGCGCTCCCTTTCGGCGCCGGACCGGCTGACCCTGGCCCGGAGGTAGAGAGACCATGGGTCTTCTGCGAACCGGGACTCGGACAGGATACGATCCGCCCTTTCTTCTCTTCCCATGGAGGCTTCCACCGAAGCCAGCATCCAGGCCAGCCGACGGCTGCCGGGCAGCGGCAGGTGCCTTGCCGTGCCGAGCATCCGGGCGGTGATGGCGTGGCGTGGCCCTGGCGCCATGTACACACCTCCAACCACAGGCAGGATATAGATCCAGGCAGCAAGAATGATGAGGGTAACCGGCGCCGCCCGGATAGAGACCCGTCGCCACACTGACGGCCGGCCGTCGCCAAAGGCCACCCCTGCCACGGCAAGCACCAGGATCGGGATCAGCGGTTGGTGCATCCTGGTGTGGCCGTAGGCCAGGACGACTGTGGCCAGGTAGGTCCCGATCCAGACCAGGGCCAGGGACCTGAAGCGGGAGCGGCCCGGGAAGGTCAATGCAGCAGGCCCTGCGAGAAGCGGGATCGCCGCCGCCGCCCATGTCAGCAACACCAGGAACAGGGCCAGCCCGGCCGGCGTCCTGCCGTACCAGTCACGTACAAGGTGCCTGGGCAGGAAGAAATCCGGAGCCCAGAACGCCGCAAGCTTGGCCGGGATGCGGGCCAGGAATCCGACCGGGTCACCCCGGACCGCGTCCAGGGCCCGGGCTCTGTACCAGTTCTCGCCATCAGGACCGTGAGGATCCGTAACCCCGTCCTGTTGCATCCTCCAGGGGGTCTCGGCCCGCCAACGGTCGCCGGGAAGGAACTCGGTCAGTTCAGGATCCAGGCCGTTATCCTGCAGGTGCCCCACGGACCAAACCCCCTGAAGGTCATCGGGGATGTAACGGTTGCTCCCACTCCACAGGTTGAACCCTGCGTTGGTGTCGATAAGCACCGGTCGTCCTGCAACGTTGCCGGCCCAGAGAGACCAGGGCAGGATGAGCAGGAGTCCCCCACCCAGAAACGTGGCAGCCAGCTTCAGCCGGGACAGGCCACGATGAGCGGTGAGAAGCCAGAGAAAGGACGTCAGCATGAGAAGCACGGCGGTGGACCGGGTCAATGCGGCGGCGGCCATCATCAGGCCCGCAGTCAGCCCGGCCGGCAGGGACCCGTCCTCATCGGCGGCCAGAAGGCGCTCGAAAGCCAGCAAGGTCAGGAAAACGTATAACGTTTCCGACCACAACAGGTGGGAAAGAGCGACCTGGGAAGGGTAAAACCCGAGGAATATCCCGGCGGCCAGGCCGGCAGCCTCATTCCAGATCCTTTTTCCGATCCGGTAGGCGATAAAGGAGCCGGCCACCGACAACAACACCTGGACCAGCCGTATGAGGACGGTGCTGCCGCCACCGGCCAGAAGCCCGGCAGCAAGAAACCACTGATACCCCGGTGCACGCCACAATACCGGGGACCCGCCGTTGAAGGCGATATTCGCACCGAAATCCAGGAACTCTATCTCGTCGTAATGGGGCGGGATGTCGGCGAACAGGATCGCCAGAACCGCCTTCAGCACCAGGGACAGCAGCAGGGCGCGGCGGAAGGCCTGACTCATCCCGAACCTTTCGCTGGTGACAGATCCGCTCACGCGGCGATTGTATCCCAAGACCGCGAAGGGATCTTTGACTCAGGTGTCACCTTCCCGGTAAGATCCGGCCAGGGAGGGACGGTAGGAATGATCCTTCATCAGTATCCGGGGGGAGCCGGGATAGGTTCGATCTCCCCTCCATGCCTCAAGGTTGAACTGGCGCTCCGACGGTTGAAAATCGACTTCAAGCTGCGGAACCACCGGTCCATGTCCAAGGTCCGGAAATTCAGCCGTACAGGGCGACTTCCGGTGCTGGAGGTCGGCGGCGAGTTCATCGGCGACTCTACGGTGATCCTGGATCGCCTGGAGGCGATGTATCCGGACGGCAGGTTGTCCCCGACGGATCCGGAACTCCAGGTTCGGGACCGGCTCTGGGAACACTTCTTCAACGACCACCTTTACTGGTATGGCTTCTACCTGCGCTGGGTCCACCCGGCGAACAAGGCCCGGTTTCTGAGTGCGCTTCTGGGCGGACTGCCGTTCCCCGCCCGCTGGATCGCCCGCAGGACCGTCGGCCGCCAGCAGATCAACCGGGCCCGGATCCACGGCACAGCCGGCAAGACACCGGAAGAGGCCCACCACATGCTGGAACGGGCGTTGACCATGGTCGAGACCGGCCTGTCCAAAGGACCGTTCCTGCAGGGCCGGGACGAACCCGGCCGCGGCGATCTGGGCATGGCGTCCATCGCCGTCCAGTGCGGCTTCCGGGACACCATGCCTGAAGCGATGGCGATACTGAAGACGCACCCCGCCATCCTGAGGCAGGTGGAGGCGGTTTACGCTGCCTGCGATCTGGCCCTGCCCCGGTGGTGG
>JACXWD010000065.1 GCA_014764515.1 Candidatus Polarisedimenticola svalbardensis | reverse complement strand
ATCCAGGAAGAGGATGCCCGCTGGAAGATCAAACGCCTCAAGAAGGCGGGCAAGGACTGGAAGTGGGTTGAACCTCTCTACACCGAGAAAGACGCCAAGGAAGTCCTCAAGCAGATCAAGCGCGTCCCGTTCAACAAGGAGAAGGAAATTCCGGGGATCGGATCTGTACGGTTCATCCCTGCCGGACACATCCTGGGCGCCGCCATTGTGGAGTTGAACGTCAGGACCTCCGAAGGCCAGCGCAAGATCGTGTTCTCCGGAGACCTCGGCGTCGAAGGAGGACGGCTCATGGGGCAGCCGCAGCCTGCTCCGAAACCGGATTATCTGATCATGGAATCGACCTACGGCAACCGCTCCCGGAAAGACGGCGGGGATCGCACCGAGGAACTGTTCCAGATCGTCAGCCGGACGATCAGCCGGGGCGGCAAGGTCATCATCCCCGCATTTGCCGTCGGCCGTTCCCAGGAGATCATCGCCCGGTTGAACGACCTTGTAGAGGCCGGCCGCCTTCCGGATCTGCCGGTCTTTCTGGACAGCCCGATGGCGGTCCGTGCCACGGCGGTTTTCGAGGATCATCCCGAGGCCTGGTCCGAAGAAGCCCAGGCCCTGGACGAGGCCGGCGACGCCCCGCTGGAGTTCCCCGGACTGCGATTGACCCGTTCGGTAGAAGAATCGAAGGAACTGAACCGCATGGATGGCCCCGCGGTGATCATCTCCGCTTCCGGCATGTGTACTGCCGGCCGCATCAAGCACCACCTCAAGTACAACATCGGGGACTCGGCCAACACCATCCTGTTCGTCGGCTACCAGGCCGGGGGCAGCCTGGGGCGGATCATCCAGTCCGGAGTCAACCCGGTCCGGATCTTCGGGGAAATGCTCACCGTTCAGGCGGAGATCGTTTCCATCGAGGGCTTCTCGGCCCATGCGGACCGGGAGGAACTGCTGCAATGGTTTGAAAGCATGGAAGGGCGGCCGCGGAAGACCTTTGTGGTCCATGGCGAGGAAGAGGCCTGCCTCGCTCTCGGAAAGACCCTGAGGGAGAAGTACGAAGTGGACGTGGAAGTCCCGGAGCCCGGACAGGAGTTCGTTCTGGAATAGCCGGAAGATATTCGACGGCCGGGACCGGGCGACCGGTTCCGGCCTTTTTCTTTTCCGTGGCATGGCGTCTTACAATAGATCCGGAGGTGGTAATGGATCGTTCAGACGCCCTGGTCCTGCTGCGGGAATTTACGAAGAATGAAAGCCTGGTGAAACACGGGCTGGCGGTAGAGGCGGCCATGCGGCATTACGCCCTGTCCGGCGGCCACGATGAGGATCGCTGGGGGCTGGTCGGGCTGCTTCACGATTTCGACTACGAGCGCTGGCCGGATGCACCGGACCATACCCGCAAGGGAGCGGAGATCCTGAGGGAGAGGGGACTGGACGAAGAGCTTGTCGGCGCCATCCTGTCCCATGCGGAATGGAACACCGACGAGTACCCACGGGACAGTCCTCTGAGGCGGACCCTGTTCGCCGTGGACGAGCTGTGTGGGTTTCTCACCGCCGCCGCGCTGGTTCGCCCGGAACGACTCCAGGGACTCAGACCGAAAAGCGTGAAGAAGAAGCTGAAGACGAAAAGCTTTGCGGCTTCCGTGTCACGGGACGACATCCGCAACGGGGCCGAACTGATCGGACTGGAACTGGACGACCATATCAACAACTGCGTCGCCGCCATGTCTGCGATTGCAGGGGATCTGGGGCTGGAATCATGAAAAACGTACTGTGTTCCATGATCTGAATATTCACCTTCCTGCTCCCTCTGACTGCAGCACCGCCGGCAGCAGATCAGGACCTCCGTCTGGAGGAGATACTTGCCCTCATGGATGAATCGGATTAGATTCTCGGTACTTCAGCACGGGACGATACGGAGAAATGGATGAATACGGAACCTGGAGCCAGCAAGGTCCCTGCGTCCGGCAAGGATTCAAAACTGAAGGCGGTGAGGGATCTCAACGATCCGTCCCTCTACATCAACCGGGAACTTAGCCTGCTGCGGTTTCACAAGCGGGTTCTCGCCCAGGCCAGTGATGAAACCGTGCCGCTGTTGGAAAGGATCCGCTTCCTGACCATTACCAACTCGATCCTGGACGAGTTTTTTGAAATCCGTGCCAGTGGCCTCAAGGAGCAGATCGCGTTCGGATATTTCAAATCCGGACCCGACGGCCTGGGACCCCAGGCCCAGATGGATCGTCTTCGTCCTGAAGTCTTGAAACTGGTGCAGGAACAGTACCGGCTCCTGAATGAAGTTCTCCTGCCGGAGCTGGCGGCCCAGGGCATCGCCATCTATCGCCGCAAACATTGGAGTGACGTCCAGAAGGACTGGATCCAGGAGTACTTCCTTCGGGAGGTATTGCCGGTTCTCACGCCGGTGGGCCTGGACCCGGCCCATCCGTTCCCGAGGATTCTCAACAAGAGTCTCAATTTCATCGTGACCCTGGACGGCAAGGACGCCTTCGGGAGGAAGAGCCGGGCTGCCATCGTGCAGGCGCCCCGAATCCTGCCGAGGATCGTCCCGCTGCCCGATGACGTATCCGGTGACCCCCACGGCTTCGTGCTGATCTCCTCGGTGATCCATGCTCACATGGAGGAGCTGTTTCCGGGGATGAAGATCACCGGCTGCCACCAGTTCCGGGTAACGCGCAACAGCGATCTGTGGGTGGATGAAGAGGAAGTCGAGGATCTTATGTCGGCCCTCAAGGGAGAGCTGCCCCAGAGGGAATTCAGCAAGGCGGTACGATTGGAGGTGGCCGATACCTGCCCCCAGGAGATGGCGCTGTTCCTCCAGAACCAGTTCAACCTGGGTGAGGCGGATACTTACGAGGTCGATGGTCCGGTGAACCTGAATCGTCTCTCGGCCCTGGTCGACCTGGTGGACAGGCCGGAACTGAAGTACCGGCTGTTCACGCCGGGCATACCGGCCAAGCTGGCTCACAAGTCCGACCTGTTCGGCGTTCTCAGGAACGGCGACGTCCTGCTGCACCACCCGTACCAGAGTTTCGGCCCAGTGGTCGATCTGATCCGCCAGGCTGCTGCCGATCCGAACGTACTGGCGATCCGCCAGACGGTCTACCGCACCGGGGTGGACTCTCCCATGGCGGAGGCCCTGCTGGATGCGGCCCGTAGCGGCAAAGAGGTCACTGCGGTTGTCGAGCTGCGGGCGCGGTTCGACGAGGCGGCGAATATCGACCTGGCGACCCGTCTGCAGGAAGCAGGAGCCAAGGTGGTGTACGGAGTGGTCGGTTTCAAGGCTCACGCCAAGATGCTGCTCATCGTCCGGCGCGAGGGGACGGAACTGGTCCGCTATGTTCATCTCGGAACCGGGAACTACCATTCCAGCACCGCCCGGACCTATACCGATTTCGGGCTGATGACCAGCGATCAGAAAATCGGTGAAGACGTTCACGATGTGTTCCAGCAACTCACCGGAGTCTGCAAGGCCCACACCCTGAACCGTTGTGTCCAGACCCCTTTCGAGCTCCATGGTCGCCTGCTGGAAATGATCGAAACAGAAGCGGCCGCCGCGGCGGCAGGGGAGAAGGCCCGGATCGTGGCCAAAATGAACTCTCTCATCGAGCCGGAAATCATCCGTGCCCTGTACCGTGCCTCCATGGCCGGTGTGAAGATCGACCTGATCGTCCGGGGGGTTTGCTGCCTGAGGCCGGGCATCCCGGGTGTTTCAGACAACATCCGGGTGCGCTCGGTGGTCGGCCGGTTCCTGGAA
This sequence comes from Candidatus Polarisedimenticola svalbardensis, assembly GCA_014764515.1. Taxonomy (GTDB): domain Bacteria; phylum Acidobacteriota; class Polarisedimenticolia; order Polarisedimenticolales; family Polarisedimenticolaceae; genus Polarisedimenticola; species Polarisedimenticola svalbardensis. The sequence goes on along the minus strand of JACXWD010000065.1, from coordinate 12,374 downwards.
CACCACAGGATTTTTCATTTCCACGCCGCAGGGGAGGAGGACACCTTATGCAGTTCCGCAGACTGGATGCCAAGGAACTTCTTCAGGCGCGTGGAACTGGCCTTCCCGATCCGGAGCAAAAAACTGCGTCGCAGGGTGATCGAAGAAGGACTGCAGGTGTTGCTGGATGACAATTGCAACGCCTGGGAGATGGACGCCTCAGGTGATTACACACGTATCCAGCCGGGGAAAAATGACGACTGGATCTCGGGCCAGGACGCCCTGCTGCGGCAACTGGCCCTGAAGCAGGGCTGAGACGGTGCTCTAGCCGTCGTGGCAGTGGCACCCGCCCCGGCGCGCTTCCAGACCTTCCCGGACGATGAGCGGAACCAGGACCAGGGCCGCCAGTGGATCGGCCCACCACCAGCCTAACCAGGTGTTCAATAGAAGGCCGACCAGGGTGGTCAGGGACAGCCAGGCGCATGTGATGGTTTCGTAGGCATCGGCTTTCAGCGCCGCGCTTGATAACGCCGAAGCTGTCTTGAGCTTCGCCCTTCCAAGAAACGGCATCACCACCAGGGAAACCGCAGTCAGAACGATGCCGATAGTCGATTCCTCCGCCTGGGAACCGAACCCCAGCAGTCGCCGCCCTGCGTCCACGGTGATGTACAAGGCCAGGATCAGCAGGAGGGTGCCGGCGATTCTGGCCGCCTGCCGTTCCCGGTTTTGCACCGCCGGGGAATTCTCGCGATCGCTGCCGGAAAGTTCGGCTCCGAACCTCAGGCCGACAACCAAGGCGCTGCTGGTTTCGATAAAAGAGTCGATCCCGAAACCGATCAGGGCGACCGACCCGCTGACGGCGCCGGCGCCAACCGCCACCACGCCTTCGATGATGTTCCACAGGACGGTAGCCGCTTCAAGAGCGACAGCCCGGCGCAGGTGTTGTTGACGTACGCTCAACTGGGTGGCGTGCCCCTTCCCGGCTGGATGAAGAACCTTCCGCCGATCCGGGCCGGGTCGTCCTCGTATCCGAGAGCCTCGAAGTCGATCCGGTTCTTTACTTCCGGGTAGACGGCATGGCCAAGGCCGTTGAGTTCATGCCCACGGATGGAACTGTGGCACCGTCTGCAGTCCACTGCGGTTGCGATGTGGCAGTCCTGGCAGCCCAGGGCATCCTTGGCCGGCACGATTTCGTGGTGGATTCCCGTGTACTGGACGGTTGCGGCGAAACCGTAGGACCCCGAGTACTCCATCCCGGACTCCTCCATCCCTTCACGGATGGCGACCTCAAGATTGAAGTGCTGCCAGAACCCTCCCCACAGTTTCGGAATCACCAGGGTTTTATTCTCAGTGTCATACGGTTGCATCGCCCGGTGGGTCTTGAAGGCCGAGATCAGGGCGCCCGGGTTCCGTTTGTCGCCCTCTGGCTGATTGAGGTACACGGTTTTTCGGGGATCGATGGTCTCGCCCAGTACCTTCACCTTGCGCGTTCCGTCGTACCAGCGGTACTCCGGAACAAGGTCCCGGACCCAGGTTTCCACACCGGCCTGTTCCGGCCAGTCGGGGAGGCCGCGATCGGTCAGCGGTACAGGGCCGTAACTCTCCGCCTGACGCCAGTCGATAAAGGTCCGGGTCGGCGATTCCCGGGCGATCCGGGGGATGTGGCAGACCTGGCAGGATATCGATCGCAGGTGATCGTCGAGATGGCGGCTGTATTCACCCCCGATACCGTGGGGCGTGTCACTGTGGCAACGGCTGCAGAGCACCCGGCCTTCCACCACCGGGGCGCTCATGGACATTCCGGCGATCTTGTGCTGCCGGGTGGTATGGCAGTCCTGACACAACAGGTTGTAGCGACCCATGTGGACATCCAGATCATCGGGAGGATCGGCCAGGACCGGTTCCAGGTCGCCGTGCTTGATGTTGGCCGAACCGTCACTGTAGAAATGACAGGAGCCGCATTTGTCCCGGGAAGGCCGGCCGACGCTGTGCGCCACGGCGGCAAGGTCAACGCCGTCCACCGGGCGGCCCCCATCACCGATCTTCTTGATGTAGGTGCCGGTGGTGTCGTGGCAGATCAGGCAGTCGACCGTCTCCGGGTCGCGGTTTTCGATCCGACCCTCCAGCGGCCCGATCCCGATGTGGCACGCGGCGCAATATTCCGCGTTGGGCCCGGTGCCGAACATGTAGTTGTTCACCAGGGTGTTGATCCCGAGGCTGGCGCTATCCTCATAACCGCCGACCTCCGGAGAATGGCCGGACCAGTTCCAGTGAGCGCTTTCCAGTATGTCCGCAGCAGAGGTCTCATGGCATCGGATGCATTCCCGTACCACATCCTCTACACCGGCACCCTTGTCGACCGCCACCAGGTCGCCGTGGTCCGGCGTCAAGGGGTGGTGGCAGCCGATGCAGTCCACCGGTGCATCCGATTCCGGAATGTCTTCATGGCAGCCGATGCACTGTCGGTGGTACGACCCTTTCAGCCCGAGACGGCTGGGGTCGTCCTCCTCGTTGGCCAGCCAGTGGCACGAGTCACAGCGCTGGATGGTGATCGAATCCATGTCGTGGCAGGAAGCGCAGGGGCCGCCCAGGTGGATCTCCATTTCGTCATGGAACTCGTGGAGGTCGATGCCGATTCGATCATCGCCGCCCATTGAAAAACGATGATGGCAGGGCGCACAGTCGCCGCCTGTCCACTCGTCATGGGTGGTGTGATTGAACCGTGTCGGCTCGTAAAAGTTATCCAGATCGTCCAGCAGGCGACTGCTGAGAATGTAGACCCGTTTGTACCCTTCAGGCCGGCCGGCGTGTTCCGCCGGATTCAACCCGGTCGCTTCCTCTTCCACAGGCCTGACCGACTCGACCCAGTTGGTGGCGCGGATGTCGCCGGAAACCGCTTCCTGGTGAATGAACGCGTACAGGACCGAGAAAAGCAGCAACAACCCGATGGCCACGCCGCGGAAGGTCCAGGCGGTTTTCGGTTGCAGCGGGGTGTAGGTCGCAGGTGAACGCAGCGGTTTGGGGCCGCTGGTTTCGTGTTTCGGCATGATCGGGAAGAGGAAGATGAACACCCTGTACAGGAACATGATGGTGGCCACCAGACCCAGGGTCACGGCGATTTCACCCACCGAAGGGAAGTAGCCCCGTCCGGGGAACGGCGGCTCATACGCCACCAGGAAGACGTTCACGCGGTTCAGGACCACGCCGCCGATGACCAGAAGGGACGAAAATAATAGCCAGCCGGCGGACTCTCGCACCGGCTTGAACAGCAGCAGGACGAACGGCACCACGAGACAGAGGATCATCTCCACCAGGAACGCGACCATGTGTCCAGGCGTGTCGATGAACTGTACGGCGGAGCCCCGTACCACCAAGTCCAGGATCTTCACGATACCGTACGCGGCGATGAACCAGGGGATGATCTTCGCCAGGGGGGAGAGCAGGTCCATCTCCGGCTCGCGACCCAGGCTGCGGCTGGCGATGAGAGACTCCATCACCACCATGGGGAATCCGACCATGATCGCCGAGAGCAGGAACAGCAGGGGAAGAACCGGCGTGTACCACAGGGAGCACATCTTGGTCGGAGCGATCACCATCAGTGCGCCCAGGGAGGACTGGTGCATGAAGGACAGTACGACGCCGGCGACGACGAACAGCGGCATGACGGTCCGTACGATTCGGCGGAGCAGGGTCAGGGGCCGCTCCAGGCGGCGAAGGATTATGGCGCCGCGGGACTCCTCCTCCACACGGGTGCGCAGGCCGTCCAGGAAGCTGACGGACATCTCCACCGTGAGTACGAACAGGTAGGTCATGACGCACATGCCGACCTCGAACAGCACCGAGTTGCCCTGCCAGTTGAACATCGGCCGCCAGATGTTCCAGTACCGCCCCAGATCGAACATCAGGCCGACGCCCACGAAGATGTAGCCGAGCCAGGCGGTGAGCACCGCCGGACGCAGGAGCGGCCTGTACTTGTGGTTGCCGAAAATCTCGATCAGGGCCGCGGTGGTGAAGCCGCCGGCCGCCAGTGCAACGCCGCATGCAACGTCGATGGCGATCCAGAGTCCCCAGGGATAGGCGTCGGTCAGGTTGGTTACGGCTTCGAGGCCGGTGAGCAGACGCGTGAACGCGAATGCGCCGCCCAGGGTCATGACCGCCAGCAGGGCGAAGGTGCCGTGGCTGAAGAACCTGCCGCGGACAGTGCGGGTCTGATGTGTACTCACGACTCACCTCCATCCTCAACAGCGGCAACCTGCTGCTTGCGGTGGTTGTGCCACATGATCCCGCCCAGCGTGCCGTAGACCAGAAACGGAATCGCCCCGTACTTGAATATGGTGTGCTGGATCGCCTCGGTGGTCCGTGGCGGGGCGCTGGACGGCAGGGAGAGAAGCCCGATGTCGGACAGATCCCGGCCGTACAGGTACAACCAGGAGGTGCCACCGACCTCGTTCTCGCCATAAATCCTGTCGATGTACCGGACACGGTGGCGCTCGATCCGGGATCGGGCCAGTTGGAGCAACTCACTCCGTTTCCCGAACACGATCGCCTCTGTGGGGCAGGCGGCGGCGCAGGCAGGATCGGCGCCGGTGCCCCCGGCGGGGTCTGCGCAGAACTCGCACTTCCGGACCTTGGGAGCCAGGGCGTCCGAGTATTCGTAGGACGGGATCTGGAAAGGGCAGGCGATCATGCAGTAGCGGCAGCCTATGCAGATGTCGGGGTTGTAGATGACCGCGCCGTCCCTGGCGCGGGTCAGGGCTCCGACGATGCAGGCCGATACACAGGCCGGGTCCAGGCAGTGCATGCACTGGGTTTTGACGTAGGTCGCCTGTTTTTTGGGCTGATCCCGGGACGGTGGTCCCGGGAACTCGTTGACAACGGTGAAGTTGTTCGGCCCTGGACGGCGTTGTTCCCGGAACACCAGACGATCCCGGAAAAGCGTATCCGGCCGGGGTAGCTCATTCCTGCGGTTGCACCCCTCCTCGCACTGCCGGCAACCGATGCAAAGCGTGGTGTCTGCCAGGCAACCGACCTGCTCGTCCTGGACCGGGCCGGAGTTGTCCTCCGAGGCTTCGGATCGGGAACAGGCTGCCAGGGCGGCGGCGGGGAGGAGAAGAGAGAAAAATCTACGCCTGTTGATACCCATGATCAAGCCCTTTCCTGGACGGTTTCATGGTCTTCATTGATGACGCAAGCAGGTTAGCAGTATTCCTATCGACAAGGGAGGAGCCTTGTCGCACCATTCCGGTCAGATTTCGGACAATGAACCCAACGGGGCGGGCAAATCGCCTGGCGTCACTCCCAGGAACTGCTCAGAGGACCTGTGACCGCCTCCACCGCCTTGAGGACCTCACAGCGCTGCACTACGCCGGCCATGGTGTTGTGGTCGCTGTACAGCGGCCTGTCCACATCCAGGAATTCCACATGCTCGCGGATGGCGGTATGGGCCGCCCGCACCCCGTCCCCGAAACGGTGCTCTCTGAAATCCAGGGCCTGGGCCGCCGCCATCAGTTCGATCCCCAGGACGCCCCAGGCGTTCTCCAGGATTTGAGAGTTCTTGAGGGCGGTGTTCATGCCCATGCTGACGAAGTCTTCCTGATCCGCCGCCGCCGGAATGGATTGGACGCAGGCCGGTGCGCTCAGGGTGCGCTGTTCCACGATCAGCATGTCGGCGGTGTACTGGCTGAGCATCATGCCGGAGAACATGCCGGCGCCTTTCGTCAGGAAGGCCGGAAGTCCGACGCTGAGCGCCGGGTTCAGGAGCCGGTTCAGCCGCCTTTCGGACAGCACCGAGACCATGGCGATTCCGGCCCCGACCATGTCCATCGGCATGCTCACCGGCGTGCCCTGGAAGTTGGCGCCTGTGAGGACCCGGTCTTCATCGGGAAGGAAGATCGGATTGTCACCGACCCCGTTGAGCTCGATCTCTACCTGCTTGCGGGCGAAAGCCAGATGATCCCGCAGTGCACCGATGACCTGGGGAGTGGAACGCATGGAGTAGGCGTCCTGAACCTTGACCTCCATCTTGCCGGTGACCAGGTCGGAGCCGGACAGCACCTGGGACAGGTTGGCGGCGCTGGTTATCGCCCCGCGGAATCCACGCAGTTCGTGCAACCGCCCGGTATACGGTTTCATGTTGGCCAGGAGAGACTCAAGGGACATGGCTGCGGCGATCTCCGCCTGCTGGATCCAGCGCTCGGCGTCATACAGTTGCAGGGCCGATATGGCGGTGAGCAGGTTGGAGCCGTTGATGGCGGAAAGTCCGTCCCGGGCTTCGAGGCCGGGAACCGGAATGCCGGCGGAGTCCATCGCCTCCCGGGTCGGGATTCGATTGCCGTCGAAGAAACATTCGCCCTCGCCCATGAGACTGAGGGCGATCTGGCTCATGGGGGCGAGATCGCCGCAGGCGCCGACGCTCCCTTTCTCGCAGACCACCGGCGTGATCCCGGCGTTGAGCAGTGCGATGTAGGTCAGAGGTATTTCCGGCCGGCAACCTGAATAGCCTTTGGCCTGGACGTTGATCCGCCCTACCATCGCGGCCCGGACCCTCTCCACCGGCGCCGGTTTCCCGATGCCTGCAGCATGGTTGTAAATCAGATATTTCTGGAACTCCCGGGTCTGGGAATCATCCAGCCGCACGTTCGCAAGTTCGCCGATCCCGGTATTGACGCCGTACATCGTCTCGCCGGCTGCGATTTTCCGTTCCAGAAGGGCGCGACAGGTCTGGATGCCTTGAAGGGCGGCAGGTGCCAGCTCGACGGCTTCGCCCTCCCGACCAACCCTGACAAGTTTTTCGATGGTAAGACCGGTTCCGTCCAGGACTATCGGCATCCTATCCTCCTCACCCGTTGTGGGGGCGATGGATTATAGACCAAACCGGGAGGGGACTGGCGGTCAGGGGACCAACCCATCAGGGACGCCGTCCGGGTAGGCGAGGGCGATGGCGGCCTCGATCTCATGGACCCGGTTGTCCGGATTGGGGTGGGTACTGAAGAATTCCGGATGCCCCCGGCCTCCACCGACCTCCGCCAGGATCTCCATGACCCGGATGAGGGCCCGCGGATCATAACCGGCTTCAGACATGAACCGGACACCGAGATTGTCCGACTGGAGCTCGTCATCCCGGCCGAATTTCATGTTCACCAGATGCCCCACAGTCGCGGCGATCCGTGCCGCGCCGTAGCCTGAATCGCCGGACGCCACCAGGACGGCTCCCGACAGGCCCTGGGTGATCTGCAGTTTCGCCATGCGCTGGGCGGAATGACGGGCGATTACGTATCCGATCTCATGGCCCAGTTTGGAAAATTCTCCGACCACGGACCAGGTCCGCTCACCGAATGAGCCGATGCCCAGACCGGTAACAAGACACCCGACGATCAGCAGGAATGCGGACCGGGTGTAGAGGTAGCCGGCGATGCACAGCCCACCCAGCAGGAGCAGGGTGATCGATTCACCCATGTTTCTCTCCCGGCGGGAAGCATAGCAGACCGGTCCATTGACTCGGGAGGGCGCGGACCGGTAACCTCATCTCCGGCGGGCATGTAGAACAAGAGGAACGGGCTGTGCGACGACACCGATGGCTGATGGTACTCCTATTAGCGGTGGCTTCCTGGGGTTGCTCCGACCGGATCGAACCTGAAGAGGTTCAGGCGGCGGTCAGCATTCAGGTTGCAGTATCCGAGGCGGCGATGCCGCTGATGGGAGTCCTGGCCAAGGAAGCCGGGAAAACCACACCACCTCTGGAACTGAATCTCCTGCCGCCGTCCCACTCCGGCGGTGCGCTGGCGGCGGTTCTCACTTCCGATGCCGACCTGGCCGTCCTGACCCGGCTGCCTCGGGACGAGGAGATGCGGGATGATCTGGTCTACATGCAGCTGGCAAGGGACGGCCTGGTGTTCGCTACACATCCTGGTGCCGGTGTCGCCGATCTGAGCAGTTCCGCTCTCCGGGCGATCTATTCGGGGGAGGTGACGAACTGGAGTCAGTTGGGCGGCAGCAACCAGAGAATAGTGGTTCTGGATCGCCCGGAACATTCCTCGCCGAAAATTGCACTGAGACATACGATATTCGGTCCTGACCTTGTCATTACCCCGAACGCATCCGAGCTGGAGCGGCCCGGGATGATGGATATCAGCCTGGTGACGATCCCGGGAACCATCGGCTACACGTCATTGGGCGGCGCCATATCCGGGGACTTGAAAATCAACATCCTCGGCCTGGACGGTGTTCGGCCGACGGTGCCGAATGTGGAGCAGGGCATCTACCCCCTGTTCCGGCCGATCGGGTTGGTTATTCCGGCTGTGCCCGATCGAAAAACGATGTTGCTGGTGGACTCGGTGTACCACCCTGACCAGGAACAGTTGCTCTCCAGCGCCGGGTACTCTCCGGTGATGATGGATCTCACCATCGGTATACTCCCGGAGATCAACCCGGTCCTGCAGGCGCAGCGCTTTCATCCTATGGAGGTTTACCTCTCCGAGGCGGTCGGGCACCGTATCGCCGTCCGGATCGTCCAGCTGCCATCCTACGCCGAGCTCCTGGACGAGTACCGCGGAGGAAGGATCGATGCGGCGTTTTTCGGAAGCTTTACCTATGCCGTGGCCAATGCCGCTGATTCACTGCAACTTGTAGCCCGTCCCGAGAGAGCCGGAGTCTCGACGTACAAGGGGCTGATCCTTGCCCGCCGTGACAGCGGTATCCGTACCGTGGAGGATCTCAGGGGCAAGCGTTTCAGTTTTATCGCCGAGACAACCGCCGCCGACCTTTTCGTCAAGGCCTGGTTTCGAAGGCAGGGCATAAAGGAGCCGGCGGATTACCTGGGCAGCATGCAGGATGCCGGGAGTCATGAAGCGTCGATCAGGCGAATCCTGTCCGGTGAAGTCGATGCGGGAGCCGCGAAGGATCTGGTGTACAGCCGACTTCTGGAGATGGAACCGGGCATCGAGTCGGAGCTGGTGATCCTGGCCGAATCGGAGCCGGTTCCGGACAACGCTCTTGCAATCAGGAACACCACTCGTCTGATCTGTGTTCGGTGCCATCAGGACGAATCCAAGGGAGCGGTCCCGCCTGCCAACCTTCATGCCCTGTTGGTGGAAGCCCTGATGAAGCTGGAGAGCCACCCCGATGGGCCGGCCGTCCTTGCAGCGGTTGGGGCGGACCGATTCGTCTCGACCACCAACGAAGATTACGCCAATCTTTATCGGATGGTCCGAGAGCTGGGCATCGATCTGAAGAGCCGGCGGTGACCGTAACGGACCGCATCGCCTGGTATTACAGGATCCGGTTCAGGATCCTGATGCCTTCGATCACCCTGTTCGTCCTGTTCGCCGCGGTGGCGATATTCGGTTCGACCCGCCAGCTGACGCGGATGGCCGACCGGGATGCCCGTGCGGAACTGCGGCACGCGGAAGGGCTCTTTACCCGGCTGATGGGTGAGGTGGAGCGGAGAGTATCCCTCCACGCCAGGTTTGTGGCCGACATGCTGCTGCTGACGGCGGAGGTGCCGGAAGCCGATACCGGACGGTCGATTTTAATCAATATCCTGGAGTACAGTCGGCAGGAGCAGCTCACAACCAGTATCTTCACTGCAGACCAGGCGGCAGCGGAACCGTTTGGGGCCCTGGTTCGGAAGGGCCTCCTCGGGATCCGGGCATCCTCCCTGGCAGGCTCGGCGGAAGGCGAACTTTCCAGGGTGAGGATTGCCGCCGGGTCCCCCTTGATGCGCGAGGGGGAGATTCGGGAAGTTGTCATCAGCTGGCTTGAGCTGGACAGGCGGGTTCTCGAGGAGTTCAGCCGCAAGTCCGGACAGAGAATGAGCCTCGTCTACGAGGGCCAGATCGTGGCGTCGACCGTCCCGTCCATGGCGTGCCTCGATCGGATCAGGGAGATCCTCACGGAGGAGGTCCAGGAGGAAATCCTTGGAGGCGGCGTTACCAGGGTCGAGAACACTCTTTGCGCCGACGAGGCGTGGCGGATGTCGTTCGTTCCTCTTGAGGTCGGTTTTCGAAAAACAGCCATCGGGGTCGTCTCCCTCTCCCTCGAGGATCTGGTGCAGGCCAGGGCCCGGGCGGTGCGCAATACCGGCCTCGCTGCCATAGCGCTGCTGGTGTTGGCGATTTTGGGATACAGCACCATCGTTCGCAGGATCACCCGGCCGATCCGCTCACTTTCGGAGGCCGCCCGCGACCTGGACGATGACGGCATCGGCCACGAGGTCCGTATCGCCTCCCGAAGCGAGGTCGGTGAACTGGCGGACAATTACAATGCGATGATCCGCAGGTTGCGCAAAAGCAAGGCTGAACTGGAGGAACTCCACCGCCAGGAGATGGAGCGGGCCGACAGGCTGGCCACGCTGGGTGAGCTTGCCGGTGGCATCGCACACGAGGTGCGCAACCCCCTGGCCGGGATCAGTGGCGCCATGCAGTGCTTCGAATCGAGCATTCCGTCCCAGGGCGACAAGCGGGAGATGTACGAGGAGGTCCTGCGCCAGATCGACCGCATGGAAAATCTGACCCGGGACCTGCTGGATTACTCCCGGCACAGGGCTCCGGAGCTGAGTCCTTCCGACCTCAACGCCCTTCTGGACCGGGCCTGCCTGTTGACCACCATCGGTGTCAAGGACGGGGACATCCGGATCGAAAAAGCCTACGATCCGAAGCTGCCTGCGGTTCTGGTGGATCCGGAAAAAATGCAACAGGTGTTCCTGAATATCCTTTTGAACTGTATGCAGGCGATGCCCGACGGAGGTGCGATCCGGGTCGGCACGTCCGCCGTGGCCGAAGGGCCGGACGAATCGGTGCAGGTGACGATTGCAGACGAAGGTCCGGGGATGGATTCCGAAACCCTGGCCAACGCACTGCGACCGTTCTTCACAACCAAGCACACCGGTACAGGTCTGGGCCTGTCCATTGCGCGGAAGATCGTCGAGAGCCACGGAGGCAGCCTTCGCATCCACAGCACCCGGGGCGAGGGCAGCACGTTCACCCTGCGGCTCCCACTGCAGGTGAACGCGGAAGCGGACTCCTGATGACCTTCAGGATGTCGCCGGCTGTTCTCCTGCCCCTGCTCCTGGTCACCGGTTCCGGTTTCGCGCCGGCCGATGCAGGGGAGGGGCGATTCTGGCCGGGAAAGGAACGCTGGCGCGAGGCTTTCCGCAGGGCGGCCAGGGACCCGGTTACCTGGGCGCCGGCTGCGGGCGCTGCCGTGATCGGTTGGGGGGGGTGGGACGAGGACATCACGGAATGGGCGATGCGTGAGACGCCGGTTTTCGGCTCCAACAGCAATGCCCTCAAGCGGAGTGATGATTTGCGAACCGCCACCCACCTGGTGATGCTGGGAACGGTTTTCGTGGTGGATGAGCCGGAGCAGCCCTTTAAGAGCGGGGTTCGCAGAGTCCTCGTGCAGCACGCCGCCGCCTTTGCGACCACAACCCTGACCTCCGGCCTGAAGGCGGCCACCGACCGTGAACGACCCGATGGCGCCGACCGGGAAAGTTTCCCATCGGGCCACAGCTCCCGCTCCTTTTCCTATGCCGCTTCAGGGCGACGGAACCTGCAGGATTCGGACTTGCCCCGTGGGGTTCGAACCGGCCTCGGGATCGCCATCACCACCCTGGCAGGTGGGACCGCATGGGCCCGGGTGGAAGCGGGCAAACACCATCCTGTGGATGTTCTGGCAGGAGCTGCTCTTGGCAATTTTATTTCCGTCCTGATCAACGACGCCTTCCTCGACAGTCATCAGCAGGTCCGGTTCGGCGTTCAGCTGGGAAGAGACGAATCCCGATTCATGATCGCAGCAAGGTGGTGAAATGGTATTGATCCGATGGGCGGCGGCTGTCGCAATCATGATTTTCCTGGCTCTTGGCGCTTTGTCCGTCGCCATCCGGCCGGGCGGCAAACCGGTATGGCTGTCGCTAGTGGCCTGCGCGGTGCTGTCCTGGCTGGTCTACATCGTCCTGACCCGGAAAGCCCGGCGACGCATCCAGATACTGGCCGAGCCGTTTCCAGGTGAGTGGGAGGCGGTGCTGCAGCGGGACGTCGTATTCTTCCGCGTCCTGGATGAAGAGGAGAAGAACCGCTTCCGGAAGGACATCAAGCTCTTCCTCGGGGAAAAACGGGTTACCGGCATCGGGATGGAACTGGACACCACCACCAGGGTCCTGGCGGCTGCCAGCGCTGTCATACCGATCTTCGGATTTCTCGACTGGGAGTGGGATCAGATCGAGGAAATCCTGATCTACCCGTCCCGGTTCAGCCAGGACTTCCAGTTCGGTGAAATCCGGGATCACCGCACCCTCGGGATGGTCGGCACCGGTTCCATGAACCGGCTGATGATCCTTTCGAAGCCGGACCTGGTCCAGGGTTTCCGAAACCCCGGGGACAATAAAAACGTAGGACTCC
>JACXWD010000024.1 GCA_014764515.1 Candidatus Polarisedimenticola svalbardensis | reverse complement strand
TCCCGGTCCACTTCCACCTCGGTGACGCACGCAGTGAAGGAGTACGCTGGAGATGGCCCGACGCCGCCGCCTTTGAATTTCGCAGCCGGCCTGGGCGGCGTGTAGGAGCCGACGGTACCCAGGGTGCCGTGCATTTCCTCCCCGGCCCAGACAGCGTCCCGCCAGTCCATACCTTTTTCCGGGTCCTCGTGATCGAACACCCGGCCGCCGGCGAACACCAGCCTCTTCTCCGGGAGATCGAGTTTCTTTGCAACCGCCGAGCCGATCATGTCCCGGGCCCTCTCGGCAGCCTGGATCGCCGCATTGCCCATCATCAGGGTCACCCGGCTTGAATAGGAGCCCAGGTCTACCGGGGTCAGTTCGGTGTCGCCGGTGACGGCGGTCATGTGCATCGGATCAATCCCGAGGATTTCCGCCACGATACCGAGGAGAACGTCGTCGGAGCCCTGGCCGATCTCGGTGGCGCCGCAGAACACCGTTACCCGGCCGGACCGGTCGATCTGGAGCTGCACGCCGGATTGGGGAAGTTTGTTCCAGTAAATGGCCAGGCCTGCGCCGCACAGGTAGGACGAACAGGCCAGTCCGAAACCGCGGCCGTCGCCCATCTTTCGGAACTTGTCGTTCCAGCCGGAGGACTCGGTGACCTTCCGGATACAGTCGCCCAGGCCGATGGTGCCGACCTTGAGATAGTTGGCGGTCAGGCTGTTCGGCTGCACCAGGTTGCGGAGGCGGAGCTCCGCCGGATCCAGGTTCAGCGACTCGGCGATCATGTCGAGCTGGACCTCCTGACCGAACCGGGGCTGGGGAGTGCCGTGGCCTCGCTTGGGCCCACACGCCGGCTTGTTGGTGAAGGTCCTCACACCACGGAAACGGTAGCGGGGCAGGTGGTAGGTCACCGTGGACAGGGCGCCGGTGTAGAACAGGCTGGCTACCCCGTAGGATCCGTAACCGCCACCATCTACCACGGTCTGCAGGTCCATGCCCTGGAGGATACCGTCGCTGTTGACGCCGGTTCTCAGCTTCATCTTGACCGGGTGCCGGCCCCGGTGGGCGTAGAACACCTCTTCCCGGGTCAGGGTGCACTTCACCGGCCGGCCGAGTTTCAGCGCGGCCACCGTCACCACGATTTCATGGTTGAGGATGTCCGATTTTCCGCCGAAGCCGCCGCCGTTGTGACATGCGATCACCCGAATCCGGTCGGCGGGGATATCCAGTGTCTTCTGGAGGGCGCGGTGGACGTAATGGGGGCACTGGGTGCTGGACCACAGGGTAATTTTGCCGTTGCGGTCGATATCCGCCACCGAGGCATGCTGCTCCATCGCGGCGTGGGTGTTTCCGATGAAATGGAAACTGTTCTCGAATACATGATCCGAGGCGGCCAGGGATTCATCCACGTCGCCGAACCTGAAGTGCACGCGCTTGTGGATGTTGCCCTCTTCGCCGTAGTCGTGGATCCGGGGCTCCGGCGTTGCCAGGGCATCTTCCGGCTCTGCGATTGTGGTCAGCGGCTCATACTCCACCTGGACCATTTCCATCGCTTCTTCGGCGACCCGTTCGGAGGTGGCGATCACCGCAGCCACCGGGTCGCCGACGTACCGGACCTTTTCGGTAGCCAGACCGGTTTCGTCCTGGCTGACCGGGAGGATGCCGTACTCGTTGGGTGTGTCCCGGCCGCTGAGCACCAGGAGCACGCCGGGGATTTTCATCGCACGGGAACCGTCCACCGACAGGACCCTGGCGTGGGGATGGGGCGACCGGACAAGCTTGCAGAACACCATCCTCGGAAGAACCAGGTCGTCGGCGAAGACGGTTCGCCCGGTTACCTTGGCGCGGCCATCCACCCTGCGGCGGGCTTTGCCCACCAGGTTGAATTTCTTGCCGCTCATGAATTCTCCTCCCGGATTTTCCTGGCCGCCTCTTCCACCGATTCGAATATCTGGTTATAGCCGGTGCAGCGGCACAGGTTGCCGGACAACGCTTCGGTGATTTCGGCACGGGAGGGATCCGGTTTGCGCTCAAGGAGCGCCGCGCTGCTGAGTATGAAGCCCGGGGTGCAGTATCCGCACTGAGAGCCGCCCAGATCGGCGAAAGCATCCTGCAGCGGATGGAGCTCGTTCCCGTGGGAGATACCCTCGATGGTGGTGATGTCCAGACCTTCGCACTGTCTCGCCAGAAGGAGACAGGACAGGGCCGGTTCGCCGTCCAGGAGCACGGTGCAGGCTCCGCACTCTCCAAGCTCGCAGCCATGCTTCGTTCCGGGCAGGCCCAGCTCCTCCCGCAGGACTTCCAGCAGGGTGGCGGTTCCGTCGGCCAGTATTTCGCTGTCCTCGCCGTTCACCGTCAGGGTCATCCGGATCTTGTCCCTGTTATGAACGGCTCCCCCGATCTGGAGGAGGGATGTTCTCTCGCTCATGTTCTCGTTTCTCCCCTGAGGCCGCGGACCAGGTAGGCGGCGATGATCTCCGCCACTTCCCCGGGATTTTTCCTTCCATCGGGATCGAACCACTGGGCCGTCCAGTTCAGGGCCCCGAGGATCGCACGGGTGATGATAACGGGTTCCTGCACGCTGAATTCGCCGCTTTGTTCACCTTCTTCCACCAGTTTCCGGACGCCTGTTTCGTAGCGGTCCCTCTTGGCCACGATCGGTCTCCGCAGCTCCAATGGAAACGCGTCCACCACCAGGTGGGCCGCCGCACCTTCCATGTCGTCCAGAATGCACCGCACATGGGCCGTGAGAACCTGGGTCAGTCGGAGGGAAACGGTTTCACCGGTTGCGGCCTGTTCCAGGGTGGCCAGCATGGTGTCCAGGGCTCGATCCTGGCAGTAATACAGGATTTCCTGTTTGCCTTTGAAGTAGTGGTACAGGTTCCCGGGGGAAAGATCGGCTTCCTCGGCGATTTCCCGCATGCCGGCGGCATCGAACCCTCTTCGCCGGAATACCCGGGCCGCTGCCCGGAGGATTTCCTGGCGCCTGCCTTCCGCCCTGCGCTGGATCCGGTTTTCGGCGTTGGAACGGCTGTTTAATAATTGAACCATTGTTCAATTCTACACAACTACTCTCCTTATTTCCAGGTGACGGGAGATTTCAGGGCCAGCTACCTTGATTCGGGCACAATGGAGTATTCCTGCTGGAGCAACCTATGAAAACGATCATCGAACCGTTCCGGATCAAGAGCGTCGAGCCGATCCGGATGACCACGAAGAAGGAACGCAAGGCGGTGCTCAAGGCTGCCGACTGGAACCTGTTCAAGGTCAATGCGGAAGATATTCTCATCGACTTCCTTACCGATTCGGGAACCGGCGCCATGTCGTCGGAGCAATGGGCCGGGATCATGCGAGGTGACGAGTCGTACGCCGGCGCCCGGTCATGGCACAGGTTCCGTGAACGGGTCGAGGAACTGACCGGCTTCCGTCACGTGATTCCGACCCATCAAGGGAGGGCGGCGGAACGGATCCTGTTCTCGTGCCTCAACCTGCCGGGCCGGGTTGTGGTGAGCAACACCCATTTCGATACGACCCGGGCCAATGTGCAGTACCTGGGCGGCAAACCGATCGATATCCCGGTCCCGGAAGCCCGGGATCCTCGCAGCCAGTTTCCGTTCAAGGGCAATATCGACCTGGATCGTCTGCGTGAACTGCTGGCCGACAAGAATCTGGACGTGGCCTGCGTCATCCTTACAGTGACCAACAACTCCGGGGGAGGCCAACCGGCTTCCATGGGGAACATCCGGTCCGCGTCGGAGATCTGCCATGAGTTCGAGACTCCGTTTTATCTTGACTCGTGCCGGTTTGCCGAAAATTCGTTCTTCATCAAGACGCGGGAGGAAGGCTACGCCGACCGCAGCGTGGAATCGATTGCCCAGGAGATGTTCCGGCTGGCCGACGGCGCAACTTTCAGCGCCAAGAAGGACGGCATGGCGAATATCGGAGGCTTCCTGGCGGCCAACGACGACAACCTGGCGCGCCACGAGGAAGAGCTCCTGATTCTCACCGAGGGGTTCCCGACCTACGGTGGCCTGGCCGGCAGGGATCTGGAAGCGATCGCCATCGGACTGCGGGAGGTAGTCGAGGAGGATTACCTGAACTACCGCATCGCTTCCACGCGCTACCTTGGGAAGGGATTGATCAAGGCCGGCATCCCGATTGTGGAACCGCCGGGGGGGCACGCCATCTATGTCGATGCCGGGGCGTTCCTGCCCCATATCCCGCCGGAACAGTTCCCGGGCCATGCGGTGGCCTGTGCCTTCTTTTACGAAGGCGGCATCAGGGGCTGCGAGATCGGAAGCCTGATGTTCGACGATCAGGCTCTTCTCGAGCTGTACCGCATGGCGATCCCGCGCAGGATGTACACCCAGAGCCATATCGATTACGTGGTTGAGGTCGCCCGGGTGGTGGCGAAAAAGAAGGAGGCGCTGAAAGGGTACAGGGTCGTTACGGCGCCGCCTCAATTAAGGCATTTCAGCGCCCGTCTGGAGCCGCTGTAGGTTAGACTACGCCCTCGACCTCCGGAGGATTTGGCGTGAGGGCGCTTATTGTCGGTGCGGGCGGGATCGCCCGGGACCTGGTTCGCAGGCTCGGGGAGCGGTGGAAGATAACCGTCGTCGATGTTTCCGCCGAACTTCTGGAACGGATGGAAACGGTCCGTCCCGTCTCGATCTTTCTCGGCGACGGCTCCAGCCGGGTCGTGCTGATCCGGGCCGGCCTCGAATCAACCGACGCGCTCATCGCCGCCGTGGGCGACGACGATACCAACCTGGAAGCCTGTCGCCTGGCCGCCGCCGCATCGATCTCCAGGATCATTGCCGTCTGCGCCGATTCGGAGCGTGAAGGAGAGTACCGCCGGCTCGGGGTGCCGGTGGTGATTTCAGATACTCTTTCGGCCCGAAGGGTTGAGCAGCAGATGGAGTCCCGCCGACTCAGGTCGATGTCCTTCGCCGAGGGCAAGGCGGAGGCGATGGAATTCCTGGTGGCGGAAGACTCACCGGTCCGTGGGAAGACCCTGGCCGAAATCCACTCCCATACCTGGATCCTGGGCGCCCTGCTGCGCAAGGGCGAACTGATCATCCCCCACGGGGAAACCAGTCTTATGACCGGAGACCGGGTCACCGTTGTCGGGGCCGGCACCGATTTTTCGGATATCGTCCGGACGTTCACTTCAGGCCAGGGCCGGTTCCCCCTGGACTTCGGCAAACGGGTTGCCGTGTGCGTGGAGAAGCCGAGCGACGTATCCGGAGTACTGGCCGAGGCGATGTACATCGCCCGCAACAGTAAAGCGACCTCCATGGTGATTCTCCATCGGGATCCCGGCTCCATTTCCGACCCGGAACAGTCCAGGGCGACCGCCGAAGTGCTGGTCGAGGCCATCAAGTCCGCAGACGGAGTCCAGATCCGACCTCAGCCTGTTAAAGGCCGCCCGGCCGGCAGGCTGCACCTGCTGCCCCGGGAGGAAAGTGTTGGCCTGCTGGTGGTTCCGACTCCGGCGGGCAAGGGAACGATCGGCTGGTGGCAAGGGCGCAAAGCGCTTCGACTGTTGCACCGGACCGGGAAACCGATCCTCCTTGCCAGGGGCAGCCAGCCGTACCGCCGCATCCTGGTGCCGGCCAGGACGACTGCAGGAGGCCGGGCCGCCGCCCGGGCCGCAATCGACATGGCGGTCTACACCAAGGCGAAGCTTCAGGCTCTGGCCGTGGAAGATCCGGTATTCATGTCGGGTCCCGACGCCTCCACTGAAGCCCGGAACGCCGTCACCTGGTTGGAGGACGACGCAGCTGTCCACGAGGTTCGGGTGGAAAGCGAGATCGTAAGGGGCAACCCGGTGCGGGAATTCCTGAGCCGGGCGGGGGACTGTGATCTTCTGGTCCTGGCCCTGGATTCCAAAGCCTGGCGCCCCTGGCCTCGGCTGGTGATCACCGGCATGCTGGCCCGTCTGACCGAAGTCTCCGTCCTGCTGGTGCCGGTTCGGGACCCGGACTGATGGAAGATGCCATCAGCATCATCGTTATCGCCCTGGCTGCGTTTCTGCTTCCGTTCATCGCCGATCACTTTCGTGTCCCGGCCATCGTTCTCGAGATCGTTTTCGGGATCATCGTCGGTCCCTCGCTGCTGGGCCTCATCCACAGCACCGAAGTTTTTGCCTTCCTGGCGGAACTCGGCTTCCTGTTGCTGATGTTCCTGTCCGGTTTCGAAATCGACCTGCATCAGATGGAGCGGCAGGGCAAGGTTCAGGTCTTCACCGCCCTGGCCGTCTTCGGCCTGACCCTGTTCCTGGCCAACCTGTCGGCCGGCTTCCTCGGCCACGGCCGGTTCATGACCCTGCTGTTGGCCACCACATCGGTCGGGCTGGTCGTTCCGACGTTGCGTTCGACCGGGATGTCCGGCAGTACGCTGGGCCAGTCGATCCTGATGTCGGCTCTTGCCGCCGATTTCCTGACTCTGGTGGCGGCGGCGATTTTCGCCATGGTGACGGAACACGGAGCAGGTTGGCATCTGTTGAATTTCCCGGTGCTGTTCCTTTTGATCGCCCTGGTGTTGATGGCACTGCGCCGCTTCGCATGGTGGTACCCGGAAAAGGTTGAACGCATGTTCGCCCGGGATGACCCGGAAGAGATCGGGATCCGTGCCTGTCTGGCCTTGATGTTTGTGTTTGTAGGATTGTCCTATCCTCTGAAGGTGGAGCCGATTCTGGGAGCTTTCCTCGCAGGGACGGTATTCGCCTTGGTGTTCCGGCACCGGGGCCACCTGGAACAGAAGATGTCCGGCTTCTCCTACGGGTTCCTGGTGCCGATCTTCTTCATCCATGTCGGTGTGCAATTCGATCTGCGGGCGCTGATGGAGCCCGGGGTCCTGCTGGCGGCGTTGAAACTTCTGGCCGCCGCCGTGCTGGTGAAGCTTCTGGCCGCCTCGGTGTTGCTGTTCAGGGGGCAGTCACTGAGAAACGTACTGGCCGCAGGCGTGCTGCTCTCCACCCGGATGAGCCTGGTTATCGCCATGGCCGAACTAGGCACCCGTCTCGGTTTGCTGGACCGTACGCTGGAAGCCCAGATCATCCTGCTGGCGGTGGTCACCGCGGTGGTTGCCCCGATCCTGTTCCGGATGCTGGTTACCCGGCCGCAGCCGGCCGGGGCAGGGATTCATTCCTGATCGGTCGGTTCTCCCGCAGGTTTCCGTCTGCGTCGTCTCCGACGTCTTTTCTTCTTCGGGGGGGCTTCGTCGCCGTCCTCTGGAGACCTGTCTGTGGCGGTGGTCTCCTCGGAGGGTTGATCCTCTGCCGGCCGGTCTTCCGTCTCGGGCGCAGGTGCATCCGCACCTTCAGGTACGGTCGGCAGGGCGGCGAAGAAATAATTGTCACTCCAGGGGGAGGGCATGTTCGGATCCGGCTTGGGTGGAGAGGTTGTTTTTTTCCCGGCCGGTTTCCTCGCTTGAGACTCGCTCTTCCCGCGCGTCTCTTTCTCACCCCCGGATTCTTCTCCCTTGCGGCCGCCTCTTGAGCGCCGCCGCCTGGACGAGCGGCTCCTGCCGGCGCCTGCCGGCCTGTCGCCGGTCTGCCGGCTCTCGCCCTCACCGCCGCTCCCCGTAGGCTCCCGCCCCCAGATCGCAGCCGACTCCTTGAACTCGCCGCCCAGCATCTCGCCCAGGGCCGTGAGAATCCAGAGCGCCGACGGAAGGCATTCCCGGCTCAGGATCGCCCGGCGAACGTTCGGCCGGGTTTTTCCGTGGGGGACCATGCGGAACAGGGTCATCACCAGCGTGCGGCACAGTTCCTGGTCCTTGCGGGAGATCCGCAGGCGCTGGGCCAGGGGTCGAATGAGGTCGTCCACGACCCGGTGCATATCGACACCCTGGGGCCAGGAGGCGGTGCCGTTCCGTTTCCATCCCAGGCGCTCGAACAGGATCGGCACAGCGAGAACCGCCAGGATCTCTCCGGTTTCGGCTTCCCGGCCGTCGGCTGTGCGCCGGTCCATGGCGGTCAGGAGCTTGTCGAGAGTCTCGACAGCGTCCCGGTCCCGGCGGTAATGTCCGGCAAACTCGGGAAGGATGACATCAAGCACGCCGGTTTCCCGAAGGAGCTCGAACGAACGCCGGGAAGCGCCTCCGGCGCAGAACCGGTTGATCTCTTCCAGCACTCTGGGCGGGGCAGCCTTGGGAATCTCATGAACCGCGGCTTTCAGGGCAGCGAGGGTGCCGTCCTCGATTTTGAAGTCGAGTCGTGCCGCGAACTTGATCGCTCTCAATATCCGGATCGGATCCTCGCGGAAGCGGACCGACGGATCTCCGATGGTGCGCACGTACCGGCGCCTCAGATCGGCCAGCCCGTCGGCATGATCGATGACGTTCTGTCCCACCAGGTCGTAAAACAGCTGGTTGATAGTGAAATCCCTTCGCAGGGCATCTTCCTCCAGGGTTCCGAAGACGTTGTCGTCCCGGATCAGGAGATCCTTCTCCTGCCCTTCATCCGTGGGTCGGTCCTCCCCGGGCTGGTCCTGTTCGGCCATGGCCCGGAAAGTCGCCACCTCGATGATCTTCCTGTTTTGAAAGTAGATGTGAGCGAGGCGGAACCGTCGACCGATGATCCTGCTGTTTCTGAATATCCGTTTGACCTGTCTCGGCGTGGCCGAGGTCCCGATATCAAAGTCCTTTGGACGTCGATCCAGGAGCAGATCCCGGACACAGCCTCCGACCAGGTAGGCGGTATGGTCGAACCGGGTCAGGCGGCGCACGATCTTGACGGCATCCGGATCCAGATCATTTTCACTGATAGGAGAGTGGGTAACCGTGGGGCCGTGCTGTACCCGTGGCTTGCCGCCGCCGGCCGAGGTCGATGGTTTACTTGAGGATACGGGGGGACCGGAAGGTTTTTTCCCTCTCCGGCCGAGGAGTCTGCGAAGTGTGTTCAACATGTTGTAGGCCAACACTATAGCAAGGTTTGCGTCGTGTCGGTTATTGCTTCCTTGTAAAGGTCGGTTGTTTGAAGATCCTGCCCAGAGGGTCCAGTTCGACCCGGAGCGCCTGGAACGGCAGGACGAAGAGCAATTGGGTTGTGTGCTGGTCGATCCGGATCGTTTCCCTGCGTTCCTGCCCTGCTCCATGGAAAACCACATCCAGGCTCAGCGTGTACGCCCTCCCCAACTGCTTGATGGAGAGGTCGGCCCGCCATTCATCGCGAGATGTGGGGAGCGTTTTCAGTGCGGTTGTGAATCGGGGCAGGCCGATCCGGTCGAACCAGTCGATGAATACCATTTCCACCGGTTCGGTAGTGCCGGCTGCGAACCGTGCCCGCACCGCCGCAAGCTCCAGCGGGGGGCCGAACGGTTCTGCCGTCATGGCGGCCATCCGGGCCTGGAAATGCCTGTTGCCGCAGGTCATCCGGATCATGTCCCAGGCGGAGGACCCTTTCCCGCGGATCACCGCCCCGGTAGTATCACCATCGGCTCTGCTGATCGCAACATCCCTGTTGCCGGACATGGACAGGTAGCGATCCCGCTGTGCAGCGAGCCGGGAAGGCACGCCCTGTCCCCGATCCCGGGCATAGGCCATGGCCTGCCAGGCCGCCAGGCTTTCCATCCAGGGGCCGTCGCCGGCCAGATGCTGTCCGAACCATAACGAGGCGATGAGGTCGGCGCCGTCGGCAAGGGTTGTGGTTGCCTGGTCCGCCGGGATGGCGATGAATCCACCTGCATACGCCGGACGCCTGATACCGGGCACGAACGCCAGGTTCAAGCTTTCAAACGGGTAAGGGGCTACGGTTCCGGAGAGCCAGGTCATCGGATCGGCGAAAATCGACGCCAGTCCGGAGGCGTCGCGACTCTGGTCGCCGATTACCCGCAACGGTGTCCGGGCCAGGGTCGCCACTGTCGTCCTGAGACCAGGCCCTGCCGCCAGACCGACGGATCGGACCGGCCGCATCGTCTGGAACCGGTGGACGTCCCCGGTCCGCCCGGCGGCAGGTTCTCCCGAGCCCAGTACGGCCCAGCCGGGAGGAGCCACCACCTCGAGGTTGACCATGGCTGCCGTCAACGGCAAGGTCGGAATCCAGTGGTCCGCCCCGCCGAGCACGGCCCCGTTTTCCGTGATCCGATCGGCGCCCAGGTAGCGGGGTCGACCGGTCATCACCAAGGTCAACGTTCGCCGCTCGTTTTCCATGGGAGGGGTCATGGTGACGGTGAGCTCGTCACCGGTCTGGCTGTGGCCGGCGACCCCTTCTCCGGCCCGGGACCTTTCCACCAGGAGAGCCTGGTTGAGCCGGAACCGAACCACCGGCCCGGAAGATCCTTCCAGGGTGATCCGGGCTGTTTCCGTCATCAGGCCCTGTTCCGGACGCAACTCGACCCGGACATCCATCCCGACGACCGTTAATCCGGCGTCACCGGACGCGTTGATGTTCGAAAGAGGGACCAGAGAGAGCACCAGCGCTGCAACGGCGGGCCAGCTCCGTCTCCGTGACCGTGCTATCGGTTCACGCACCTCATGAAGGTATCGGAACCCGGTCCCTGCGTCAAAGAAGATATGGATCATGCGGAAATTCGAACTCGAATACAAATAATAGTTGTCATAACTATACCTTGGTGGTATTAAATGAATAGATAAATTGTTTGTTGTTCAACAAGCAAGCGCGCCGAGGGTATTCATGATGATCGCCAGAGACCTGATGCAGGTGGAAGTGATTACGGTGCAGGATGATACGGCACTGGAGGATGTGCTGGACCTGTTGATGCAGGAGCACATTTCAGGGGCGCCTGTCGTTGACCGGGAAGGTTTCCTTGTTGGCGTCATAAGCCAGGTCGATGTCTTTTTCGGCAGCCGGACCCGATCGGGTCTGAACGAGCGGGTAGGAGAGAGGACCGAGATCACCCGGGTGAAGGACGTCATGACATCCCCGCCGATCTGTGCCAACGAGGACACTCCGGTCCACGACATGGCGGAAATGATGTGCAAGCTGCACATCCACCGGCTTCCGGTGGTCAAACGTGGAAGGCTGTCCGGCATGGTCTCTTCCATCGATATCTGCCGGGCCATGTGCCACGGCTCCCCTCAGGCCGAGGCTGTCTGATCCTGCTCTCTGCTATCCTGACCTTCATGGATGAATCGAACCTGATAGCACTCCTGAACTCACTTTCGGTGGGGGAAATGGACAGCCTGCAGACCAAGCTCCAGGAAGCGGAGCAGGGTTGCCGGGACCTGGGACATGTGGAACTCGGGGACCGGCTGGGGGATGCCAGGGAGGCGCTGGAAAAGTGCGACACCCGCACCTTTCGAAAGCAGGTTGAGACGGTCGTCTCCAGGTTGGGCCATCTGCGTTAAGATTGTCATATGGACCTGGTTCCCCAACTCCTGTTTCAGATCCTCATGGGGATCGGTCTGGCCGCATCGGCAGGCCTGCGGGCGTTTCTGCCTCTCCTGGTAGTCGGGGTGGCCGGGCGGGTCGGCTGGGTGCCATTGTCGGACAGTTTCTCGTGGCTTTCGGACTGGCCTGCGTTGTGCGTTCTCGCCGTGGCGGTCCTGGTCGAAGTGCTTTCGGACAAGTTTCCTGCAGTGGACAATTTCCTGGACATGATCCAGGTGTTCGTGAAACCGGTGGCCGGCACCATCCTGGTGGCCTCGGTAGTTACCGATCTCTCGCCGCTCCAGACAACCGTTCTGGCGCTGATCCTGGGCAGCGGCACAGCAGGCACGGTCCACGTGGTGAAAGCCAAGACCCGGCTCGTTTCCACCGTTTCCACAGCCGGTGTCGCCAATCCGATCCTTTCGGTTGCCGAAGACACCGCCTCCCTGGCCGGCTCGGTCCTTTCGCTCATCGTGCCGCCGGTAGTGGTCCTTGTGCTGGTCTTTACCCTGGTGTTCGTTTACGTCCAGGTCCGCAAGGGCAGGCTGGGACTGCCGGGCAGCCGCAAAGATGGGTGAGGGCGGTTTCCGGCGCAGGCTGATCCAGGCCGGCTGCCTGCTTCTGGTGCTGGCGATCCTGGGCTCGATTGTGGCGGTAGCGGTGTTCGCCTGGCGGTCCTATCGGGACCATCAGACCGATGCCGAAAACCCGGCAGCCCGGCTGGAGCAGGCACTGGAGATCCTGGGAGGGGATCGCCTGCCCGGCGGTTACCACGCCATGGCGGCCATGAAGATGCCTGGCATACTTCGCGGGGTGGTGCTGTCGGATGCGCCTCCAGGGGAGAACGGCAGGATCGACAGGTTCGACTCCGGGCTGTTCCTCTACATGGAATCCCGGGGTAAGGAGATAACCCTGGTGGACCTCCTGAACATGTGGCCCGGCGAACTGGGCCTTGAGCCTGGTGACCGCCTTCAGGACGGCACCATCCACCATTCCGGCGTCGAGATCGGCTACCGGTCGGCCCGGGGAAGCCTGATCCACGGGCACAGGCGTCTGGACGGGGTTTTCGCCGAACTGTCGTTCCAGTGCGTGGAAGGCGGACGGCAGCGCGCCGGGATGTGGTTCAAGACGGCGCCTGTACGAACGGCGATCTCGCCGATGCCATGGGTTACCGCGCTGTTGGGAGGGCCGGCCGACCTTTCGGCGGTAGAGCGGTTCACCGGCGCCATGGACCCGTGCGGGGAGTGAGCCTGCGGTCTACTCGGTGGTGTACTTGATTTCCATCCGTCTCACGACCAGGGCGGTGGCGGTCAGTACCAGGGCCGTGAACACCAGGATGCCGATTATCGCGATCCAGGCCGGTGTCGGCTCGGCGATGACGGCGAAAAACGCACCCTCTGTGATGGGAACCGGCATCAGCGAATTGAGGTAATGAACCACGCTGAACTTCTTCAGCAGGACCGGCAGCATGAAGTTGGCCATCTCGAGCCCGTAAAACAGCACCGCGGGGATTACCGGATTCTTGAAGAACACTCCGATGCCGAGGAACACGGCGCCATAACCGAGACACCCCAGGATCGTGATGCCGACGTAGGCCAGCATGTGGGAAATCCCGTTCCCCTGGCTGAACCACCGGGACATCGCCTCGCTGCCGGTAGAGGCGAACAGCAGCATGTAGGACATGATCGTAGAGAGTGAAAACAGGATCATGGCGCTGATCAGGCCGGCCAGGTACTTCCCGATGGTGAGCACCTCCCGCCGGATCGGGACCAGGAAGTAGTAATGCAGGCTTTTGCTGGCGATCTCCGCCCGGAAAAGGTTGGTGAAAATGGTGACACAACCAAAGAACACGACGAACCGCAAGGTCAACAGATTGAAGGACCAGGAAAAGACGGTCATCGCCTCGGAGGTCTCAAGCGGTTCGACTCCGAAAGTCCGGACGGTAAGGTTCGCCACGAAGCCGGCCACCGGCATCAGCGCCAAAAGGTACAGAGGGATCGCCCGGCGGCCGAAGAGGTACCGCTGCCACTCCAGGCTGATGACGGCCCGGATCTGACGCAACCACAACGCCATCGATCCCTGTTCGGGGAGGCCGGTCACTGGTTGTCTCCTTCCTCGGTCACCAGATAGCGGTACACGGCGAATACATCTTCATCGGCGGCGGTTACGCTTTCCACGTTGATGTCATGCTCCAGGATGATCCGGTTCAGTATCCCGTAAAACGCTTCGGCGTCCTGGGTGCTGATAAGAACCCCCTGGCGGTCCTCGTGCATCTTGATTTCCACCACATGGTTGAATTGCAGGGCGGAGGAAGCGAGCAAGGTTGCCTTGTCGCACCGGATCAGAATCTGCCGCGGGTGGGTTTTCATCTCGGTCCGGACCGAGCGGATGTCCCCGTCGGCCATGACGTAGCCCTGATTGAGGATCAGCACCCGGTGGGAGATCATATCGACTTCATGAAGGATGTGGCTGGAAATGATGATGTGCTGGCCCTCGTCCGCCAGTAGCCGGAACAGGTCGATGATTTCGGCCCGGGCCATCGGGTCCAGGCCGTTCAACGGCTCATCCAGGATCAGGATATCCGGGCGGTGGGCTATCGCCTGGGCCAGCTTGATGCGCTGGCGCATCCCTTTGGAGTAGGCGGCGATCCTGCGGTCGGCCGCGTCGGCCATGTTGACTTTTACAAGGGCCTCTTCTGTAAGACGATTGGCTTCTGCCGGTTCGTATCCGAAAACGCGGAGGTAGCCGAGGATGAATTTCCGGCCGGTCACTCCGGCGGGGAAGCTGTCGAACTGGGTGCAATACCCGATGTGATGGAAGCAGTTCTCCGGCCGGTCCGGCCGGTAGCCCAGCATCTCGATCTCGCCCTGGGTCGGCCGGATCAGTCCGGTCATCAGGTTCATCAGTGTGGTTTTGCCGGAGCCGTTGGGGCCGACCAGGCTGGTGATGCCGGCAGGAATGGAAAGATCGACCCGGTTCACCCCCAGGACGTCGCCGTAGAACTTGGAGACGTTCCGGAAGACGACCAGGTTGTTCCCGAGTCCGTCCATCGTACTCACTTGACCTCTTCGTAGGCCCGGATTTTCCTGAACAGGATGTAGACCGAAATGGCGCAGAACACAATGAGGCTGACCCATGCTGAAAAGGCCGACATATCCGGTATTTCAGCCTGGGTGCCGAACAGGCCTTCCGCCACACGCTGCTGGGTGATAACCAGGCTCAGGTTCAGGCCGTAAGGCAGCTTCAGCGCTCCGTAAAGGAACATGCCGAACCCGGAGAAGATGATGTACACGGCGAACAGGCTGAGCCGGATCACCCTCTTCGTTCTCAGAAGGGCCGAGAGAGCCAGGGCGACCAGGGAACTGGTCAGGATCCAGACCCACGAAAAGATGAAAATCGCGATTCCGATCCGGATATTGTCCACGAACCATTGCCAGCCGGAGAAATAGGACTGCAGCAGGAACACCAGCCCGTGGGGTATCCAGGTCACGGCGGAGAGCAGGATGATGAGCACCGACATCTTGCCCAGGATGTAGTCGGTGCGGTTGAACGGTCTTGCCAGATAGAGCGGCAGCGCATTGTTGGCCAAGTCGGCGGAGACGAGCGAAGGAGCGACTATGAGCACCAGGACAAACCCCATCGGCATGATCTGGACGCCCATGAACGCCAGGAAGACATCGGCGTTCACCTGGGCGAAACCGTCCAACTGGATGTTGAACGCTTTTTCCACGATCCCCATGTTGTGACTCAGGTAGACCCAGGACGCCATCACCAGCGGAACCAGCAGGGAGGCGATGAAGAAAATCAGGAACATTTTCGAGGCGAACACCAGCCGGAAGGTGGTGCGGGGCAGCACCAGGAACCGGGCCCAGTGGGGGGTCAGCTCGCCCTGGTACCCCTTGTAGTTGCGCTCATAGACCGCCAACGGACTCGCCCTCCATCGCCTTCATGAAGATGTCTTGAAGGGAGTCGCGCTTGTGGTCCAGACGCCGGATCTGGATCCCTCTCTCGTCGGCGATCCGGAACAGGTCGTGGATCCTCAGGGTCTCGGGGAGGATCAGCTTGATCCTGTCCTTGCCGCTGGATGCCCATTCGATGCCCCGGTCTCCCAGCGCCTCCGCCATCTTGTCCGAGCCGCCGTGAGCTTCCAGTTCGATGAACCGTTTGTTGGACTTGTGTTCCTCTTCCAGGTTGCAGTAGGCGGCGATCCGGCCCTGCTTCAGGACCAGGACCTCGTCGCAACACTCTTCAACGTCCCGCAGGAGGTGGGAGGACAGGATCAGGTGGACCTTGCCCGACTCGCGGATCTCCCGGATCAGCTTGATCATCCGCAGCCTGGCCGGCGGGTCCAGTCCGTTGGTCGGCTCATCCAGGATGATCAGTTTTGGGGCGTGTACGATCGCCTGGGCCAGCTTGACCCGTTGTTTCATCCCCAGGGAGTAGGTTTCCAGGTTGCGGTAACGCGCCTCGCCCAGGCCGACGTAGTACAGCGCTTCATGGGCCCGTTCCAGGGCGCCCCAGGGCGGGATACCGGACAGTTCCGCCATCAGCCTGACGAACTTCACGGCGGAGATGCCGGCGATGAACGATTCGTTTTCCGGCATGTAGCCGGTCATCTCCCGCAGAGCCTTGGCTTCGGTGCCGATATCCTTGCCGAATACCCGGGCGGTGCCGGCGGAGGCCTTGTGGAAGCCGAGCAGGGTATGCAGCAGGGTGGTTTTACCCGCACCGTTCGGTCCCAGGAGGCCGATGGACCTGCCCGAGATCGATACCGACAGGTCGGACAGGATAGGCCTGCCGGCCAGACTTACCCCCAGTTTGTCCAGTTCGATGACCGCGCTCATCGCCTTCCCGTCCGACGGAATCTGATTAAACTTCGCCGCCGGAGCCGCCATCATACACGGGTTCTTCCGGTTCACCCTCCGCCTGTTCCATCAGTTCGCCCAGTTGCAGGATGCTTCCCAGGTTGAACAGGTTCCCGAAATCGGTGCCCAGGAGGCCGGTACGGTCCGAGCCGGTCAGGACGATGCGGTCCTTCTCGCCGTAGACCAGATACAGGCTCGGTTCCATGTTTTCCACCAGTTGCTGCAGGCCGGCTTTGTGTTCCGGCGAGAGGTTCTGGGTCATTCCGGAGGCGCTGTTCACCAGCGGCCCCAGGATCGCCCCGAGGTTCTGGTAGATCATGGCGGAGAAGTTCATGCGACCGTCTTCGGGAAGGAGGTCGGCAAACCTGCTGGAGGAGGCCAGGGTCAGGCCGGAATCCCGGTACCGGATCGCACGGTCCAGGAACACCCGTCTCGGGCCCACGACCATGTAGCCGTCCAGGAAGGTGTAGTGCACCTGGGGGCCGGCGGTGGGGATCAACGCCCAGTAGGTCTGTCTCTTGACCTCGGTCTTCTTCAGGCTGACCTGTTCCGGGGAATCCGAACTGTTGAGCTGCTCCACTGCAACCTGGATGGTGCGTTGCATCGCCACCGGATCATAGACTTCGAAAACCAGCTTCCAGGCTGGCTTGGGAAGGACCGGGCCGTCCAGGGCGAACAGGACTTCGCCACCCAGCGGCGCGACCACGTCGGCCAGGAGGTCCAGGCCGGTTTCCTCCCGGAACTTGTCCAGGAACTCCTGCCTGCCTTCAATCGGCATCATCTCGAACAGCTCTTCCACCAGGGAGGCCGGGTTCTTGACCACGAACCCGCCTACCGCCGTTGCGTCAGGGGAGACGAACTCAAGGGCGCCCATCGGCCCCGGATCGGCCAGCCATGCCGCCATACCGGCCCGCTGGCCGGCGAAGGTCAGGGCAGCTTCGGTCAGCGTCTTTTCGCCGACTTCGCGACGGTTCACTACCAGGTGCTGGATGTTGTCGATCCCAAGCACGGTGGAGGCGTCGGTATCGTGGCTTTCCATCTGCATCAGTGTCTTGAGGTCGGCGCCGAAGACGATGCCGGCTCCGTCCCGGTAAACCTGGGCAAGGCTGCTGTGGAATGGACTACCGTGGAAGCCGCCGGTGCGGCTTGCCATGGACCTGTGTGCCTCAAGGTCCGGCGAGAGCACCAGCAGGTTGCCCCGGAGGGAAACCAGCATGGAGTTTTCAGGAACCGCCGTTCCTGCCGACATCGATTGAGATAGCAGGACCAACGGATTGTCCGAGCCGGTATGGTCCTTCAGCAGGGCAAGATCCTCTTCCAGTTGCTCCCGGAGCCGTTCAGGATTGTCGACCCGGGCCAGAACCACCGGAGCAGTGACTTCCCGGCCGTCGTGCTGCAAGGTCAGGACGACCTCGTCGCCGATCTGGGAGCCGTATTTTTCCACATGGTCCATGATGGTGGCGATCAGCTCCTCGGTCTTCCGGCCACCCATCTGGGAGTCCCACATCTGGGCCAGATCCGGGTTTTCGCTGATCCGTTCCTTCATGAGCTGGTGGGCCTGGGACAGGTGTTTGGTCAGGTTCGGGACCGCCACGTACAGCACCGTGTTGGAAGGAGCCATATCCAGCAGGTCGGTCTTGTTGCGGAGCCGGTCCTGTGGCAGGCGCCCCCTCAACTCATCCTGGAACTGTGTGATTTCGGAGAGCATGGTCAGGTGGTTGTCGAAATCGCTGCTCCAGGCGATGTCCCTGGCCACTGGAATCGGGTAGAGATTGTTGGCGGTAGTGACCTGCTGGCCCGGTATGAGGGTGTCGGTCCGGGAGCCGTGGTGGACCACCACTTCTCCTTCGATGACCGAGACGCGGCTGCCTTTTAGACCATTGCTGACGGCGAATACCGTGCCGGTTACCGCCACGTCGCAGTCGTCGGTCTCAACGAACAGGTGGCCGGAGCCCTGCTGTGAGGCCTGCACGATAATGCTGCCCCGGGTCAGGTGGATGGTGTCGTCGCCGCCCTTGCGGGAAACATACATTTCGGACCGTTCAGCCAGCTCCACCAGGGAGCCGTCCTCAAGGGAGACCTTGGCGCCGGAGCCCTTGGCGGTGCGGATCCATTCCCCGTCTTCAAGGGTCTGGCCTGCCGCCAGCTGGGCGGTGTTGGCCTGGGACACTTCCATGAGTGCGCCGTCTACCGCTTCTACGCGGAGCATACCGTCGGTCTCAATGGAGAAGAACCCGGTGTTGACCCCGAAGCCGATCAGAGCGACCCCGATGATGACGGCGGCAGCCAGGCTCCAGGTCAGTTCGGTCTTCCAGCGGCCTTTGTTTTCAGATTTTCCTGCAGACTTCACGGTGCGCCGTCCCGTCCCTGTTGCGATCAAATCGTTCCGGGCAGCCTTCAGCGCCTTGCGGCAGGGCAGGCAGTCCCGGCTGTGATCCTTGAGCAGGAGGGCCCTGTCCTCGCTCAGTTCCCTGGCTATGTACGCCGGGATCAGTTGGCGGTAATCCTCACAATGACGAAGCTCGATCGCCTGGGGCGACCGGTTCTGCTCATCTTCGAGGAACTCACTCATCGCCTGCCAGGTGCGATCAGCGGAGCCTTCGATAGCGGCCTGTTCCGGCTCATCGTTCCGGATCCGGTCCAGTGTCTGGTCCAGAAGGTCGTCGAATTGGTCTTTTTCCTGAGTGCTCATAACATATCTCCTGCAAGGGACCGGATCTCTTCCTTCAGCCGGATGCGCGCCCGGTGAAGCATGACCGCGATGGTGCTCCGGGATGTTCCCAGCATGGTCGCGATCTCATGATTTCCGTAACCCTCGAAGTACCGCAAAACAAATACTTCGGAAGTGCGTGGGTTCAGAGAGGTAAGAGCGGCCCGAATCACTTCCCGGATCTCCCGGTCGGTCTGGTCCCGTTCGGGACTGGCCGCCGCCGGATCCGGCATGGCCGGTGCGAACTCCTCGATGGAAGAGGACCGGGCGTTTTTCTTCGCCCGGATGATGTCCAGGGAAGCGTTGATCGCCGCCCTGTGCAGGTAACTCCCGGGATTCTCCGAGAGGTGGGTGCGGTCCTTCCGCCGGACCAGCCGCATGAATACGGTCTGAACCGCATCTTCGGCGTCCATGGCATTGCCGGTTACCCGGTACGCCGCCTGGTAGACACGCTTGTGGTGGTCCCGGAAGATCTGTTCCATCTCCTGGGCTGCACTCAAGCCGGCTACTGGTTGGGCTGCTGCCTGCACTTCCTTCTCCTTCCTATCTTTCTCACCCATATCAACGCCTCATAGGAGAAATCATTAACAGAAAGGGGGACCGTCCCGGTTTTTGCCCCAAATGAGGTACAAAAAGCCCCGAAAAATCCTAATCTGTGTACATCTCGTCCAGGAGGGCCTGGTAGTTGCCCAGGACCACCTTGCGCTTGATTTTCAGGGATGGGGTCAGCTCTCCCGACTCCACGGTGAACTCTCCAGGCAGGATCCGGATCTTTTTCACCGTTTCAAAGGAGGCCAGGTTCCGGTTGAAGGACTCAATCTCGGCCTCGACGAGCTCCTGGACTTCCGGCCTGGTGCAGAGCTCCGATGGATCGCCATAGGACAGGCCGGATTCTGCCGCCCAGGCCTTGACGTTCTCAACTTCCAGGGTGACCAGGGCAGTCAGGTATTTGCGGCGATCGCCGTAGGCGACGATCTGGTTGATGTACTTGGAAAGTTTGAGCGCCTGCTCCACACGTTGGGGGGCGATGTTCTTGCCTCCCGCAGTGATGATCAGATCCTTTTTGCGGTCGGTTATTTTCAGGAACCCCTCGTCGTCGATTTCGCCGATATCCCCGGTATACAGCCATCCGTCCGAATCGATGGCTTCGGCAGTCGCCTCTGCGCTGCGGTAGTACCCCTGCATCACATGTTCGCCACGGAACAGGATCTCCCCGTCCTCGGCCAGTTTCATCTCGATGCCCGGTCCGACCTTGCCGACCGTTCCGAACTTGTAATGGTCTGACCGGTTCACGTTGCTGAACGAGGTGTTCTCGGTCATGCCGAGACCCTCGAGGAGCAGGATGCCGCAGGCGTGGAAGAATTCACCGATCGTTTTGCTCAGGGGGGCTGCACCGGAGATAGCCCATTGCAGCCGGCCACCCAGGGCGGCGTGGATTTTGGCGAAAACCAGCTTGTTGGCCAGTTTGTGCTTGAACCCCAGCATCCCCGGCAGAGGTTTGCCGGCCTGACGGTATTTTCCAGCCTCCATCCCGACGCCAATGGCCCAGTTGAACAGCTTCTCCTTCACCCCTCCGGCTTCCTGAACGCCGGAAGTGATCTTGTCGTAAACCTTCTCGAAGATTCGGGGCACGCTGGCGATGAAGTGGGGCCGGATCTCCTTGAGGTTCTCCCCGACCTGCGGGATGCCCTCGGCGAATGCCAACGGCAGTGCATTGCGCACGCAGACATAGGCGATCAGCCGGGCGAAAACGTGGGCCAGGGGGAGGAACAGCAGGGTTTCGAAATAATCCTCGATCGGCAGGGCTTCGGACACCGAATCACTGGCGAACAGGAGATTGCCGTGGGACAGCATGACTCCTTTGGGATTTCCGGTGGTGCCGGAGGTGTACACCAGTGCGGCCAGGTCGTCCCGGGCTACCGCCGACGCCATTGTGTGGAACCGCTCGGCTTCGACTTCGTCGGCCAGGGCCAGGAAGTCGTCCCAGCTCAAAACATTCCGCGAACGGTTCGATGGACCGTCGAACATAATGTAATGCTCGAGCGTATCGGTGCGGTCCCGCACGGTCATCAGCTTGTCAAGCTGGTCCGTGTTTTCGACGAAAATAGCCCGGCCGCCGCAGTGTTCGATGATATAGGCGCAATCCTCCGCCAGGTTCGAGGGGTAGATGCCCACGGTGACGAACCCGGGCGAGTTGATGCCGAAGTCGGCCTGGACCCACTCGAGCCGTGTATTACTGAGCACGCAGACCCTGTCGCCGCGGTTCAGCCCCAGAGCCATCAGGGCCCGGGAGACCCTGTCGCAGGTGGCGCTCTGTTCTTTCCACGTGACGCTTATCCATTCGCCGGCCATTTTCCGGCGGTAAGCCACCTTGTCCGGGTTGGCCTCGCAGACGGACCGGAACATCTCGTGAATGGATGCGTAACTCATAGGTCCACCTCCCGGTTCGGGGACGGCCGGCTCGCGAGAATCGGCGGCAGGCTCATCAATTCTGCCACGAAACCGCTCTATCCGTTCCTTGTAAAGTAGCCGGAAGCAGTCCTCATCCAGAGTGTAATGCTTCTCCTTGAACAGCTCCGCCGTTTGCCGACGATGGTTCTCTGAATCGATGAAATCCTTCATCCGGCGTGAAATCGGCAAAATCTGGAGACCGGACTCCCAGCTGAACCAGCGATCGGTGGCCAATGCCCGGACGCAACCGAGTTCCACCGCCCAGGCGATCTCCACAGGAGACAGTCCGGCCAGATCCCTGTGGATCGCCTTCATGCGGGCCTGGTCCATCGGGTCGTAGAACCGGAACCCTTCCCGGTAGAGCCAGGCGTTGTGGTAATAGTTCGGGTGGTTGACGATCCCTTCAAGTTCCATGCTGTTGGCCAGTGCGAGCAGCATTCTCATCAGGGGACGTGCCATCCCCAGGCCCGGATGGTCCTGCCCGGGGAACGGAGGGCGGCGGGTCGTGAACCGTCCACCTGGTCTCTGCATGGTCAGCCAGTCAATGGTCAGCACCCGGGGCAACCGCTCGCCCAGTCCATCTTCAAGGCGTGTGGCAGGTCGCAGCGTACCGTCGTGGACCCGCAGCTCCATCAGGAGATGAGCCGGATCGTCCATGCCCTCGTAGAGCCGCAGGGATTGGCGGAAGGGCTCGACCTGGGAGAGTGCCAGGCGGGCGTCGTGATAACCAAGCCCCCTCAAGTGACCGAGGATGCCGTGATGCTCGAAAGACTCCATGATTTTGCGCCTGGAGTACCTGCCCAGCCAGAGTGTGGAGCTTTTGCCGGCCAACAGCTGGTCTTCCAGGTCGCTGGTGTCGAACAGGGGGTCCCTGCGCCTCCCGGATTCCCGTTTCCTGAACTTCCCGACCATGGACTGAGGATAGCCCACACCGAATTCGGTGACCATGGTTGAATTAAGGGCCGGGCTGCTATGCTTTCTTCGCACTGAAGATCCTTCGCTTTTTCAGCTGCAGGGCACGTCCATAAAGGCTGCTGTTTGATTACAATGGGCGAGTACAAGACGATGAGGAAGCCGTGAAGCAAATATTGCAGAACCTGTCCAATGGCGAGACCTCTCTGGTGGATGTGCCGTCTCCCAAAAACCTGCCGGGTCATGTTCTGATCGCCAGCCGCAGGACCCTGGTTTCCGCCGGCACAGAACGGATGCTGGTGGATTTCGGGAAAGCCGGCTGGATCGAGAAGGCCCGCCAGCAACCGGACAAGGTCCGGATGGTCATCAACAAGGTCAAGACCGACGGGTTGGCGCCGACCGTCGAAGCGGTCCGAAGCAAGCTGGATCTGCCGTTGCCCATGGGTTATTGCAATGTGGGCACGGTTCTGGAATCCGGCGCCCCGGGGTTTGCCGCCGGGGATCTGGTGGTTTCCAACGGCAACCATGCCGAGGTCGTTCGGGTGCCTGGAAACCTGGTCGCCAGGGTTCCGGACGGCGTCACGGAGGACTCGGCGGTTTTCGCCGTCCTGGGAGCGATCGGTCTTCAGGGCATCCGGTTGCTGCGACCTACCCTGGGGGAGAATGTCGTCGTCACCGGTCTGGGCCTGATCGGCCTCCTCTGTGTGCAACTGCTCAGGGCCAACGGCTGCCGGGTACTCGGCATCGATCCCGATCCGGGACGATGCGAGCTGGCGGCCGGGTTCGGCGCCGAGGTCGTCAACCTCTCCTCCGGACAGGATCCCCTGGCGGCGGCGGAGCGGTTTTCACGAGGCAACGGTGTGGATGGAGTCCTGATCACCGCCTCCACCAAGAGCAACGATCCGGTCCACCAGGCCGCCAACATGTGTCGCAAGCGCGGCCGCATCGTTCTGGTCGGCGTGGTCGGACTGAACCTGTCCAGGGACGACTTCTACAAAAAGGAGCTCTCGTTCCAGGTCTCCGCTTCGTATGGTCCGGGTCGCTACGATCCGGAGTATGAGGAAAAGGGGCGCGATTATCCGATCGGGTTTGTGCGCTGGACCGAGCAGCGCAATTTCGAGGCCGTGCTGGATATGATGGCGTCAGGAGCGCTGGACACTACGCCGCTCATCTCGAGCCGTTACCCGATCGACAAGGGCGCCGAGGCGTATGCCGGCTTGAACCGGCCGGGAACCCTGGGAATCGTGATCGATTACCCGGAACGATCCAGGGAGATCGGAGCCGGGGAACGTTCGGTAGCGCTGCAGCCGGCCAGGGAGGGCGGTTCGACGAAGGGGGAGCCCCGTGTCGCGTTTCTGGGCGCAGGGAATTACGGCTCCAGAGTTCTGATGCCGGCGTTCCGCAAGCACGGCGCCGTACTCGAGACGGTTGTGAGCAGTTCCGGGGTCAGCGGTGTGCATCACGGCCGCAAGTCGGGGTTCTCCAAAGCGGTCAGCGATGAGGGCCTGGTCTGGGCCGACGAGAACATCAATACCGTCGTAATCGCCACCCGGCATAACCTCCATGCGGAGCAGGTCGAGCAGGCCCTGCAGGCGGGCAAACATGTGTTCGTCGAGAAGCCGCTCGCCATTTCTGCGGAAGAACTGGGCAGGATCCGGAACGCACGTTCCACCCCGGGGACCGGCATCCTGATGGTCGGTTTCAATCGCCGTTTTGCTCCACACATCCGCAAGATGAAGGAGCTGCTGGATAACCGGAGCGCACCGGCAGGATTCATCATGACGGTGAACGCCGGGGAAATTCCGGCGGAGCACTGGACCCAGGACCGCCGCATCGGCGGCGGCCGGATCGTCGGCGAAGCATGCCACTTCATCGACCTGATGCGGCACCTGGCCGGTTCACCGATCCAGTCCTGGCAGGCAATCGGGATGGGAGACTCCGGGAGCGGCGGCATCCGGGACGACAAGGCCTCCATCACCCTTTCGTTCAAGGATGGATCGTTCGGAACGGTGCACTACCTGGCCAACGGCGACAAATCGTTTCCGAAGGAGCGGATTGAACTGTTCTGCAACGGCGGGATACTCCAACTGGACAACTTCCGGTGCCTGACCGGATTCGGCTGGCCAGGTTTTAAGCGGATGAAGCTCCGAACCCAGGACAAGGGTCAGGATGCCGCCGTAGCCGCATTCCTGGACGCCGTCCGCAGCGGAGGCCCGGCTCCGATCCCGTTCGAAGAGATCGATGAAGTCTCCGGAATAACCATCGCCATCGCCGACAGTCTGGTGGCGACGGCTCAATAGAGGGAATGGACCATTTGCTGGACAAGCTGCCGCTGTATTTTCATTCGGTCCGTTACCTGAAGCCGATCCAGGTTTACGGCAGGGTTCGGAACCGGATGCGGAAGGTCCGCCCAGACCTCTCTCCCGCACCATCGTTGAGGAAGCAGGCGGGGATGTGGACAGCCGGTGTCCGAAGGCCGGCCCGAATGTCCGGCCCCGAGCGCTTCCGGTTCCTCAACCAGACCAGGAACATGCCGGCAGCATCGGACTGGAACCGTGCCGACGTCGAAAAACTCTGGCTGTACAACCTGCATTACTTTGACGATCTCAACGCCGAAGGAGGTGACGATCGCAGGGCCTGGCATACCGCGTTGATAGAGCGCTGGATTCACGAAAACCGGCCCGGCCCGGGCAACGGGTGGGAGCCCTACCCGGTCTCCCTGCGGATCGTCAACTGGATCCGGTACTTCCTGGAGGGGAACGCTGCTCAGCAGTCATGGGTCGACAGCCTGGCCGTTCAGGCCCGCTGGTTGAAGCGGCAGGTGGAATGGCACCTGCTGGGCAACCACCTCATGGCCAACGCCAAGGCCCTGGTGTTCGCCGGCGTCTATTTTGAGGGCAGCGAGGCGGAGTCCTGGAGGGCGGAAGGCGTTCGGATCCTGGATGCCCAGTTCGGAGAACAGATCCTCGATGACGGCGGGCATTTCGAACTCAGTCCGATGTATCACGCCATCATCCTGGAGGACATCCTGGATCTGCAGAACCTGGCGCGAGCCTATCCAGGTGCACTGCCAACCGGTTTCGTGGATCGGCTGGCAAGCCTTGCCGGCCCGATGCTCTCCTGGCTGGAGGCCATGACCCACCCGGACGGGGAGATAGCCCTTCTCAACGATTCCGCCTTCGGGATCTCGGGAACTCCGGCGGAAATCGCCGGCTACGGCGAAAGGCTCGGTTTTGACAAGGCGCCGAAGGAGAGTGCCGTCGATTTTCGTGAGTCCAGTGGTTACATACGACTGATGTGCGGCGAGATGGTCGCCTTCCTGGATGTAGGCAGGATCGGGCCCGATTACCTTCCGGGCCATTCCCACGCCGATTCCCTGACCTTCGAGATGTCGTTGTTCGGGGAGCGCGTCATCGTAGACAGTGGAACTTCGTGTTACGGCACCGGTGAAGAACGCCTGCGACAACGCGGAACTGCGGCACACAACACGGTAGAGATCGACGCCGCCGATTCCAGCGAAGTCTGGAGCGGGTTCCGGGTCGCCCG
The DNA here is from genome assembly GCA_014764515.1 of Candidatus Polarisedimenticola svalbardensis. Lineage (GTDB taxonomy): Bacteria > Acidobacteriota > Polarisedimenticolia > Polarisedimenticolales > Polarisedimenticolaceae > Polarisedimenticola > Polarisedimenticola svalbardensis. Next base: position 16,937 of record JACXWD010000024.1, on the reverse strand, counting down.
GAGGGCGCACCCCGGTCCGGTTTCCTGCCGGGAGGACGACTCGGGGTGCGTGGAGGTGAACGGTTCCCATGACGGCTATCGTCGGCTGGAAGGGAAGCCGGTGCATCGCAGGGCTTTCAGGAGCGTTCCGGAGCGGTTCACGGTGACCGATCATATCGAGGGAGAATTCAGGCAGGCCCGGGCCATGTTCCATCTCCATCCGAATGTTCGAGCCGCCTGTCTCGAAGAGGGTGGAGGCGCAGTTCTGTCACTCGCCGGGGACAGGGAGATCCGCATCACCGTTGCCGGGGGTGAATGCCGGCTGGTGGAGACGACCTGGCACCCTGAGTTCGGAGTTAGTCTTCCTTCCACCGGTTTGTTGGTCCGGCTCACCGGACCTGAACTCGTAACCGATTTCAGTTGGCGATAGCATGCACATACTTTTCCTGACAGACAATTTCCCTCCGGAGGTCAACGCTCCGGCCAGCAGGACGTACGAGCACTGCCTGGAGTGGATCCGTTCCGGCCACCAGGTCACCGTTGTGACCTGTTTCCCAAATTTCCCTACCGGCAAGGTCTACCCGGGATTTCGGAACCGGCCGTGGCGATGGGAGGAGATGGACGGTATCCGGGTCCTGCGGGTCTGGAGTTACATTACGGCCAACCAGGGGTTCATCAAGAGAACCCTCGATTACCTCAGTTACATGTTCAGCGCTTCCCTGGCCGCCCCCTGGGTGCGGAAGCCGGACGTGGTCGTCGGCACCTCTCCCCAGTTTTTTACGGTCTGCGCCGCCTGGCTGGTCAGCCGGCTCCGACGAGTGCCGTTCGTTTTCGAACTGCGGGATCTGTGGCCTGAATCGATCAAGGCGGTGGGAGCGATGAAAGACTCGCTCCCGATCCGGTTCCTGGAAAAGCTGGAGCTGTTCCTTTACCGCCAGGCGTCGGCAGTGGTTTCGGTGACGAACTCGTTTAAAAAAATACTGATCGAACGGGGAATCGATGGGGGCAAGATCCACGTGGTCACCAACGGCCTAGACCCGGGCCGGTTCAGGCCGATGGACAAGGATCGGGAACTCCTCGAGAAGCACCACCTGGCTGGCCGGTTCGTGGCCGGTTATATCGGCACCCACGGCCTGGCCCACAGTCTCGAAACCTTGCTGGAGGCCGCCGGGGAACTGGCGTCCGACCCTGACGGTCGGGACGTCACGTTCCTGTTTCTGGGTGACGGCGCCAACAAGGCCAACCTGGTGGCCCGGGCGGCGGAGATCGGCCTGCAGAACGTGATTTTTCTCGATTCCGTTCCGAAGAATGAAGTTGTGCGGTACTGGTCCCTGCTGGACGTTTCGGTGATCCATCTCAAGAAAACCGACCTGTTCCGCACCGTGATCCCATCCAAGATTTTCGAAAGCATGGGGATGGAACTTCCGATTCTGCTTGGTGTTCAGGGTGAATCGGCGGATATTGTCCGGTCTACCGGAGCAGGTGAAGTGTTTGAACCGGAAAACGCCGGGGAGCTCGCCCGGCGCATACTGGCGTTGAAACAGGACAGGGAACGATTCCAGGACATGAAACGCCATTGCGCAGAGGCGGCGAAGCAGTATGACCGGGCCGCCCTGGCGCAGAAAATGTTGGCGATCATTGAATCGCAGTTGAACTGAGGATGGGATGCTGAAAATCATCAACGTAGTCGGGGCGCGACCCAATTTCATGAAGATCGCCCCGCTGATCGATGCCATGAACCGGTTCCCCGACCGCATCGAGCACCTTCTGGTTCATACCGGGCAGCATTACGACCGCAAGATGAGCAAGGCGTTCTTTGAAGACCTGGGCATGCCCCGGCCGGATATCGACCTGGAAGTCGGATCGGGAACCCACGCCGAACAGACCGGCAAGGTCATGATGGCGTTCGAGAAGGTCTGTCGGGATACGGCGCCGGACCTGGTGGTTGTGGTCGGGGATGTCAATTCCACCATGGCATGCACCATCACCGCTAAGAAGCTGGGGATCCGGGTGGCCCATGTAGAAGCCGGCCTGCGGTCCCGGGACATGGCGATGCCGGAAGAAATCAACCGTCTCTGCACCGACGTGTTGTGCGATTACCTCTTTACCACCGACCTTCTCGCCGACCGGAACCTGGTCCAGGAGGGAGTGCCTGAGGAGAAAATCCATTTCGTCGGCAATGTGATGATCGACACCCTCCTGAAGCACAGTGAGCGGGCATCGAAGCTGCCGTTTCCCGAAGGCCTGGATGTCACGCCGGGAGAGTATGCGGTCCTGACTCTTCACAGACCGTCCAATGTGGATGACCGGGACACCCTGGAGGGGGTTCTGGAGGCGCTGCACCAGGTTTCAGAACGGCTGCCGATCGTCTTTCCGATCCATCCGCGTACGGAGAAAATGGTCCGGCAGTTCGACCTCGGGCACTACCTTGAAAACGCCGGCGCCGGCCGTGGTTTCCGGTTGATCGAACCGATCGGCTACCTGGATTTTCTCCATCTCAACATGAATGCGAAGATGATCCTGACCGACAGCGGCGGCATCCAGGAAGAAGCGACGGTGCTGGGAGTGCCGTGCATCACCTTGAGATTCAACACGGAGCGCCCGATCACCTGTGAAATGGGCACCAACGTCCTGGTCGGCAACAGGAAGGAAGACATTCTGTCCGCAGCCGGGAAAGTGCTTGCCGATCCGGATCGGGAATACCAGGTGCCCGACCGTTGGGACGGCAGGGCGGCGGACAGGATCGTAAAAATCCTGATGGACGATGATGAGCAATAACCGCTTGGACAGCGCAGGCGCCATGGATCCTGAAGCCAGGATCTTTCTTGCAGGCCATCAGGGTATGGTCGGCGCGGCCATCCTCCGCCGCCTTGAAGCGGACGGCTACTCCAGGTTGATTGTGAAGAGCCGGGGGGAACTGGACCTGACGGACCAGCAGGTGGTCCGGCGGTTCTTCGACGACGAAAAACCGGACCAGGTCATCCTGGCCGCCGCCCGGGTAGGCGGGATCGGCGCCAACATCAGGTTCCCGGCGGATTTCATCTACCAGAACCTGATGATCGAGGCCAACGTCATCCATGAAGCGTTCCGTTCCGGTGTTCGGCGGTTGCTGTTCCTGGGCAGCTCCTGTATTTACCCCCGGGATGCGAGTCAGCCGATGACGGAGGACGCACTTCTGGCCGGGCCGCTGGAGCCGACCAACGAGAGCTATGCCGTTGCCAAGGTGGCGGGGATCAAATTGTGCGAGGCCTACAACCTCCAGCACGGAACCGATTTCCGCAGCGTCATGCCGACCAATCTCTACGGACCGAACGACAACTACGATCCGGATTACAGCCATGTCGTGCCGGCGCTGATCCGGCGTTTCCACGAAGCCCGGATCGCCGGTGATCCTGCAGTGACGGTGTGGGGCAGCGGAGAGCCGCAGCGCGAATTCCTCCATGTCGACGATATGGCGGCGGCGGCCCTCCACGTCATGAACCTGGCCCCGGAAACGTGGGCCGCAGCCACACGGCCCCGGCTCTCCCACATCAACGTGGGATCCGGCGAGGAAGTGACCATCCGGGAGATGGCGGAGCTGGTCAAGGCTGCGGTCGGGTATGCAGGAGAGCTCAGGTTCGACCACACCAGGCCGGACGGCGTCCCCAGAAAGGCGCTGGACGGAAGCCTCCTGCGCCGGCTGGGCTGGCAACCCTCCTGGAAACTCCCGGCCGGCCTGGCCGCGGCGTACCGCAATTATCTTGAAAAGCTGGACGGATGAGCGGGAAGAGAACGAGTGCGCTGCAAGCGGTGGCGGTCCGGTTACGAGAGATCGGCACGTTGAGGTCGGTGCAGGCAACCCTGAGTTGGGACCAGGAAACGATGATGCCGCCGGCGGCGGCGGAATTTCGTGGCGAGGAGATGGCGCTGCTCTCAACCCTGATCCACAGCAAGGCGACCGATCCGTCACTGGGTGACCTGGTGGCGGCAGCCGGGGAACAGGCGGAAGTTCGGGAGGACGAGAGCCTCCAGGCGGACCTGCGGGAAATACGGCGGGATTATGACAACGCCTGCAAGCTTCCCACCGAACTGGTCTCCGAACTGGCCCTGGCAGGAACACGAGGGTTGACCGCCTGGAAACAGGCCCGGGAAGAGAGCCGCTTCGAAATTTTCCAACCCCATCTCGACAGCCTGCTGGAATTGAACCGCCGCAAGGCGGCCTGCCTGAACGGCGATGGCGGGGGCGAGCCGTACGATGCGCTCCTGGACGAGTTCGAGCCGGGGATGAAGAGCGCCCGGGTGGAGGCCCTTTTTGCACCGTTGCGCCGGGAACTGGTGCCACTTATCGAGGAACTGGCCGCAGCTCCCGACCCGCCGGACGCGGCGATGCACACTACGCCGGTTCCCGTGGACCGGCAGGCCCGGTACAGCCGGGAGGTGGCGGAGGCGATCGGATACGACTTCAGCGCAGGCAGGCTGGATGTCTCGACTCATCCGTTCACCGAGGGGTTGGCCCCGGGTGACACCCGGATCACGTCCCGATTCCAGGAGGCGCCGTTTGCAGACGGTTTGGGGTCCACCATGCACGAGGCGGGGCACGCCCTCTACGAGCAGGGTCTCCCGAAGGAACGGTTTCACGGCCGGCCGCTTTCGGAAGCGGTCAGCCTGGGTATCCATGAGAGCCAGTCCAGGCTGTGGGAGAATCAGGTCGGGCGGTCACGGTCGTTCTGGACCTGGGCTCTGCCCGGGGCGTCAAGGACACTGGGGCTCAAGGGTTTGAACCTGGAGCAGGTGTACCGGGCCATGAATATCGTGGCGCCGAACCTGATCCGGGTGGAGTCGGATGAAGCGACCTACAACCTGCACATCATGCTGCGGTTCGATCTGGAGCGGGCCATGCTCCACGGCGAGCTGGCGACAGCCGATCTGCCCGGCGCCTGGAACGAGCGCATCCGGTCCGACCTGGGCCTGACCGTTCCCGATGACGCCCGGGGTTGCCTCCAGGACATTCACTGGTCCATGGGCGCCATCGGTTATTTCCCGACCTACACCTTGGGTAACCTGTACTCCGCCCAGATCTGGGAGGCGGTTCGAAGGGACCTTCCGGACCTGGACAACCGGATCGGGTCCGGTGAGTTCCAGCCGCTGCTGGACTGGTTGCGGGAGAAGATCCACCGTCACGGCCGGCGCTGGCCGGCGGAAGAACTAGGTGAGAGAGTTACCGGGGAACGTCTGAGTCATGAGCCGTTGATGCGCTATCTGCGTGACAAGCTGAGGCCGGTTTACCGACTGTCCGGCTCCTGAGGAGATTTGCATGTATTGCCCTGTCTGCCGCGATCAATTCCGCGACGGGTTCACCCGCTGCGAAGGCTGTGACACCGACCTGGTGGACCAGCTGGATTCCGGTTCCGAATCCGGCTCGCCGGACGGGTCCCTGGCGCCTGACATGTCCGGGCACAAGGCCGATTACTGCGGTTTCCTGGAGATGGCGGAAGCGCTGCAGTCCAGGGATCTGCTGTGGAACAACGGCCTGGCCTCGGAAGTGGTTATACGTCCCGCCCACGGCTGCCGGCCCGGTGAACCGCTGCAGGAGGAGTACTGGCTGCGGGTTCCCGCCAAGAAGGTTCAGGCGGTGGCCGGACTTCTGGGATTTCACGAGGCCGAAGCAGAGGAGTTCGAACTGCCGGAAACAGAAGAAGCCAGGCACTGCAGCGGTTGCGGCGCCCGGCTGCCTGGTGAGGAGCAGTTCTGTCCCCATTGCGGGGTCAAAGATTGAGCGGTCGGTACGGCACCATCCTGCTGGATGCGGGAGGAGTGCTGCTGGACCTGGACTATGGCCGGCTGGCATCCATGCTGGAGGAGCGCGGCTGTTCCAGCACCCCGGGGGAACTCTCGCGGTTCGAAGCCCTGGCCCGGGTGGAGATCGAAAACAAGGTTCGAAGCGGCGGCAGGACCGGGGACGCCTGGCGCGGCTATTTCTTCACCATACTCAAGGAAGCCGGTCTGGCCCGGGAACAGCACGCCGCGCTGGTGGACGAACTCTGGGCGCTGCACCACCGGCAGGGGCTATGGGTCGATCCGATCCCCGGTGCGGTCGTTACGGTCCGGAAGTTGCGGGAGGAGGGCTATCGTTTAGCCGTCGTCAGCAACGCCGAGGGCCGGGTCGAGCAGGACCTGGATGCGGCAGGGTACGAGGGGCTGTTCGAGACGGTAGTCGATTCCCACCGTGTCGGGGTTGAGAAACCGGATCCGGCGATCTTCGCCATCGCCCTGGACCGGTTGGGCGTAAAAGCGTCTACTGCGATGTTTGCCGGAGATGTCCCCGCCGTCGATGTGGCCGGAGCACGGAGGGCAGGGATCGCGCCGGTCCTCGTGGACCGGCACGACCTGTTCCAGGATGTGGATGCCCCCCGGATCAGGTCGATAGCCGACCTGCCGGATTGGCTAGAGAGCTGAGAGCGGATCAGAACCTGGCTGCGTAACCGAGGATCAGCTGGGTGTCCGGCGCCCCGTCGGTGAGGCCTAGGGCCAGTGCCCCCCGGAACATGCCGTTGGCGCCCAGCTTCCAGTCCACGCCGCCCAGGATGCGGGTGTCGGTGTCGCCGATATCGCCGGCGTTCTTGTACTGCTCGGTTTCGAGTTGGCCTTCAGCCACCAGGCTGATGGTCTCCGACATCGGGAAGATGAAACCGACGCCGAGTTCGGCGGAAACCTTGCCGTCCAGGTCCACACCCAGGATTCTGCCGTCGCCATGGAAGTTCGCGCCGACATGTCCGACCAGGTCGAACCCGTTCATCGCCTTGCGGGAAGTGAAGAACGCTCCGATGTCGAACGAGTCCCGGCCGAGGCCGGCGGAATCATCGCCGGTAGGAACGGTCACGGTGACTCCCACCGCCAGGTCGGAGCCGTCCTCCAGGGAACCCAGGGCGTATTTTCCCCACAGCTCAAGGTCGGTGGCGCCGGTCCCTTCAAGGTCGTTGAACGGCGTGGGCAGGTCGGAATCGCCGAAGCCGACCTTGCCGCCGAACTCAAACCTGTCGATGGGGCGCAGGGCGAATACCAGGTTGGCGACGACGGTGTCCAGGTCGTCGTGGCTGGTGATTTCGAGTTGGCCTTCCCACCACTGCTGGTTGGCAAGGGTTGCGTCTTTTGCGAAGCCGAGGAACAGCCGGTCGGTAGTCGGGGTCCGGCTGGACTGGGCGGCCAGAGGTGTCATCGCCACGGCGGCGAGCAGGATCAGGCAGAGGGAAAGCCGCAGGCCGGCTGTGATCATCGTCCGCATTAGCTGGTACTCCTTGTCGGTAACTGTCCGGAAGTCCGGATCGTCCGGGTTTTCCGGGTTTGGCCCGTGTGGGAATGGTATTTTGGAAGGGGGAACGCTCCCTGTCAAATAAGGGTGCAACTTCCCTGCAGCCGGGGCGTTCTTTAACTGGAGCCATGGATACCGATACTTACCAGGACCTGGTGGTCCGCCACAAGAATCTGGTCCACGGGTATGCCTACCGCATGCTCGGGAACAGGGAGGACGCCAGGGACGTGGCTCAGGAGGTCCTGATCCGGCTATGGGAAAACAGGGAAAAAGTGATCCCCGATTCCAGCAAGGCCTGGCTGCTCAGGACCACGTACCGGCTGTGCGTGGATCGCACCCGCCGCAAGAAGGTCCGGTCGGAAGTGTTCGGCGATACGGTGCTGGAGCCGGTGGCCGATGTGACACCCGGCCCGGAGAAGCTGTCCACGGCAGGAGAGCTGGGCAGGGCGATCGAGGCCGCGCTGGGACGATTGCGGAAGGAAGATCGTACGGTTGTGCTTCTCCGGGAAGTGCACCAGACCTCGTACGAGGAGATCGCCAGGATTCTAAGCCAGCCCCTTGGGACGGTGAAGGCCAGGCTGCACCGGGCCCGTATCCGGCTGCGCCGGGAACTTGTTGAAGCCGGAGTGACGCCATGAACATGAATTGCGAGAAAGCCCAGGCAACGATCCAGGAGAGGATCGATGGCCACTTGATGGACGGCAGGGAGCTTGCGGCCATGGAGCGTCATCTCGAATCGTGTGCCGCCTGCCGCCGGTTCCAGGTGGACATGGTGGAGCTTCATGACGGGCTGGCGGCGCTTCCTGAACTGGAATTGCCCGACGAAGCTCTGGAGGAAGTCTGGGACCGCACCGTCCGCAGATCGTCCGGGACCGTTCCGGGCCGTTGGCGGTGGATGGCGGCGGCCGCAGCCGTTTTGACCGTGGCTATGGCAGGGAGCTGGTTCGGCCTCTTAGACAGGGAGCCTGAGTACAGCCCGGACGAGATAGCCAGGGCTACCGTGGAGGCCAGGGCCGCCCTCGGTATGGCCGGCCAGGCGCTGCAGCGCAGCCAGACCGTCGCCATGGAAGAAGTGCTGGGTGGGCAGGTCACGCCGGCCCTTGAGAAAATTACGATCGGATTGCCTTAGTTCCCGCGCGGTACACATCAGGAGGACAGGAACATGAAAATAAAGAAATTCACCATCGCAATCGGTATGGTGGTCTGCCTGCTGGCAGTCGCCGGTGGACTGTCCCCCGTGAACGCCGGGAACGGCTTCGTCGACCCCGAACCGTTTATCGACCTGGGCGGCGAAGATGATCTCACTCTTGAGATCAGTATCTCCGGCGCCCTGTTGAAGATGATCTCCGCCGGCCTGGCCGGAGCCGACAAGGACCTGGCGGATACCGTGGCCGGACTGCATTCCATCCATGCGGTCATCCTGACCATGGATACCGAAGCCAAGCAGTTGCGTGGCCAGGAACTGTTGCGGGCCACAGAAAAACGCCTCCGGCGGGGGGCGTGGGACAGGATCGCCCGGGTCAATGACGACGAGGGCAACCTGTCGGTCTGGATTTTCGGGACCGAGGAAACGGTGGACGGCGTCACGGTCCTGATCCGGGGGAAGCAGGATGGGGAACTGGTGTTCGTGAACATTGACGGGATCATCGATCTGTCGAAACTTGAAGAGCTCGGTGAATCGCTTAACCTTCCGGGGCTGGACAACCTGAAGGACTGATCAGTCGATATCCAGCGGGTTGACCGGCTTGGTCGAGTCCTTGGCGGCTTTTTTACGTGCCTCCTCGAACTTCTTCTCCAGCAGGCTCTCCAGATTCGTGGTCCGCTTGTGGGCGTCGGAAAACGCCTTGGCCCTGCGGTCGGCTCCGGACTGGACGTCACGCATGGCGTCCTCGAACGTCTTGTCGTGATCGGCGGCCGGGCGCTCTTCCGACAGTATCTCGCCGGTTTCCCGGTCCAGCAGCAACTTTGTGGCACAGCACGGACAGGTGATGTTGATGTCGTCGGACATGGCTCGTTTTCTCCTTCACAAAAATTTTACTTCGAGAAGTGAACCAAATCGAGTGTTGCCGCGTTTAATAGTTATGAAGCAGGGAATTACGGGAGAAGGAACAATGCTCAAGATAGCGCCACAACCTGGCATGGAGGATCTGGACGGTCTCCGTTTGCTGGCCCTTTCACGGATCACACGGTGCTCCGGTTGCCCCCGGTACCATGCCCTGGCCGAGGCTTATCGCGGTGTCGGCCCGGTCACAGGCCTGCCGCAGGTCCCCCTGGCGTGCGATCACCAGGTCTGCGCCCCGCTGGTTTCAAGACTGGTCCGGTCCATCGCCTGAGAATCTCAGAAACACCCGGGTCGCTCCCCACCCGCCGCCGGCGGGCCCGCCGTCGCTGAACTTCTCGACATCAGGGTGGGCCGCGAGGACCGAGCGAACCACCTCTCTCTGAACACCGATCCCCTTGCCGTGGATGATGCGAACCTCCCGGAACCCCTTGAGCAGGGCCGCCTCAAGGTAAGCCTCCACCACCGACCGGATCTCCCGGGGCTGGAACGGGTGCAGATCGATGAAATCCTCGATCGGCACCACCACTTCTTCAGGAATATCTTCTTCTTCCATCGGGGACAGGCACCTTTTCGGGGACAGCAACCGAAACCGGGGTTTTGGGGACACCTTAGGAGCATACCGGTTCCGGTCTTCCGGAGAAAGGTGTCCCCAAAACCCCGGTTTCGGTTGCTGTCCCCGTTACTTCGGTTGAAGCCGATCCGGATCAACCGTAGAATGTGTCGGCGGGCCGTATCCCGTAACTACCTAAAGGGGTTGAAGATGTTCACGAATCGGCGTTCCAGTTTCATCCTGTCCCTCATCCTGATCCTGTCCGTGGTGCTGTTTGCTGCGTGCGGCGGTGACGACGAGGCGATCCCCGAGGCGGATCGGCAGGCCGCGATCACGGCCCCGAACGCCGATGAAGCGGTTTCGCCCAACCTCGCCCCGGATCCGGACAAGGTGGTGGCAATCGTCAATGGCGGCGAGATCACCGCCGAGAAAGTCTACGAGGTCGCCTCCGTGAACATGGCCCAGATGGCGGCACAGGGCATCACCTTCACCGAGGAGCAGGAGCGGATGCACCGCATCCTCGCCCTGGACCTGATCCTGGACAATCAGATCCTCATGCAGGAGGCTGAGAAGCGGGCGATCCAGGTCGCCCCGGTCACTCTCGAAGATCAGATTCAGAGCCTGAAGGACCAGCAGGGGACCGAAGATGAGTTCGAACAGTACCTTGCGAATGCCGGTATCAGTGAAGCCGACCTGCGGGATGAAGTCGCCAGGAGGCTGCAGATGCAGAACCTGGCCACGTTACTCACCCGCAACGTCACCGCCAGTGACGAGGAAGCCAGGGCTTACTACGACGCCAACCGTGAGACTTACATGACCCAGGAGCTCACTGAAGCTTCCTACATCCTCCGCAACGCCGGTGAGACCGATCCGGAACCGCTGCGCAAGAGAGCCAGGGAAAAAGCCGATGAAGCTCATGCACGGGCGGTGGCCGGCGAGGATTTCGCCGCACTGGCCAAGGAGTTCTCCCAGGCGCCCAACGCGGCAAAAGGTGGAGCGCTCGGCATGTTCCCCCGGGGCGTGATGTTCCCCGCTTTCGAGAAGGTCGCATTCGACACCGAGATCGGCGGCATTTCCGACGTCTTTGAAACGGTCACCGGTTACAACATCATGAAGGTCACCGGGCGCAAGCCATCGGAACCGATCCCGTTCGAGGAGATCCGGCCCCAGCTGAAGCTTCAGCTGATCGAGGAGAAGAAAGGCCAGGTCATGCAGGCTGAGATGGCGAAGCTCCGCAAGGCCGCTACGGTGGAAGTGCTGGACCCGGATCTGATCCCCGACGACCTGCCGGCGGAGAACTAGGGCGTCTCGCCGGCGGTATCTCCCAGATCTTCGGTGGTGCCCACGTTGAAGAAGCGATAGTTGGTGTAATCCCTGGTGGAAGCCTTCCAGGGAATGGACTGCAGGTTGGACACCGCCCGGAAGGTGTCGTATCGCAACTGGGTGGGGAATGTCAGCCCCGCTTCTCTCAGCCGGAAGTTGACCTGGCAGCTGTAGCCGAACGGCCGCGGTGCGAACCGTAACCCGGCCAGGTTGAAGGCAGTGGACCACCTGCGGTACAGGCCGCGAATGTGGTCCCGCTGGCCGATCGGTTCCGCCCGGATCTCGATCGGTGTGAAGGTGGCGGCGTCTACCAGGGCGATCCCTTCCCACTGCCGGATGTCCTTCCCGTCGGTGAAGCGGAAGGAGCCCTTGAACTGGATCTCCCGAACCCAGTCGAACCCGTCGTAGTAGTCCCCCAGGTCCCTGTAGGCGAAGAAGCCCTGGTTGAATCCGCTGAACAGGTACACCCAGGCATAGGCCGGAGGGAACTTTTCCTCGTCCTTGACCTCTCCGCGCTGCACCTTGCCGTTGCGGTTGATTTTGTAGCGGCTCTCCTTGAACGACCCGATAGCCGGCTCCGTGGTCAGCAGGTAGGAATATTTGCGATTGACCTCTTTGGATGCCTCGTCGCCCCGGTACTTGGCGGAGCGGGCGGTCTCGGTGCAGGTGAACCGCCGGGCGAACTCCTGGTAGGCGGCGGCCCGGGAAGCCAGGGTGCGATTGATCTCTTCCGGCAGCTCCCAGGGGGCGTCGGATTCACGATAAAGCTCTTCCCAGGCCGGTTTACTCTTGTCTCCGTCCTCTTTTTTCGGTTTTGGGCGGCTGGGGAGCGGGTCCGGGATCGGATCCGGAGGCCCCATCGGGTCTCCCGGGATCTGAGCGGTGGTGGCAACGGCGCTTGTCAGGGCCAGCGCCAGAGCCGCGGCGATGAGGGTCCTTAAGGTCTTTATTCTCACTCTTCCATTCTACATCGCTCCCAAAGCCTTGACAGGGGAGCACTTCGATTTTATTAGGTTGGTATGGCAACCAGACGGGACTACTACGAAATCCTCGGTCTTGGCCGAAACGCCACCGAGAAAGAGCTCAAGACCGCCTACCGCAAGCTGGCCATGAAGTTCCATCCGGACCGCAACCCGGATAATCCGGAAGCGGAAAAGAACTTCAAGGAAGTGGCGGAGGCGTTCGCCGTTCTTTCCGACAGCGAGAAGCGGACCCGCTACGACCAGGGTGGCCACGACGCCTTCGGCGCCGACTTCAACCCGTTCGGCGGGATGGGTTTCGACGTCAACGACATGAACTTCGGCGGGATGGATTTCAGCCAGCTGTTCAACATGTTCGCAGGAGGCGGTCGCGGGGCCGGCCGGGGAAGATCCGGCAGGCCTCAGCGCGGGGAGGATATCGAGTTCGAGCTCAGCATCTCGTTCCGGGCGGCGGTGCAGGGAGATACGCTGGAGGTTCGGTTGCCCCGCAAGGCGGCGTGCAGCGCATGCTCCGGCAGTGGCGCCAAACCGGGGTCCGGTGGCGACCGCTGTGTCGCCTGCAGCGGAAGCGGCCGCATGGCCCAAGGGAGGGGCGGCATGCAGGTCGCCATGGCCTGTCCCCGTTGCCACGGCTCGGGCAGGATGCCCGGTTCGCCCTGCAGCCCGTGCGCAGGATCGGGGCGGCGGGGCACCGAAGACAAGATTCGGGTCCGGGTGCCCGGCGGCATCCACGACGGCGGCAAGGTCTTGCTTTCGGGCAAAGGGAACGCCGGGGTCAACGGTGGTCCTCCTGGCGACGCCTACTTCCGGGTACGGGTTGCCGCCGACGAAACATTTTCAAGGGACGGCAGGAACCTGATCTGCGAAGTCCCGGTAGGGATCGCCAACGCCGCGCTGGGAGGGAATGTTGACGTCCCCGGCCTGGACGGCGCCACCACCATCAGCATCCCGGCCGGGACCCGCAGCGGGCAGAAGTTCCGCATCCGGGGCAAGGGCGTGCCTGCCAACGGTCGCACACCGGCCGGTGACCTGGTGGCGGTGATCCAGATCTGGCCTCCGGAGAAGCTCGACAAGGCTTCCCGGGAACTGCTGGAGGAATTCCGGCGACTCAATCCGGACCGTTGAACCGGCAGGAGCAGCGTTCATGCATCTGATCCATCCGGCTCTGGTCCATTTCTCCGTAGCGTTCCTGGTCGCCGGCGGCCTCCTGGAGGCGGCGGGGATCCTGTCCCGCCGGGAAACCCGCGAGCGGGCCGGGGCCGTGCTGGTCCTGGCCGGCACCCTGTTCCTGGCGCCGACGGTAGCCGCCGGATTTCTTGCCCAGAACTCGGTGGCCGGCTTCAATGGAGGTACGGCGGATGTGCACCTCCACGAACGGTTCGGCCTGGTGCTGCTGGGCCTGTTCGCCGCTCTCGCCCTGTGGAAGGGCTGGTACCAGGGCCGGTTGCCGGCGGATCAGAAGGTTCTGTACGCCGTCCTGGTCCTGGCCGGCGTTGGATTGACGCTGGTCACCGCCTGGATGGGCGGACACCTGGTCTACGGATACGGAATCGGCGTTACTTTCGGTTGAACAGCGCCTTGAAAGCGTAGCCGGCGATCTGCGGGTTCTCCCGCAGCCTTCGGACGGAATACGGATACCACTGCACACCGTACGGCACGTAGACCCTTAACCGGTGCCCGGCATCCAGAATCCGTTGCCGCAACATCTCGGTCACTCCCAGGAGCATCTGGAACTCGTAGCGCTCCTTCGGGAGGCGGTGCTTTTCGATCAAGGCGATCGCCTCGTCCACCAGCTGTTCGTCGTGAGTGGCGATGCCGACATACGCTCCGGTCTCGATCATCCGCTCCAGCAGGGCGGTGAAACTGGCGCGGATCGGGTCCGGTTCGGTGAAGGCGATTTCCTCCGGCTCCAGGTAGATCCCCTTGCACAGCCGGTAGTTCGCCTGGGGATGGACCAGGGCGTCAATATCGGCCATGGACCGGCGCAGGCGGGCCTGCAGGACGACGCCGACCATGCCGGGGTACTCATCCCGCAACACACGGTACAGCTCCAGGGTATCGTCGGTACAGGGTGAGTCTTCCATGTCGATGCGCAGGAATTTGCCGGTTTCGCGGACCGCGTCCATCAGCTTCCGCAGGTTGGCCAGACAGGCCGCCTTGTCCAGTTGGAGGCCCAGGGCGGTCAGCTTCACCGAAACGTTGGTGTCCGGCAGTCGCTGTTCTGCGACCTTTCGGATCAGGTCGACGTACTGGGCTGTATTGGCGTCAGCCTCCGACAGGTCCTCTATGAACTCGCCGAGGATGTCCATGGTGACCAGTGCGTTCTTGTCCAGCAGCAGCCTGGCCACTCCGAACGCCTGATCCAGGCTCTCCCCGGCGATGTAACGCCGTGAGAAATAGCCGACGATCGGTTTCGGCACGACGGGCAGTGTCAGGCTGACCAGCCGGTCAAAGAGGCCCATGTTTCATTCTCCGATCAGCTTCAGGATCTCTCCGTCTTCGGGGAACCGGTCCAGCGCCTTCTTTGAGAAGATCTTGTTGCCGTCCACGGTCACTTCAAAGACGCCACCGCCGGAGGCGATCAGTTCCGCATCAATCCCGAGAGCCTTTTTCAGTTCAGCAGCCAGACCGGCCGCCGTTGGTTCGTAGTTTCATTCCATGCAGTATTCGATTTGAATTTCCATTATTCCCTCCCTCCTGATTGTGTCGCCATAGGATTATCCTACCAAGCGACTCCATTGGTGACCATGGAATGAGCCTGTGGGATAAGATGGCTCCTATGGCCCTCTACGCAGTCACCATCCGGATCACCGCCACCCCGGAACAGGCCGGACCGGCCGTTCAGGAGCAGATCGCTGCGCTCCAGGAACTGGAACAGGCTGGACGGATCCGCCTGGCCGGCCGGCTGGAGCGGGAAGACGGGTTCCTGGCCATTTTCCAGGCGAAAGATCTGCTGGACGCCCGGGCCACCGCCGAGGAGTTCCCGTTGATCGAGGCCGGTATGGCGTCCTGGTCGCTGAGACTGTTCGAGGAGCTGCAGAAGTGAATAGGATCCGGTGGATCGTCCGCCAGATTCAATTCCTCCTCTGGAGAGTCCGAAACCACCTGAATCCGCCCACCCCCTGGGACGGGAACCATCATCCGGCCATCTTGAGGATCGAACCCTGGCGAGGGGAAGCGGACGGGGAATTCTGTGTAGATTTCCTCGGCGTCCGGACCGATCCGGGGTTCCGATCGTTTTTCAAGCCGACGCCGAAAGGAAATCTGGAGACCTCGCACCCTGTTCCGGATCAAACCTATTTCGAATACATCTGCCTGCTTGACTCCATTGCCGCCGCCGCTGGTCCTGTGTACACAGTTCTCGAACTCGGAGCAGGTTACGGCTACTGGTTGGTGAGCGCTTCCCGGGCCCTGTCCCTCCGGCCCGACCTGACTCCACGGATGGTTGGTGTGGAAATGGAGGCGACCCGATTCCGGAGGATGCAGGAGCATTTCAGGAACAACGGCCTGAACCCTGAAGCGCATACTTTGCTGAGCGGGGCCATATCCGATCACGATGGCACAGCCTCGTACCGGGTGGATGAGAATGAGGGCGAAGACTACGGATTGAGCCTTGACAGGCTACATTCAGCCAAAAAAGTGGTTCCGGTCAGCTGCATGCGGCTGGGGCCGATCCTGAATCAGCAGGATCAGGTCGATCTCCTGCACATGGACCTGCAGGGAGAAGAGCTGAAGGTGATCCGGGATGCACGAGCCGAGATCAACTCCAGGGTCCGTCACCTGATCATCGGCACCCATTCCGTTTCCATCCATCGCGGCATCCGCAAGCTTCTCCTTGAAGATGGGTGGTGCCTGCGGTTCGATTACATGGGGAAGGGAGAACGTCGGACCGAGTTTGGGACCATCCTGTTCGTCGACGGCCTTCTTGCAGCCCAGCGGCCGGCTCTCTAGGCCGGCTCTACCCATTTATCGTGGGACTTGATCAGTTCCACCAGCCGGTCGTCCGCTTCCGCTGTGGGGATATCTTTCTCCACCATCTCCATGCCGACGAACAGGGCGATCTTGTCCTCGCCCCAGCCGACGTAGCCGAAGTCGGCGTCGGCCATCTCGCCTGGTCCGTTGACGATGCAGCCCATGATGGCGATCTTCAGGCCCTTGAGGTGGGACGTCCGCTCCTTGATCCGGGCGGTAGTCTCTTCCAGGTCGAACAGGGTCCGGCCGCAGGACGGGCAGGAAATGAAGTCGGTTCGGGTGATCCGGACTCGGGCAGCCTGCAGGATGTCGAACGACCGGCGGTGGCTCTCCACCGGGTCGGGGAGAGCGATCTGGATCGAGTCGCCGATCCCTTCGCACAGTAGCCCGCCCAGGGAGGATCCGGGGCCCAGTCGCGGGTCGGCATTGCGGTCGTGGGGCCGATCCAGGAGCACGATCCCTGCATCCAGTCCAGCCCGCTCCAGTCGGCCGGCCAGGAGCCGCACCGCCAGAAGGGGAGAAGGGAGGCAGGTCGGGCAGAGGGTCACGGAAACGTTCTGGACACCGCAATCGATCGCCGCCCGGGCAAGACGGATCGCGGTGGTCGATGCGGTGTCGGCGTCGTTGCCGCCGGTTTCCAGGAGCAGGGCAGTGCCGCTGTCGGCCAGTCGGTGGAACAGCGCGACCTCCGCCGTTTCCCCGCCGGTCCAGTGCAGGCGATCGGTACCGGCCGGTATCCGTTCCATCTTCCCGAGCTGTCTGGAATCGACCTGCACCGACAGT
>JACXWD010000172.1 GCA_014764515.1 Candidatus Polarisedimenticola svalbardensis | reverse complement strand
CCACGGCGGAGCTGTCGATGCCGCCGGACATGGCGACCACGATCCCCTTACGATGGAGTTCCGAACCCAGGCTCCTGCGGATGGAATCCTGGATTCTGGCTGCTTCCGCTTCGTAGTTGAGATCCAGTACTGCTTTTGAAAACACGGCGTCTCCTGTCCATCAATTACTTGAAATCTAGGTCATTTTCCGGATTCGGCAACCTCCGGTTCATGATAGGGAGGCGGTGAGACAGTGTCAATCAGGCGGCGGTCTGCCGTATTGCCAGACCGGACCTCAGCAACATATATTGACTTATCGACTCAAACACCAAATCGGCGGTCGGGAATACCAGGTTACTGATGCGTGATGATCCCAGCTCAGGTCTCTTGCCGGAATCCAGCCTGCTGCTTGAAATCACATCGCCGGTGGCGCCTGCCTCCCAGGCGGGTACAGATTTCCAGGGTTGCCGGTGGGACCTGCTGTACGAGCAGGCCAGGCGCCAGCAGGTGCTTGCGCTCCTGGCCCTCCACGCTGCCCGCGGCACCTCCCCCGACGGTATACCGGAGCCGTACCGCACCAGGCTGTCCCATACCCGCACCGCTGCCGCTCTTGCGGACCAGCAGCAGGTCGAACAGTTGGGAGAACTCCTGGCAGACCTCCAGCGAAACGGGATCGAGGTCATGCTGCTCAAGGGGCGGGGACTGTCCGAGCGCCTCTACAAGGACCCTGCAGCACGCTCCAGCGTCGACATCGACCTGCTGGTCCGGCCGGCTGATATCGACGCAGTCGGCGCCATCCTGGAGGAGCGCGGCTACGAGGCGTTCCGCCCGGCACTGTTCCGACGGAGCCATTTCCACCTGCCTTACGTCCTGAGGAATACCAACTGGCCGACCATCATCGAACTGCACTGGGATGTGACCTTCAAGGACTCCCCGGTCCGGTTTGATACGTCCGGCTGGTGGGAGACCGGAATCCGCACCGAGCTTCGATCCGGGAAGGTCCTGGTCCCTTCCCGGGAAGATGAACTGGTTTACACCAGTTTCCACGGCGCCAACCGCGGCGGACTGACCTTGCGGGACCTGGGAGATATCGCCCGCTTGCGTTGTCATGAGCCGGCCGAACTGTCCTGGGATACCGTTTTTCAGACCGCCCGGGATGCCGGCTGCCTGTCATTCCTCCGCATGGTCCACACGTTGTGCGAAGCACTGTGGCCGATTACCAAGGTCCCCATCCCCGAGGAGTTAGGCAAGCCGGGCTGGAAAATGCGACTGATATCCAACCTGATTTCCCGAAGGACGGTTCTGGCGGCAGGAATCGAAACCTGGTGGCCGTACAAGAGGATCCTGTACTGGGCTGCACTGCCTGACGGCCGGGGCGCCACCTCCAACCTGTTCTCAAGCGAGAATCACTTCATGCAGGATTTGGCCGAATCGGACCCCCACGTGCACCAACACAGTTCGATCCTGCGGATCACCCCCCGGGTGTTGACCGCCCTGCTGTACTGCCTCCTCCCCCTGAACCTCTTCCCGGCGACACGGGAAGCTGTTCTACTCGGTAGCCGGCGGCCCGGCCCTGAAGGCGTCTAGACGATGCTCACCGCACTACTCATCGCCATCATCGGCGTCGAATACCTTGGACTGGCGGCAACCTTCGGGATCCTGAAGGCGACCAAATTCTCCCTGCTGGCATCCCTGCTGCTCTTTGGGTTGATGGCCTCCCGCAACGGTTTCGGGAAGCTGCTGTCATTCACCCAGGTTCGACTGATCCTGGCACTGACCGTCATGAGCATCGCCTCGGTCATGTACGCCATCGTGAAGACCTACGTCCTGGATACGGTGATCACCCAGATCGGGTACTTCATCATGCTTGCCAACGTGTACTGGCTTGTGGACAGCGGCAAGAAGATCCAGGTGTTCTACACTTTCATGGCGGGCTACCTGTGTTATCTCGTGGTCCTCAACTACGACATGTTCTTCCAGGCCGTTCGTGTCGGCTATTTCAAGGCCGGTTATTTCCTGGGTGACGGCAACGACTTCGCATGGGCGCTGGTGACCTTCCTTCCGCTCACCATTGTGCTATACCGCGGGACCAGCAACTTCCTGCTCCGGATGACCTGGCTC
>JACXWD010000171.1 GCA_014764515.1 Candidatus Polarisedimenticola svalbardensis | reverse complement strand
TTTTCGGCGTCCGGGTTCCGGCGGGGCGCTTCCATCATTGCCAGGTCTCCTCCTCAGAATCGGACGACAGTTCGGCCTGGGTCGGCTGGGATTCTTTGCGTTCCAGATGGGTCAGGGCCTCTCCAAAAAGGCCCGCGCTCTTGAGCACAAGATCCATGATTTCCCGCACGGCCCCCAGTCCGCCTTCCCGTTCAGTCACGTAGTCACAAAATTCCCGCAGCTCGACCGGAGAACCCGGAACGGCCACCGCGAATCCGACTTCGTACATGGCCTGCAGGTCGATCAGGTCATCCCCCATGTAGAGGGCGTCCTCGGCGCGGCACTCTGTTTCGGCCAGGATTTCCTGCAGGGCGGCCACCTTGTCGAAGCGGCCGAGCTTGATGGAATCGAACCGCAGTTCCCGGCAACGGCGGTGAACGATCCTGCTGTTGCGGCCCGTCAGCACCGCCCGCTTGATTCCCACCAGACGACCCAGCACCAATCCAAAACCGTCATGACTGTGGAATTCCTTGAGGGCCTCGCCGGCTGTACTGAAAATCAGGTTGCCCGGGGTGAGGACCCCGTCGGCGTCGAATATCATCAACCGCACCCGCGCCAGGCGGTCGGCCAGCTCTTCACCTACCCGGATGACGGCTTCCTGCCGGTAGTCGTCGTCGGTCCGCGGAGGCCAGGGTTTCCGTTCCCTATCGGATTCACTCAATCGTTTGCCTCCAAATAAAGATTCCTGAATTTGATCATTTCGGTGACCAGGGGTTCGAAGGCCTCCAGGGGCAGTTGGCTTCCCGCATCGCTCTTGGCCCGCGAGGGCTCGGGATGAACTTCCAGGAACACAAGGTCGCAGCCCGCGGCCATCCCGCAACGGGCCAGCAGGGGGATGAGTCGGGGCGTGCCGCCGGTGGTGGTGCCGGTGGAACCGGGCGACTGCACGGAATGCGTGGCATCAAAAACCACGGGATGGCCGAGCTCGCGCATGATCTGGATGGAGCGGAAATCGACGGTGAGATCGCCGTAACCAAAAAAGGATCCCCGTTCGGTGAACAGGATTCTATCGCAACCCACCTGGCGCAGCTTGCCCGCGGCCTGGCCCATGCCCTCGGCGGCCAGGAACTGCCCCTTCTTGACGTTGACCACCCGCCCGGTGCGACCGGCCGCTTCCAGCAGCGACGTCTGGCGGCAGAGGAATGCGGGGATCTGCAGAACCTCGGCGACCTCGGCCACGGCATCGGCCTCTTCGGGATGGTGGAAATCCGTCACTACGGGTACCCCCACGGCATCCTTGATTCTGTCCAGCAGGCGCAGGCCGTCATCGATACCCGGCCCGCGGTAGGAGTCGGAGCTGGTCCGGTTGTCCTTCCGGTAGCTGGCCTTGAAACAATAACCCACATCCAGCCGGGCGCAGATGGAAGCCAGGGCGGTCGCCGTTTCCAGCATCTCGTCCGGGTCCTCGAGAACGCAGGGTCCGGCGATAATGTACAGGGGCTGCCCCCGGCCAACCTTGTGGTCACCCAGGACGATGGGCTCTGCAACGTTCATGCGTGATGTCCTTCCCTGCGGATCCGCCCTCCCGTTGGGGAGGCCTCCGCTCAGTTTGCGGCCTGGTCCACTGATTTCATGTTTCCGGCTTCCTGATGCTCAACCGCCGCGGCCACGAATTCACGGAACAGCGGATGGGGACGGCCGGGCCGGGATTTCAATTCGGGATGGAACTGAACGGCCACGAAGAAGGGGTGTTCCGGCAGCTCCATGATTTCCACGAGATCGCCGTCGGGCGACAGGCCGGAGAACACCACCCCCGCCTGTTCGAATTGCGGTCGGTAGGTGTTGTTCACTTCGTAGCGGTGACGGTGGCGCTCGCTGATCTCAAGGTCGCCGTAACAGGCCGCGGCCCGGCTCTCGGGGACCAGATGGCAGGGATAGGCGCCCAGCCGCATGGTCCCTCCCATATTGGCGATGCCCCGCTGGTCTTCCATCAGATGAATAACAGCGTGGGGAGTCTCAGGGGTGAATTCGGCGGACCCGGCCTTCTCCAATCCCACCAGGTCGCGGCCGATCTCGATCATGGCGCACTGCAGCCCCAGGCAGATCCCGAAGAAGGGGACCTTGT
>JACXWD010000101.1 GCA_014764515.1 Candidatus Polarisedimenticola svalbardensis | reverse complement strand
GGCCTAACTAGCCAATGTCGTAGTGCACACCCAATCGACTCCGAGAGAAATTGCAGGCGAGCTACGGCCTCTGATAGCAGTGCTGGATGGATGGCACAAAGAGGGGGAAAGCTACCTGCAGCAATACGTTACCAAGAGGGATGGACACTATATGGACACTCGTGCCCATTTCAACAAATCAGTCTGATGCCCCCCCTTCGCCGAAAGCCTGACCTGTCAATCGGTTGGGTGGTACGCCCGGCAGGATTCGAACCTGCGACCCACGGCTTAGAAGGCCGTTGCTCTATCCAACTGAGCTACGGGCGCGCAATGACAAGTGATAGTAGCAGAGGGATTTACAGGCCTCAACGAAACCTGCCGGCGGTCAATCCTCTTCCCGGCCCAGTTCCGGATAGAGGTCGGTTATGCAGCCTGGGCACATGGTGTGGGTGAAGTCGGCTCCGGTCTGGATGTTGATGAACTGTTCCAGCTCGATCCAGTCCGATTTGGAGTCGCGGATCTTCTTGCAGCTGGCGCATATCGGGATATATCCGCTGAGCGCCGTGGTCAATGCCCGTTGCAGTTTGTCCGCCAGGCGTTCCCGCTCCTCGCGCACCCGCCGCAGCTGGGTGATTTCGGTGAACGTCGAAACCACGGCCTTCGGTTTGCTCCCGGTTTCCCCTCCCAGGGGGCGTGAGTTGACGAGAATCCATACCAGCGAATAGTCGGGGCGGTGGACACCCATGATCACATCGGAACAGGAATCACCCGTCTCCAGAGTGATCATCGAAGGGTGAGCTTTACCTGGAAACGGGGAGCCGTCGTCGCGGACCGCTCTCCAGTTGGAGTCCATGGACGTGAGCCCCTTCATCTGGTCGGCGGAGAGTCCCAGGATCCGTTCTGCGCTGGGGTTGCAGGCAAGGATCTCACCTGCCTGAGCCTGCACCACCACACCCTCGGCCATCGACATGACCACCGTTTCCATGATCGACTTGCCGTCCGCAATGTTCGGGTCAATATCTGCCGGAAACAGCGCTTGCATGTCTTGCATCAAACTCTCCGTACAGGTCCTGGGATCGGCAGTGGAATACACCACTGACTGCTCAGTATATCCGTTACTGCCGGTCCCTGGCCGGCCCAGGCGACTAATCAGGACCATTCCCGTAGGAAAACTTCAAACCGTCCCGCCGTATCCTTTGGCGGTGAATTCCGGATCGATAGAGAAGCTTCAAAGCGGTTCCAGGGTTGCCGTCATCGGTGGTGGTCCGTCCGGCTCGTTCAGCAGCTACTTCCTGCACCAGATCGCAGGCCGGGTCGGCGCCGATATCAAGGTCGACATCTACGAGCCCCGGGACTTCGTCTGCACCGGCCCCAAGAGCTGCAACATGTGCGGCGGGATCGTTTCCGAGTCGCTGCTGATGCACCTGGCGGCGGAAGGGATCAACCTGCCGGCGGCGGTGATCCAGCGGCGGCTGGACTCGTACCACCTGCACATGGATGTAGGCAGTGTTCGGATCAAGACTCCCGAGCTCGAGAAACGGATAGCCGCGGTGCACCGTGGCTCCGGACCACGGGGGCTGGCCGATCCCCTGGACGGGTTCGACGCCCACATCATGGGGCTGGCCAAGGCCCAGGGCGCCAACGTCATCCAGGAACGGGTCACCGGCGTCACCATGAACGGCGATCGTCCCAGGCTGACCACCGCTTCCGGCGAGAGCGGGCCGTACGATCTGCTGGTGGTCGCCACCGGGATCAACACGGCGCTCCTGAAACTGTTCGAGAAACAGGACACCGGTTACCGGCGGCCCAAAGCGGTGCAGGCCAGCATCTGCGAGTTCCGCCTGGGACGCTGGATGATGGAACGGCACCTGGGGAACGCCATGCACGTCTTCCTGCTGAACATCCCCAGGCTGGAGTTCGCCGCCCTGATCCCCAAGGGGGAATACGTCACCCTGGTGCTCCTGGGAGACGATATCGACAAGGAGCTGATGCTCAACTTCCTGGATGCGCCGGAGCTCAAGGCGGTCATGCCGCCGGACTGGAAGCTGCCTGACGACTACTGCCACTGCTCCCCGCGGATGCCGGTGGCCGCCGCCGTCAAACCGTACGGCGACCGGATCGTGTTCGTCGGCGACTGCGGCACCAGCCGCCTGTACAAGGACGGTATCGGGGCGGCCTACCGCATGGCCAAGGCGATGTCCCGCACCGCTTTCTTCCACGGCGTTTCGGAACAGGCGTTCCACAAGCATTACCGACCGGCCTGCCGGGGGATGATCCAGGACAACCGCATCGGGAAGTTCGTGTTCTGGGTCACCGGCTTCATACAGAAATTCAAGTTCCTGCGACGGGCCGTGTGGCGCATGGCGTCCAGGGAACAGCAACGCAAAGGCGCCATACCGCGGATGAGCACGGTGCTGTGGGATACCTTCACCGGCAGCGCGTCGTACAAGAGCGTGCTGATGCGAACCCTGCACCCGGCCTACATGGGGAGGCTGGCGGCGGATATCGCCACTGCCGTGGTGCAACCGAAGAATGATGGAACAGGTGGGAGGAACACCATGCCTTCGAACGTCACAGGCTTCATGGGTAAAAAATACCGGGACGGGGAGGTCATCTTCCACCAGGGCGAACGGGGCGACTGCATGTACGTCGTTCAGGAAGGCGAGGTGGAACTGGTCCAGCGCCAGGCGGACAAGGAGTTCTGCCTGATGACCATGAAGAAGCGGGACATCTTCGGCGAGAACGTCATCTTCAATTCCAACCCGGTGCGACAGGCAACCGCCCGGGCGGTAGGCGACATCTACGTTCTCACCCTTGAAAAGGACATGCTCCTGACCCGGCTCCACGAGGATCCGTCCCTGGCGTTCACCCTGCTGCAGAGCATGTCCCAGCGCATACAGAACCTGGAGAGCACGGTGGTGCGCATGAGCAGCGCCTCGTGGTCGGTCCCTATCGGAGACTGAGGGTTGCTTCGCATGGTGCACACCGCCGAGTCATCGGCGGCCCCGGAGGAACTGTTCCGCAGAGTCGCCGCTCTTGGCGGAAAGCGGGGCTGGCTATCCTGGAACTGGGCCTGGCAGATCCGGGCCGTCATCGACCGGATACTGGGAGGACCCGGGCTCCAACCCGGCCGCAGACACCCCACCGACCTTGCGGTGGACGATCCTGTGGACTGGTGGGTCGTGGAGGAGATCCGGTCGCCGGAGCGGCTGCGCCTCTACAGTCGGATGAAACTCCCCGGCGAAGGCTGGCTGGAGTTCCGGGTGGCGAGGACCCCCAGCGGCGGTTCCAAACTGGTGCAGATGGCGCTGTTCGAACCTTCAGGTCTGTTTGGACGGTTGTACTGGTGGGGGCTGTACCTGCCCCACCGGATCATTCTGGGAGGTCTGGCCGGTGAAGTGGTACGCGCGGCAGGATTCGAACCTGCGACCCCTAGTTCCGGAGACTAGTGCTCTATCCAGCTGAGCTACGCGCGCACAATCGAAAGAAAGCCCTGTAAGTACTTACACAACAACACTTACAAACAATTTCCTTCTTCCGGACCGTCAAATACTACCAGAAATCCCATGGTTCCGCAGCGCGCCGTTACGAGAAAGAAATTGCCCCGGAACGTGAATCGGCCCATATCTAAGGGCAAGGAAGGGACCGGGATGATCACCACAAGGCAGGAACGCTACCTGGGCTACGCCTATTACCGCACGGTAACAGTACCTGCCCCGGGAAACCTTGCCTGACCGCATCACGGACACACAGGAACACAGGAACCCCGGGGCGAACGCTTCGGGTTTTTTTTCGTCTGGAGGACCGAGATCATGCACCGCAACGCCGCACGCAAGATGCAGCACGAACTGCCGACCCATCTCCGGCTGTTTACCGAGCAGGCCGGGAAGATCCTGAACGAAGTCGATTCTGCCCAGCGGGACGCGCTGCAGGAGCTCCTGGACAAGATCGAGGGATCGGTGATGAACCACCCGATCATCGCGTGCAATCGTTATCTCAACCGGTTCGCCGAAGGGGTAACCGTTCCCCAGGCGCGACACGAGATCCAGCAGTTCAGCGTGTTCGCCATCCACTTCGACATCGCTGTGGCCAAGTTGGTAGCCAACGCGCCTACCGAGGAGGCGTACGACGAGCGGCTCAAGATCCTGCTCAACGAGAAAGGGATCCCGTTCAAGGACGGATTCGACGGTGAGCTCACCGGGCAGTGGAGCCCGAAGACGGTGCACTTCACCTGGCTGCAGAACATGGGCCGGGGTCTCGGATTGAAATTCGAGGACCTGGGCAAGATCTGGATCGGCCTCCCCGGCACGGTGCAGTTCGTCGATGCGGTCATGGAAACCTTCAACGACCGGGATCAGTCCCTTGCCTCCGGCGCATCGTTCGCCATCGAGAACTGGGCCGCCAACGCCCTGTGGGCACCCTGGATCGCCGGGATGGAAAAGCTGAACAAGAGCCTGGACAAGAAGGTCAACCTCGGATACCTGACCTACCACTTCGCCGAAGAGACCCACCACTCCCAGTCAACGCTGAACGAGCTCCTGGGCAGTTTCCAGGAACCGTGGTTCAACCAGGAGAAGTTCCTCCAAGGCGCCATGACCGTCCTGAACAACGGACCCCAGGCGTACTACGCATCCCAGCTGGCATCGATACCGGACAAGGACGAAAGCTGGCCGGAGAGTGCTTGCTGAACCGCGATCATTGACATCAGGACACCAGGCCCCTTTGTGTCGCATGAAACAGAAGTGCCATCGTGACGGCGCATATGAGTTCACCACTTGCATGGAGGTCACGCACTTCCGCTAAGGACCAGAACTTGAACTCACGTATGCCTTCGTGATCCTCGTCCCTCTCCGAAGCGGATGCCAGAGAGCAAGCCAGAAAGAGGTTCATCGGTGTACTCATGAAAGTACTGTTCGCCGACGCCTCACCACACTCGATCAATTCGTCGGCGGTACAGCCGGTTTCCTCCACCAATTCCCTCCGCGCCGCATTCTGGGGCGATTCAGATTCACCCAGGAACCCTCTCGGCGCCAGTACGGACCCTATTCAGTTCCGAATTTGCCACACTGGATGCCAGCCAGTGCTGTTGGTCCACAACGTATTCGTGACCTGCATAATCCGCAAAATTTCGTAAGTATGAATAGTCCAGACATTGCCGGATTGCCTCTCTGCATTGCTGCAGCTTCCCATGTGCATCCGGGCGCAGCCGCATCTCTTTGTCTGCCTCAACAGCAAGTACACCGTAAGCCGAAGACCGGCGATAGAGTTCTGCGGGCAATCTATTCAATGATTCCCTTACCAGATCAAGCATTCGCAGCGCAGCTAAATGATCGATATTTCCCTGCTCAATTAGCATTCGCGAGTTAACCAAGTCTAACGACAACGATTTATATGTTTCGGGGTTCTTGATTTCCACTGGCCATACGCAGCGTTGAGCGTACCCTGACTCATCGATATGGCGATTTACTACCCGAACGAACCGACCCACCGGGTAGTCGAGTCATTTTCGACTTTCGCTCGCGTGAGGGAATTCGACAAGTGTAGTGCCTCTAAACGTTTCTGCTGGTGCGCGGACAACGAAGAGAACAGCATCGGCGAAGCCTCTTTGCCTTCCGGATGCATCATGTTTTCCAGCAGCAGCGTGTCTAACGGCAAGTCGGCGGCACGCTTTGAGACCAGGACCCAGGGTAGATCATCCAATCCAGATGGCTCTCGAAACAACCACTCTGCTGGCTTTGTCCAGGACCTGCGTATCCGTGACGACAACATGTTCTGAGAGAAGAGCAGCGATTATTCACTGAATTAGAGTGGGCAAGCCCATGGGCAAGAACCACGACGAGCAGTTTTGCCTCACGCGGACCTGATCCTTACGTCATATATGGTCGGGGCGAGAGGATTCGAACCTCCGACCCCCTGCTCCCAAAGCAGGTGCGCTACC
>JACXWD010000170.1 GCA_014764515.1 Candidatus Polarisedimenticola svalbardensis | reverse complement strand
CCCAGCCGACGGCGGCCGGCGACAGGGTCGCCTCCAGCATCACCGAGATCTGGCCATAGGTCATGACACGGCCTTCCGGGATGGTCCGGACCAGGTCGTAAACCTGCTCAAACGCCGGTTTCGCTTTTCCCCGAACATGACCGTGGACCCGCTTCGCCATCGTGCACACCTCCGCTGCGAAGTGTATTATCCGTCATCCATCAACCAGGCAGGACATCATGTTGAGAACAGCCCTCGCACTCCTGCTCACCGTCACCGTGCTCCCGGCCCTGGGAGCAGAGAATGGCGAGTTGACCATCCCCAGGCTGAATTCGGCTCCAGCCCTGGAAGATTTCCTGTCCATGGCCCCGACACCGGAATTTGAGGGCATGGCACGGGTGAACGGCGGGTTCATTCAGCGCGATCCGGTAGACGGTGATCCGGCCAGCCAACACACCGACGTCTACCTCGGGTACGACGACCAGAATCTTTACGTGGTATTCGTTGCATTCGACGATGAGCCGGACAAGATCCGGTCCCACCTGTCCCGGCGGGACAACGTCCATGGCGATGATATCGTCGAGATCCAGATTGACACGTTCCTGGACCACCGGCAGGCGTATACCTTCCTGACCAACCCGGCCGGTGTGCACTGGGATGCGATCTGGAACGAGGGCGGTGACTTCGACCGCTCATGGGACACCGTCTGGCAGGCCAGGGGGAAGCTGACCGACAGCGGTTACGTCGCCTCCCTCACCATCCCGTTCAAGTCGCTGAGATTCCCCGATACCGAGGAGCAACGCTGGGGTTTCCTGCTGGTGCGGGACATCCCCAGGAACAACGAGTCGTCTTTCTACCCGCAGATGACACGGCGGGTCCAGAGCCGCCTGGCGCAGGAAGGTGTATTGAGCGGGATCCGGGGGATCTCACCGGGGCGGAACGCTCAGATCAATCCGTACGCCACCGCCAGGAGCTTCCGTCTGGCCGATGGAGACAATGCGGTCACCGGCGACTTTATCCGGGACCAGGAGTTCGACGGCGGTCTGGACGCCAAGATGGTGTTCAAGGATGCAATGGTTCTGGACCTGACCGCCAACCCGGACTTCAGCCAGGTGGAATCCGACGACCCGCAGATCACCGTCAACGAGCGTTTCGAGCTGTTCTACCCGGAAAAGCGACCGTTCTTCCTGGAGAACGCCGACTACTTCCGGACCCCGGTCAACCTGCTGTTCACCCGGCGGATCGTGGACCCCAGGGCCGGAGCTCGGCTCACAGGCAAAACCGGCCCTCACAACCTGGGCGTCCTGTTCATTGACGACGAGGCGCCGGGGAGGCTGGACGGTACCGGCCGGTCGGCCAAAGTCGGGGCGCTGCGGTACAGCCGGGACATCGGGCTGCAGTCCCGGATCGGAGCCCTGGTCACCGACCGTGAACTGGCTGACGGCTACAACCGGGTCGCCAGCCTGGACACGCGGATCAAGCTCGGACCGAACTGGCTGTTTTCAGGCCAGGCCGCCACAAGCAGCACCCGGAGGGAGGGCGAGACATCCACCACGTCGGGTCAGCTGTTCGACGCCAAGGTCGACCGGTCCGGGAGGCATCTGGGGAATCATTCCCATATCAACTGGGTGGACTCCGGATTTCGAACCGACCTCGGTTTTGTGAGTCGTGTCGGCATCATGAACGCCCACCACAAAAGTTCCTGGACCTTCTGGCCCG
Source organism: Candidatus Polarisedimenticola svalbardensis (assembly GCA_014764515.1). Classification (GTDB taxonomy): domain Bacteria; phylum Acidobacteriota; class Polarisedimenticolia; order Polarisedimenticolales; family Polarisedimenticolaceae; genus Polarisedimenticola; species Polarisedimenticola svalbardensis. The sequence goes on along the minus strand of JACXWD010000170.1, from coordinate 433 downwards.
AAGGCAAGAGACTGATCTCCTGGACCCCGGCGGCGTTCGTCATGACCATCGAAGACACCGACGGTTTGCGCCTGGACAATCACGCCGAGGCGGAGGTCGACTTCCAGTTTCGGAACCAGACTCAATTGGAACTGAACTGCAGCACCGGAAGGCAACGGCTGCGTGCGCAGGATCACAGCGAGCTGACAGAGGCCCGCGACTACCCGGTGGACAACTGCCGGGTTGAGTTCGGAACCCGGTTCAGCTCCAGGCTCCAGGCCGAACTCTCCTACGACAGCGGCCAGGTGGTGAACTTCGCACCGCCGTCAGGCATGGAACCGTTCCAGGCGGATCGCAGCGGCTGGGAGGCGGAAATCTCATTGCTGCCGGTCTCGCCCCTGAGGATCGACCTGACGTTCATCTCGAGGAAACTGGACGATCCGGCGGGGAGGGG
>JACXWD010000064.1 GCA_014764515.1 Candidatus Polarisedimenticola svalbardensis | reverse complement strand
CGAGCTGAAAACCGTTGAACACCAGGAAGGTGGCGGCGCAGATCTTCAGGAACGGCTTGCATTTGAACGTGATGACGACACCCTTGAGGAAGTCCAGGGTGTTGGCCAGGATTCCCTGCCTGTCCCTGGCAGCGGGAGCCGGCACATTTCTTTCTCTGCAGAAAATGGCCGGCACGATGCCCAGGACCGCCACCGTGACGCCGACGGCGATGGCCAGGGTGCGGGCGCCGTGCACCGTGTCCCTGAACAGGTTTTCGTTCGCCATGATGAGATAGAACCAGGGCACTCCCAGCCAGACCAGCTGGCCGACGGTATTTGCGAACGCATGCAGCCGGGTGCGCTCGTGATAATCCGCAGTCATTTCGTAGCCGAAGGCGACGAACGGGGTTGCATAGAGTGTGTAGGCCAGGAAGAAAATGATCGACGCACCCAGGAACACCCAGAAATAAAAGCTCTCGCTGCGCCCGTCCGGCAACTGCCACATCAGGGCGAAGACGAGTCCTGCGAGAACCGCACCGACCAGGATGAAAGGCCTGCGGCGTCCCCAGCGGGTACGGGTGTTGTCGGATATGTACCCGACCATCGGGTCGGAGATTGCGTCGAAGATGCGGGGAATGGCGGCAATCAGCCCCACCAGGACCGGGTTCATGCCCAGGCCCAGGTTCAGGATCACCACCATGGCAGGCAGCGCCGCCGCCTGCAGATTGTTCACGAACATGCCGGTGGCGTAGGCCGACTTCTGTTTCAGCGAGATCCGGTCTTCCGGAGCGGTAACGTGATGCCGGCGGCTGCTCATCGCAGGGCTGCCTCCGGCAGATCCACGACCAGTTTCCGGATGCACGGCTCACGCCTGAACAACGACTGGCTGAGCTCAGGTCCAAGGCGGTTATCGTCAATGACGGTCGGTGCGCCTTCCGCGCCGAAAACCTGCAGACCGGCTGATTCCGCCATCCGGTAGATGACCGGGACGCCGCACAGCATGAAAGCGAGGGATCTGGCCGGCAGTTCCTCCGTCTGTTCCGGGCCGCCGGTGGAGTAGATCCAGGATGTCGGCTCTGTCAGGAATTCCTCTCGATGCAGCAGGACCGGCTCGAAGGTTACCTGGCCCTCGCTAACCCGTACCCCCAGTTGCCGGAAACGGGTGATCAGGTCTTCCTTGACCTGACCGGTCAGGCCGGGCTGTTGCACACCGGTGAATTCCGGCGTGTGGGAATAGGGGTCCACCGGGAAAGCGCCGTACTCGGCCGGGGACTTGTGCATCCCGAGCCCATCTCGGATATCCCGGAAGCATGCACCCAGCCGATCGACCAACGCGGCATCGGCTCCCGTGTCCACCGCTCCGGCGATCACCTCGCCAGTGGCCAGCAGCAGCTTCGAGACCATGTGCCAATAAATACAGCCCAGTCCTTCATACTTATACATCGATCCGGAACGTCCGGTGAACCGCCGATGTTCGAACACAGCCTCGTACAGATCGCACAGGGCGGCGGCATCCTCGGCGCCGACGGCTGGATCCTTCTCGAGTGCAGCTCGTAAATCGTCTGCATTTTTGAATACACCGTTGAAATGCACCTGGTTGTTCAGACTGCCCTCGACATAACCGGTGCGGCCTGCGGCCAGCTCCCGCCGGATCCAGTCGCTGGCCTTCACCGCCGTCTCCGGGATCACGTTCTTGTCCAGGAACGAAGGCAATGTCCGGTTCGGGTAGAGCATGTAGCTGTTCTGGTCCGGCCGGTAAAGCCGGCTCGCCCTGAGCGCCTCCAGCAGGGCCAGGGCCGCCTCGGCGTCGAGATGTCCGGAGCTCAAAACCGCGACCTGACCTTCCAGCATCTCGTCCAGCGGCTCCACGTCGTAGCCGTCGGTGTCGAACCGGACCAGGTTGTACGCATGGAACAGGCCGTCCGCCCTGCGGCCGTGGGCGATGCTGTGGTCGAGGTACTCCAGCGCCAGGCCGGTGAACTCCAGCAGCCCCTGCTTTCCGACGGTTGCCTTCTCCCCGGAAAAACCGCGGTACACCCGGGCGCGGAACTTATCGTTCACCGAACCGATGCCGTCCATGAACGATTTTCGGCCGGCCGGGCTGACCGGTCCATCAAGCAGCGTCCTGTGTTCGTTAAGAACCTCTGCGGCGCCCTTTAAAAAATCCGTCAGTTCCCGCGAAACTCCGAAACCTGTTGCCGGGCTCTCGTGCAGCACATCCTCCAGCAGGCGCAGGTAACGGCGCAGGTAACAGAGCGTGACCATGGAGAGTCCATAACCTACCAGCGCGTTATTCGCGTCGTTCCATTCCGGGCGCTGGGTGTTCATCCAGATCCCGCCCCCGGGGACCAGGTTGCCGATCCGCACAAGGGCGGCGAGCAGCAGTTTTTCCACCAGGTTGACCCGGTAGATCGATCCGTTCGGAAGCGTTGCGAGCTTCCCGTCTCCGCCGATCCCGGCAACACGTCCGGCGACGATCTGTGCGTGGCCGTCGTCGTATTCGACGGTATCTCTCGGGTCCCGTATCAGCTCCCGGTACGGTTTGATCCGGTACGGAACGTCGGCGTAGACAAAGAGATCCAGGTCCAGGGATTCGGCCAGTCTTCCCGGGTGGTAGGCCAGCGACAGCTCGAGCAGCCTGAGCAGGTAGCCGACCTGGTGATCACCCCAATAGCCGATGTTCGACCAGGGAGTGTCCGGATCGAGAATCTCCCAGTCGATACCTTCCCTGGAAATGCGGTACGGGTTGTGGCCATCGGCGGTTGAGGCGTTGACGAACTTGGCGATGAAGCTCTCGATGTATCCCGGGAAGGACAGGGCCAGAGCCTCCCAGTTCTGGAAGATGTCACGCCAGTTCCCCTGGTAGGACAGTTGCTCCGACCCGTCTCCCTTCTCGAGATCAATGGAGAAATGATTCCAGGGCCGGCTGGGGTCGCCGTGCCGGCGACTGAATGTCAGCGGCAGGTACTCGTAGACCAGCCGGGTGAAGTCTTTGTTCCGGCTGTCTTCTGCCAGCTGCAGCGCCGAGTCCAGCGTCAACGGGCCTTTCAGGTTGGCCAGTGCGGCTTCCACCGTTTCGCGCAACGGCAGGTTGCGCTCCCTCACGAAGTCCAGGAAATCGGAACGGGGGAAGCGGTATCCATGCGGGAAAACGCCACCCCGCATGATGTTGAAGAGCGTATTGGAGAAATGCCTGCCGGTGACCGGCTCGTCAGAGGACTTCTGAAAACCGTCGGCACTGCCGGCCAGCCGTCCAAGGCGGGCGGTATTGTCTGCCACGTCCTGCTCGATGGCAGCGCTGGTCACCCCCTGCCGGATAGAGTCCAGCAGGTTGGCCAGTTGGGACGGTCCTTGTTCCACATCTGCCAGCAAATACCAGCCATGTTCGGATTGTGGCGGCAAGGTAAGGGTTGATTGAACGAAGAAAGCGCCACGGGTTCCCTTGCCGGCAGTTTCGGTATGAAGCTCTTCGCCCTCGCAAAATGCCTGGACCTGGGATTCCGAGAGCAGTACCCGGGCCTGTTCCAGGCCGGTGCTCCAGACGACAGAGGCTTTCAGCGCTTCACTTGGCTCCGCCCGGTCGGTCAAGATTGAGCTGAGTGTGTAGATGCCGGCAGTAGCACCGGTGACGGCCTCCGCCTGCTTGTAAGCGTCCACCAGCGTGCTCAACTCGGCCTGTGCGCCACGGTCGACGCCGTAGGGCAGCAGGTTCCGCAATCCGTCCAGCAGCTCGACGCGAGCCTCGTTGGCGCTGGTGTTGATCAGTTGCGATTTCCTGATAAAACCGAATCGGTTCCCGCTGGTCCAGGTGTAGGTGAACGTCAAACCCAGGTCATGGTTGACCTCCTCGAACACCAGCTTGTTGCCAGGGACGTTCCTGTACAGGTTGCGTTCCAGGTTGTACACGAGGGGGCCGTTCGCGAACGGTTGCCATAGCAGCGTCTTGTCGCTCCGGGCCACCAGCAATGCCGTCATCGGTCCGGTCGTTGCGCAGGCATCGTGGATCTTGTCGTCGGTGCAGTAGGGGAATAGTGCGTTTTCCGGGTCTCTGCGGCCACAGGTCAGGCCGCCGGTGCTGGAGACGAACAACCAGTGGTCGTAACCGCTGACCACCGACATGAAGAACGGCGGCATGGTGTGGTAGCCGGAGATCCTGTAGAAGCGCTCGCCATCCCGGTCCACCCAGGCTCCGCCGCCTCCACCGCCAGGCACGCGGATGGCCGACTCCCCAAGGAAGATGTTCTGTTTGCGGCGTTCTGTCATCAGGGCGAGCTCACATCTTTCTTTTTACCAGAAAGAAGGCCGGATGCCGATCAGAACTTGTAACCGACACGGAACCCGTAGCTGACGGGCATGCTCATGCTGCCCTTCGGCACCTGCTCGGCGGCGCCGCCCCACCACTGCACGACCTCGTCGGTGATGTTGTAGGCGTACAGTTCCGCCGTCATGTCTCCGCGGTACATCCGCACCCCGGCATGCAGCATGGACCAGGCCTCCCGCTTGTCGTCGGTGTACCGGATGTCCTGGTCCAGGATGACGAAATCCAGGTCGTCCTTGTGCTGGTCGACGTTCCAGATGGTCAGGTAGGAATCGTCCTCCCAGTGGGCGGTGATCCACGGGACGATTGTCATTTTTCGTCGCTTCAGCAGGAAGGCGTGATCCAGAGTCATGTGAAACTTGAACGGGGGCGATACGGCGAGATTGTTCCCCTTGAGGTTGACCTCCAGGCGCTCGTTCGATGCATCGACGGAATCGTCGAAGTTGATGCCGAAGTAGGAGATCGGATCATAGTCCCACTTGGTAACCCAATCCTCGGCGATCTCGGTATCGATCCAGCTGGCGTATCCACGGATCCGGCCGCCGGTCCACGGCCGCCAGTCATATTCGAACTCGAACCCCTGGATCTGTGCGCCGGGCACGTTTTGGGTGTAGTAGGCGACGAACAGCGGAACGGGAATCCAGGCGAAATCGGGACGCCCGTCTTCGTTGGCGTCGATCGGGTCACCGTTCAGGTCCAGCAGCAGCTGCCATCTCTCCGTCGAGGCGAGGGATCCGACCGCAGCGTACTGCATGTTTTCGTAGTCGGAGTAGAAGTAGGCGCCTCGGAGTTCGAGCTTCCTGTCCAGAAGGGTTGACTTGAACCCGAGCTCCAGCGTGGTGACCTCTTCCGGGTCATAGGAGGTGCGGAGGATGGTATTTTCGGCGCTGATGACGTACGGGAAGCCGTCATCGTCGATGCCACCGTCCACCACCGTTCCTTCGAACACATCGCCGATGCCGCCGGCCTTGAAACCGGTTGCAATGTAGCTGTACAGCAGTGTGTTTTCGCTCTTTTGATAATCCAGCCCGACGCGCCAGTCGGAGTGGGTCCAGGATCCCTTGTTGTCGTTGGCGAAGAACACCGGGTTGCCGTCATCGTCGGCGTAGACCGACGGATCCGCGAAATAGTCCGCAGGAAGGCTGTTCAGGTCCTCACGGTCGAAGCCGACCAAACCCTGGTTGACCTGCACCGCGTCGATGACGTCGGATGCACAGCCGTTGGCGACGTTGCATAAAAGCGAGCGCCCGCCCTTGTCTTCCTTGGTCTCATCACTGAAACGGCTTCCGATGGTCATGTGCCATTTGTCCGTGTACGAGTAGGTCCCCTGTGCGAACGCAGCGTAAGAGGTGGTGGAGCGATCCGGCTGATCCCAATAGGACTTTTCGTCGATGGCGTTGTCGAAAAAGCCGATGGTGGACGTCGTCTCGGTGAAGAAGTTGACTCCGGTGATCCAGTTGAAATTCGGGTTGCCCTGGGACTGCAGCTGGAACTCGTGCATGTGGGACTGAGAGCCGGTTCCCGGGAGGAAAACCATCGCCTGATCCCAGGCGTTGAGTCCCTGCTCCATGTCCTGGGCCGATTCGCGGTCCTGATCCTCAAAACCTGCGGAGTAGATGAATCGCAGGGTGTCGTTGATATCCCAGTTGAACTGGGACCGCAGATACATGATGTCGAGGTATAGCCTGCCGGGCACGTTGACCGCGGCCTGGTAGGTGTCATCCTCCGGGAACATATCGGAGCAGTCGTTGGTTCCGATGACGATCGGGTTGCCGCCGTCGTCAAGAACGAGTTCGTTCTCTCCGTCGAGCTCGTAGACCGGCCGCCCCCGCAGTTTTTCGCAGTTGACCAGGTCGACGCCGCCGGCGCTGTCGCTGCGATAATGCTGGAAGCTGAAATTCCATGAAACGTCCTTGTCCTTCGGCTGCCACAGTGTACTGACCCGGTAGGCCCATTCCTCGGCGTTCATGTAAAAGTCGTCGTCGTCCGCCCGCACCAGCGCGCGGATCGGGAACCCGAGATCGTCAACCCACCAGTTGGCTTTCTGGGTTCGGGTGTAGCACTCGGGGCTGGTGCAGTCTTCGAACGACCCGAGAGCGATGATCTCCGCATCCGCGACCCTGTCCGCGATATAGCGCTGGTCGTACTGGTTCGGGTCCCAGTAACCGGTGAGGTACGAATCTCGTTGGTGGAAGCGGCCGGCGAACCGGACTGCAAACGTATCGGAGATCGGTTTATTGACGATCGCTTGAACTTCCTGGGCGTTGTAGTTGCCGTACTGCATGTTGATGCTGGATTCGAATCGATCGAGTTTGGGTTTGGCGGTGATGATGTTGATGCTGCCCACCGTCGAGTTGCGGCCGAACAAGGTCCCCTGGGGTCCTCGCAGGATCTCGACCCGCTCGTTGTCGAACATCAGGGCCAGGGCGCCCTGCATCCGCGGTGAGTAGATGCCGTCCAGGTGCACGCCCACAGACGGGTCGCCCAGCTCGGTTTCGTTGGTGGAGCGGATTCCCCGCATTGAAATGATCGGGGTGGACTGCCCGTTCTTGGTGGCGATGTCCATATTCGGCACCATCTGGGCCAGGTCCCGGACGTTTTGAACCCCTTCCCGGTTCAGGGTGTCCTGGTCGAATACCGAGATCGCGATCGGGGTCTTCATCAGGTCGGTTTCGACCCGTGTGGCCGTCACCTTGACCTTTTCGATCAGCCCGGATTCTTCAGGGCCCTTCTTTTCTTCCTCGGACTCCTTCTTCTCGTCCTCGGCTTTTTGCTTCGACTCTTCGGTTTCAGGCTTCGTTTTCTGTTCCTGTTCCTGTTCCTGAGCCAGTGTGAAACCGGTCCAGGGCAGGCAGAGCGCCCATAAGCAAAACAGAACCAGCAGTCCTCGACCGGCCTTCATATGTTCCACCTTCCCGAACAGTCAGTTCCAAGCCCGCCATACCTGAATGAACTGTATATGCTCTTGGGGAGCAATTGGCGGATCAATATTACGGACCGAAACTACTGCTGACTGACAACGCTGTCAAGATAAAATGACAGCGCTGTCAAAAATTCCTGGACAGCCAACCGCTTTTTTGCCATATTTCCTGTTGCCGATCAATTTGGAGCGTCCGTCGACAAATTGAAGCGAATGCGATGGTCCTTGCATCATCGAGAATTACGTTGCAGGAGGCGGAGAAATCAATGACTGAGCCTGGAATCCGAGGGATCCAGCCCCTTGGGGAGACCTGTTGAGTAGTTATAAACATGCGGCAGGCTATCGCCCCAGGAGAATTCTTGCGGGGGATATCGGCGGCACCAACTCCAGACTGGCGATCTACAGCCATCAAGCCGATGGTCTGGAATTGCTGCACCAGCAGACCTACCCCAGTTCGGAGCATGACGGTCTTACCGATGTACTGACGTTGTTCCTCGAAGGACAGCACGAGGATGTGGATGCTGTCTGTCTCGGGCTTCCTGCGCCGATCCACTCTGGGATGGTGTACCCCCTGCCGAACCTGCCCTGGCGTATCGATCGCGATCAGGTACTTCTTGCGGTGGGGACCGATCGGGTAGTGCTGATGAACGATGTGGAGGCATCGGCTGTCGGTATCCAGGGGCTTTCCAAGGACAGCCGGGTTTGTCTCCAGCAGGGCCAGGCCGATCCCACCGGCAACCGTGTGGTGCTCTCCGTAGGAACCGGGCTGGGTGTGAGCACCCTGGCCCCCTCCGGACGGACCTTTGCGACGGAGGCCGGCCATTCCAGCTTCTCCCCCCGATGCAAACTGGACCTGGATCTGCTGGCCAGGCTGGAACTCGAATTCGGGCATGTCAGTTGGGAACGGGTTGCATCCGGCCCCGGCCTGTCCCACATCCATGCATTACTTGCGGAGCAGCCCTCTCCCAGCCTGGAGGCTCCCGAAATCGTAAGCCGGGCAGAATCCGATCCCGTTTGCCGGCAGGCTGTTGAGATGCTTCGGCGCTATATCGGCTACGCAGCAGGGAACGTTGCGTTGACGTTGATGGCCAGCGGAAGCCTCTATCTCGCCGGTGGTGTGGCTTCGAGTATTCTCGATACAGAGCACGCCGCCCCGTTCCTGAACGCTTTTTGTGACAAGGGTCGCATGCGCAACTTCCTGGAAAAGATACCGGTCTATCTCGTGCACGAGGACAACCTGGCGCTGAGAGGTGCGGCACAGACTGCGATCTCTCTTCTTCCCTGATATGGGAACAATGTGTGATAGTGGGCGTGGCTTGTAGCGAAAGCGGAGACCGATGATTACAAGGCGATCAACCATTACCGATGTGGCACGACTCGCCGGCGTTTCCATCAAGACCGTTTCCAGGGTTTTCAACCAGGAGCCCAATGTCCGCCAATCGACCCGGGACAAGGTGATCGCTGCTGCCGAAACACTGAAATACAGGCCGAATCAATCGGCGCGCCAGCTGGCAAGCAATCTCACCTTCGTTATCGGAATGCTGTACGACAATCCAAATTCCGACTACGTCACCGAAGTGCAGTACGGGGCGCTTCAGGTCTGCCGCGAGAATGGTTATGACCTCCTGATCCACCCATGTCACGCCGATTCTCCGGGCCTGATCGACGACGTCAGCGGGCTGCAGCACCGGGTAGACGGATTCATTGTGCTCCAACCGGTGTCCGACATCCTGCCCCTCAACCAGTTGCTTCTGGAAAACAACATCCCTTGCGTTCGTGTCTCCCAGCGGCCGTTCATACAGTTCCCCTGGATTTCAGTCGGTGATATGGCTGCGGCCGAACAGATGACGGAGTATCTACTGAATCTCGGTCACCGTCGGATCGGATTCATCGTCGGGCATCCGGAGCACGGCTCGAGCCACGATCGTCTCGCCGGTTATCGTCGCGCCCTTGAAAGACGGGATATCGCATTTGATGAGGACCTGGTGGAGCAGGGGATGTTCGATTATGAGTCGGGCTATACATGCGCCCGGAACCTGCTCTTGTCCGCCGAGCGGCCGACCGCGATTTTCGCCAGCAACGACCCGATGGCCATGGGTGTGCTTTCCGCAGCCCACGAAGTCGGGATCGAGATCCCCGGCCAGCTTTCGGTTGCCGGCTTTGACGACTCGCCCCTGGCCCGGCACGCATGGCCCCCGTTGACGACGGTGCGGCAGCCGATTACCGAAGTTGCCCGGCTTGCCACCGACGTCCTGATGCAGAAACTGCAGGGTCGGCTGAAGGGCGATTTCGATCACCGCCTGGAGGCGGAACTGGTGCGACGGGCTTCTACCGGCCGCCCGAACTGACGAGTTACTCGACCAGCCGATTCAGGAAACGCCTGACATGGATCAAAAAAGCCAATAAATCTTTAAAAAATGCTTATGAATTGTCGATTATAAGGCAGGATTCCTCAGGCACCCGGGAAGTTTTACAAGATCATGTTGCAATTTCGTATTACTGTGCGTATAAGAATGACAGCGCTGTCATCGGTGCTGTGACGGAGTCAGATCCGTATGACGGAAATTTTAATATTTTTGAGGAGTGATTCATGACCCGCACATTTCGCGCCCTGCCCTGGCTCTTGTTGGCTCTGGCGGTTTCGGTCGGCTCTCCGGCACTTGCGGATACCTACTACGGCTACAGCCAGGGAGGCATCCCGGCCGGCGCTGACATCTTTACCTGGTGCGATACGCCTCCGTGCGACCTCAGCGAACCGGTCGTATGTGCATCCCCGGAGGGTGGTAGTGCCTTCCGGATGAACACCAACGTATGGGGAGGCTGGGGTGTGTTCCTGGCGCTGCCGGGGGCGGAACTGGCGGATCTGAGCTCGTTCGAAACCGGTGACCTCCGATTCTTCGTGAAGAGCTCCAACGACCTGAAAGTGGAGTTCCAGTGCCGACCGACCGGTACCCTCCCGGATGTGAGCTATACCACCTTCCTGAGCGATCACGCCGGGTCAAATCCTGGAGAGTGGGACGGGACGAACACGTGGCAGGAGATCGTGATTCCGATATCCAGTTTCTTCGCTCCCGATCCGGTGGATACGGCCTGTCTCGCCAATGTGTACTCGCCGTTCCTGGCCACCATCGAGAATCTGCCTTTCTTCAACAGTTTCCAGATCGACTACATCCGGTGGCAGACACCGAACAGCCATACAGGTGCTTCCTCCGTGGCGATCGACGGAAGGCAGCTGACGGTGGACGGCGAACCGTACGTTGTCAATGCCATGGCCTACTCGCCGGTGGGTATCGGCGATAACTGGCAGAGCGGCTGGAGGGACCGTCCCGATCGCTACCTGGTCGACTTCCCCCTCATCGCCGCCAGTGGCGCCAACACCGTCCGGCTGTATGCGCCGATCCTGACCACGGCGATGCTGGACGCCGCCTGGGCGGAAGGCCTGCATGTTATTCCGACTTTCGGAGTCGATAGCGTGCAGTTGGAGTGCCCGGAGGGCAAGGCGTTCATGCAGGACCGCTTCGTCGAATACGTGGAGCAGTGGAAAGACCACCCGGCGATCCTGTCCTGGCTGATCGGCAACGAGGTCAATCTGAACCTGGGGGCTGCGGACATCTGTGCCGACTGGTACCCCCAGCTTGATGCCCTGGCCCAGGCCGGTCATGCCGCCGAGGGCGCGTCGTTCCACCCGATAGGTACGGCGGCTGCCGGCGGTTCCTCGCTTGGCGACATCTGTATCGCCGGCTGCAGCGACGACACGGCCATGCCGAACGTCGATTACTGGGGGGTTCAGGAATACCGTGGCTGCTCCTTCGGATCGACATTCAGTGATTACGCGGCGAAGGCGGACTGTGATCGGCCGATGATCCTCACCGAGTTCGGATCAGACGCCTATGACGCCCTGGCCGGTCCCCCGGCCGAGGACGAAACCATGCAGGCCGAATGCCTGGCAACCTTGCTGGACGAAGCGGACCAGGCCCTGGCCGTCCGCACGACAGGCGGTGTCAGCAGTGGTCATACCATCTTCTCGTGGTCCGACGAGTGGTGGAAGGCGGAATGCGACCCGGGCACCTCGTGGTTGGCTCATGACACCTGCACCAGTTTCCTTAACACCGGTTACCCGGACCCGAACATCAACGAGGAGTGGTGGGGGATCACAACCCTGGATCCGGCGGACCCGAACGTTCGTGGCCTTCGCTCCGCTCACGATGCCGTGGGCGGGGTCTGGCGGCTGGGCTCGGTCTGCAGCCAGGAAGTCGCCAGTTACGACAACGTAAGCGGTGACACCACTGTTACTTTCGCTCCGGCGCCTGGTTCGACGGACCACACCCTGTACTACGGGCCGCTGAGCGCCGTGTCCACCTATGGATATTCCGGGTCTGTGACCGGGCTTGGAGCAACCGGCACCAGCGCCCTGAATCTGCCTGCCGGCGACCTTTTCTGGGTCGTGGTCGGGCGGGACAACGGGGCGGAAGGCGGTTATGGCACCGGGGTGACCGAGCGGCCGCCGTACGGAGGCGCCGCCGTCCCTCAGGATCCGAACCGGTCTGGCCTGTGCAGCGTTCCGTGATAGCGCCCTCAAATTCGTGCTTTTGCGGTTCAGGAGGAAAGAAGTCTTCTATCCAGGTTGTCGGCATGAACAATCGCGGTAAATAAGCGGTTGAAGTTTTATAAGAGGTTGTCTAGCAGCGAATTCGAAAGGGGTATTACGATGCGAGTCCGAATCGGAACAATCATTATCATTGCCTTGCTTTGCCTGGCCCCCACGGCGGCCTTCTGTGACCTGGCGCCGTACAGCCAGGACTTCGAAGGGCTTGACCAGGCCGACCCGGCTGCGTTGACCAACGACGGCTGGCTGGTCTTCGCCAACGTCTTCGGCCCCGACTGGAGCTACTGGTACGGATACGGTGCGTTCCCCGCGCCTAACGGCGGCCCAGGGTTCAGCGGCATCGACATCGGCCAGGGCGGTCCTGCGCAGGGCCTCCAGCAGCTGGTGGTCTACAGCGACTACAACAACGGCAACCACGGCGACGGCACCAATGCAATCATCGAGGCCAACGTATTCCAGGAGCAGATGATCGGCGCCGCGGATGTGGGCAACGCCTACCGGTTCGATTTCGATGCCAAGCGCGGCAATATCGAGCTCGCCAGCATGGCGAACGCGTTCATCAAGACGCTGGATCCCAACGCCGGCTACGCGACGACCAATTTCATCACCGCTGATATGACCAACATCCCGGACTCCTGGGACAGCTACTCGCTTTCGATTTTTATCGACCCGAGCCTGGAAGGTCAGATCCTGCAGATCGGCTTTGTGAACTGGGCGTCCAGGTATGAGGGCTCCGGAATCTTCTATGACAACATCAACTTCGACCAGCAGCCCCTGGCCGTCAGCCTCGATCTCAAGCCGGGCGGCTGTCCCAACCCGATCAACAGCAGGGCCCGGGGCGCCTACCCCGCAGCGCTGCTGGGCACCATGGACTTCGACGTCAACAGCATCGACGTCGCCTCGCTGCAGCTCGCAGGCGTAGCCCCGATCCGGTTCGACTACGAAGATGTCGCCACTCCGTTCGACGGCGATCTCTGTGGTTGTACCGAAGACGGCCGTGACGGCTTCATGGACCTGACCATCAAGTTCGACAACCAGGACCTCCTGGACGCCATCGGACCAGGGATAGGCGGCTATCGCACGCTGACGCTGACCGGCAACCTGCTGGACGGAACGCCGATCGAAGGCCGGGACTGCGTCCTCATGGTCGGCCCCGGATCGGGCGGGACTCCTACGGCTGAAGCCTCGGGCAGTTCCGGGAGCACTCTGGGTCTACAGCCCGGCGCGACCCTGAATTCCAACCCGGCATCACCGACCGCGGCCCGGGAACCCCGGACCCGTGAGGGCAACGCGCGCAAGGTCCGGCCGGTGCGTACCGAGAGTCGCGAGGAGTAATCGCGACACGCGTTGATTACGATCTCCAGGCAGGGGAGCCGACCTTTACGGCTCCCCTGCTTTTTTCGTTCAGGGAAAATATCCATGCCATGGATGCGTGTTGATGCAGTGAGACATTTGCGAAAGAGCTTGGTCCTGGTGGCAGCCGGACAAGATCTGCGGCCTGATACCGCGGTAGCTGTTCCGATCAAAGCCCCGGCAGGGAATCCACCGTACTGATCCGGTTCGGTGGCGGCACGCCCAGCAGCCTGCACAGGGTCGCAGCGACCCGGTTCTGGGCAAGAGGCTCGGTGCTGCTGATGTTCCCGACACCCGGACCGGTAAACAGAACCGGGACCTGGGAGTCGAAAGGCCAGGGCGAGCCATGGCCGGTTCCCTTCCCCCGTTCGAAACTTTCATCATCCACCGAGCCGGGATGACGAACGACGAACACGGCGCCGACGCCCGGATCGGGGATGGAAAGAGCCACCGACCTTTTGACCGGATCCGGATCGGTCTTCCAGCCGGCGGCAACGCGCGGGTCATAGGCTGCATGAACTTCGGGCAGAGCCTGCAGCCCGTCAATCAGCGCATTCACCGCTTCGTCTTGCATGTCGGAGGCGAGAGCCGCATCGGTCAGGTAAATGAAGGGCGGCACGTACGGCCCGACCCAGTCGCCAGGGCCGAGTGCGCCGGCGACGGCTGTATTCATCTGATCCGGCAAGGTGTCCGGATACAGTCGTCCGTCACCAGGCAGGCTGTGATCGGAGAGTTCAGGAAGATGGGCTCCGCCATGGTCGCTGGTGATCAACACCGCCACGCTGGTCTTGCTTTCAAGCTCCGCCAGGAATCTGCCGACGGCGGCGTCGGTGCGAACCAGGTTGTCCACGTACTCCCAGGAGTCGGGACCGAACACATGGCCGGAGTAGTCGATGTTCGATATCGACAGGACCAGCAGGTCCGGTATGTCATCTTCGCCCAGGTTTAGCTCGGTCACTGCGACCCGGGCCAGGTCCAGCAGATGATCGGCGCTTTGGGGCGTAGTACGAAAGGTCCTTGCCGGGTCTGTAGTCGTAACGGGGTTGTGCGGGAACGTGGTGCCCAAACCGACATAGTCGGCCTCACCCGGTGCGTCGTCCGGCCCGAGTAATCGCTGCAACCGTTCCGGGTCGCCTGGTACCCAGTCCTCGAAGTAGTCCTCGATCAGATGGTTGGCAATCCAGGATGCCGCCCAATCGGGGAGCGCGTCGGTGTAGTACTCCGAACTGGTCATCCTGCCGAGCTTCTTTTCGTACCACAGCGCCAGGTCCGGATCCCGGCCGGTGGTCAGCACGGCGCCGCGATCCTTGAACGACAGGCCGGCGATCATCGCCTTGTCGCCGTGAGCCTTTCGCAGAGCATCGGCAACCGAATCGACCTGGATGATCTCGGGCGATGCGAACGCATCCGGCAGCCCGAAAACGCCATGCTGCCCGTCATCAACGATCGAGCGGATGCCTCGATCGGGAGACCACGACTCGTTGGAGTACACACCGTTCTCTGCAGGGGGAGCACCGGTAAATATCGCTGCATGACCCGGCGCCGTGTGGGTGGCGGCGTAACCGTATTCGACGATGTGCTCCGCACCAGTCGCCCCGATGCGGCGCAGGGCGCCATCCGGCGACAGCAACTCTCCATACTCGGCGTATGCCCAGGCGGGGAACTGGTCATAGACAATCGCGACGACCAGGCGTGCCTGTTTGTCGGTGCCACCGGAACAGCTGACTACAACGACCGTCAAGATCAAAAGCGCGAATAATCGTTTCATGTCCCGGGCAATATACCGTTCGGATCTGCATCCGGGAATTCTACCTGAACGGGACTGGTATCAGATGGAAATCCTTGGCCCCTTGCTCGCAAACGTGAAAGGGCAGCGAATTAAAGAGAACCTTAATTCGCCGCCCCTTCTTGTAAGCGCTTCGGTTTTCCTCCCTATTCGGGAAGGAATGCCGAGGTGCAGGTTCCGATCCGTCCGGTCTGTGCAGTAGCCCTGACTTTCATGTCAAACGCTTTGACACTCGTGTCCCAGGTCATCACTCCGGCATCGCTCACGGTGGAGACATTGGTCGGAAATGCCGTCACGTAGGTATCTCCCACGATGCCGCAGTCGCCGGACTCCACGTTGCCGTCCCGGTCCAGGGTCATCACCCAGACGTCGTAGTCGGCGGGGAAATAATACGAATCACCGATGACCGCGTAGCCGGTGGCCGTCTCCTGGATCTGCCATGCGTGATCGGTTCTATCCGGTCTGCCGTAGGTTTTCTGCCATTCGACCCGGGCGTGGGAGTCGAATTTCACCAGCCAGATGTCGGAAAAGCCCGCCCCGAACGAACCGGTGCCGCCGCCGATCATGAACCCGCCGTCGGAGGTGCTTATGGCGGTGTGCGGGTCTTCCGCATCATATCCGCCCAGTGTGAACTGCTTTGCCACTTTGCCTGATTTGGAAAGGAGCAGCGCCCACCAGTTCCGCAGATCGCCGCCGGCATACGAGTCCGATGCACCGACCACCAGGTAGTAGTGTTTCAACGCTTTGGTGACCACCAGGCCGGTGTCTTCTTCGTTGCCACCGTAAATGTTCTGCCAGACGATGTTGCCCTCCTGGTCCAGTTCCATGACCCAGTAATATCCCCGGGAGGACCCGATGGTAATGAAGTTCCCGTTATAACCCACGGTCGCGCTGGTGATGTAGTCGATGGCGCCCTCGTTACCGTAGACCTTGTCCCAAACCACATTGCCGCTCGGATCCAGTAACATCGCCCTGCCGTTGACGTAGTATCTGTCTTCAAGTTGGGTTGCACCGGTGACCAGGAAATTTCCTTCGTTGGATTCCAGTACTCTCAGGTGGGTGTACCCGCCGTCGCCGTAATCCTTGGCCCAATGCACGTTGCCGCTCGCATCCACCTTGACCACCATGAAATTGACACCATCACCGGCGATGACATATCCGCCGTCCTGGGTTGGGACCATGTTGGTCGCACCTCCCAGGCCGGGCGCTTCGTAGGTCATCTGCCAGTCCACCGATCCGTCCGGGTTCAGCTTGACCAGCCAGGGGCTGCAGCAGGCGCCGCCGGCGCCGTAGCTGCCGCCGATGATCCCGCCGCCGTCCGGCGTCTCATAGACGTTGTGCCCGTACCCGCCTTGATAGGTGCTGATCCAGGTCGAGCCGTCGAACCCGAATGAAACCGTCGGAATAACGAGCAGGCCGACAAGGATTAGCGCTCTGTAAAACTGCCTCGAGAAATTCATTCCTGTACTCCTTTGGTGCCCTTGCGAAATCCCCTGATCCACCGTTGCGCCCTTCCCTGTCGCTTCGGGATCTCTATCATCCGGGCGAAATGCTCCGCTTGCGTGTGGTGCCTCTGAAAGTACCGCGTTGGATTCCGGTTCGCCGTCTCGTGGATGTAAACGATTGTCGAGAATTGTCAAGAGCCCGAAAACTCAGGTATATTCAGCTGCAGATGGTGATCAGGGGACATGGATTATCTGTTTGGCCAATCGTTGCGGCGTGTTGCATTGCGCTCGGGTTGGCCAGTTCAGCGTTACAGGCGGCAGAACCGCAGTGGTCAGATCCTGTTCTTGGTCGCGCCAGCACTCATACGGTGGATGTGTGGCAATCCGACCAGGGGCTTCCGACCGGCACGGTCTGGTCGGTTCTTCAGTCCCGTGATGGTTACCTCTGGATCGGGCTGGATGACGGCGTGGTCCGGTTCGACGGATCCCGCTT
>JACXWD010000169.1 GCA_014764515.1 Candidatus Polarisedimenticola svalbardensis | reverse complement strand
GCCGCCTTGTCCCACAGGTACTGCCGGGTCAGGTTCCATGCCTCCTGGAGTGTGGATTCGGATACGAGCTCAGGGCCGCCGTCTTGTTTAAGTGCTGCCGCCCAGTCCCGGGCCAGGGTCAAGGTGGCTTCATCAGCCAGAGGCGCGACCCGTTCCGTGTCCATCGCCGCTCGCAGCCGGGGTTTGCTCTGCAGCAGTTTTTGATACGCCCCGGGTGTGATCTCGCCCAGCACGGTGATCTCGCCGGATTCGATATACGGCAGCAGGAAGTCCAGGGCCGACGTGGTGGAGTGCTGATGGCGGCCGGTAGTGGTCAGGTTCCCGAAATCGGGAATGACCCACAGTACGTTGCGGTTCCCTCGCAACCGTTCCACCAGGGAACGCAAACGCTCTTCCAGCTGGCCGATGTAGATCATACCGGCCAGAAGCTCGGTGCTGCCGGCCTCATAGATCGTCCAACCCTGGGATTGCAGCCGTTTCCCCAGCACCTTCACGATAACGGTCTTGCCGGTGCCGCTCTCGCCCACCAGCAGCGCCGACCGCGCCGGCGTACGGGACAGGGCCGAGACGACCGCGCCGGTGTGGTTCAGCAGGGATTCGTGCTCCAGCGGTTGGTCCACCGGTCCGGACTCACGGTCGTCCCATACCCTGCCGATGGAGTTCAGGTAGGCGACATCGATCCGTGCTCCTCGCCAGGAGTCGATTTGCTGCACCAGTTCGCCGCCCTGCCGGATCTCACCCAGCACCGTTTTGAGGAACTGGATCTTCTCCTCCGGCGCTTTGTCCAGGTGAGGCGCAAGATCCGGCCTTTCGCCCCGTTTCAGACGGGCCTCTATGAACTCCTTCAGGATCGTCCGGGCGGCCGGCTCCTGCCAGGAGGCGTCTGTCTGGCCGAGGAGCGGTGCCACCAGTTCGGTATCCTGATCGTGGCGCCGGTCCAGGCATTGCAAGGCAAAATCCCGCGTCCAGTACGCCAGGGAGTTAATCGGCTCCAGCACCGGCTGCACCAGATCTTCGCTGTCGGTGCGGTACCCCAGAGCCGTGATGGCGCCGCAGGCCAGGACCATGTTGTCGCCCCGATAATAATCGAGCAGGTCGGCGTTGCTGTATCCGCCGCCGTTCAGGTACAGGACCATGTCCCTGAAGGTCTGGTTCGAGGTGACGTCGGAGAGCTTTCCGGCGGCGTGGAAGTAGTCGTACAGCTCCGCCGCCATCTGCAGCAGGGTGGTCGGGTTGGCGGCGGTGTCGGGAACGGCCGGTTTTTCCTGGCCACGAGGCCGGGTCAGCCATCTGATGAACAGGAAGACGGCTGCTACGAAAAGGCCGATACCGATGTATTCGGTCATGGCCCAAGCATAACAAAAAAGGGGACCGATCTATTTTACAGATCTGTCCCCTTTGTTTATTTCTTGCGGGCGTAGGTGATTACCACCATCCTGCGTTCACCACCATCGCCGTCCATTTCATAGGATTCAAACGTCATGTGGGTGTCGTCCACCAGGGTGACCACGTTCTTGTACTTTTTGTCTTCGCCGGCGCTCGGATCGAAAAACGACATGTAGGTGGTGGTCACCTTGCCGCCGTCGGAGCAGTCCCCTTCGGCGGTAGCCATCAGGGTGCCCATGGTGTCGAATCACACCCCGATATGTTTCTGCTGGCCGTTGTCGTACCCTTCAATACCCAGGCTATGGATGGACTGGCCCATCATGTCGTACTCGGCGGTCATCTGGAAGAACCGGCCGCCCAGGATCGACTCGACGACGGCGGTGCCGTGGGATTCCATGGTGGGGGAGTCGGGAGTCATCCAGAACTGTCCCTTGAAATCCCGGGTGCCCACAGCTCTGGCCAGGTGTGCGTGGTGCTCGCCTGGGACGGCCAGCTTCGCCCACATTTCCATCATCTCCGCCTCATGGCCACCGGCGTGCTCTTCGTCTTTTGCGTCGTGGTCGTGTTCCGGGCCGGCGAATGCCAGGCCGGTGAAGGTGATGGCGATTACAAGCGCCAACAATCCGTACTTGATCTGTTTCATGATTTCCTCCCGTGGATAGCGTCTAACCCGTATCCAGGGAGTATGCCCGACCCGGCTGAAAAAGAGAGATTTCGGGGACAGGCACGAAACTAGGGTTTCGGGGACACCCTTAACGGATCTGCGACAG
>JACXWD010000168.1 GCA_014764515.1 Candidatus Polarisedimenticola svalbardensis | reverse complement strand
ATACGCTCGCCGGCATGGTTCCCTTCAGTGCTTCCGCCGCCCAGGCCGACGTTCCGATACCGACCGCCTTGAAACCATGGTTGATGGGGAGTCGCTCAGGCGAACAACCGGTCAGGTTTTCCGGAAGGCCCCGGCTGGTCTTCTGGTTCAGGAGAAGGATCACCTGGCGGTCCAGGAGATCGGCGATGTTCGCCACCGCGGTCTTCAGAGCGTCCATGGCGAAGGCGATGTGCCCGCCATAGAAATTCCCGCCGTGAAGGATTGTTCCTGTTTCGGTGTCCAGAAGCGGATTGTCGTTGGAGCTGTTGATCTCGATCTCGATCATCCCGCGGATCCACGTTAAGGCATCGGCGAGAACGCCAAGCACGTGGGGTGCGCAACGCAAGGAGTATGGTTCCTGAAACCTGCTCCTAGGGGTGTCGGACCGGACCGATCCCGGGCTCACGTCAGAACGGATCCAGCCTGCAACTTCGGCCTGCCCGGGATGCGGCTTCATGATGAATATCCTTGGATCGTAATGTTCCCGGTTTCCATCGAGTCCGATAACCGAAAACGAAGTGATCCTGCTTCCCAGCCGAAGAATGTATTCAGCCTTTCTGAAAGCGAGACAGGCCAGGCCGGTCATTACACTAGTGCCGTTCATGATCGCCAGCGCCTCTTTCGGGCGCAATCGCAATGGCTCAAGACCGTGTTCCGGGAAGGCCTGGGAGGCCGGCTTCACCCGGCCTTCATGCCACACCGACCTCTCCCCGGCAATTACCGCCGCGATGTAAGACAACGGCGTCAGGTCGCCGCTCGCTCCTACCGATCCCTCCGCCGGTATCTGCGGGAGAATTTGGTAATTGATCAGATCGCTCAATCGCTCCAGAAGTTCCAGGCTAACACCTGAATTCCCTCGCGCCAGAGAGACCAGCCGTGCCACCAGGACGGCCAGCGTTTCATCCGGTTCCAGAATCCGTCCAAGCCCGCAACCGTGGAACCTGACGAGAGCGATCGGAAGTTCCTCCACTAGTTCGTGGGGTACCGGGCGCTCACAGGATTCACCGTACCCGGTGTTCACGCCATAAACAGCCTTGTCCGATCGCCACAGCCGTTCAACACATCGGGCTCCCTCACGGATATTCTCGCGCCATTCCTCATTCGGGTTCAGTCGGACCCGGGCGCCGTCGCAGGCGATCGCGATCAGATCTTCGATGGTCGTATTACCGGCACCGATGGGGACGGTGAGGTTAGTTCGTTTCTTCATACCAAAAGTCATACATGTTGAACCATTGGAACGGCCGTTCAAGACAAAGCTCCTCGAGCACCGTAGTATATCCTGACACGTACTTCTTCAGGCTCTCCTCCCGACCGCCCCTGGGCAGGAGTACGTGGTCGGCCAACGGCCCGGCCATGACCCTGTATCGCCCCTTCCCGGTTCGAAGCCCGCATGTCCACAGCACCGGACAACCCAGCAGGGAGGCTATGACCCAGGGCCCCTGAGGGAACGCGGCTTCCTTGCCCAGGAAAGGGGTCATGATGCCCCCGTGCTTCCCCGTGTCGACTGGAGGCGTCCGGTCGGCGAGGAAAGAGACGAATTCTCCCCTCTCGATACATTGCCGGACGGCGAGGATCGAAGTGGCCTCGGACGGATCGTACTCGATGATCCGGCTCTCCGATATAGGAGCGATCTCCTTTAGGACCTTGTTGAACCGTGGAGCGTTGCCACGATACATGACGACGTTCACAGGAAGGTCTTTCTCTTGGGACATAGCACGGAGCACCGCAAAACTGCCGAGATGTGCGCCTAGCAGGATCGCGCCCTGTTTTCGGTCCCTCAGTTCGAGAAGATGATGTAACCCTTCTTCTTTGATTTCGAATTCGGTCGTCGGACCGACCCACATCCTGAACTGCTCAAGGGACGTGACGGCGAACGAGTAAATATGCCGATATTGATCCAGGAATCCCGGCCGGTGGCCGAATGCGGCCGGTCCTCCCGGCCATTCATACAACCGTTGAAGGTAACGGCGGGAAGCCGCCCTTCCTTTCCCGCTGGTCACGAAGTAATAGGCCACTACCGGATGGAGCAGCATCCGGGACACGCCCAGGCCGAAAAGTCGCAAAATCCCCGCCAGAGTCCGGATACCCCAAACCGATCCACGCTCCTGCAGGCGGTGCCATGATC
>JACXWD010000100.1 GCA_014764515.1 Candidatus Polarisedimenticola svalbardensis | reverse complement strand
CTCCCCGGGCGTCGGCCGCCTCCTGGGACGTGCGGGTCGGGCCGTGATGGGCTTCGCGGTATGGTGCACCGGCAGCGTTCAGCAGGGTCCGGATCCTTGCAAGAACTTCATCACCCACAACGGATCAGATCTCCCGGGCCGGAGGCAGGTCGGCGAAATCGCTTCCGGCCAGCCAGGAACCGATATCGCGGGTGAGTGCGTTCGGCCCTGTTACCAGCATCGCTCCGGATGCAATCATCTTCCTGTAGGTCGTGTCGCCCATCCATATATCGGCCATGGTCTTCACGTTGGTGGTGAAGAACACATCCACATCCTTACCGGGGTCATTGGTGCAGATATCGATCTCGGCCTCATCCGCCACGATCCACCACCGGGACATCTCCTGGATATCGGTGAATTTAAAGTGAATGACGGTTTGTTTTCCCGGAAGTTTGTCCGGCTGGACGCTGCGCTTGAGATACAACATGAGCAGTTCCACATCGTAGTCGCTGGGAGACAGGTTCTTCCGGGCCCAGCGCATACCCCAGTCTCCCAGGGATCGGACCACCGGCAGCAACTCCTTGCATGATTCGGTTGGGAAATACTCGTACCCGCGCTGTCCGGGTATCTTCTTCCGGATCACGAGGCCCCGATCTTCAAGGGTTCCAAGACGCTTGGTGAGGATGGTGGGCGAGATCAGGCTGAGTCCCCTCTGCAACTCGCTGAACCGGGTGCCGCCCATGAGCAGCTCCCTGATGATCAGCAGGGTCCATTTTTCGCCAAGGATCTCTGTCGCCTTCGCCACGGGACAAAACTGACCGTATTCCAAGCGTCCCTCCCCCACCATATATCTGATCTGTAGCGGGTTACTCCGGAAACTGTAGTTGGATACTACACATCACGGTCTACACGGACAAGCGCCCACTCCGTAACCTTTCCCCATCACGCCGGCTTCAAGGGGAGGTCGGCAGATTCAGGACGACGGAGGTGGAGCATGAAAGGTTTCAGGATACACACCGAGGAAACGGCCGGTGAGCCGGCAAACCGGATTCTCAAGGACGTCAGGAAGAACCTGGGATTCGTTCCGAATCTCTTCGCAGTGTTTGCGGAATCCACACCTGCACTGCAGGCGAACGTGGCGATGAAGGGGCAACTTGCCAGGACTTCCCTGACCCCGATGGAACGGGAACTGGTGCAGATCGTCACCAGTGTGGAAAACCGGTGCGGCTATTGTGTTGCCGGGCACTCCACATTCGCCGCCATGCAGAACCTGCCGGCGGAACCTATCGCAGCGGTAAGGGCAGGCCGGCCGGTCTCCGATGATCGCCTGGAGGCCCTGCGCTGCTTCACCGAGGCTCTGGTCCGCCGAAGGGGTCACCTTGACGACGATCAAGTACAAAAGTTCTACGCGGCCGGATACGGACCCGAGCAACTCCTCGAAGTGATCCTCGCCGTCTGCGTCAAGATGTTCGCCAACCTGACCAACAACGTCATCGGCATCCCCCTGGATGAGCAGTTCTCATCCTACGCCTGGGAGCCGGCATCCGATGTAACCGATTCCGGCAACAGCCGGGCAGCATAGAAAGGGAGATCGTTATGAAACTGGACATGAACAAGGTGGAATCGTTCGCAGGACAGGTGGTTACGGACATCAGCGCCGCATTCTCCGGGGTGATGACCAACATCGGCCACAAGCTCGGTCTGTACAAGGCGATGGCCGGCGCAGGCCCGTTGACCCCGAAAGAGCTGGCCCTGAAGACCGGCACCCATCCGCGCTACGTGCAGGAGTGGCTGAACAACCAGGTGGCCGGACAGTACGTTACGTATGACAGCGACACCGAAACCTACCACCTGCCTGACGAGCACGTGCCGGTCCTGGCCGATGAAGACAGCCCGGTATTCCTGGTGCCGGCCCTGGACGTCGCGTCATCACTGTGGCTGGATGAAGGCAAGGTCATGGACGTCTTCCGGTCGGGTAAAGGGATCGCATGGAGTGAACACCATCACCGGCTGTTCTGCGGCAGTGAGGCCCTGTTCCGCCCCGGGTACAAGGCCCACCTGTCGGCGGAGTGGATCCGTTCCCTGGACGGTGTGGAAGACAAGCTCATGGCCGGAGCGAAGGTGGCCGATGTCGGCTGCGGGCATGGCGCCTCCACAATCGTCATGGCGCAGGAGTTCCCCGAATCGACCTTCTATGGCTTCGACTCTCATGCGAAATCGATCGAGATCGCCAAGGAGAGAGCCCGGGAAGCCGGCGTTGAGGCCAACACCCGGTTCATGGTTGCAACGTCCAAGAATTACGAGGAGAACGGTTTCGACCTGATCTGCTTCATGGACTGCCTCCACGACATGGGCGATCCGGTTGGTGCGGCCAGGCATGCCCGGGCCGCACTGAATGGTGACGGCTCGGTCCTGCTGGTGGAGCCGGCAGCCGGCGATTCGCTGGAAAGCAACATCAACCCGGTGAGCCGCCTTTACTACGCCGCCTCCACGGCGGTTTGCACACCCTGTTCCCTGTCCCAGGAGGTCGGCCTAGCCCTGGGCGCCCAGGCCGGGGAGAAAAGGCTCTCCGAAGTGATGGGAGAAGCAGGATTCAAGAAAACGAGAAGGACGGCAGAGACCCCGTTCAATATCATCCTGGATGTTCGGGCAGCTTGAAGGCTCCTTTGAATATCCATACGGACAGGTTGACGGAGCGGGAACTCCCCGCTCCGTCAATCATTTGGGCTGACCTACTCCGGCCGGATTACCCGCACCGGATCCGCCGGCCGGGGTTGGAGATCCACCGGCTGTTCCTCCAGCAGCCTCAGCGCCTCCGCCACAGCCCGCTCCAGCTGGGTATCCCTCCCCTGGGCGATCTGGCTCGGATCCTGTTCCACCACTATGTCCGGGAACACGCCCTGGTTCTCAACCGCCCATTTGCCATGAATGTCATAGAAACCGGACCTGGGAGCGGTCATGAAGCCGCCGTCCACCAGTCCGGGAACGTCGAAGATCCCTACCAGCCCGCCCCATGTGGTTGTGCCGACCAACGGTCCTATTTCCTTCAACTTGAACATGTAGGGCAGCATGTCGCCGCCTGAGCCGGCCATTTCGTTGATGATCATCACCTTCGGCCCCCAGACGGCGCCGTTGGGGGCGGTAAACGGCTGCCCCTCCCCTACCGGGTTGCTGAAATAGCCCAGGAGGTCCCTGCTCAGGAGGTCTACGATGTAGTCGGCGATCAACCCGCCATGGTTGTAGCGTTCATCGATGATCACGCCCTGGCGGTCCTGCTGGGCGAAGAAATACCTGTTGAAGTTCGTATATCCACCATCCCCCGTGTTCGGCACCCAGACGTAGGCCAGGCGGCCACCGGAGAGTTCGTCCACCTTGAGGCGATTGTCGTCGATCCACTGCCGCTGCCTCAAGGCGGTTTCGGATGACACCGGCACCACGGTTACTTCCCGGCTGCCTGCCATGGCCGGCTTGGTATTGAGGGTCAGAACCGTCTGCAGCCCGGCGCTCTTGTCGAACAGGCTGTACAGGTTCATGTCCGCCGTCAACTCCACACCATCCACCGCCAACAGGTAGTCCCCTTCCCCGACATCGATGCCGGGACCGGAGAGGGGTGCGCGCAATCCCGGGTTCCAGTTTTCGCCGGTGTAGATCCGGCGGATGCGGTAGCGATCCTTATGGACCTCATAGTCCGCCCCCAGCAGGCCGACCGGCACCGACTCCACATCCGGTTCATCCCCGCCTCCGGTGAAGGAATGACCGACGGAGGTCTCCGCGCCCAGCAGGTCCAGGATGTAGGTCAGGTCGGCTCGATGACGGACATGCTCCACCCACGGTGCGTAGGCCTCGTACGCCCAGTCCATGTCCAGCCCGTGAACGTTTTCCACGTAAAAGAAATCACGCTGGTAACGCCAGGCTTCACGGAACATCTGTCGCCACTCCGCCGGAGGATCGACTTTCATGCGAAGGCCGGACAGGTCGAGGCTTCCATCTCCCGGCTTCGGCTCGCCGGACGCATCCACGATGTTGTATCCGCCGGCGGCGGCTCCGTAGAGCAACTTCTTGCCGTCTGCAGACAGCTCGAAGGCAGACACCCCTCCCATGACCCGGGACGCCTTGCGATCCTTCAGGTTGTAACGATGCAGGGTCACACCGGGCTCGTTCCTGACCTGCTCGCCGTAAAAGATAATGCCTTCGGCACCGGCTTTCAGACTTGTGAAACCGCGGGCCGGGACCGAAAGGGCGATGATCCTCCCCTCCAGACCTTCGAAATCGATGGTCACCGCAGGAACATCATCGGATTTCCCGGATTCATCACCGGCCTCCTCCGGCGCGGCGTCTTCGTCGTCGCTTTCCGGCGCCAGCGGCGACGGATCGTCCCGATCCAGCACCGCAAGATAGATGGAATAATTCAGCGGCCGCTCGATGGAGGACATGTCCAGCCAGCCGACGTTCAGTCCGTAATCGGTGCTCCCCAGGAAATAGATGTACTTGCCGCTGCGGTCCCAGGCCGGCGACTGGCTGTCGGACATACCGTCGGTAACCTGCGTCGATTCTCCGCTCTCAAGGGAGTAAACGAACACGGCGTTGAACTGGTTGGTCAGCTTGCGGCTGTAGGCGATCCAGCGTGAGTCCGGAGACCATTCCGGGTAGATCAGCCGGTTCGGGTGGGCGAAGCGCTCGTTGTCTATCTTCTGCGGTGTTCCTCCGTCAACCTTCAACATCCACAGATTGCGGTCGGCATCTCCGTAGGCCAGATGAGTGGAATCGGGAGACCAGCGCAGCGTGTAGTAGAAGGTCGGATCAGGGAGTTCCACCCTGCGGCTGTTGCGCCCGTACTGATCGGCGATGACCAGCCCGTACTCCCCACCCTGGTCGCTGAACCAGGCGATGCTCTTCCCGTCCGGCGACCACGCCGGATCCCGGTCCGCAACTCCCGGGCTCCGGGTCAGGTTGCGTGCGTCACCTTTCTCCGCCGGGATGGTAAAAATGTCGCCACGGGCTTCGAACACTCCGCGCTGTCCCGAAGACGATACGGACGCGGATCGAATCTGCCCGGAAACATCTTCCCAGTGCGGTCTGGCCCAGGGGAAATTGCCTCGCAAAACGATATCCAGCTTCAGGGGCTCGCCGGCGGCGGCGTCCATTGTGTAGAGTTCGCCACCGTTCTCGAAAACAAGCCGGCCGGCGCCGCCCTCGAGAGCGCGGCAATCGAAAGTCTTGAACCGGGTGCGCTGGGCCAGGGACCCGGTTGCCGTGTTAAATGACCAGATGTTCATGGCGAAATCCCGGTCGCTGAGGAAGAAGATGGTATCGCCAAGCCAGACCGGGGACAGATCGTTGCTCCCCTCCCATGGCAACTTTTCAACCTCAAGAGTCTTGAGGTCGATGATGCGGATCGGATTGGCCTGACCGCCCCGGTAGTTCCGCCATCCCGAATCCCACGGAGAAACCACCTGGTATGCCAGCCGCTTTCCGTCGGGGGAGAGCCTGCCGTCCTCGATCCTGTGGAGCGGCAGAGCCTGGGGCATGCCGCCATCCAGTCCGACGGAAAAGAACCTGGGCTGGTCCCTGGGCGCATTGATCCTTCCGGACCCGAACAGAACCGCCTTGCCGTCCAGGGTCCATCCCCGAACATTGTCGGCCCCTGGATGCCAGGTCAGCCGGCTCGGTTCGCCACCCTCAATCGGCACGACATAGACATCCACGTTGCCGTCGTATTCGCCGGAGAACGCCACCATGGACCCATCAGGGGAAAAGTGGGGATCGATTTCGCCTCCCGGGCCGGTGGCCAACCGCCGGGCTTCACCGCCGTCCCGCGGCGCGACCCAGACGTCGCCTGCGTATCCGAACGCCACCAGGTCCTGGCTGACCGACGGGGTTTGGAGCAGGCGGGCGTTGCCGGCGGCTGAGGCAGGAAGCCTCGCCACGAGGGCAATGACGAGAAGGATGCCGATCCTGGTTTTCATGACAGTTTTCCCTTTCGCTTCAGGCAACATTTCTTGAATTTGACTCCGCTGCCGCAGGGGCAGGGCGAGTTCCGCC
>JACXWD010000167.1 GCA_014764515.1 Candidatus Polarisedimenticola svalbardensis | reverse complement strand
GACGCTTTACACCGCCGGTATCACCGGCGTCGGAATGAGTTTTCCCGAGAAACGGCTGACCAACGCCGACCTCGAAAAAATGGTCGAAACCAACAACGAGTGGATCGTGGAACGAACCGGCATCAAGGAACGGCGGATCGTCGAGAAGGGCACCCCCGCATCGGTCCACGGTGCGAAGGCCGCCCAGCAGGCCATGGAGCATGCGGGCATCACCCCCATGGACGTGGACCTGATCATCGTCCCGACGGTGACGCCGGACATGATGTTCCCCGCCACGGCCTGCCTCATCCAGGAAATGATCGGCGCCAAGAACGCCTGGGGTTTCGACCTCGAGGGCGCCTGCAGCGGTTTCATCTTCGCCCTGCAGAATGCGCGGGCCCAGATCGAGGCCGGCCACGCCAAGCGGGTGCTGGTCATCGGGACCGAAGTCATGTCCTCCATCGTCGATTACACTGATCGCAATACCTGCATCCTGTTCGGCGACGGATCGGGCGCCGTGGTGGTCGAGCGGATCGATGAGGCCCGCGGCGGTATCATTGACGCTATCAACCGCACCGACGGCACCGGAGCCCGGTTCCTGTACATGAAGGGCGGGGGCAGCCTGAATCCGTCCACCCCCGAAACGATCTCCGAGGGGATGCACTACATCCGCCAGGAAGGCCGGGACGTTTTCAAGTTCGCGGTCAAGGGCATGGCCGGGATCACGGCGGAAATAGTCGAGAAGAACGGCCTGACCGGAGCCGACGTGGATCTGTTCGTGCCCCATCAGGCCAATATCCGGATCATCGAAGCCGCCCAGCGCCGGGTCGGCCTGGAAGACAGCCAGGTCTGCATCACCATCGACCGATTCGGGAACACCACTTCAGCCAGCATCCCCTCGGCCCTGCGGGTGGCGCTGGACGAAGGTCGGCTCAAGGAAGGCAGCCTCGTTGTATTGTGTGCCTTCGGCGCCGGTTTCACCTGGGGTTCAACGCTTCTGCGCTGGACCGCACCCTAGGGAAGAGACCACATGATCGAAGTCAAGGGATTGGCCCGTCGCTACGGTTCGACGTGGGCGCTTGTCGACCTGTCCTTCACCGTGGGCGAGGGCGAGGTCGTGGGATTCCTGGGGCCAAACGGCGCCGGCAAATCGACGGCCATGAAAATCCTGACCTGTTCGCTGGCACCCACGGCCGGGACGGCGTCCGTGGCGGGATTCGATGTCCAGAAGGATGCCATCAACGTCCGGCGTCACATCGGATTCATGCCCGAACACGTGGCTCTCTACACCGATCAGCCGGTGCTGGCCTATTTGAAGTTCGTGGCCGAACTCAAGGGTGTTCCGCGGGGTGAAGTCGCCGACCATGTGGCCGACATCGTCCAGCAGACAGGCCTGACAGAGGTTTGCCATAAACATGTGGGCAATCTTTCCCACGGGTTCCGCAAGCGGGTGGGTCTGGCGCAGGCCCTGATCTCCGACCCCAAGGTGCTGTTCCTCGATGAACCGACCAGTGGACTCGATCCCCATCAGATCGTGGAAATCCGCCATCTCATCAAGAGTTTTCGCGGCCATCGGACGGTGCTGCTCAGCAGCCACATCCTGTCCGAGGTCAGCGCCATCTGCGAACGGGTGCTCATCCTGGACAAGGGCCGGCTCGTGGGTGAAGAAAGCGCCGATGGCCTGATCAAATCCGATCCCGCCGCCGGACAGGGAACGCAGACCGTCCTGCTGTCCTGGGACGGGGACCGCGATGCCGTGGTGGAGGCCCTGATGCGGGTGGCCGGTGTTGACGAAGTGGTGGTTACCGGCGATGGCGCCGAGGTGATCATCGCCGGCAATCCGGTGGAAGTGCGTCCCAAGCTGGTGGAATCGGTCATCCAGGCCGGAGGGCAGTTGCAGAATATCCAGGACAAGGGTCCCAGTCTCGAAGACCTGTTCCTGCGCCTGACCGGCGCGGACCGCGGACCCGAAAACGATTCCGGGAGGGATGCATGAGGCAGCTGTGGGCCATTGTTGGCCGGGAGACGGGGGCCTTTTTCAAGAGCGCCATGGCGCCCGTGGTGCTGGCGGGTTTCCTGGTGGCCATCGGGCTGTTTTTCGCCAACTTCCTGTTCGGATACAGCGAAATGTCCCTCGCCGCGCTGCAGAGTCCCCGCAGCGGAAACTTCATGAATCTCGCCGAAGGC
>JACXWD010000166.1 GCA_014764515.1 Candidatus Polarisedimenticola svalbardensis | reverse complement strand
AACTGGATCTGAGCCACAAAGCGTACGTCTACATCCTCACCCAGGACAGCCACGGCAGGCAGCACCTGCTGTTCCCGGTAGCCGGCATCGAGAAAACCAATCCGGTGCCGGCGGGGCAGGATGTCCACCTCCCGGAAGGCGGAAAATCCGGCTGGGACGTGGATACCGTCGGAGGTGAGGAAACCATACTGATCATCGCATCCAAGTTCCCGGTGACCTTCGCCGAGGAACTGATCGCCGGTCTGGATCAACCCGGCGACGGTTTCCCGATCAAGCTCCACGAAGACATGGCCACGCGACTGCGGGGAATCGGCGGCCTATCACGCCCCGCCCCCAGCGAAGCCGGCTCCCAGGTCGACGCCATGCGCTCCCAACTGTTCCTCCAGACCGCCGGGACCGACGGCATCCGGGTCTGGGAATACAAGTTGAGGAATCCGGAGTGAGGGGGGAGCTTATCAGGCTATCCCTGGTTTTGCTGTTGTTCTTCGCGGCAACGGATTCTCCTGCAACTCCGATTAAGTCCTTGCCTGAGGACGTCTTCGAACTGCTCCGGACCGGGAGAGGCGACGACGCCGTTTCGCTGGCCCGTTCCAACCTGACCCAGGCGGAACGAGAGCATGGTAAGGATTCGCTGGAGTCGGCGACAGCTTCTCAGAACCTGTCCTTGTCCATGTCCTTCGGCAAGGTCGGTAGCCTGGAGGAGCGCCTGGAACTCGCACAGCGGGCTCTTGAAATCCAAATCCGCTTGTTGAGCGCAAGGGATCCGCTTGTAGCGGCCACCAGTTATACGATGGGCCAGGCACACTTCCAGGCAGCGGACTATCCGGGCTCCGTCCCCCACTTCAAGGACGCGTTGGTCATAGTCGACGACTACTTCGGCCCGTATGCAATTGAGGTGCATGACTACGTTCGGGAGTATGGAGCAGCACTGACATTGATCGCCGATTATGAACTCGCACTGACGGTGACCGAGCGACTGGTAGCGATCATTACCGATCATTCCGGTCCGGACCATCCGAAGGCTGTTGATGCCTACAACAACCTCGCCAGGATTTACACCAAGCTGGATCGCTACCAGGACTCGGAGACGGTCTTGAGACGCCTGGTCGATACCATTGAACAGAGAGCGCCGCCGGATCTTGCGCGCCTCTTCCAGATACTGCAAAGTTTGTCGATCACTCTATCTGCTCAGGGGCGCTTTGATGACGGCCTTGCTGCTGGCGAAAAGGCATTGTCGATTATCGGAGATAGCCCGGCGATCAGTTCACTCTCCCGCGCTCGACTGCTGAACAACCTCTCACACATCCTCATCAACATCGGCGACTTTGAAAAGGCGTTCCGCTATCTGGATACTGCCGAAAGCCTTATCCCGGCAGGAGAAAATTATCCCGATATTGCAATGCGAGTTCGAATAAATCAGGCTCTGTGTCATCACGGACTGGGCGATCATCGCAAGGCGCTTGCTCTTATGGAGAAAGCAGCGCCGGAGGGCTCCGAACCGATCCGGGCATCCGCTCCGGTGATGGCCGGGTTCCATAATTACTCAGGGCGGATTGCGCGATCGGCTGGCGCCCTCGCAGCGGCAGAATCCGCATTTCGAAATTCGATTCGAATTCTGGAGAACCAGGGTAACGGGAACGGGTTCGATGCCGCCGAGGCGACAAGAGATCTGGCCTTGGTGGAACTGGACCAGGGGAAGTACCTGGAAGCAAAAATCAGGCTCCAGCGAGCTGCCGGGCTGATGGAAAAACTCACGGGCCGAGCTCATCCGGAGTTCATTCGTTTGCTGGACGGTTTGGCCCATGTGCAACTGCGATCCGGCTCGAAATCGGATGCGATCGCTACCGGACTTGAAGCCGATAAGCTCCACGCACAACAGATCGCCGATACGGTCTCCGGGCTGCCGGAGCGACAGGCATTGACCCTGGTAGGTCAGCGCAGAGGAGGACTGGAGGCTGCTCTCCGAGCCACCATCAGTGGAGGGGGCGATAAGGCGGGCCGGAGGGCCGTGGCCGAAGCCGTATTCAGGTCCAGGGCTGTGGTGTTCGATGAACTGGTTCTTCGTTCCGATCTGGCAGCTGCCACCAGGGATCCCGCGCTCTCGGATCTCGTGGAGAGGCTTCGAACTACGAAAGCGACTCTCTCGAACCTGTACATCGCCGGACCTGGAGAGAACCCGGAC
>JACXWD010000165.1:378-2199 GCA_014764515.1 Candidatus Polarisedimenticola svalbardensis | reverse complement strand
TTTACGGCGCATGATGTGCATGGTGGCTCCGTTGCCTTCGGCCTCGATGAATAGGATGTATCCACCGCTGGCGACGGGTTCTCCGACTCCATTCCGACCGTCCCAGGGGACCTCGTTGAGCCCCGCCCGGGCACCCATATCGCCGGCCGTGAACTGTTTGTTCAGGACAAGGCCGCCGCTCAGGGTGTAGATCCGCATGCGCACCGAGGCATTGTCCTCGAGCACGTAGGCGATCGTGGTCGGTGTTTCATCCGGATGGAACGGGTTGGGATAGTTGGTCAAGGTTCCGCCGGGGGCATTGGGATCCACCAGGGCGGTTTCGATGTCCAGTTCGATGCTCAGCGCGCCGGAAACCGCACGCACGGTATCGACATTGGGTTCGCGCGGACTCAGGAATTCGGCGGTTGCCGCACCGGAGTCATCGGTCTGCTCAGCCAGGGGAGTAAGTTGTCCCTTGTTTGTCAACAGGGTGAAGGCGACCGGGAGGCCGGGAACGCCGTTCTGGAAAGCATCTTCCACCCGGGCGGTCAGCAGGGCGGTATTGTTGCCTTTGAGCCAGGGCGGGTTGCTGGTCAGCAGGATGGCCGACGGGGCACCGGGCAGAACGGTGAGCACGCCGGTCAGGGCCGGGATGTTGCCGGCGTCATCGGTGATCACCAGCACGATATCCTCGGCGAAGGTATAGGTTTCGGTTTCGGTGTGCTGGCCCTGCAGCAACTGAAAATTGGTATTGGCCAGGGTGCCTTGGCCCGGGTTCTGGGTCGAGGCGTTGCGAACCTCGACCGTCACCGAGGAATTTATTTCCTGGATGACGCTCCCTGCATCATTGGTCACCTTGACGGTGAGGCTGAAGGGAGACCCGGCCTGAACGGTGGAAGGATTGATCTCCGCTTCCAGATGGAAGCCGCTGGAGATCATCTTCACTTCGGTCGTGCTGACAGCCATGGTGGGCTGGGTGACATTCACGGCGGTGATCTGCTGGAATCCGCCGGTGGAAAGCCGGACGGCGAAATCGGCGGTGCCGTCGATCATCGGAGCATCGGCCGGAAGTTGGGCCATGGGGTCGCCCGAGGTGATCCTCAACAGGTCGGTGACGCCGGCCACGGGGTTGAACCACTGGTCGGTGGCGTAGACGGTCACGGTGAAGGCGTAGTTGATGGACTGGTCGGTGGCGGTCCCGCTGCGTCCGCTTTCCGCGCCGGGAGACAGGCTCTCACCCGGAGCGAGGATCAGGAGGTCGGTATACGGCCCACTGGTCACCTCGAATTCGCTCGAAGTGAAGGGGTCGATGCCGGAGATATCATCGTCCGCGGCGGAGATGGTCTGGCGGCCCGCCCGGTAGACGGTCACCGGAATCAGGAGCTCGCCGTTGACGACCACCGGATCGGGCGCGAAGCCCAGATTCTCGTCGGTCGAGGTGATGGCGACATGGCTTCCGATACCGGGAACGCGATTGAAATACTGGTCAACGGCCCGAATCCGAATGCTGAAACCGGAACCGGCGGCCTGGACGTCGGGATTGCCGGTAAACCCGCTGGCCGTCCCGCCCTGGGGATTCTGACCGGGCAGCAGAACCTGCATGCCGGAGTAGGCCCCGGGTTCGACGACGAAGGAATTGCTGACGCCCAGGTGGGGCGGAGTGGCGTAGTCGGCACAGGTGAACTGCACCGCATTGCCTGCTCCCCGGAACGTGATCGGTCCGGTCCAGAGCCCGGCGTTGAAAGTGATGGATTCAGGACTGATGCTGCCTGCGCCGGTGTTGGCCGACAGAATGGCGTTGCCGTCGAAATCCGGGATGGTGTTTCCACCGGCGTCGGTGGC
>JACXWD010000165.1:0-368 GCA_014764515.1 Candidatus Polarisedimenticola svalbardensis | reverse complement strand
GACCACCGGCCGTGACGGGCCCGGCGATGGTGTTGATTTCGAAATGATGGGCACCGGCCGGGATGACCTGGATGGGGGGACTGGTCATGCCCTGGATGGAACCGCTGGACATGTCCTCCACGGTCAGGGTCTGCGCTCCAAAGGTCGCAAGATTCAGGATGACCGCAACATGCCCATTGCTGAGCGTGGCGGTTACCGGGGTGCTTGCGCCGGCGTCGCTGGAGGTAATGCGAATGTTGTCCGCACTCGGCAGCGGGTTCCAGTAATTGTCGGTGGCGTTGATCTCCACCGTAAAATTCTGACTCGAACTCTGGGTCGCCGGAGTGCCGGTCACGCCCGAAGCACTGCCCGGCAGGGGATCCTGGCCG
>JACXWD010000164.1 GCA_014764515.1 Candidatus Polarisedimenticola svalbardensis | reverse complement strand
AGGACAATCCCGAGAGGTTGGATGAAATCGCCGACATCGATGCCGCGGCCATCCGCCGGGGCTTGGATCTCAAGGGCGGCATGTATCTGGTCCTGGAAGTCGACCAGGAAGGCATGAATACCAGCGAAGCCGCGGATGCCCTGCTGAGGGTCAAGGAGATCCTCTACAACCGGATCGACAAGTTCGGCGTGTCCGAGCCCGAGATCACCACTTTCGGCTCCAGCCGAATCGTCGTGAAGCTTCCCGGTCTGCAGGATCCCGAGCGGGCGAAGGCCTTGCTGGGCAGGACCGCGCGGCTGGAATTCCGGATGGTGCGGCCCGATACCGAAATCCAGGCCGTTCTGGATAAACTGGACCGGCTGTACCTGGGTGACTCTCCGGTGGGCGAGGATTCTGCAGAGGCCGCCGATGCCTCCGCCGAAACGGAGGATGGAACCGAAGTTGCCGTGGCCGAGATTGATTCCACCGCCGTGGCTGCGACCGACACCGCGAGTAACCCCTTCGGTGACCTGGATGACCTCATGGGCTCCGACGAGTCCCTTGCCGGCGCCGACGAGGCCTACCTCAAGGATCACCCCTTTACCGGCTTGCTGATCGCCCAACCCGGCGTCCTGGGCAGCACGCCCCTGTTCGTCGAGGAAAGCAATGTGGTCCGCGTGCAGGCCATGCTGGATGATCCGCGCACCTCCCGCAGCCTGCGCAACATGGAATTCCAGTTGGAAATGGAGCCCATGGACTTCGGGCAGGGACAGATGCTTCGGCCCCTGTACCTGGTTGACACCAGCGCCATCCTCACGGGTGACCAGTTGACCGACGCACTTTCCACCTCGAACCCCGACCGGCCGGGTTTCTGGCAGGTCAATTTTTCCTTGAACAACCGCGGTTCGCGCACCTTCGCCAAGGTCACCGGGGAAAACGTCGGCCGGTTCCTGGCCATCTCCCTGGACGGGCGGATATCCTCCGCGCCGGTTATCCAGGGCAAGATCCCCAGCGGTTCGGGATCCATCAGCGGCAACTTTACCAATGCCGAAGCGAGCGATCTGGCGCTGCTGCTGCGCGCCGGCGCCCTGCCCACCGACGTCTACATCGCCGAAGAGCGAACGGTGGGACCCAGCCTGGGCAGCGATTCGATCCGCATGGGCGTCAACGCCGCCCTGTACGGATCGGTCCTGGTTATCCTGTTCATCCTGTTCTATTACCGCCTGAGCGGTGTGGTGACGGTCCTGGCTCTTGTGAGCAACATCATCATCCTGATGGCGGTGCTGGCCCAGTTCGACCTGGTGCTCACCCTGCCGGGCATCGCAGGTATTATCCTGACGGTGGGTATGGCGGTTGATGCCAACGTTCTGATCAATGAGCGCATCCGCGAGGAACTGCGGAAGGACAAGACCATCCGCGCCTCGGTGCAGTCGGGCTACGCCAACGCGACCAGGACCATCGTGGATGCCAACATCACGACCCTGATCGCCGGCGGCATCCTGTTGTGGTTCGGCACCGGTCCCATCAAGGGCTTCGCCGTCACGTTGAGCATCGGTATCCTGACGAGCATGTTCACGGCCCTGGTGATGACCCGTGTCGTCATGGAGTTCCTGACCCGCAGGCAGGGTCGGAAAAAGATGAGCATCTAGTCCGCAACAGTGGACGGTTCAATATCAGCCCCGCCCGGCGGGGCGCTGCTCCGGGCAAATGCCGCCCGGGAAAGGTCGGACAAGACGATGGAATTCTTCAGGGATCCCAAAATCAATTTCGTGGGCACCATGAAGTTGGCATTCACCATCTCGGCGATCCTGGTGGTCGTCAGCGCCGTGACGATGTTGATCCACGGCGGCCCGCGCCTGAGCATCGATTTTACCGGTGGGTCGGTCCTGCAGGTCAAGATGGACCCCGTGCCGACGGTCGGCGAGATCCGGACAGCACTCGAAGGCCAGGGATACGAGGGTATCCAGGTGACGGAGTTCGGCTCAGTCGATGAATTCCTGATCACCTTCCCGACTCCGGAAGATGTGGTCGAGGCGGCCGCAGCCGGTGACGAGAAGGCCCAGAACACGGGCGTATCCACCGTTTCGGGGGAAAAGACCCTGGATGCCGCTCAGATCCTCCTGGGCGACTTGCGGTCCGGCCTGAGCGGCACCGAAATCGAGCTGCGGCGTGAGGAAAGCGTTGGTCCCAAGATCGGCGGCGAACTGCGGACCGCGGCCT
>JACXWD010000099.1 GCA_014764515.1 Candidatus Polarisedimenticola svalbardensis | reverse complement strand
CGGGCCAGTTCCAGGAACTCGTCGATCTTCTTCGGGGAAACCGCCAGGGTCATCCGCTCCTGGGCTTCGGACAGCAGGATCTCCCAGGTGGACAGGCCGGCATACTTCAAAGGTGCCTGGGACAGGTCCAGCCGTGCCCCTCCGGACTGTTCCGCCATCTCGCCTACCGATGATGACAGGCCACCGGCGCCGTTGTCGGTGATGGCGTTGTACAGACCCCGCTCCCGGGCCACCAGCAGGAAGTCGAACATCCGTTTCTGGGTGATCGGGTCCCCGATCTGAACCGCCTGCACAGGCGCCGATTCGTCCAGGGCCGCCGAGGAAAAGGTGGCGCCGTGGATGCCGTCGGCTCCGATCCTGCCACCGGTCATGACGATGCGATCGCCGGGGAGGGCAGCCTTCTCCTCCCCCGGACCGCCGGCGATGGTTACCGGGAGGGCGCCTACGGTGCCGCAGAACACCAGAGGTTTGCCCAGGTAGCGGTGATCGAAAACCTCCCAGCCCCGGCCGTACGGGATGCCGCTCTGGTTGCCGCCGTCGATCACCCCCTGGTGCACGCCGTCCCGCACACGTCTCGGGTGGAGCAGACCTTTGGGAAGGTCGCCTTCATGGAAAGGAGAGCCGAAGCAGTAGCCCCAGACGTTGGCCAGCAGGTGGGCCCCCAGTCCGGTTCCGAACGGGTCCCGGTTGACGCCGACGATGCCGGTGATGGCGCCGCCGTACGGGTCCAGGGCGGAGGGGGAGTTGTGGGTTTCCACCTTGTAGACCAGGTGGATCTGTTCATCGAACGTCACCACCCCGGCGTTGTCATGGAACACCGACACCAGCCAGGGCGCGCCGATATCCTTGGTGGCGCCCATGATCCAGGTCTTGAACAGGGACTTGATGGTTTCAGGTTCCTTGCCGTCTTCGTGGTAGGTCACCGTGGCGTTGAAGATCTTGTGCTTGCAGTGCTCGCTCCAGGTCTGGGCCAGGCACTCCAGCTCCACATCGGTGGGACGGTGGTCCAGTCCCAGCCCGGTGCGGGCCGGGTCGTTTCCTGCAGCCAGGAAATGATCCCGGATGGCGTGCATCTCCTGAATGGAGAGGGACAGCAGCCCTTTTCTGCTGATGGCCAGCAGTTCGTCGTCGCTGCCGGAGAGGTCGTAACGCTGCACCTCGGGCCGGTGCTGAGCCGGCACCCGGGGAACGGTCATGTCCGGATCGGAGGAGGACCACTCGTCCCAGCTCCGGATGGTGATGGTCTGGATCACCGGGTTGGCCAGCAGGCTGGTGCCGATAGTCTCGGCCTGGTCCCGGGTGACCCCGGTGAGCAGGTACAGGGTGGATGAGTACACAGCCGGTTCTTCACCTCCGGCAAGGGTCAGGAGACGGCCCAGGGTGTCCTGCACCGCCACCATGGCGCTCTTCCCCACCGGGTCGGTGACGCCGGGCTTGAATGCAACGGAAACGGCGAAATCAAAACGGTCGGCTTCCACCCGGCCCAGTCCGCCACGATGGAGCACCGGGTCGGTGAATTCCTCAAGAACCTTTTCCGCCTCGCCGTCATGGAGATCTGCCTCGAGGCGGTAGACGTCCCGGGTACGGACCTGTTCCACGGGGATTCCGAGGAAGTTCCGTATCCGGCCGGCGGCGTGGGCGCCTCGAGGGTCCCGAAGGTCCGGCCTTCCGGCGATTTCAAGTCGGGTCACCATGGCTTGTTTCTCCGTTGCTGGTGGGAACCCCATTATGGTGTGAAATATATTGATAGAACAAATCAATATGATGTATATTAGGTATAGATATACCCAATGGATAGTGTCTGAGGGGGGCGGCCGGATTCCGATCCGGTCGCCTGCCCGCCTGTACCGGATGAGGTGAAGGTTTGAATGCCGACCAGCTCCGGGCGTTCGTGGCCATCGCCCGGATGGGGACGGTGGGTCGCGCGGCAGATGCTCTGGGCCGCACCCAGCCCAGCATCAGCACCCGTCTGTCTGATCTGGAGTCATCCTGGGCCACCCGTCTTTTCCACCGCAGGGCCCGGGGCATGGACCTGACGCCGGAAGGGGAGCGGTTGTTGCCGATGGCGGTTTCCGCCCTGGCATCCATGGATGAACTGGATCGTGCCGCCGGAAAACCACTGGCCGGAGGGTCAACCCTCAGGGTCGGAGCCGGCGACGCCCTTGGAAGAGGTCTCCTGCCTGCGGCACTCAAAAACCTATTGGCCCGGTTCCCCGGTGTGGACGTCCGGATCGTGGAAGGGGCCGGCTCCCGCCTTCTGGAGACCCTGCAGCGGGGGGAGATTGATGTCGCCTTGGTGACCGGAGGGCCGCGGGAACATCCGGCCGCCGCCGCCCTTCCGTTCCGGCTTCTTTTGCGATCCCGGGTTTCGGTTCTGATCCCGGAAAGCCGGAAGCTCCGAGGGAAGCACAGCGTCGGCCTGCACTGGCTGTCGGGAGAACGCCTGGTGACCCTGCAGCCCGGCTCCAGTTTCCGCAGGTTTCTGGAGAGGGAATATTCCGAATCGGGGTTCCCGTTCCGTCCGGCGGTGGAAGTCGGCAGTTTTTCCCTGGTGCGGCGCTACGTGGCGGCGGGGCTGGGAGTGGCCCCGGTGCCGGCGGTGGCCCTGGATCCAAAGCCCGGGGGGAACGGGATCCAGGTCCGGCGCCTTCGGAACGTCCGCTCCATCGCCTACTACTCGGTGGTCCGTTCGGCAGTGCCGCTCCCGGAGCCGGCGGCGGCACTGATTGAGGGGATCAGGGAAGCGTAACCAGAGGATCACGGGCAACTGTTCGCGGAGGCGGCGATTTCGCTGTCCCGTCCCGGTTCCTGTCCGGAACCGCCCGAGTCGTAACTTCCGGTCCAGCAGACCGAATCGCCTCTTACCAGGTAGTACATCCCTTCAGCGAGAGCTGGAGTGTCCGTTTCGCTCGAGCTGATGCCTATGAGATCTTCAATGCAGTCGAGAACTCCGGGGGTGAAATCCCCGTCTGTATTAAGTAGCGAGACCAAATCTCCGCGAACCCGGTCGTAACGCTCCGATCCATTGTTTGACCAGACCAACGTTGTTTTATCAATCCAGCCGACTCCCGAAACCGACCCCGGAACCGGGACATCCTCGCAGCATGTGACAAAAGCGATCAGGTTGCGTGCGTCGCTTCCGGTGGCTCTCGTGTCTTCCCAGACGACAGCAGGCCGTACACCGTTCCAGGCCATATGGGGGCGATCTTTTGTGAAATTGTCCGGACCCTGGTCGATCCGCAGATCGGGCCCGGTACGAATTCCGTCTGCATTGATCCGGGCTATTCGGATTTGCGTCTGCTGGTTTGAGTAGGCGAGAAGAAACTCGTTTCCGATCCAACGGATGCTGGGACTGTGAACAATAGAGCTGCCCCCACCATCCAAGAGATTCACTTCCGGCGCGACAGGAGCACCATTCAGGTCAAGGCGGCGGTAGTACATATCATCCTGACTATTTCGTTTATCCCGCCACACCACACCGTACCCCCACGGTGCCCGTTCCACCCTGGGCCATTGCTGTATATACGAGTCGTTGGTAAACCTCTGCGCCTGGGAGGCGTACCCTCCGGCACCATCCAGTTTTCTGAAATACAGTTCCCCGTCCTCGTAATAGGTGACAGCGAAGCCGTCGGCGTCGGCGATGATGAACCCCCAGTCCCCTCCAGGCGGCTTGGCCAGGTCCCGTTGACGGCTCAGGGGGCGGCCTTCCCGGTCCAGAAGAATGAACGCAACCGTTCTGGGATCGGCCACCGGGTTCTCAAACTCCCAATCATTGAAAACAAGACCGAACCGCTCGCCGTTCCAGGCGATCTCCGGCTCGGTGTGCCCGACGGGTGGGACAGGATCGGCCGTTACGACCCTCGGCATTCCGATCTGTGTTCCCGAAGCGTCGATCCGCGCGATGGCGATAGTCCGCACCGCGGTCTCGTCGTACTGGCTATAGGCCACGACGTACTCTTCGCCGGTCCAGACCTGTGCGGGTGATTGCCCCCACAGGCCAGCTGACGGCAGGCGGATCGGATCGGTAAGCGGAACGCCGTCTGCATTCAGCAGGCGGAAGTACGGAGCGTGGAGCACGCCGACGTTGGGGACGATCTCCGCCTCCTCCCAGGTCACCCCGTACCCGGCACCGTTCCAGACGATACGAGGGATCCCGGCTCCCAGTTCCGGGGAGGGATGAAACTGCTGGGGCGGTGTCGGTGCGTCGGCGCTGCAGGTCCCGCGACAGATCTCGTCACGGATCGTGTCGCAGTTCGTGTCGAGACCGTCGCACGTCTCGATAAGCGCTGGGCTCTGTTCCGGGGTCGCATCGTTGCAGTCCCCTTCGCAGCTGCGCACACCATCGATGTCCTGATCTCCTTGGCAGCACCCGGCGGTGACGACACGGGCGCGGATCGTTCCGCCATCGTCGCCGACATAGGCCACAGCTGCGCCGGCGCCGTGCCAGATTGCCGACACCGAACTTGCCTGAGAGCCGGTGGTCAAGGGGACCTCATCCGAGAGAGCCGCTCCGTTTCCGTCCAACCGCCGAATAAAAACCTCTGCCGGAACCGTTCGATGATCTTCCCATGCGAGCAGGACCTCAAGGCCGGTTGTAGTGACAGAAGGTGCTAGTGCATCAGCCCCTCCGGTAGATACAGCTACTCCCGCCGGAGTTGCGTACCCGGGACCCTGCCACCGTCCATACCAGGCCTCGAAACTCCCTGCTCGATTATCCTGCCAGGCGATGGCGTAGTCGCCTGAACCAATCATGGCGATGGACGGGTTTTCCGATACACCCAAGCTGTTTGTAATCCGAACCTCGCTCCCGATCGCTCCTCCCCCGGAATCGAGTCGCAGGGCGTAGATCTCGCGGTTACCGTCCCGTTCGTCGGTCCAGATCAGGGCGTACTGCGAGCTGTCCCACAGAATGGACGGATTCTCCTGGATCGATCCATCGGTCATGAGGCGTTTTGGTTGGGCCAGGGGTGAACCCAGTGCGTCCAGGCGGCGGGTATAAATGTCCCGGTTGCTCCCCTTGACATCATCCCAGACTACCAGGAACTCACTCCCGTTCCAGGCGACGGAAGGGTTGAGGGAGGCTCCGTTGGAAGAACTGACCTTGACATCGGATGTCGTTACAGGTTTTCCTCCTGCAGAGTCCAGGACTCGGAAATACACCTCTGGGTTACCGTCCCGCTCATCCACCCAGGCAACGCCAAATCCGTCTCCCTTCCATGTCGGGGAAGGCGAGTACGATGGGAACGTACCGTCTCCAAGAATTGTCTCGGTCGTAATAGGAGCGCCGGAAGCGCCTGTGGTACGGAAGTATGCCTGGGATATTCCACTGCGGGTGTCGGCGTAAGCGGCGCCCAGACCGACGCCGGTCCGTACGATCCGAATCGATCCGGCTCCCACGCCCGCCGGGGCAATGGTCACCGGACCGATAGAAGTGTAGGGATCAGGGCAGGAACGCGGGCACCCCTCGTCGATTTCGCCGTTGCCGTTGTCGTCAAGGCCCTCGCACCAGAACTCCTGCGCCATTGTAGGATTCGCGGAGAACGGCGCAAGGGGTGCAAGACTCCCGACAATACAGACAATCGTGAATATCGTTTTGGGCTTGAACATATCCTGCTCTCTCAAGATCGCTGTTGCCGAGTAAAAATATACGATGAATCGATGCCGGATGGGCTGTTCGCCCTGGGACTGCGGCGCAACACGTATCTTTTCGCAAAATGATATCCTGCTGAACCCCACGCTTGTCACGAAAGGACCGTCATCATGAGACTCCCCCGCAAGCCTGTGTTCATGGCCCTCCTGGTCGTCTCGCTGCTCGCCGCCGCCCTGTTCTCGCCGGTGGCCGGAAAGAATAAAAAGATGAAAGAAAAAGATGCCGGGACCAGCCTGGTTATGGAATGGCTTGTTTACGGTCCTCATCCGGCTCCGCTCCCGGCGTTCCACGACGGCAAGCCGGGGAGCTTCGG
Organism: Candidatus Polarisedimenticola svalbardensis; assembly: GCA_014764515.1. GTDB lineage: Bacteria > Acidobacteriota > Polarisedimenticolia > Polarisedimenticolales > Polarisedimenticolaceae > Polarisedimenticola > Polarisedimenticola svalbardensis. The sequence continues at coordinate 168 of JACXWD010000099.1, read as the reverse complement.
TATCAAGGAGATGATTGCCGCCGACCGCTTCCCGGCCGGGGCGCTGTGGCCTGAAGCAGGGCAGGATGGCTGGGAGCACCGCACGGTAGGAGACGAGGACGCAGTCGTTCTCGGTAAGCCGGACGGTTGGACAGGCCCGGCAGAGGCCTGGCTTGCCACCTACATCGA
>JACXWD010000163.1 GCA_014764515.1 Candidatus Polarisedimenticola svalbardensis | reverse complement strand
CCATGGTGCCGTGGGCCACATGGCTGGTGGGGTCCAGGCGCATCGCCGTGTCGGCGTGCTGCCGTGCACGGTCCAGGGAGTCGTAGCTTTCCACCTCTTCATTCCAGCGGTGGTGATACTGGTCACCGTACAGGTAGCCCAGCCAGGCATGACCGTCGGCGAATCCAGGATCGGTCTCCAGGACCGTTTCCAGACATTCACGAGCAGCGTAATGATTCTCCGGTGTGTGGACATTGAGGTACTCATAAACCCGCAGAACACAATCGTAGCCTTCCATACTGGCCGGCGGTTTACGACGGGCGCCGGGAAGGCCGGCCCGGGTCAGGGCGCCATACGTGCCGGCGATCGCCTGGACCACCTGCCGGGTCAGGTCATCCTGGAGGTCAAACAGGTCGTTGGCGGTCAGGTCACGCTCATAGCGGTTATCCCACACCGAGCGACCATCGGTGGTATCCGATAGCTGGACATTGATCCGGATCCGCTGACCGACGGTACGAACCGACCCCTGCAACAGGTACCGTGCACCCAGGGCTTCGCCGGTTTTGCGGACATCAATATCTTCGCCGCCATATAGAGCCGTGGAGCTCCTGGCGATTACCGACAGCTCCCGGTAGCGGGCCAGTTCGGTGCCAATCTCCGCCGCCAGGCCGTCACTGAAGTAATCCTGCTCCGGATCACCGCTTGCGTTCACGAAAGGCAGGACTGCTATGGACGGGCCTTTGGAAGTCGCAGGTTTCGCATCAACTACCTGCGGGGTCTCCTGGTTCAGGGTTTGCCAGAGCAACGTACCGCCAACAGCGGCCACCAGCACGATGCCGGCGATCAACCCGAGGCGGGGCTTGCGAGCCGGAGTCACGTCTGGAACCCGCTCGGCACTCGAATCTCGCCGCATCCGTTTGAGATCGGCCATCATGCCGGCGGCGCTCTGATACCGCAGGGCAGGATCTTTCTCCAGGGTCTTGTTGATGATCCGTTCCAGTTCCTGCGGCACCTCCGGGTTCAGCGAGACCGGCGCAGTCGGCGCCCGGTTGAGGATGGCATCGAACACCGCCGCCGAGGTGCTGCCCTCGAAGGCGCGACGGCCGGTGATCATCTCGTACAGCACCACTCCGAGGGAGAAGATGTCGGTTCTGGCGTCCAGTTCCTTTCCAAGAGCCTGTTCCGGCGACATGTAGGCGATGGTGCCGACCACCGCTCCCGGGGCGGTCATCTCAAGGGCGGTTCGAGTCTGCCCATCGGCGTCAGATGCGCCGGCCTCCAGCTTGGCCAGGCCGAAGTCCAGCATCTTGGCCTCACCACGCTCTGTTACGAAAATATTGGAAGACTTGATGTCCCGGTGGATGATCCCCTTGCCGTGAGCGGCCTCGAGAGCATCGGCGATCTGGATGGTGAATTCAACGGCGGCATCCACCGCCATAGGCTTCCCGCCGATTTTCTGCTGCAGAGATTCCCCTTCCAGCAGTTCCATGACGATGAACCGCTTCCCCTCCGCCTCGCCGATGTCGTAGATCGAACAGATATGGGGATGGTTCAGCGCCGAGGCGGCCCTTGCCTCCCGCAGATGGCGATCCACCGTGGCACTGTCCGGGCTTTTCTCATCCGGAACGAACTTCAACGCGACATTGCGGTGGAGACGTGAGTCTTCCGCCTTCCAGACCACACCCATGCCGCCCTCACCGATCTTCTCGATCAGTTTGTAGTGCAACAGCTGTTGGCCGGGCTGGATGTCGGACATTTACTTCTCCTCCACCAGCTCGTAGATATCGCCGTAGTCCTGGTCCTGGGTGTAGACGATGGACTTTGAGTCCGGCGACCAGCCGCCATTGTGGACATGCCATGTGCCTTCGGTTCGAACCACGTACTCAGGTTCACCTCTCACCGAAGGAAGGCCATCCGGCCCGTCCGGAGGATTAAGACGAAGCACTGCCAGTCCCATGGCCATGTGGCCGGGACCGTAACAGAAAGCGACAGCCGAGCCGTCGGGCGCAACATCCATTTCCATCATTGGGCCGATAAACAGGGACCGTTCCGCGCCGGTCAGGAGATTGATGGCGATCATTTCGGACTGACTGCCATGCTTCCGCGTGAAGATTGCATGGTTCTCGTCGCGATACCAGTCAAACGACTCGACGCTGCGGATCCGTTCCTCCGTACCGGTCCCGTCGGGACGAACGGCCCAGAGGGAGATGGTCTCCTCATCCGTCACCAG
>JACXWD010000023.1 GCA_014764515.1 Candidatus Polarisedimenticola svalbardensis | reverse complement strand
CCGTCCCGATCGCCGAAACTGGAGTATGAAGGGGGCAAATTAGAGATGACTACCGGGTCGGTGACCGGCGCCACCGCCGCAGGCCTGCTCCGGAACCAGATCCCGGGCACTGCCGTCCTGTACCGATCGGACCATGTCCGCCACCTTCCCCGACCCGGCGACCATCACCCGGATTCCGGCCTGGTTCAGACCGGCCAGCGCTCCACGGCCCATGCCGCCGGTGATGACCGCATCCACCTTGCGGGCCTTGAGGTGGCCGCTGTGGTGACAGGAGTGTTGTCCGCCACCGCCTTCGTGGCAGTCCGGGTTCGCCATGATTTCCAGTTCATTGCTCTCCGTATCCACCAGGGTGAAATACGGCGCACGGCCGAAGTGATCGGAAACAGTCGATTCAAGTCCCTTGTCGTCCATGCTCGGTATACAGATCTTCATGATGTGCTCCTTCCTTGATGATTAGCGCCTGTGAAAAAAGCATTGACCGCAGGACCTTGGCCCTGCCGCTCTTGAGCAACCTCTGTACCGTGCCCCGGGAAATCGACATGCGGGCGCCTGCCGTTTCCTGGTCATGGTTTTCAAGGTCGCAGAGCCGCATCGCCTCCAGTTCGCTCAGTTCCAGATGGACCTCCTCCAACTGGTGCATCGGGATGCTGCGGGGCTTGAAAATCTTGTCCCCGTCGTAGGTGCGGCAGCGGCATCGCTTTCTTGGTCGTGGCATGGTTGCGGTTCCTTTATGTGCATATGCACATTACTTCCATTTACCGGGACCGTCAAGGAAACCAAAAATAAAGGCCGGAGCGGTCATCCGCCCCGGCCTTAAAAAACACTGTATCTCTTTTTATATCAGGCTTTTACGTACTCGAAGTCGAATTCCTGCCCGTTGATGCCCCGGGCCGGCGGTGCGATCCAGTTGGCGATCTTGCCCCGCTCGAAAACCGCCTGCTGGATCCGGCGCAGGTAGACCCCGTCGTCATCGCTGGGCAACCAGTCGAACCGGCGCGCGTTGAACTCCAAATCGGTGATCGGGTTGCCGTCGAGGTCGAAGTGCAGGCCGCTGTACAGCCCGACCTTGCGGTTGAACCTCCGGTTCGGAAGCGTGAAGGTGAAATCGACGCCCTGCTTCTTGACCGTCTTGTTCCAGCGGTCCACCGCCTTCTGGTTGTCGGCGATGTAGGCGTCTCTCAGGATCTCGTTCATGGCGTTCCGCATCGGCACCGATTTCGTGTCCAGTTTCCCGCCGTTGATGACATCCATGCTGTAGGTCCCGTCCAGGGCCAGATGGTCTTCGTACTTCTCTTCCTTGTCCCGACCTTTGAGGCCCGACGCGAAGTAGTCGGCGGCGTTGGACGAGATCTCCCCGCCGAACAGGTCCACCGAGGATGAGAACCAGAAGTTGAGGTACTTCTGGATCGTCGGCAGGTCCACACCGCCCTGGGCCCTGACGTCTTCGTTGGGGTCTTCCTTCATCATTTCGCACGCCCGCTGGATCACCCGCCCGACGCCGGTTTCCCCGACGAACATGTGGTGGGCCTCCTCGGTAAGCATGAACCGTGTGGTGCGCGACAGCGGGTCGAACCCGCTCTCCGCCAACGCCAGGAGCTGGTACTTGCCGTCCCGGTCGGTGAAGGTGGTGAACATGAAGAAAGACAGCCAGTCTTCGATCGGCTCGTTGAATGTGCTCAGGATCCGGGGCTTGTCCATATCGCCGGAGCGCCGCTCCAGCATCTCCTCCGCCTCCTCCCTGCCGTCACGACCGAAATAGCCGTGAAGGAGGTAGACCATCGCCCACAGGTGCCTGCCCTCTTCCACGTTGACCTGGAACAGGTTGCGGCAGTCGTAGAGGCTGGGAGCGGTTTCCGACAGCTTGCGTTGCTGTTCCACGCTGGCCGGTTCGGTATCGCCCTGGGTCACGATGATGCGGCGAAGCATGTTGCGGTACTCTCCCGGAACCTCCTGCCAGGCCTTGTCGCCCATGTGGTCGCCGAAACCGACCGTGCGATCCTGCTCCGGCGGAGACAGGAATATTCCCCAGCGGTAGTCGGGCATTTTCACGTGGTCGAAGTTGGCCCAGCCCTTGGAGTCCACCGAGATCGCCGTGCGCAGGTAGATGTCGTTGGTTTCGAACTTGGCCGGGCCGGCCTCATTCCACCATTTGATGTAGTTCGGCTGCCATTTTTCCAAAGCCCGCTGCAACCGCTTGTTCTCCGACAGGTTGACGTTGTTCGGAATTTTCTCGTAGAGGTTCATCAGGTTCTCCTGTAATCGAACGAAGGTCGCTCCGGCTGTCCGTACAGCGTCAGGGCGCCGCGCTCTCCTACCGCATTGGGCCGTTGGAATATCCAGTTCTGCCAGGCGGTCAGCCTGGCGAATATTTTCGAATCGCAGTTTTCGGGTCCCGGGAACCGCAGACTCGCCTCCATGCCGGTGAGGGAGTCGGGGGAAAGACTGGCCCGCTCTTCAATGGCGACCCGAACTTCATCTTCATAATCGATGTCGTCGGCTACCACGGTGACCAGGCCGGCCTCTTCCGCGTCCTGGGGATCGTAAGCTCGAGCCTCCTGCAGGAGCTCCTCCGTCTTCCCCGGCTCGCCGAGAAATCTGACGTTGAGACGGGACAGGCCGTGGGTCATCAGGTAGGCGCCGGCGTTCATTTTGGAGACGGCGATTTCCACCGGGTTGTCCGGATCGTCCAGCATGTAGGAGCGGTCGGCTGACAATGCCAGTTCGAACAGCGTTCCGGAGAAGCAGGATCCGGGCTCGATCAGGGCGTAGAACGACCGGGCAGTCAGGTCCACCCGCCTCAGGGTGCGTGCGATGAACATGCGGACCTCGTCGACGAACCAGTCGCCGGCGTTCTCCTGAAGGGTCTTGTCCGCCGCCAGCACGGCAGCGGGGTCACCTTCGGTGCGCAGCAGGATCAGGCCTATCTCCGGTTCGTTGAACCTCAGGTGCAGCAGGGCGTCGTCCAGCTCCCGGAACGCTCTGAACGGCCACCAGTCGGCTCCCTGGGCCCGGATCGCTTCAGGAGTTTCCGGCTGATCTCCCACCGGTCCTTGCACTACCAGGGTGCCGCGCCGGTTCTTGCGGTCGATGGTCAGGGTCACCGAGGAGTACTCGATCCTGTCCTCCTCCACCGCTTTCTGCAGAGGGGTCCATTCCACACCTTTCGCGGCACGGGCCGGCGATGCTGCGGCCAGTTCGGCGGCCCGCCTCTTGTAAGCCTCTTCAAACCGGCTGCGGGAAACCACGTGATCCACCAGGTTCCAGCGCTTGGCGCGCTTGCCTTTAACCCCTTCGGCGGTGGTGCAGAACAGATCGGCCAGATCCCGGCGGACCATGCGCTTGTCCACCAGCCGGGTCAAGCCTCCGGTGCCGGGCAGGACGCCGAGCAGGGGGACCTCCGGGAGGCTGACCGTGGAGTTGCTGTCCTCCACCAGCATGATCTCGTCGCACGCCAGGGCGAGTTCATAGCCACCCCCGGCACAGGCGCCGTTGAGGGCGGCAAGGTAGCGCTGGCCGCTTTCACCGGAGGAGGCCTCGATACCGACCCTGGTTTCGTTGGTGAACTTGCAGAAGTTGACCTTGAAGCCGTGGGACGACATCCCCAGCATGTGGATATTGGCGCCGGAACAGAACACCCGATCCTTGGCGCCGGTCACCACAACGCACCGGACTTCCGGATGCTCGAACCGGAGACGCCGCACTGCATCGTGCAGTTCGATGTCCACTCCCAGGTCGTAGGAATTCAATTTGAGCTCATACCCGGGACGGAAGGGGCGGTCTTCCTGGATGTCCATGGTGAGGAGGGCAACATCGCCCTCGATATCGAGTTTCCAGTGGGTGTAGCGGTCCGGATGGGTCTCGAACGATTCCACCGGCAGATCCTGTTTTGTGGTTGTGGCCACTTGCTTTCTCCTTGATGTGTGCACGGCATTATACTGCATTAATCGACCATTGCAATCCACAATTGAGTGCACTATAGTGCACACATGGTCGATCACCCTCATCCCCTGCTGGACACGCTGGCCCGGCGGGTGCGCTCCCTCCGGGAAGGGCGGCAGTGGACCCGGTCCAGACTTGCCCGGGAGGCCGGCCTGTCGGTCCGGTTCCTGGCCCGTGTGGAATCGGGGGACGGGAACATCTCCGTACTGCGGCTACAGGAACTGGCCCGGGCTCTGGGAGTTACGGCGGACCGGCTGCTGAACCGGGAGTCGATGCCGGGGCCGGCGTTCCGGATCGAGAGGCCGGTTGCCCTGGTGGGGTTGCGAGGCGCCGGCAAGAGCACGGTAGGCCCGCTGCTGGCAGGACGGCTGGAAGTGCCGTTCGTTGAAATGGACGACCGGATACTCGAAGAGAGCGGCCTGCCCCTGGACCAGCTATTCGAGCTCCATGGAGAGAGGTACTACCGCCAACTGGAACGCCAGACCGTTCGCACGATCCTGGACGAGAACCGGCCGGAGGTCATTTCCGCAGCCGGTGGTGTGGTCAACGACAGGGAGACCTGGGAGATGCTGCTGGCCGGGGCGACGGTTGTCTGGCTGCGGGCGACCCCTGAGGACCACTGGGAACGGGTCATCGCCCAGGGAGATCGCAGGCCGATGGCCGACCACCCGGCCGCCATGCAGGAATTGCGATCCATCCTTCGTCATCGAGAGCCGGTTTATGCCCGGGCCCACATCACTCTGGACAGTTCGGGGATCGGACCGGACGAGGTGGCCGCCGTGGCGTACCGCAGGCTTGAAGAGCTGGTTGCACCCGGCGTGTAACCGATCCGCCGGGGGAGCGTATTCATCTGTTGAGAGGAAGAAATCATGTCCGGAAAAGCTACCCGCTGGCTCAAAGGCTGCGGATGCACCCTGGCGGTGCTGCTGGTGGTAGGCGTGATTGCCCTGGTCGTCGGCTCGATGACCATGATCCGTCCGCTCCGGGAGGCGATAGAAACCCGGGAACAGCTGGACCTCAAATACGGCTCCCAGTCCGACTATACCCCGCCTGCGGACGGAGCCATTCCCAGGGACCGCCTGGAGCAGTTCCTCACCATGCGCCGCGAACTCATGGAGATCTGCGGACGGTTCGAGGAGGCGTACGAATCGCTGGAGGCGATGGAGCGGTTCGACAGCCAGGACACAGCCCCGAACGGTGAAGTCCTGAGAGCGGCTTTCAAGGCGGCGCGGGGCGCGTTCGGACTCGCTCCCGCCTTCGGCGATTTTATCCAGGCCAGGAACCAGACCCTGCTGGACCACGGCGTCGGCCTGGGGGAGTACACCTACATCTACAGCATGGCTTACGGCAGCAGCCTCCTGGATATCCAGGAAGATGGTGACGTCACAAGGATGCAGGTCCACGTATCACGGCGGGTCCTGGATGTCCTGCAGGACATGCTCGAACGGCAGCTGGACCAGGTCGAACCCGGCTCGGCATGGGCCGACACCTTGAAGGCGGAGGTCGACCGGTTGGAAGGTTCGGGCTGGAGTGTGCCCTGGATCAACGGTCTACCGCCGACCATCGACGCATCCCTGGCGCCGTTCCGGACCGACCTGGAGGAACAGTTCTGCCGCTACACCGTCGACCTTGAACTGGCCGTTCATCGCACCATCAACGGCGGGATCGGCATTCAGGGCGACTGAACCTCCCACCGGTTCCCCACCCATGCCATCGGGAAAGTGATCAACCCGGACCGCCCCTGATCCGTTCACCGCGTACAATTCAGGCAACGAAAGGAGGCCGCCATGCCGCTGTTCGTCCTGATGACCCGCCTCGCCCCGGAAGCCCTGCACGACGCTGGAGGCCGCCGTGCCATCGGCAAGGACTGGCTCAAGAAAGTGTCGGAGAAATGTCCCGGTGTGAAGTTCCTGAGCCATTACGCCCTGCTGGGGCCGTACGATTTCATGGACATCTACGAGGCGCCCGACATTGAATCGGCCCACCGGGTCTCGACGATCTCCCGTGCCGGGGGCGCGGTGACTGCCGAAAGCTGGGCCGCCGTCCCGTACGACAATTACCTGTCCATCCTGGAGGATGTGCAGGACTGAGCCGCCGTTCACCGGGCCGGAGCCTCCGTTCACCGGTTTCCTGGTGACCGGCTGAGCAAAATCGGGCTCTATGCCAAGGACAGCCGGATCGCCATCCTGTCCGGCGGCGCCAAGCTGCCGGTGAGCCGCTCAGGATATGCCCGGCTTCGCGAACTTCTTTAGTGCTTTCTGGCAGCCTTCCGCCGGACCGTTCTAAACTGGCCCCATGAATCTTGAGGTCAGGGACCTGGGCACGATGCGGTACGCCGAGGCCTGGGAATTACAAAAAGAGATCCACGCCGCCGTCGCCGCAGGGCGGGAGTCTCCCCATCTGCTCCTGGTGGAACATCCGCCGGTAATAACCCTGGGAAGGAACGCCGGCCGGAGCAGCCTTCTGAAACCTGAATCGTGGTACACCGAACAGGGTATCGATGTCCATGTGATCGAACGGGGTGGCGACGTCACCTGGCACGGACCGGGACAGCTGGTCGGCTACCTGATCCTCCCGGTCGGTCGCCAGGTCCGCCAACTGTTCCGTTTCCTTGAGCAGGCCCTTGTCGAGGTTGCCCATAGTTTCGGAATCGAAGCCGGATCCGATCCGGAACTGGCCGGAGTCTGGCACGGGCGGGAAAAACTCTGCGCCGTCGGGCTGGCTGTTCGGAACCGGGTTTCGTTCCACGGATTCGCCCTCAACGTCAACAGCGATCTGGCGTCCTTCGACGCCATCGTCCCGTGCGGGATCACAGGCCGGGGCGTTACCAGCCTGGCCAGACTCCTGGGAGAGGAACAGGATATGGCGACGGTGAAGGACCGGACGGTTGCGGCGCTAAAGGAAAGGTTCTCCCGGTGGCCGGCGGCTGTCGGTGAACCGGAGGCGTCATGGCGGGGTTGAAAGATTTCAAGATAGTTCGGGACGGCCTGGCCCGTGACCGGCCGGAGCCGCCGGACCGGCGCAAGCCGTCCTGGTTGCGGATCGGCCTGACCCCTGCAGCCGTTTCTTCCGAACTCAAGGGGATGCTGCAGCGCACACGGCTGCATACCGTCTGCGAAGAAGCCAAGTGCCCCAACATCGGCGAGTGCTGGGAACGGCGCACCATGACCATCATGATCCTGGGCGGCGTCTGCACCCGGGTCTGCCAGTTCTGTTCTGTGGACACCGGCAACCCCAAAGGATGGCTGGACCGGGATGAACCGACCAACGTGGCAGCGGCGGTGGCGGAGTTGGGGCTGCGCTACGTGGTGCTGACCAGCGTGGACCGGGATGACATCCCCGATGGCGGAGCCGCCCACTTCGGAGAGGTGGTCCGTGCCATCAAGTCCGCCGATCCGGCTATTCGCGTCGAAACCCTGACGCCGGATTTCCGCGGCGACACGGCGGCGGTGGACACGGTCCTGGCATCCGGTCCGGACGTGTTCGCCCACAACCTGGAAACGGTGCGCCGCCTGACCCCCGGTGTGCGGGACCCCAGGGCGACCTATGACCAGTCCCTGGCGGTCCTCGCCCATGCCGCCGCATCGTCCTCCCCCCTGGTCAAGTCCAGCCTCATGCTGGGCCTGGGAGAAGACGACGGCGAGATACGGGAAGCGATGGACGATCTGGTCTCCACAGGCGTCACCATCCTGACCCTGGGCCAGTACCTTCGACCCACCCGGCGACACCTGCCGGTTGGGCGCTACGTCACTCCGGAACAGTTCGATGCCTACCGCGACCAGGGCTTCGCCGCCGGCTTCGAGGAAGTGTTCTCCGGTCCCCTGGTGCGGTCGTCCTACCGGGCGGAACAGGTGTTCAACAAAGCTTCCCGAACCTGAACGCCGAGCGATAATCAGGTTCCGGGGTATCATTCCGGATCATGCTGACAAGAAAAGGCAGAAGCAGCGGTCTGGTGCTGGGCTGGCGGGAATGGGTTGCCCTTCCCGACCTTGGCGTGGACGCCGTCAAGGTCAAGGTCGACACCGGGGCCAGGTCGTCGTCCCTGCACGCCTTTGACCTGGAAACCTTTACACGGGGCCGCCGGGAGATGGTGCGGTTCAGCATCCACCCGTTGCAACGCAACGCAGAGGATTGTATCGAAACGGAAGCGGAGATCCTGGAGTTCCGCGAAGTCCGTAGTTCAGGAGGGCACCAGACCCTGCGGCCTGTGATCGTCACGCCGGTGCGATTCCTGGACCAGATCTGGGAGATCGAACTGACCCTGGCCACCCGGGACACCATGGGGTTCCGCATGCTGCTGGGCCGGGAAGCGGTCCGCAACCGGTTCCTGGTGGATCCCGGCCGATCGTTTTACGGTGGCAGGCCTCCCGAAAAGAAATCAAAGAAGAAGAAGCCGATTAGAAAAGGAAGGGGAACAAGATGAAGATCGCCATCCTGAGCCGGAAGGCCACGCTGTACTCAACCAGGCGACTCATGGAAGCCGGTGAAGAGCGGGGTCACGATATGAATGTCGTCGACTACTTGCGGTGCTACATGAACATCACCGCCCACAAGCCGCAGGTCATGTACCAGGGCGGCGCCCTGACCGGCTATGACGCGGTGATCCCCAGGATCGGCGCTTCCAATACGTTCTATGGCAATGCGGTGGTCCGCCAGTTCGAAATGATGTCGGTCTACCCGACCAACGAGTCCCAGGCGATTTCCCGCTCCCGGGACAAGTTGCGCTGCCTGCAGTTGCTCTCCAGGCAAGGGATCGGACTGCCGGTCTCCGGTTTCGCCCACTCCACCAAGGATATCGAAGGCCTGATCAATATGGTGGGAGGGGCGCCGCTGGTGATCAAGCTCCTGGAAGGAACCCAGGGGATCGGGGTGATCCTGGCGGATACCGACAATGCCGCCCAGGCGGTGATCGAGGCGTTCCGCGGTCTGGACGCCAACATCCTGGTGCAGGAGTTCATCAAGGAGGCCGGCGGCTCGGATATCCGCTGCTTCGTCATCGGCGACAAGGTGGTCGCCTCCATGAAGCGCCAGGGTCCTCCCGGCGAGTTCCGATCCAACATCCATCGGGGCGGAACCGCGGAGAACATCAAGCTGACCCCGGAAGAGCGCAGCACCGCCGTACGTTCGGCCAAGGCGATGGGGCTGCGGGTCGCCGGGGTGGACATCCTCCGTTCGAATCATGGTCCGGTAGTAATGGAGGTCAACTCCTCCCCCGGCCTGGAGGGGATCGAAGGCGCTTCCGGCGTCGACGTGGCCGGGAAGATCATCGAGTTCATCGAGAAGAACGCCGGCCCTGGGAAGACCCGTGACCGAATCAAAGGCTGAACGCAACACCGCCGTTGATGTCCACGGCGTCTCTGTGGGCCCGGGAAAGCGCCAGCGGGTCTCCATCCCGGTGGCCCGCCTGCCGACGGAGACCTGGATGTCCCTTGCGGTGGAAGTGATCAACGGTGAGTTCGCCGGACCGCGGATCTGGTTGAATGCGGCGGTTCACGGCGACGAGCTCAACGGCATTGAGATCATCCACAAGGTCCTTGAAACGGTTGACCCGGCGCAACTGCACGGATCGATCCTCGCCGTCCCGATCGTCAACGTGTTCGGCTTTATCAATCAGGAGCGGTATCTGCCGGACCGCCGTGACCTGAATCGCTGTTTCCCGGGATCCCCCTCCGGGTCCCTGGCTTCCCGCATGGCCTACCTTCTCATGAATGAGATCATCAAACCCTGCAGCCACGGCATCGACCTGCACACCGGTTCGAACCACCGCACCAATCTGCCCCAGATCCGTGCCGATCTCGGCGATGACGCGACGCGGCGCTGGGCGAAAGCGTTCGGCGCCCCGGTCATGCTCAACGCCCGTTCCCGGTCCGGATCCCTGCGCCAGGCCGCGGCCAAGATCGGCAAGACCGTGCTGCTGTACGAGGCCGGAGAACCGCTTCGATTCGACCCTCACTCGGTTCAGTGCGGCGTCGATGGGGTGAACCGGGCCATGGCCTTCCTCGGGATGCTGCCGGATCACGCCGACCGGGAAGCTCAACCCACCAGCGCCCTCGTGGAGCACAGCGCATGGGTCCGCGCCAGGCGCAGCGGGATCCTGAGGATGGAGGTCGGCCTGGGAGACCGGGTGGTGGAAAAGCAACCGCTGGCGGGAATCAACGATGTGTTCGGCAGCCGCTGCGGCACCGTTCGGGCCCCTTTTTCCGGCGTGGTCATCGGCCACACCAACAACCCCCTGGTCCATCAGGGGGACGCGGTCCTCCATATCGCCCGGGCCGAGCAACAGTCCGGTTAGAATACCGTTATGATCCATTCCCTGGGACCGAACCTGGCCGGCACCTGGTACCCGGCCGATCGCGACGAACTGCAGTCGGAGGTCCGGCGCATGCTGGCGACGGAAGGCGATCCGGATGCCGGCGCCGATCCGGTGATAGCCCTTATCGAGCCCCATGCCGGCTACGCCTATTCCGGCCAGGTGGCCGCCGCAGGATTTCGTCAGGTTCGGGGAGAACGGTTCCGGCGGGTCATCATGCTTGGACCGAGCCACCACGAATATTTCAAGGGCGCCGCCATTCCGATGGCCGCCGGGTACAACACACCCATGGGAACGGTGCCTCTGGACACCGAAGTCCTGGGCGACCTGGCAGGAAAGACCGGATTCCTGCCGGGCAATACCGCCTTTGAAAAGGAACATTGTCTGGAAATCGAACTCCCCTTTCTCCAGGAGGCGCTGGCGCCGGGGTGGAAACTGGTGCCGGTGCTGCTGGGCCACGACCTGCCCGAGGATATGGCGACCCAGGTCGCTGCCGGGCTGCAGCACTGGTATGACTCCGGGACCCTGCTGGTGGCATCGTCCGATCTGACCCACTTCGGCCACAGCTTCCAATACGTCCCGTTCAAAGATGACCTGCCGGAGCGCATACGTGATCTGGACATGGGCGCCCTGGACCGGATCCTGGCCGGTGACCGGGAAGGGTTCCGGTCGTACGTCACAAGAACCGGCGCCACCATCTGCGGGCGGAACGCCATCGACATCCTGATGCGGATGGTACCGGGATCGGCACAGGCCGAACTTCTGCGCTACGACAGTTCCGGCAACATGACCTCGGACTGGAAGCACTCGGTGTCCTACGCCGCCCTCGCCTTCCGTGCGTCGGGTATCGACTCGAATCCCGGTGTCCCTGACGACGACCACGCTCTTCGCCCGGGTGATCGCAACTGGCTCCTGAATCTGGCCCGGGAAGCGATCCGATCCACACTGGACCGAACCGAAGAACCGCAAGGCCCGCCGGAAGATTGCCCACCGATCCTGCTGGCCAACCGGGCTACCTTCGTTACATTGCAGGCCCCCGGCCCCGGCGGCTACCGGCTGCGCGGCTGCATCGGCAACATGACCCCCCGCCATCCTCTGTACCGCTCGGTGATGGACAACGCCTGCAAGTCCGCTTTCTCCGATCCCCGCTTCGATGCGCTGGAGCGAAAGGAACTGGACCGGGTCAGGATAGAAATCTCGGTGCTGTCACCGATGCAGCCGGTGGACGACCCGGAAACGATCGTTCCCGGGCGTGACGGCGTGCAGTTGGCCTCAGGCAGTCGGGTCGCCGTGTTCCTACCCCAGGTTGCCAAGGAGCAGGGCTGGGACCGGGAGGAACTGCTGGACAACCTCTCCCTGAAGGCCGGACTCAAAAAGGGGTCCTGGAAACAATCCAGACTGTCGGCCTTCCAGGCAACGGTATTCGGCGAAGAGCCGGATGACGGGGCCGCCTGAGACCAATTGCGTTATAGTGGACCGCCTTCCATATGACGGAGACCGACAGGCATGGCACAGGCTGCCGCCACATCACCTGGAGCGATCGGATTCGCAAGGGACATCGTCAACCTGGGGAAACCCCGGGTCACCACCCTTGTCATCTTCACCACTGCTACCGGGATCTGGCTCGCCCCTCCCAACGGGGCGACATGGACCACCACCCTTAGTTTCCTGTTCGCCACATCCCTGCTGGTCGCCTCGGCCAACACCCTGAACTGCTGGGTCGAGCGCAAATCCGACGGCCTGATGCACCGCACCATGGACCGTCCGCTCCCGGCAGGCCGCCTCGCACCCGGGGTCGCCCTCGTCTGGGGTTCGGTACTCGGCCTGCTCGCCCTGGTGCTGCTGCAGCTGACCTCCAACACCTTGACCGCTGCGCTGGGATCGATTGCGCTCCTGACCTACGTCCTGGTTTACACGCCGTTGAAACGGGTCAGCCCTGCCGCCCTGTATGTCGGCGCCGTGCCGGGAGCGATCCCGCCGCTCATGGGCTGGACCTTCGCAACCGGCAGCCTCGACACTCCAGGCTGGTTCCTGTTCGCCCTGCTGTTCATCTGGCAGATCCCCCACTTCATCGCCATCTCGGTCTACCTCGAGGAAGACTACCGCAGGGGCGGGCTCCAGGTTCTGCCGGTGGCTCACGGAAGCAAAGCGGCCTGGCGGCAGATGATCTGGACCTCGGCGGCACTGCTGGTCGTGAGCCTGGCGGCGGCCGCCCTGGGGATCGCCGGTCCGGTTTACCTGGTGGTGGCCACACTTGCCGGAGCGGTTTTCGTCCATGGCGCATGGACGGGATCGAAAGCTCCTACCGCCAAGGCAGGCCGCAAGGTGTTCGCCATCTCCATCCTCCACCTGATCGCCGTGGTCACCGCCCTGATCCTGGATAAAATCTGATATGGAGGGAGGGTTCGGCTGGCTCTCACTGGCGCCGCCTCTCCTGGCCATCCTGCTGGCGCTGGCGCTGCGGCAGGTCTACCTGGCCCTCCTGGGCGGCGTGTGGCTTGGAGCATGGATCGTCTCCGGCGGAGGCATCCACGGACTTTTGATCGGCGCCCTCAGGACTTTCGACAAGTACATCGTCGGCGCCCTGGCCGATTCCGACCATGTGTCCATCATCCTGTTCTCCCTGATGCTGGGAGGCATGGTCGGTGTCATGTCCCGTTCCGGCGGCACCACCGGCCTGGTCAACGCCCTGTCCCGCAAGGCGACCACTTCCGGCCGGGGGCAGCTTGTAACCTGGGTTCTCGGGGTGGCTGTGTTCTTCGACGACTACGCCAACACACTGGTGGTCGGCAATACCATGCGCCCCATCACCGACAAGCTGAAGATCTCCCGGGAAAAGCTGGCGTACATCGTCGATTCCACAGCGGCCCCGGTGGCGGCTATCGCCCTGCTTTCCACCTGGATCGGGTACGAGATCTCACTGATCGGCGACGCCCTGGCCAAGTCCGGTTCCGACCTGGACCCTTACGCCGTCTTCCTGCAGTCGATCCCTTACAACTTCTACCCGCTTCTGGCCCTGGCGTTCGGGCTGATGATCGCCGGCAGCCGCCGGGATTTCGGCCCGATGCTGAAAGCGGAGCGGAGAGCACGGAAAGGCGAGCTGCTCCGCAAGGGAGCTCAGCCGCTATCCGATTTCGATTCTCACGGCCTGCTGCCGGTGGAAGGCAAGCCCCACCGCTGGACCAACGCCGTCATCCCCCTTGCCATCGTGATCCACGCCACTTTCATCGCACAGTGGTTCACCGGGAGGGCGGCCATGGCGGAGGCAGGACATGCCCTGGCCGACACCCCGTTCTTCAAACTGGGAATGCAGGGCATCGGGACCGTATTCAGTGAAGGGAACTCGTTCCACGCACTGCTGTGGGCCGCCGCCCTGGGGTCGGTGGTGGCCATCGCCATGGTCACAGGCCAGGGAGTGCTGAAGCTGCAGGAGTCCCTGGACGCCTGGCTCAACGGGATCAAGAGCATGCTGCCGGCGATGATCATCCTGGTCCTGGCCTGGGCCATCGCCTCGGTCTGCAAGGATCTGAACACCGCAGGGTTCGTGACCTCGCTCCTGTCCGACAAGCTCAACCCGAACCTGTTGCCCAGCCTCATGTTCCTGTGCGGCGCCCTGATCGCGTTCAGCACCGGAACCTCCTGGGCCACCATGGGGATCCTGCTCCCCCTGGCGGTGCCGATCGCCTTCGGTGTCACCGCCGCCGCCGGCTTCGGTGAGGCCGCCGCCCACCAGATTTTCCTGGCCACCACTTCGGCGGTTCTGGCCGGCGCGATTTTCGGGGACCACTGCAGCCCGATCTCCGACACCACGGTGATGTCGTCCATGTCCTCGGGATGCGATCATGTCGACCATGTCCGGACCCAGCTGCCGTATGCCCTGACGGTGGCCCTGGCCGCGCTGATTACCGGTTACCTCCCGGTGGCCGCCGGACTGCCGGTCTGGGCCGGACTACTGTTGGGAGTTGCAGTACTGGGAGCTGTCGTGCGCTTCGTCGGGAAGCCGGTGGAAGGCTAGCGCAGGACGATACTGCAGCAGGTCACGCCGCCTTCCGCCTTGGCCAGTTCGCCTGCCGGCACGGTTCGGACCTGGATGTCTGCCTGTTCCATCTTCCTGCGGGTAGCAGGAAACGCCTCGGGATAGATCACCGTCTCTCCTACCAGGAGGGCGTTGGCCGCCATCGGCTCGGAGCGGTCAACCTCCAGGATGTTCAGGCCGTCGAAGCAGACCGGGTCCACCATGTCCGGGTTCAATAGCACGGTATCCGGACCAACCCGGGTGACGGCGGTCTTGAGGTGCAGGCAACCCCGAATACTGACCGGGGCCACCGTGTATCCGAACGGCTCCAGGAACTCTCCCAGTTGCCGGATACCTCCCGCATTGCTGCGGCCGGACCGTCCGACCCACAGCCTCCGGCCGACCTGCAGCACATCGCCGCCGTCCAGGGTGCCGGGGGCGTTGATCTCGACCACCGGCCGGTAGCGCTCCAGTTCGGCCCGGAGTGCCGGGATCTCGGGACGCCGCGACGGCGCTCCCGGACGGGTCAGCACGGCGATCTCATCCAGCACCACCGCGCCGTCCTCCACGAAGACCGAGTCAGGCAGATCCGGATCGGCAGGTAGCGAGACGATTCGGCACCCGGCTTCCGCAAGCGCCCGGCAGTAGGTCTCGTGTTGAGACGCCGCCAGGACCGGGTCGATGCCCGAGGGTTTCAGGTGGGTCAGCTCGCATCGGGCGATGGCGGGGGAAACTTTCCGTGTAACGGCAACCAGCATGCTGCATGCTAGCCCGGTTTACCTCCCGGGTCGATGCTCTTCGCTCTCCTGGACGACGGCAGGGTCGATGACCGGAATCGTATCGGCAGAGCGATTCAGAAGCAGGGCCAGACTGGCGGCCAGCCGGTTGAGCCGGATCGGCTTGGTGATGTAGCCGTCGCAACCGGCGTCCATCGCGTTCTGGCGGTCACCTTCCGTAGCATAGGCGGTCAACGCCACGACCAGGATATCGGCGGTGCGCGGGTGGGCCTTGATCCTTTTCGTGATCTCCAGGCCGCTGGCGCCGGAGAGCTCGATATCCATCAGGATAATGTCCGGATGAACCGTCCGGAGCATTCCCACGGCAGCCTCACCTGATGTAGCCTCAAGGACTTCGAACTTCCTGGCTTTCAATACGTTTCGAGCCAGCTTCATGTTGACGGGGTTGTCTTCCACCACCAGAACTGTGGCGCCGGCGAACGTCGGTTCGACGGCTGCCTGGACGGCCTGTTCCGCCCTGGCGCTGGCCGCCTGGATCCGGACACAGTCCGGGAAAACCATGGTGAAGGTCGAACCTTGATCCGGCTGGGATTCCACGTCGACGGTGCCGCCATGGAGCTCAATCATCCTTCGGACCAGGGCGAGCCCCAACCCGGTTCCCTGATGCTTGCGGGTGTAGGTGCCGTCGACCTGGTAGAACTCCTGGAAGATGTTCGGAAGATCCTCGGCAGGGATACCGATGCCGTTATCGGAAACTCGAACTACCAGGTCCCGTCCTCTGGGAGAAGCGGACAGGATGATCTTTCCGCCGGGTTGGGTGAACTTGACCGCATTAGTCAACAGGTTCAGCAATACCTGCCGGATCATGCCGGGATCGAGCTTTGCGATCATACCGTCGGAGGAGTACTCGATGTGCAGGGCCAGATCCTTCTTCTCCGCCTGGATCCTGACCATGGAAACTGCTGCACGGAGTTCGCCGTCCAGTTCGAACTCGGTGCGGTGCAGCTCGAGCTTGCCGGCCTCGATCTTGGACAGGTCCAGGATGTCGTTGATCATCCGCAGGAGATGAACGCCCGACCCGTTGATGTCGTTCAGAAAATCGCACTGCTCCTCGTTCACCGGGCCTGTTTCGCCATCCCTCATCAGATCGGAAAAACCGATGATGGCGTTCAGAGGTGTCCTGAGCTCGTGGGACATGTTTGCCAGGAACTCGCTCTTGGCCTGGCTGGCTTTCTCCAGACGCAGGTTAGTGCCCTTCAGGTTCTTATTGACGTCACCCAGGCGGTTCAACGCATCCTGGAGCGCCCGGGTCCGCTCCAATACCTTTTTCTCCAGTTCCAGGTTGTCGTGCTCGACCTGGACGATCTTTTCCTGCTGGAATTCCAGCTGGTTCTTGTGTGTCCGGTAGAACGTGATCAACAGCCAGCAGGGAGGGATCCCCAGGGCCAGACCGATCGGCCCCATGACGTTCAGCAACATCAGGAGGCAGACCGCCAGGGTCAGACCGGTGTAGGTCGACAGACCGGTCCACAGACCGGACCTGAACCAGGTTGAAAGAAACGGATTCCCCGTATCGATTCGGATGACCATGGCGACCAGAAGCGTATTCACAAAGAAGTAGGCTGTGGCGGCAAGGATCAGCGGCCCGATCTGGCCCAGGCTCTTCCCTCCGACGGTGCCGCCCAATGCGTGGAACGCTGCGGAGGCGCATGCGGTCGAGAGCATAAGGGTGGCCAGGTTGAACAGCAGCTTGTCGGCCTTCGGCTTCGGTTGACGAACCACGGCGGCGCCCAGTACCGCCAGCATGCTGGCGGCGACTGCCGGCAGTCCTCCGACGTAGGCCACGGCCGTGAAGACGAACGGATCCGAGGCGGACACCTCGGTGCGGATGGCAGGTATCCTGATCGGCCGGGCGCCGGCCACCAGGGCCAGAACCAGGATCAGCAGGAGAGCGTACGGATCCTGGCCGATGTCCGGCCTGGGGAGGAAAACGGACACGGCCAGCGCGAGTAAAAAAATCCCGAGGATAAATACCCTCAGCCGGATTTTTTTCCCTGGACTGGAACTGCCCATGCGCCCACCACCCTTGATCGTACCAACCTGTTCTGCCTGCAAGGCTTAACCTAGGTTCAGACGACCAGGCTGGCAAGCCGGCCGGGAGCCCGCCCCTAAGCTACGGCAACACTGCGCGGGAACAGGACGAAATTGTCCTCTTCGGCCGACATCAACTCCGGAGCCTCCAGCTCGGGGAGAAGAATCTGGAAAATCGCCCCACCCGTTGGAGCGTCCTCGACCCAGATCGTACCGCCGTGGGCTTCCACCGCCATCTGACAGAACGTAAGACCGAGTCCGCGGTTCTTGCGAACCGCCACTCCGGACTGGTCCAAGCGGGAATATTTCTCGAATATCGCTTGCCGCTGCTCGGCGGGAACACCGGGACCCTGGTCGGTCACCGTCAGCTTGATACCCTCGGGGCATTGCGCCACCGCAACCGAGACTTCCATGCCGTCCGTGGAGTAGGCCAGGGCATTGGAGATCAGGTTATCCAGGACACGCCTCATCAGGGCTTTGTCCGCTTCAACACTGCAGTGGTCGTCACACAGGTCGGCGCGAAGGCGCACACCCTGCTGATCGCTCATGGCCTGATTCGCTTCCACCGCCTCCAGCAACATCGTTTTGATGTCATTCTCCTTGAGGACCGGGGTCAGGCCTCCGTCTTCCAGGCATTCCACGTCCAGGAGATCCATGATCATCTGGCTCATCCGACTGGCGCCGTTCCAGGCGCGCCTGAGCGCGATATGCTCCTGGAACCCTTCTTTTCTCCTCATGAGGTCCAGGTTACCGACGACTGTCGTCAGGGGACTTTTGAGATCGTGGACCAGGGTCTGGGCCAGTGTCTTTTTCAGTTCCAGTTCCCGGTTGCGATTTTCCAGCTCTTCACGGGCCTGGCTCAGATCCGCCATCAGGGTGCGGGCCCGGACAAGTGCCCGGACTTTCGCCAGGAACTCGGCCTTGGGCACAGGTTTCGCGATGTAATCATCGGCGCCTGTATCCAGGCCTTCCACCAGGTCGTCCTCGCCACCGAGGGCGGTCACCATCATGATCTGGGTCAACCGTGTGTCCGGGTTCTCCTTGATGATGCGACAGACTTCCAGTCCGGTCATTCCGGGCATCATAACGTCCAGAAGCATGACTGCCGGCATCGACTCCGCGGCGATTTCCAGGGCTTCTTCGCCGCTACTGGCCATCAGCACGTCATAGCCTCGGGGCTTGAGGTAGCTGGCCAACAGCTTACGGCCGCGATGGTCGTCGTCCACAATCAGGATCTGTACGCTGTTCATTATCCTTGCTCCTCGGGTTACCGGGACACTTCCGTAGTCGTGCCAAGGTCCGGATCCGGCTCGTCAATTCCATCGTTGGTGTTCATGACCGCTTCGGCACTGGCTTCCGCGTTGGTGCTCCCGACCGAATCGGCCCACAACACAGCGTCGCTCCACAGCACCGCGTCACTCCACAGCACCACGTCACTCCACAGAACCGCGTCGCTCCACAGCACAGCGTCGCTCCACAGAACCGCGTCACTCCACAGAACCGCATCGCTCCACAACACCGCATCGCTCCACAGAACCGCGTCGCTCCACAGAACCGCGTCGCTCCACAGAACCGCGTCGCTCCACAACACCGCATCGCTCCACAGAACCGCCAGGTTCTCAACGCCGAGCATGCCGGTGGTTTCATCACGGAACACGGCGGGAGACGGGGCGTAGGTCGTTTCTCCCGTTTCGAAAATCGCCTCGTAGACCCTCAACACACCGGCTCCGGTGGAGAACGGGTCGCCGACGTCGACTTTCCGCGCCGACTTCATCAACCGCGCCTTCACCGTGTCCGGGTTCAGGCTCGGATTGACATACAACATCGCCGCAGCAGCGGACGAAACGAATCCCGCAGCCATGCTGGTGCCGGACATTTCAAAGTAGTAGTCGTCCCAGACGCCGTCACCAATCTTGGACTCGGGCTTCGCAGTTTCCAGGGTGGAGCCTTCAACCGCCAGGGAGATGATCCGGTTGCCGGGAGCCAGCATGTCCGGCTTGGCGATATGATCGATCGGGGTCGGGCCCTTGCTTGAATAGGTCGCCACCGTATCGTCCGACGTATCCACTGTGTTCCAGTCCGTAAGAGCGCCTACGGTGATGACCCGGGGCGAGTTGCCCGGGCTGGTGATGGTTCCGTAACCTTCGGCTCCTTCGTTACCGGCGGAGACCACGACGACGACACCTGCGTTCCACAGTGCTTCAACAGCCTGCACCAGCGGGTCTACCGAGGCGGACTCGTAAATTTTGTGACCGAGAGAGAGGTTGGCGACCCGGATCCCGTAGGTATCCTTGTGTTCGATAACCCAGTCGATGCCGGCGATGACCGTTGAGGCGCTGCCGGCGCCGTTCGAATCCAAAACCTTGACGGAAGCGATAGCCGCTCCTGGAGCCACGCCGACGATACTGGAGGTGGTAAACCCACGTCCTGCAATGATGCCGGCGATATGGGTGCCGTGACCGTAATAGTCGTTGGAGTCGTTCCCACCGGTCATGTCCACATGGGCGATGACCTCATTCGGGTAATCTTTGTAAAGATCGTAGTGGTTGGAAAAACCGGAATCCAGTACCGCTACGGTGACCCCGCTGCCGACACGGGAACTTGAGTTGGGGGATGTCACGGCGGTCCGGACCACGCTCCGGGCCACGTTCATGTTGCCCATGATCGGGGCATCTATTGTGATGTATTCGATTTGAGGGTTTCTGGCCAATGCTTCCAGTGCCTTGGCCGGGATGCTCAGGCTCATACCTTTGATCGCCTTGAACTCTTTCCCGATCCTGGCGCCGTTATTGCGGACCAGGTCGCGCTGGGCGCGGCCGGGACGCTCCTTGAACGTGACGATGACGTCGATCTTGTCGGCGCCTGGAGCAGCAGCCTGCTCACGGGCGACATCGCTGATCTTGCCGTGGTTACCCGGTGCGGCGGCAGCCGGCAGGACCAACAGCAGGATGGCGATCCCGAGGACCGTCCGATGCATCAACTTTTTAAAATTCAAGCGCGTGGCCATGTCGGCCTCCTTGGTTTTTTGCGTTCTGTACAACCCCCTTGTGTGCACGGCCTGTGCCACCGCGGCGGCGTTTTCCGGCCACCGTTCCTAGTCGTTCAACGGCAAGGAGTTAGCTACGCGGCCGGAGGAAAATCCGGTGGTCTGACTGCTCGCCAATAATGGCGGCCACTAGAAATGTGGCGGATTAAAGCCACTTTTTCGGTGTAGAGCCGACGGTGTTGCCGACGGGTTTCTCAAACCTATATTCGGTCCCCGTAGCTAAGTGCGCGCTGAAATCAGGGCAGCACCGGGGAGAGACATGGCCACCATTCATCAACTGCTGCAGGCGATCCTTCATCTGATCCGGACCGGTTGCGAGGCAGAAGCGGTATCGCTGTTCATCCTTCTTCCGACGGCGGAAGGGGACTATCCCCTGCTGGTTCACAGTGACAGCGAACCGGCGGTGCCGGAGCTTGCCGACGTTGAACAGGCGCAGGCTTTCCTCGCTTCACTCTCCCCCGACGACGCCCAGACCGCTCCGATCCCCAGCAGCGACAAGAATGGACAGTTGACCTTCGTGCCGTCACTGGTGACCCTGGTCAACGGTCAGCCCCGGGACGCCGCCATGGAGGATCGCCGCAGCGCCAACGGAACCGCCTGCCCTGGAACCCTGGTCGATCCCAGAACTCCGGCATGGCTGGGGATTCGAGGAGGGCAGGCGGTGAACCCTGCCGATCTCCTGAAATCAGCCGGGGACGGAGCCATGCATTCGCTGTACCTGGCGATCGGCAGCCTGATCGGCTGCCGGACACAGATGGTCTGCACGGCGGAGATGGACCCGATCAGCCAGCTGCCGTCCAGATCCTCCTTCCCGATCACATACCGCCGCTTTGCAGCGAATGCCGCACAGGATCGCCGCCCCGGACTGCTCCTGATCAACCCGGACGATTTCAACACGGTCAACGACCGCTTCAACCGGGAGATCGGCGACCAGGTCATACGGGAGATCGCCCGGCGGGTGAGCGAAGCGGTCCGAGGCACCGACTTCGTGTTCCGCTACGGCGCCGCCATGTTCGGCGTCCTGATACCGGAGACCACCGGAAGAAAAATCAGCTGTTTCGCAGACAAGATCCGAGGTGAACTTTCGGCGGATCCGTATCGCGACGGCTCCATCAGCCTGACCTTCAGCCTGGGCGGGGCGGTAGACCAGCCGGCAAGCTCCACAGACAACGACGGCGGCGCCATGGAACTGGCCCGCAGGGCCGACGCCGCCCTGAGCTGTGCGAAAAGAGCCGGGGGCCAGCGCTTCACACTCTGGACCGAAGACGTCGGCACCGAGGAAGCGAACCGGTTGGACAGCCTCAGCGGCATTTTCACCGCCGATCCTTCCAAGGATTACCGCAACATGCGGCTGTTGTGGGACACCGTCCGCCTCATCGCCGCCAGCGCCGACGTTGAAACCATGATGGACAGCCTGCTCCAGGAAGTGGTCTCGGTCTTCAGCCTTACGGCGGCAGGAGTTTATGACGAGGGACCTGCCGGGGCGGTCTGGAAAATACTGCGCCGGGAAGAGCATGACGATGACGGTGAATGGCGGCAGGACAGTACCGAGGACACCGGCCTGAAGGCCATCCGGCAAAGGGTCATGGCCCGCGGCAAGACCGTGGCGGAAACCGACGAGAAAATCGACCTGTTCCGGTGCGTGATCCCGCTTTGCAGTGGTGAGCGCACACTCGGTTGCCTGTATCTCGAGGGCAATGTGCGCCTGTTCAGCCTGAACTCCGGGGACCTGCTGTTTTTCGAAGCTCTGGCGGAGCAGATCGCCATGGCCCTGGACCGCAACCGTCTCACGGCTATCGAGATGCGCCAGCACGAGAAGGCGTGCTACCAACTGCAGCATGAGCTGGACGAACTCCAGAAGAGCATCAAGCGCTCCAGCCTGATCTTCCGCTCCGAAGCGATGGAGCAACTTCTTCGCACCGCCAAACGACTGGCCGCTACCGACACCACCGTGCTGATCAACGGCGAAAGCGGCACCGGCAAGGAGGTCCTGGCCAGGACCATCCACCAGTTGAGCAAACGCAGCAAGAAACCGCTGGTAATTGTGGACTGCAGCGCCATCACCACATCGCTCATCGACAGCGAGCTGTTCGGACACGAACGGGGGGCTTTCACAGGCGCCGACCGCAGGTCCGAAGGCAGGCTCCTGGAAGCCGACGGCGGCACAGTCCTCCTGGACGAGATCGGCGAGCTTCCACTGGAAGTCCAGAGCAAACTGCTGCGGTTCGTTCAGGAAAAACAGTTCACGCCGGTAGGCAGCAACCAAGTCAAGACCGTTGATGTCAGGGTCATCGCCCTCACCAACCGGAACCTTGCTGTGGAATCCAGGGACGGCCGGTTTCGGGAAGACCTGTTCCATCGCCTGAACGTCATGCGCCTGGTCGTTCCCGCCCTGCGGGACCGGGTCGAAGACATCGATTACCTGGCGATCCACTTCATCAGGACGTTCTCCATGCGCTACGACCGTCATGTTACCGGCCTGACGCCGGACGGGCGGGAGGCGCTGTTGAAGCATTCCTGGCCCGGCAACGTCAGGGAACTGCAGAATCGCATTATGCGCGCCGTGGTGCTGGCCGAATCGGACAAGATCACCGCCGGGGAACTGGAACTCTCCGGCGCATCCCCGGCAGATGAGCCGCACAGGCCGACTGAGGTCCGAGCGGCAACTCCTGCTAAGGAGACAATGCAACCCGATGATGCCTGGGCCGCCCTGCGCCGGTCCCTGTCCAGTGAGATCGACAGGATTGTCGCCGGCAACTCCCCCCATCCGCCACCGGTTGGGAAATGGGTCCATGAAGACCTGGTCCTGGAAGCGGCCCGGGCAAGCCGGGAAGTAACAGCCCAGGGCGCCGTCCTTCTCGGCATCCCCGAAACCACGTTCAGGCGCAAGCTGAGAGCGGCCAGCGGGAACATGGCCGCAGGACTTGCCATCAGGCCGCCGGCCTGGGAAGAGGTCCGGGACAGGATCATATCGCTGCTGGAGACGGGCAACCCGGGCCAGGAGGACGTTCTGGATCTGGCCAGGCTCTGCATCCTGGATGAACTGTCCGGCAAGATCCCCGGCGACAACCGCACCGGAGCCGCCTTCATGGGCGTCACCGAAACAACCTTCAAAAAATGGTCGAACGGCCTGGTCCCGGCCGGAGGCGACAGACATGAATAACCGTTTCCTGAAAAGCGCGGCGAACCGCACCTCCCTTCTTTGCCTGCTCATGATGCTGGTTGTGGCGCCGGCGACGGCCAAGACGCCGTTTATGGAAAACGCCCGGTTCAACAGGCTGACCCTGGAAGACGGCTTGTCCCAGTCCTCGGTGAACTGCATCGTTCAGGACAACCAGGGATTTTTGTGGTTCGGGACCCAGGACGGCCTGAACCGGTACGACGGCTATGAATTCAAGACCTTCCATCACGACGACCGGGACCCTGGTTCGATTTCCAACAATTTCGTCTGGGCCCTCCATGTGGACAGGAACGGACTGTTGTGGATCGGCACGGAAGGGGGCGGCCTGAGTTTATTGCTCCCGGGCTTCCCGCAATCTCCCCTGGGCCAGGATCGGGATGGAGATGATCAGCCCGATGAGCAGGACGAACGGACCGAAGGCGTCCACCAGGACGACCATGCCGATGGCCATGACCATGCTCGCCAGGGTCGATACGCCGTTCCAGGGACCGAACCCGAGCCAGATAGAGAACAGATTCTTTTTCGTTTCCATCGATACGGCAAGGGCTGCCAGGACCGTGTTGACCAGAAAGTACACGGCGGTGGCGGCTACCAGGGGTATCGCGTAACCGGCAGTCTGACTGATCGGGTCACCGATCAGCCGGACATAAGTCAGAGCTGCAAGGGAAGCGGACAGCGGTACCACTCCCAGGTTGAACGCGGCCCGGATGGAG
Source organism: Candidatus Polarisedimenticola svalbardensis (assembly GCA_014764515.1). Taxonomy (GTDB): domain Bacteria; phylum Acidobacteriota; class Polarisedimenticolia; order Polarisedimenticolales; family Polarisedimenticolaceae; genus Polarisedimenticola; species Polarisedimenticola svalbardensis. The sequence continues at coordinate 20,543 of JACXWD010000023.1, read as the reverse complement.
AACGGCCGTCTCCCGGGCCCGAACACCGCTCCGATTACGCCGACCAGGGCGACCAGAGGCGCCGCCAGCGGGTCCAGCATGATCAGGGCGGAGAGGATGAACAGGTCGAGAGCGGCCACCTGGATCTTCAGGGAGCGTATCCGCACCGGGCGCATCCCCAGGGTCGTGTCGATTCCAACTGCACAACAGACCAGAACGGATGCTGCCAGAAGCAGGATCCAGGCCGGGCTCCAGATATTATTATTTCATCTCATGATCGCTCCGGTGTCAGAGTTCGGTTATTTGCAACCCGATGTATTGCACGGGGGATGCCAGCCTTCCCCACAAAAAGGACCGCTACGGACATCTGATTTGTTTTCACATGTTTAGGCGATAATCTGCGGCCGCCGATTGATAGCTGGCCGCTTGTAAAAGGCGCGTATCCGCGAGAATAGTGGCGGCCTGCGCCGCAAAATCGGCGGGTGGCGTATATCCTGTGAGCCATGATCGGAATCCGCGCCGAATACAAAAATGAGTGGGAACGTCGGACGCCGCTGGCGCCGGACCATGTCCATGAACTGATCGACCGCCACAACCTGGATGTCGTGGTCCAACCTTCGAAAAAAAGGATATTCCCGGAGAAGGATTTTCTGGCCGCCGGGGCCCGGATTGAAGAGAGCCTGGCCGGCTGCCGTATCGTTTTCGGCGTCAAGGAGATCCCGGTCGAACACCTGCGGCCGGATGTGACCTACATCTTCTTTTCCCACGTTATCAAAGGGCAGGCGGCCAACATGCCGCTACTGCAACGGCTCATGGATCTGGGCTGCACCTTGCTGGATTACGAGCGCATCACCGATGAGAACGGGCGGCGCCTGATCTTCTTTGGCCGCCATGCCGGTTACGCCGGGATGATCGATACGCTCTGGGCGCTGGGACAGCGTCTGGAGCATGAAGGCATCCACACCCCTTTCCGTGAAATCCGCCACTCCCTGCATTACCACACCCTGGATGAGGCGGCCCGGCATATCCGCGACGTGGGCGAGAAGATCCGCCACACCGGCCTCCCGGACGAACTGGACCCGGTGGTGTTCGCGTTTACCGGATCCGGAAACGTCACCGATGGGGCGCGGGAAATTTTCAGCAGGCTCCCCTTCGCCCGGGTCAAGCCTGCCGACCTCCCGGCTCTGGCCGATGACCCGTACCGGCCCCGGAACATCCTCTACAAGGTTGCCTTCCCCCGCCCCGACCGGTTCACCCACCGGCACGGGAAGTTGTTCAACCCGAACGAATTCAGGGAGTTCCCGGAGCGCTACGCCAACGCCCTGGAGCCGCTCCTTCCCCATTTCACCGTTCTGGTTCATGGAGCGTACTGGGATCCTGCCCAGCCCAAAACCCTGACCCTTCAGGATCTCAAGCAGCTCTGGTCCGGGGCGGACGACCCGCGGCTCCGGGTGATAGGGGATATCACCTGCGACATCGGCGGCGGTATCGAAGCGACGGTGATGCCGGCCTCGCCGGGAGATCCTGTCTATACCGTCGATCCGGACAGCGGCGCCGCCACTCCCGGATTCACCGGCCGGGGGCCGGTGGTTCTGGCGGTTGACAACCTGCCCTGTGAGCTCCCGGTAGAGTCTTCCCAGCATTTCGGCGATTCCCTGGTTCGTTACGTGCCGCTCCTGGCGGCCTGCGACTGGAAGCTGCCGCTCCGTGACCTGGGCCTGCCCCCGGAACTCCGCAGGGCGGTTGTGGTGCACCGCGGTGCACTGACGCCGGATTTCAAGCATCTGGCCGACCCGGTGGCCCGCTACGGACAGGCCTGACGCCGTTTTTCGGTGTACTCTTTCTCGAACAGCCTTCCGGCCCCGGAGGATCAGATATGAAGAAAAGATGGAACCGGCGAACCGCCCTTGTCCTGTTCGCAGTCCTGCTGGCCGCTTGCGCCGCTGCAACGGCCCAGGACAGCCGCAACCCTGCATCCGACACCGGCTGGCTGGGCGTGCTTCTGGGCGATGTGCAGCAGGCGGAGAGCAGCGATGAAAACCCCGGGGTGCGGGTGCGTCGGGTGCTTGAGGACGGGCCGGCCATGAAGGCAGGCTTCCGCGCAGGAGACATCATCAAGGAAGTAGACGGCACCCTGGTGAACTCCACGAGCGAACTGATCCAGGCCATCAGTGGACTGGATTCCGGGGCCTGGATCGCCATGAAAATCGAGCGGCGAGGGAAAAGCAGGGAAATCCGCGCACGCCTGGACAGGCGGCCGGAACAGACCGCCGGCCTGAAATACCGGGAAGGGTATGTAGGCATCCAGGCTATCGACCTGCCGGAAACGTTGCGAACCCATTTCGGAGCGCCTGAGGGCAACGGCGTCATGATCTCGGAGGTCGATGACGGCTCGCCGGGACAGGTGTCCGGCCTGGAACTGGGCGACCTGGTGTTCGAGGTGGACGGTCAGCCGGTGCGCTCATCCGGACATCTGCGGGAATTGCTGGGCAGCGGTGGCGTCGGCAACGAACTGGAGATCCGGGTCATGCGAGCCGGCCTTGAGATCGTGGTGGAAACTGCAGTACTGGACGTTCCGGACGAGATCCGGGAACAGTCCGACCGGATGCTGCAGGAGATGCGCCGGCGGCGCTCCACCGGCAGGCAGGGCCGGAATCCCGGAGATTGATGATGCTAAGATGAGCCTTCCCAGCAAGGAAGGATCATCTCCAATGCCCAAGCGTCGATACCTGGTCACCTCCGGGCTGCCCTATTCCAACGGTCGGTTGCATGTCGGCCACGTGGCCGGCGCGTACCTGCCGGCGGACACCTACGTCCGTTTCCTGCGAGCCCGGGGTCATGACGCGCTGTTCGTCTGCGGCAGCGATGATAACGGCGTCGCATCCCTGATCTCCGCCCGCAAGGAAGGGATTCCGGTGGAGGAGCTGACCGCCAAGTACAACGCCAGGCAGGCGGAGGACTTCAAGGGTCTGGGCATACGGTTCGATATTTTCGGCGGAACCCATCAGCCCGGGTTCACCGACCTGCACAACCGTCTCAGCCAGGAAATGTTCACTACCATCCACGACAAGGGCTATTTCACCAAGAAGACCACGAAACAGCTGTACGACGTGGAGGCCGGCCAGTTCCTTCCGGACCGTTACGTCAAGGGGACCTGCTACCACAAGCTCCCCGACGGATCGGTCTGCGGCTATACCGAGGCTTACGGCGACCAGTGCGAATCCTGCGGCCACGCCATCGACCCGATCGAGCTGATCGAGCCGACAAGCACCATTACCGGGACCAAGCCCGAACCCCGGGAGACCACTCACTGGTACCTGCGCCTGGATGCTTTCGAGAAACAACTGCAGGAATGGCTGGAGGGGAAACGGGAAGCGGCAAACGGCGATCCGGCCTGGCGGGAAACGGTGCTGAATTTCACACTGGGCCAGGTCAGGCAGGGGCTGCCGGAACGGGCCATGACCCGGGACCTGGACTGGGGCGTACCGGTGCCCCTGGACGATCCCGACGCCGCCGGCAAGATGTTGTATGTCTGGTTCGACGCGCCGATCGGGTATGTCTCTTTCACCGCCGCGTACTGTCAGCAGACCGGGGGCGACTGGGCCGGGTACAAGAACTGGTGGAAGGACCCGGACACCCGCCTGGTCCATTTCATCGGCGAGGACAACACCGTGTTCCACGCCCTGATCTGGCCCGCCATGCTCATGGCCGAGGGCACGTACCAGCTCCCGCGCACCGTGGTGGCCAACTCGTTCCTGAATATCAAGGTCGAGGGCCAGGAAGAGCAGAAGATCAGCAAGAGCCGCGGCATGGCGATCTGGGTAGAGGAGTATCTCAAGAACCTGGAACCGGACCCGCTGCGTTACTACCTGACGGCGATCTCTCCTGAAACCTCCCGCACCGCCTTCGACATCGACGATTTTATCGCCCGGAACAACGGCGAACTGCTGAACGCCCTGGGGAATTTCGTCAACCGCACCATCACCTTCACTCGCAAGCATTTCGAAGGAGCGGTTCCCGAGCCCGGCGAGCGTAGCCAGGCCGACCAGGATCACCTCGACTTTATCGCCGCACAGAAAGAAAAGATCACGCTCTCCCTGGACGCCTGCCGCTTCAAGGCCGCACTGGCCGAGCTCATGGCTTTGGCCCGGGCCGGCAACGGTTACCTGGACCTGAAGAAACCGTGGACCCAGCGCAAGGAAGACATGGCGGCCTGCGGAACCACCATGAATATCGGTATCCAGACCGTCCGCGCCCTGGCGGTGCTCATGGCGCCGTTCATGCCGTTCTCGGCGGAAAAAATCGCCGGGATGTTGAATCTTGAATCCGAAGACGGCGTCCTGCCCTGGGATGACGCCACATCCGAGCTGGGAGCCGGCCACCCCCTGGCCGAGGCGGAGATCCTTTTCCGGAAACTGGACGCCTCGGAACTGTTCGGCGCGGACTGAGCCGTTGACCGGGCTCCTGCACGTCGAGTCCTCCCCTGCCGGCGACCGTTCCGACTCGACCCGGGTCGGGCGTGTGTTCGTTGACAGCTGGCGGAAATCACACACAAAACAGCCGGTGGCAACACTGAACCTGTGGGACACACCGCTGCCGGAACTGGACAGCGCCGTGCTGGCCGCCCGGGCTGCCGTGGAGACCGGAGAGAAACCGGTGGGCGATGGGGCTGCGATCTGGTCACGTCTCCAGGAACTTGCCCGGCCGCTGTTGTCGGCGGATCGGCTGCTGATCTCGGCGCCGATGTGGAACTTCGGAATCCCCTACCGTTTGAAACATTACATCGACTGCGTCACCCAGCCGACCCTGACCTACCGGGGCTCACCGGCGGAAGGTTTTGAGGGGCTGATACCAGGGCGTCCGGCTGCCTTGATCCTCTCCCGTGGCGGGAGTTACGGCGCCGGAACCGATCGGGAGCCGTTCGATTTCCAACGCCGGTACCTCCTGGCCTGGCTGGGCTTCCTGGGGTTTCGACCGGTTGAGACGATCCTCGTGGAACCGGTGGCCACCGATCCTGAAGCGGTAACCCGGGCGGACCACGAGGCCCGGCAGGTGGCAGCCAGGTTCTGAAACTCCGGCCGGTCGATGTGACTTTTACCCATCGGTGCGGTCCAATCTTCCACAGGCAGAGCGGGGGCGTGTCAGGTTATCCTCGTGCTGACGATGGTGCCGACCAGGCGCCAGCCTGTAGCCCGCATCCCTGATCGGGCTCCAATCAAGGAGGAAAGTCATGAACTTCAGTGAATTTCTTGACCCGTTAACCGAGGCCCTCGGCGGTTCCCTGCCGACCATCCTCGGAGCCCTGGCGATCCTGGTTGTCGGGTGGCTTCTGGCTCTGGTGATTCGGATCGCGGTGCGGAAAGCGCTCGGGTATGTGGGACTGAACCGGCGCTTGGACACCGGAGCGGAGAAAAAGGTCAATTTCGAAGGGATTTTCGCCAGCGGCGCATACTGGCTGGTGCTGCTCATGGCCCTGGTCGGATTCCTGAACGTCCTGGACCTGCAACTGGTCTCCGAACCGCTGCAGGCGTTCCTGGGCAAGATCTTCGCCTTCGCCCCCCGGATCCTGGCTGCCGGCCTGCTGGCCCTGGTGGCCTGGGTCCTGGCGATGATCCTTAGAAAAGTTGTCTCCACCGCCCTGGGCGCCACCCAGTTGGACGAGCGCCTCAGCACCGAAGCCGGGATCCGGCCGATCAGCGACAGCCTGGGCAACGTCATTTACTGGCTGGTGATCCTGCTGTTCCTCCCGGCGATCCTGGGAACTTTGGGCCTGGAAGGGCTCCTGGGCCCGGTGCAGGGCATGGTGGACCAGATCCTGGCGATCCTGCCCAACATCCTGGCCGCCATCGTGATCGGCCTGGTCGGCTGGTTCGTCGCCAAACTGCTCCGCAACCTGGTCAGCAGCCTGCTGTCCGCCGGCGGCGCCGACCGCCTGGGACAGAAAATCGGCCTCCGTGAAGGGATGTCCCTGTCCGGCCTTATCGGACTGGTGGTCTACATCATGGTCCTGGTGCCTGCAGTCATCGCCGCCCTGAACGCGCTGAACATCGACGCCATCTCCCGCCCCGCCACCGACATGCTGGCGATGATCATGGCGTCCCTGCCGAACCTGATCGCGGCGGCCCTGATCCTGACCCTGACCTGGTTCATCGCCAAGTTCGCCTCGGGGCTGGTGGCCAGCCTTCTGGAAGGACTGGGGATCAACGAGATCCCGGCCGCCCTCGGCCTGGGGACCGCATTCGAGCGCGGACCGAAGCTTTCGACCATGGTCGGGAACCTGATTCTGTTCTTCGCCATGCTGTTCGCCGTAGTGGAAGCGGCCAACCGGCTGGACTTCCATCAGGTTTCAGCCCTGGTAGCCCAGTTCATCGAATTCGGCGGCCAGGTCCTGATGGGCGTGGTCATCATCGCCGTCGGCCTGTGGCTTGCAGGCCTGGCCCACGGGACGATCACCCGGCTCGGCGGAGCGAACTCCGGGGCGTTCGCCGGCCTGGCAAGAATCGCCATACTTGGCGTCGTTTTTGCCATGGGCCTGCGGGCCATGGGGATCGCCGACGAGATCGTCCAGTTGGCCTTCGGCCTGGCCCTGGGTTCTGTGGCAGTGGCGGTGGCCCTGTCCTTCGGACTGGGCGGTCGGGAAGCGGCAGGAAAACAAATGGAACACTGGCTCGGCAAACTGCGCGGTGAGCGGTAGCAGTTGCCATGTAATACTTGTTTGTAAGGAGGGTTGGAGAGATGGATCTGTTGAAAATGATCCTGGGAGCAAACGACGGAGGTAACGTCCGGCAACTGGCCGGTCAATTCGGACTTGAGGAAACCCAGGCCAAGTCTGCCGTGGAAAGCCTGCTGCCAAGCCTGGCCCAGGGCCTCAAGAACAACATGGGCAGAACCGGGGGCATGGATGCGTTGCTGGGCGCTCTCAAGGGCGGGAACCACCAGCGCTACCTGGACAATCCGGCCGAACTGACCCGGCCTGAAACCACCGCCGACGGGAACGGTATTCTGGGCCACCTGTTCGGCAGCAAGGAAGTCAGCCGTAACGTCGCCGCACGGGCATCGGCCCAGACCGGTGTGGACAACGGCATCCTGAAAAAGATGCTGCCCCTCCTGGCCACCATGGCCATGGGCAGCATGAGCAAGCAGACCGGCGGCGGCGCCAACAAGGACATGGGGATTCTCGGATCCCTGCTGGATTCGGACGGTGACGGTTCGGTCGCCGACGATCTGTTGAACATGGCCAAGAAATTTTTCTAGGAAAGGGACCGACTGATGAGTGTAGCCAAAGTAACCGAAGTGATTTCGTCTTCAAAGAAGAGCTTTGACGACGCGGTGTCCAAGGGGATCGAACGGGCCGGCAAGACCTTGAAAAACATCAAAGGCGCCTGGGTCGAGAACCAGACCGTGAAAGTCAAAGACGGCAAGATCGTCGAGTACCGCGTCAACATGCGGGTCACGTTCGTTCTGGAAGACTGATACCGGCTCGGGGGGAGTCCACGACTCCCCCCACCCGTTCACTCCTGATACAAAGGCTCGGCTATCCCGTCCGGGCCTACACGCCAGGGCATCCATACCAGGCCGACCGACTCCACAATGGTGTCACCCTTCCGCAGGCGGACGTTGACCTGCTGGACAGTCAGGGCCGAGATGTCCAGATCGGCGCCTACCGCACCGGTTTCCGCTTCGAACTCCTGCTCCAGGTCCGCCAGCATCTTCTGCTGGGCGGCCAGATCTTCCTTGGCCCGGGCGATATCCTGCTTCTCCCGGGAGGCCCGTCCGACGCCGCGCATGGCGGTGCTGGCACGGCCTACGTTACCGACGCTGGCCACCTTCCTGCCGAACAGCGCCCCCAGCAGCGTCGCACCGACCGATATGGCGGTCTGCATTTTCTGCTGTCCGTACTGGGCCGCTTCCTTGCCGATCCTTTGCTCGGTCTTGCGGATGCGGTCCTCTAGACGAGCCAGCTTGGGAGTGTATTTCTTCCGCAGCTTCTCCACCTGAAGATCCCGCTTCTCCCGTGCGGCCTGCTGGAGCCGGGTCCTGAAATCGCCTTCCGTTTCCCCGGCTTCCGAGATCAGTTTCAACTCGGCGCATTTCCACAACGCCAGCACCCTTTCCTTGTACAGGTGGCCGCCCAGGCCTCGCTTCCAGACCGTATAGCTCTTGGCCGAAGACGCTGCTGCAGGCAGTGGGCCGAAGCCTGCATCGGATTCGGCCTCACCATCCATCACCGGCGGTTTGCCCACCCGCAAAGCGGCGGTATTCCAGACGTTGGCTCCTGTGCGGGAGGTCAGGTTGGCGGTGGTAAAAATCTCTTCCCAGTGATCGACCTTGGCCCTGGCGTTGGTGAAATGCACGCTGGCGATCCCGAATAGCGCCGGCCGGTACAGCAGCTTCTCCCCCTTCCCCAGGGCGCCGGTCCTGGTGATGAACTTTTCAGGCGTTCCCGCCGGGACCATCGGCCGTTTCACCGCCGCAGGAGCCGCCTTCGGTTTGGTCCGCTTTCCGGGGGGCGGAGGCGTCACGCCGCTTTTCGCGGTCTTCTTTTCACCGTGGGTCAATAGACGGATCTGGTTGCGGGTAAGGGGACCTCGCAGGTAGGACAACACCCAGCGGGTGTGGAACAGCGCCGGTGCGTCTTCATGGACGTTGTTCATGAGAAAAACCCGGCTTTTGAGCCCTGCCAGCGTCTTCTCGGTCTCCTGGCGGTCGAAGGCGTTGCCGGCGCTGGCCGATGCCCCTTCCAGACCCTCCAGGACCCGGGCCTTGTCCCGCTCGGTCTGGAGGCGACCCAGAAACCAGGTTCCGGTATTGGACAGCCCCTTGTAATCCAGGTCCGCCGGGTTCTGGGTGGATAGAACCACGCCGAGGCCGTACGCCCGGGCCTGCTTCAGAAGGGTCAGCATCGGCGCCTTGGACGGCGGCGTGGCCACCGGCGGGAAATAGCCGAAGACCTCGTCCATGTACAGCAGCGCCCTCAGGCTGGACGTACCGGACTGAGTTCTCATCCAGGCCACCACCTCGTTCAACAACACCGTCACGAAGAACATCCGCTCGGCGTCGTTCAGGTGGGAGATGGACAGGATCGATATCTTCGGCTTCCCATCCGGCGTCCAGAGCAGGCGCTGCACATCCAGCGGGTCCCCTTCCATCCAGCTTGAAAACCCGGGAGAAGCGAGAAGGTTGTTCAGCCGCATGGCCAACGCCCCACGGTCTTTTGACGGGAAGAACGACTCCAGATCCAGAACTCCGATGCGGTCGATCTCGGGAGCCTGAACCTTGCGGATCAGATCGGCCACATCCAGATCCAGGCCTTCCTTCCAGGCGCGTTGAAGGATGGTGGCCAGCAGAATATGCTCCCGGCTTTGCAACGGATCGGCATCGATCCCCAGGAGGGCCAGCAGCCCGGAAACCGCTGTGGTGACCTGCTGCCGGAACGCATCGCTGTCGTCCAGAACCGCCTGGGGTGGCGCCGTGAACGAACGCAAAACCCGGAGGGGAAGCCCGGCATTGCTCCCCGGCGTATAGATCGAAAGGTCCACCGCATCCTTGAACCGGGCTATCCGCGAACCGTCCTGCCCCCACTTGCCCAGGCCCTTTTTCCAGAGGGCGGCCCGGTCGGCGGCGTATTCGTCAGGCGTTTTCCCTTTGCGAGCCGCTTCGGCCTCATCCACCCAGGGCCTGAAATCCGCCGGCCTGAGCTTGGGGAAGGTCAGGGCCAGGTTGCCCAGATCGCCCTTGGGATCGATGGCGATGGCAGGGATGCCGTCGATAGCCGCCTCTTCCAGCAGCGAGAGGCATAACCCGGTTTTGCCGCTGCCGGTCATCCCGACACAGACGGCATGGGTGGTCAGGTCCTTGGCGTCGTACAGAACGGTCTCGTCGGTGACCTCCTGCTTCGCGGCGTCGTACCGCCGGCCGAGGTAGAAAGCACCTAGTTTTTCGAAGGAATCCATCATCCTCTCCAGAAACGGTCCGCGCCTGGACCGGAGAAAGGACAACTATACCGGATGGTGTAGGGTCCGGCAGCGGGAACCGCCGGACCCCCAGGAATCAGTGACTGATGGTCGGCTTGAGTTCCTTGGCCTGCACAATCCATTTCTCGATGACCGATTCTGCGGGGATGGCGTTGGCCAGGTTCTTTTCCTTGTTGACCTCTTCCATCTTGGTGGCCAGGTTGGCGGCGTTGCGGTGCTGCAGTTCCTTGACCGTATCCACGCCGGAAGCTTCCAGCAGCTCGGCGAACTGCGGTCCGATACCGGATACCCGCATCATGTCGGCCATGTTCGCCCAGTTCAGCAGATGCTTCTCGCTGACGCCGGTCTTCTCGGCCACTTCCTTGCGGCCTTTGGAACCGCCGCAATACTCCAGCAGATGGTCGGTGTTGTCGATCTTCGCCGCGGCAAGCTTCTCCATGTATGCCGGGCCGATCCCTTCAATTTCGTCGATCTTGTACGCCATGGGTGATTCTCCTTCTTCCGTGTGGAAAAATTTAAATAATTGTTGACTGTCCACTGAAGGCTGTCCAGACCTGTGCCTACAGGCAGATTATACTTCCGGTGACACTTTCATGGACCACGGGGAGAAGGGAAAGTCACAAACGGAGGGCGACAGCCTATCCGGTTACCGCACCACCACAGGAAGAACCGCTGCCGGCGGTGCAGCCGAAGCAATGGCGGCCGGTGCGCACCGTCCGGCCCAGGTTTCCCGAATCCAGCAGCGCCGCCAGATTGTCGGGAGCGCCGGAATTGACCGGCAGATCCAGCATCTGGTTGAAATCGCAATCGTACAGGGCGCCGTCCCAGCCGACGCTCAGGTAGGTCCGGCACATGACGCCGGGAACGGCGGCGGGATTGAACGACTCCACCAGGAGCCGCATATACGATTCCAGGTTCCCGCTGCGCTCCAGATACTCCAGGTAGCGGCGTATCGGCATGTTGGTGATGGTGTAGAGATCGTCGAACACGATCCCGAACCGGCTCTGGAGTTCCTGCTTGTAATCCAGTTCCAGGGCGGCCTGGTCCCCCGGGAGAAAGGCGCCTACCGGGTTGTACACCAGGTGCAGCTTGAGCCGGCCACCGGTGCCGTACCCGGCGGCGTTCAGCTTCCGGAGCGCCTCGATGCTCTTCCCGAACACGCCGTCACCCCGTTGGGCATCGGTTCTGGCCTCGCTGTAGCATGGCAGCGAAGCGACCACCTCCACCTCGTGTTCGGCCAGGAAATCGACCAGGTCGGACTGGTTCCGGATCAGCAGCACGGTCAGGTTGCAGCGGTCCAGTACCTTGCGGCCCAGGGCGCTGGCCTCCCGAACCAGGCGGCGAAACTGGGGATTGAGCTCCGGAGCACCACCGGTCAGGTCCAGCACCGGGATCGGGTGCCGCCTGAGCAGTTCGATCACTTGTCCCGCGGTTTCGGCGGTCATCATCTCGGTGCGGTCGGGACCGGCGTCTACATGGCAATGATCGCAGGTCTGGTTGCACAGTTTGCCCACATTGACCTGCAGGACCTGGATCTCCCCGGCGACCAGCGGGCCCGCACCGATCCCGGCCATCACCGTCTCAAAAGCCGGCACACCGGTCCGGTTCAACCGTTCCAGGTCGCTGAGCCGGTATTCACCTGTTATCCCTGCCAGACGCTCCATACCGCACCCTTCCTGTCGGACTGCATAATACCAGTGCCATGAACAACCGCCTCCGGGTTGCTGCTATTCCCCCGGCCCCCCTTTCAGGCTGCCGTTGCGGGGGGAACGGCGGCGCGCTACAGTTTCGGCCTCACCGGGTTCATACCGGGAATCGACAAGGAGCGCAGCATGGCCGTGATCGAAAGCACCCCTGCTTTTGTTGAAAACGCATACAAGAAGATGGAAAAGAGCCTTGAGGTCGTCAGGAAGCGGCTCGGCCGGCCCATGACCCTGGCTGAAAAGGTGCTTCTAGGCCATCTTCACGACCCGGCGACCGCCGATCTCCGGCCCGGTGAAAGCTACCTGCAGCTGAACCCGGACCGTGTTGCTCTCCAGGACGCCACGGCCCAGATGGCCTTGCTCCAGTTCGCACAGGCCGGCATCCCCAAGGTCCGGGTGCCGTCCACGGTGCACTGCGACCACCTCATCCTTGCCTACCAGGGCGCCGGGCCGGACATGGAATCGGCCATGGACCAGAACCGGGAAGTGTTCGATTTCCTGCAGTCGTCCTCCGCGAAATACGGTCTCGGTTTCTGGAAGCCGGGAGCAGGGATCATCCACCAGGTCGTTCTGGAAAACTATGCGTTCCCCGGCGGCATGATGATCGGAACCGATTCCCACACGCCGAATGCCGGAGGCCTGGGCATGTTCGCGTCAGGGGTCGGCGGCGCCGACGCCGTCGATGTCATGGCCGGGTTCCCCTGGGAGGTTAAATACCCCGACATCATCGGTGTCCGCCTGACCGGCTCCATGTCCGGCTGGACGGCGCCCAAGGACGTCATCCTGAAACTGCTGGGGATCCTGACGGTAAAAGGCGGCACCAACGCGGTCATCGAATACTTCGGCCCCGGCGTCGCCAATATTTCATGTACCGGCAAGGCGACCATCACCAACATGGGAGCGGAGCTGGGCGCCACGACCTCGATCTTCCCGGCCGACGATTCCATGGACCGCTACCTGCGGGGCACCGAGCGGGCCGGCCTGGCAGACCTGGCCGGTCGCTACCGTCACCTGGTCACCGCCGACCCCGAGGTCGAGGCCGACCCGGGCCGGTTCTATTCCCGGGTAATCGATATCGACCTCTCAACCCTGGAACCGCACCTGGTCGGCCCGCACACGCCGGACCTGGCCCGCCCTGTTTCCGAAATGGCGGCAGCGGTGGCGTCGGAAGGGTACCCGGAAGATCTGACCGCGACCCTGATCGGTTCCTGTACCAACTCGTCCTATGAAGACCTCTCCCGGGTCACGGACATCATGAAGCAGGCCCATGCCAGGGGCTGCCGCGCGGTGATCCCACTCTTGATCTCTCCAGGATCGGAACAGATCCACGCCACCATCCAGCGCGACGGCCAGATGGAGGCGATGACGGCAGTCGGCGCCACCGTCCTGGCCAACGCCTGCGGTCCCTGCATCGGCCAGTGGCGCCGGGACGGCATGGAAAACGGCAAGGCCAACAGCATCGTTTCCTCATTCAACCGCAACTTCCCCAAGCGCAACGACGGCAACCCCGGAACCCTGTCGTTCATCGGCAGTCCGGAGATGGTTGCGGCCTACGCCCTGTCCGGCAGGCTTTCCTTCAACCCGATGACCGACAGCCTGACAGCCGAAGACGGTTCCCCGTTCCGGTTGCAGCCTCCGGCGCCGGCGCCGGACCTGCCTGCAGACGGGTTCATCCAGGACGAAAACGGGTTCGTTACCCCGCCGGAAGGGAGCGACTCCATCGACGTGGTCATCGACCCGGCCAGCAAGCGCCTCCAGCAGCTGGTGCCGTTCGAACCCTGGAACGGGGAGGACTACGTCCAGCTCCCCCTCCTGATCAAGGCCAGGGGAAAATGCACCACCGACCATATCTCTCCCGCCGGCCCCTGGCTCAGGTTCCGCGGGCACCTGAACAACATCTCCGACAACATGCTGATCGGAGCAGTGAACGCCTTCACCGGAGAAACCGGCCGCACCCGCAACCTGGACAGCGGCGAGACAGGCCTTGAACCGCAGCAGGCGGCCCGGCAGTACAAGGCGGCAGGCACCAACTGGGTGGTTGTCGGCGACGAAAACTACGGTGAAGGGTCCAGCCGGGAGCACGCCGCCATGTCCCCGCGCCTTCTGGGCGCCGCTGCAGTGATCGTGCGGTCCTTTGCCAGGATCCATGAATCCAACCTGAAGAAACAGGGTGTGCTGCCGTTGACTTTCAAGGAGCCGGCGGACTACGACAGGGTCCTTGAAACCGATCGCATCAGCATCACCGGCCTGGCGGGACTGACGCCGGGCAAGGACGTCGCCGCCGCACTGCATCATGAGGACGGCAGCCGGGAAGACATCACACTGAGCCATACCCTGAACCAGGAGCAGATCGAATGGTTCAAGGCCGGTTCGGCACTGAACGTATTAAAAAGAGTGTGACATGAGCGATCCCGTACGCATCCTGATTTCCGACCCGCTGGATCCTGAAACCGTTGAACGGTTCAGCTCGTCAGGTGATGTGGAAGTGGTAGTACAGACCGGCATAGATCCTGCCGAACTGCCGGCTGTCGTGCGGCAGTATCACGGCATGGTCGTCCGGTCCGGCACCCGGGTCACCGCAGAAGCGCTGGCTGATCCGGGCCTTCTCCGCGTAATCGGTCGCGCCGGATCCGGCGTGGACAACATCGACCTGGACGCAGCCACCGCCGCAGGCGTGGTGGTCATGAACACGCCAGGCGGCAATTCCGTGGCGGCGGCGGAACACACTCTGGCCCTTCTTACGAGCCTGGCCCGTCACCTGCCCCAGGCGGCGACCGACCTGAAGGCCGGAAACTGGAATCGCAAGCGCTACATGGGGACGGAAGTTACCGGCAAAACCCTGGGGATCGTCGGCCTGGGCCGGGTCGGCCGGGAAGTCGCCCTCCGGGCCCGGGGGATGCACATGGAAGTGCTGGGCTACGATCCGTACGTCTCCGATGCGGTGGCGGCGGAACTGGGAATCGCGCCTCGCACGCTACCGGACCTGCTGGCCGAGTCCGACTTCGTCACCCTGCACCTCCCGATCAGCGGTGACACCCGGCACCTGATCGATGCCGCCGCCATAGCCGCAATGAAACCGGGCGCCCGCCTGATCAACTGCGCCAGAGGAGGCCTGGTGGATGAAGCTGCCCTGGCCAGTGCCCTGGAATCCGGACACCTGGCCGGAGCGGCCCTGGACGTCTTCGAAGCCGAACCGCCGGATCCCGACGGTCTCGTGGGAATGCCCGGCGTCATCGCCACACCTCACCTGGGGGCCTCCACCCGGGAGGCGCAGATCCGCGTAGCCGCCGAAATCTGCGAGAAGGTCAAGAACTACCTGCTGGATGGAACGGCCCGGGACGCTGTGAACCCGGTGCCTAAGGGCTGACCGCCTGCTTCTCCGCCGCCAGGCGACAGAAGTCCAGGGACGAGACTATCCCGACTACCCGGTCCCCCTGGACCACCGGCATGTGGTGGATACGGAACCGCCACATCATCTTCGCCAGTTCGGTCACGGTAGTGGTAGCGGTAACCGACATGGCCGGTGAGGTCATGATGTCGGCCACCCGTGCGGCCTCGGCCTCCCGCCCGCCGCCCAGGCTCCCGAACATGACGTCCTCCTGGGACACGAACCCGACCAGGGCGCCGGCTTCGTCCAGGACCGGGGCGCCCTTGACGTGGGCTTCCTGAAGGATGTCGAACAGTTCGGAGACCGACTGGTCCGCGCGCACCGTCACAACCCCGGTATTCATCAAGTCCTTGACCTGCATCGGTTCCCGTCTCCCTTGTGTGTGAGAGAGCATACGGTGAGGTCCAGGCTCTGGCAACCGGCTGCTCAGCTGCCCAAGGGCCCGAGAGTCAGGAGGACAACCTCCGGTGGACAGGCGAGACGAACCGGAAAGCCCACGGCGCCCAGTCCCCGGCTGACGACCAGGCCCGACCCGGCCGCCTCGTACCTGCCCTCATCCAGCCGGAACCGGCTCATCCGGACCAGCACCGGCAGCCCGGGGCAGCGGATCTGCCCCCCATGGGTATGTCCCGACAGCACAAGGTCTACTTTTTTCCGGGCCGCATCGAAGAACACATCCGGGTTGTGGGAGACCAGCAGTACCGGCAATCCGACCGGGACGCCGGTCAGAGCCTGGTCCAGATCCGGGCGGCCGAAGGTCAGGTCATCGATACCGGCCAGCACCAGCCGGTCACCACCCTTTTGAAGGACGGTGTGACGATTCTGGAGCATCCGGATACCCGCCTCCTCCAACAGCTCGCAAAGCCGGTCCGCCTCTCCGGTGTAATGGTCATGATTACCGAGGACGGCGAAGATACCCAGGTCCGCCTGAAGCTCCCGGAGAGCCGGCAGGCACCGGGTGACCTCCTCGATCCGGCTTGTGGCCAGGTCACCGGCCAGAAGGATCAGGTCCGGCTGGAGAGCCATGACCCGCCGGAAGGTGGCGGTCAGCCTCTCCACCGAGATGAACGGTCCGCAGTGCACATCCGACACAAGGAGGATCCGCAGGCCATGGAATCCTGAACCGAGTTCACGGATTCCGATTTCAGCCTCCGACACGGTCAGGCGGTTGTGCAGGATGGCATCGTAGATCCGGTGCAACCCAGTGATCCCGGGATAGATTCGACGGCTCAGGCCATGATTGACCCACCGTTCGAAGCTCCTGAACCAGCCTGTAACCGGGTTGAACAGCGATCTCGCTTTCCGGATGGCGTGAGCCGGTTCCGGGAGATTGCTGTGGAGGAGCCTGTTGCGGTCGTCCGGCGGTGGAAGGGGGTGGCGGCGCATCGAGGGCAGCTTACACCTTTGCGCAGGGGAATTCACGGGATAGCATGCCTGTTGCAAAGGTCGGAGGATCCTGCATGGCGTTCCCAGTCCCTGCCCTACTTCTGAAATACA
Source organism: Candidatus Polarisedimenticola svalbardensis (assembly GCA_014764515.1). Lineage (GTDB taxonomy): Bacteria > Acidobacteriota > Polarisedimenticolia > Polarisedimenticolales > Polarisedimenticolaceae > Polarisedimenticola > Polarisedimenticola svalbardensis. Next base: position 4,002 of record JACXWD010000023.1, on the reverse strand, counting down.
CCCGTTGGCTGCATACCCGCTGGCCGGCAGGAACCCTTGAGACCCTCCCGGAGGTGGCGCCCGACGGCCGGACCAACATCCCCGGGCTGTACGTCACCGGGGACCTGACCGGTATCCCGCTCCTGAAATTCTCCGCTCATACCGGGGCGCGGGCCGTGCAGGCCATTACCGACGACCCTGCATTTTCCGCGGCGCGCACCGGGAAAGCAGAGGGGGTCAAGGACCTGGTGGTTGTCGGCGGCGGCGTATCCGGGATGGCCGCAGCCCTCATGGCACGAAAGCAGGGGCTGGACTTCACCGTGTTCGAGGCGAAACGGCGGTTCCAGACCATTGCCGATTTTCCCCGGGGGAAGCCGATCTACACCTATCCGCAGGCGATGACACCGGATGGCGAGCTGCAGTTCCGCCACCATGTCAAGGAGCCGCTTCTCGAGGACATGGAACGCCAGACCCGGGAGATTGACGTCACCGAGGGGCGGGTCAACTCCATCCGGCGCGCCGGCGGACTCCTTCATCTGGAACTTGACGGCGGGGTCACGGTACAGGCTCTCCGGGTGATCGTCGCCATCGGCCGCAGCGGGAACTTCCGCAAACTGGGGGCGCCTGGCGAAGAGCTGGACAAGGTCCACAACCGGCTCCACGACCCGAAGGATTTTGACCGGCGCAACGTCCTGGTCGTTGGCGGAGGTGACTCCGCCCTTGAAACCGCCATCGCCCTTACCTCCTGCGGCGCCCACGTGACCTTGTCCTACCGCAAGACTGCCTTTTCACGGCCCAAGCCGGAGAACATCGATAAGCTGAACCGCCTGGCCGCCGATCCTTCCGATGAGGTGGATGTGGAGGAGCCGTCCTCCGAACGGGTCTCCGTCGCCACCGGGCCCTACCTCGGTAAAGCATCCGGTGTCGGCTCGCTGCGACTCGAGATGGGGAGTTCGGTGAAGGAGGTCCGGCCGGACACGGCTGTATTGTCCCGCCAGGGAGAGCGGGATACCGAGATACCCAACGATACCGTCTTCGCCATGTTGGGGCGGGAAGCCCCCCTGGACTTCTTCCGCCGGATCGGAGTCAACCTGCGGGGGGAGACCCGGGGCCTGGGCTGGATTCCGGTGATCGGGTTCTTCCTGGCGGTCTTCCTGCTCTATGACTGGAAAAGCGACGGGTTCATCTGCCAGTGGCTCACCGGCCTGAAAGACTCCGGGGTTTTCCCCAATAACGTGCCGGACCTGATCGGCGGTCTCGGCGGCTGGTGGAAGGAGCAGGTGGCGGACCGGGCCACACTGCTGGGCACCCTCGCGGTATCGATGAAAGGGCGCAGCTTCTATTACACGTTGCTGTATACCGTTTGCGTCGGCGGTTTCGGCATCGCACGGATCCGTCGCCGTCGGACGCCGTACGTCACCGTTCAGACCGTCACCCTGTTCCTGGTGCAGCTGTTCCCCCTGTTCCTTCTTCCGGAGCTGTTCCTGCCCTGGCTCGGATATAACGGTCTCTTCGATGTCGGGCTTGGCGGCGCCCTGGCCGATTCCCTGTTCGAAAAATACATCCCCCACGCTGACTACATAGCCGGCGTATGGCCGGACTGGGGTCACCCCAGAGCCTACTGGCGGTCTTACGGCTTCATCCTGGCCTGGCCGCTTTCGGTGTACAACGTGTTTACCAGCAAGCCGATCCTGGGCTGGCTGATCATTTCGTTCGTCCAGACCTTCGTGATCATCCCGCTGATCGTCATGCGGTGGGGCAAGGGCGCCTACTGCGGGTGGATCTGCTCCTGCGGCGGACTGGCGGAAACAATGGGCGATACACTCAGGGAGAAGATGCCCCACGGCCCGCGGTGGAACCGGCTGAACATGGTCGGGCAGGCGATACTGGCCCTGGCGTTCGCGTTGCTGGCGATCCGGGTCCTGGGCTGGGCGTTCCCGGGCAGTTGGATGAACAGCGGCTTCGGCCTGCTGCTGGACGGCAAGAACCAGGCCGGCGTCACGGTGAACCCGCTGTCCTGGAAATGGGCTGTGGATATCTTCATCGCCGGCGTCCTGGGCGTCGGACTGTACGTCAAGGCGTCGGGACGTGTGTGGTGCCGCTTCGCATGCCCCCTGGCCGCATTGATGCACATCTATGCCCGGTTCGGCCGGTTCCGGATATTCGCCGACAAGAAGAAATGTATCTCGTGCAATGTCTGCACCTCGGTCTGCCACCAGGGCATCGACGTCATGAACTTCGCCAACAAAGGTCTGCCTATGGCCGATCCCCAGTGCGTTCGCTGCTCCGCTTGCGTACAATCGTGCCCTACCGGCGTGCTGACCTTCGGCCGGGTAGACCGGGACGGCAATATCGCCGCCACCGACCGCCTGGCCGCCAGCCTGGTGCAGATAGAGGAGCCCTGACCATCCATGTCCCTCAACCGCCGAACCGTGTGCTGGATCCTGATTCTGGCCGCCGTCGCCGCCATCGTATTCGGCCACGCCCGGTTGAACGAGGCCGCATCCGACCAGGATGACACCGCCGCCCTGGTGATCCTGACCCTGCAGGGCAAGATCCTGGCTGCCGCAGAGACACTGGCGGCGGGAACGCTCAGGAAGGAACTCCCGGCAATCGAGAACACTGCCGCCACGCCGGGGCTGGCTCGGGCCGTCGCGGTCCTTTACGGACTTATGGATGGGGACGATCTCCCGTTCGGCCGGGAGAAGGCGGACGAACTTCTGGAAAGGCACGGCTCGGAACTGACCGATCCGGACCAGCAGCGACTGCACCGCCTGGTCGCCGCAGCCATCGACGATCCATCCATGCTGGAAGCCGGTGACCGTGAACTGCTGCAGGCGGAACTGGGCTGGTTCGGGGAGATGATCCTGAGCCGGGATCTGCCCCAGGATGCGGCTGAAAGGCAGGGTCCCAGGAATTCCGCCCTGCTGGTCCTGGCCGGCATGGTCCTGCTAATGACACTTGCCGGACTCGGCACCCTGGTCGGCTGCGGGCTGCTGCTGCTGGCGGTCATCCAGAAGGGCGACGGCAGATTGCAGCCCCGTCTGGGGAAGCCGCAACACGAGGGCTCCATCTATCTCGAAGCGTTCACCGTTTACATCGGCCTGTTCTTCCTGCTGGAGATCCTTCCTGCCCTCCTGGGGCTGACCCGGCCCTGGCTGAGCTACGGCGGCCTGGTTGTTCTATCCCTCACCGGACTGCTGTGGCCCGTGATTCGGGGGCTCCCCCGTGAAACCGCGTTCAGGGATATGGGACTCTACCGGGGCGGTGGTTTCATGAAGGAGATCGGCGCAGGTCTTGCCGGCTATGTGGCGGTTCTTCCGGTAGTCGCCATCGGCTTTGCCCTGACTCTCGCCATCGTCGTTCTGTCCCAGAAGCTCTTCCCGCCGCCGCCGGGGGAATCCCCCGACCTCATCAGCCATCCGGTTGTGGTCTGGATCGCCCATGGCGGCACCGGCGCCCGCATTGCGGTCCTGTTGCTGGCCTCCGGTTTCGCGCCATTTTTCGAGGAAGCTCTGTTTCGCGGCGCTCTGTTCCGGGATCTGAGACGGTTCCGGGGCCCGGTGCTGTCCGCCGTAATCATGGGAGTTCTGTTCGCCGCCATCCACCCCCAGGGTCTTGCCATGGTCCCGGCCCTGGCCGGCCTGGCGGTCGGATTCGCCCTGATCCGTGAGTGGCGGGGCTCTCTGATCGCACCGATGGCGGCCCACGCCATGCACAACGGTGTTCTGGTCGCCTTCATGTGGCTGGCATTCAGTTGACTTCACCTTCCCTCTGCCGGTAGCCTCCTCCGTGTGAGAACAACGAGGCGCGGATCCTCCCTAATTCAAGGAGATCAGTATGGGCATGATGAAAGAGTTCAAGGACTTCGCGATGAAGGGCAACGTTGTCGACATGGCTGTCGGCATCATTATCGGCGCCGCCTTCGGCAAGATCATCGCTTCCTTTGTAGGCGACGTCCTGATGCCGCCGATCGGGATGATGCTGGGCGGAATGGATTTTTCCACCATGGCGTACACCCTC
>JACXWD010000063.1:13858-17514 GCA_014764515.1 Candidatus Polarisedimenticola svalbardensis | reverse complement strand
CCGGCCCGGTCCGGCTCCCGGTTCGCATGGATCCACCTGGCCGATCTTCAGGACGCCTCCACCGACTCGAAGCGCGGAGAAGCCCTGGCTACCTATGATCAGGCTCTGTCCGACCTGGATGCCGGCTTTGAGAGGCTGGTCGGTTTCCTCGAAACCTGGTCGGCGAAATCAGGCCCTGTGGACATGGTCCTGGTCGGAACCTACGGCGTCCATCTCGAGGATGATGCGTTCCGGATGGCTCGCGGGAGTTCCTACTGGCTGGACCGGGCGACCCTGCAGGTTCCGGCGATCATCGCCAGACTGGGTGACGGAGCAGCGGCCGGCCGGGATTCCAGCCCGTCCTGGCTTCCTGATATCCACGCAACCCTCCGTGCTCTCGCCGTCGGAGAGTCGGTTCCTTCCGAACACGGAGTCGATCTCGCCGGTACGGACAGCGCAGCGCGACGAGACGCCCGGGTGCGCTACGCCTGGACCTGGGCGCCGAACGATGAGCTGTTGTGGCCGGTGCTCACATCGGTGAATACCGGATCCGGATGGGAAACCTTCGATTCGGATGAACTGGAAGTGGGAACCGGGGAAAGCCCCGGTTTTGCCCTGGCGCAACAGCATGCCGCCGAAGCCCGGGATTACCGCCTGTCCGATGAAGTTCGCCGCGGGATCCGCGAATCTGGAATCCGGCTGGGGGACCGCAACCAGCGTTCGCCGGCTCTGACCGGTGAAGAACGGGTCACATTCCTCGCCGAACTGTTCCAGCTCCGAAATCATTTTGCCCAGGGTCGGGATCGCCGTGCGGCCCGCACCAGCAACCGCATGCTCACCGCACTTCCCGACAACCTGACGACCCTGTACAACCGGGGGGCCTTCATGCTGATGGCCGGCGGCGTCGAACCGGCTGAGGCGCTGTTCTCCACCATGCTGGAGCGTTATCCCGATACGCCGGAGGTGCTGCACTGGGCTGCTCACCTGGAGCTGGCCCAACAGCAACCGGAACGCGCGTTCGCCCTCCTGATGGCCGCCCGCTCCCTGGGCTGGAGCGACGGCGACCTGCTGTACGATCTGGCCTGTGTCCACGCCATGAAAGGGGAGAAGCAGGAAGCGCTGGCCTCGCTGGGACAGGCGATCGAAGCCGGTTACCGCAACTGGGAGTGGATCGATCAGGACCCGGACCTGGCAAGCCTGCGGACCGATCCCGGCTATGCCCGCCTCATGGGCGCCCGGGGGCGTTGATCGTGAGGAGGCTATGGCTTCCGCTCCTGTGTGGCTTGCTGCTGCTCGTATCGGCCGGTTGCGACCGGGGACGGGAGACGGTTCCCGGTGTTCTCCTGATCACCCTCGATACCACCCGTGCCGATCATCTCGGCTGCTACGGTTACGAACCGATCGAGACGCCGAACCTGGACCGGCTGGCGTCTCTAGGCGTCCTGTTCGAGCAGGCCCAGACGACGGTTCCTGTCACGTTGCCGGCCCACTCCACCATGTTCACGGGACAGTACCCCGCAGTACACGGCGTACGGTACAACGGGATGTTCAAGCTCGGTGACGGTAGTGTCACCGTCGCCGAGCGGTTGGGCGATGCCGGTTGGTCCACCGTCGGGATGCCTGCCTCGTACCCGCTCACCACCAGCACCGGGGTTGGGCAGGGGTTCCAGGTGTACCGCGACCTGTTCGAAGAGGTCCCGGAGGAGGAAATCGGCCGGGACGGGGAGCGTAACGCCGGAGCAATCACCGATCAGGCTATCGAGTGGCTCAGCGGCCGTTCCGGGAACGAGCCGTTTTTCCTCTGGCTGCATTACTGGGACGCCCACACCCCGTACCAACCGCCTTACCCGTTTTCATCGACCTATCGGGACCGGCCCTATGACGGCGAAATCGCGTACATGGACCAGGAGATCGGTCGCCTCATGGCCTACCTGGAGGATCAGGGCCTGGACAGGGAGATCTTGATCCTGGTGGCCGGCGACCACGGCGAAGGGCTTTTCGATCATGGCGAAAAGATGCACGCCAACCTGGTTTACCAGTCCACCATGCAGGTGCCGCTGATTGCACGGGCGCCGGACAGCAGCAAGGGATTCCGGGTGAGCGAGCCGGTCTCCCTGGTGGATATCGCCCCTACCATCCTCGACTATGCCGGACTGGATCCTGGCCCCCAGATTCAGGGCGTCAGCTTGAGAGAGGCGCTGAAAGGGGTTGAGCCGGAACCGAGGACCATCTACTTCGAGGCGCTTTCCGGCTCGCTGTCGTTCGGCTGGAGCCCCCTCGAGGGGTTGCGTCGGGGCCGCTGGAAGTACATCCGTTCCTCCGGGGACGAACTGTACGACCTTGAGGAGGATCCCCGGGAGGTGACCGACCTGCACTCGACCAACGCAATCCGGACAGGGGAGTTCGGCGAGGAGCTTCAGGCGATGCTCGAGGCATGGGCGGACAGCCCGGATGTTGCCGAAGCGACCGAGGTGCCGCTGGATCCGGAGGAGCTGGAAATGCTGGCCAGCCTCGGTTACGTCGGCGGAACCTTGTCCCGGGACAGTCGCGGGGGGGTCAATCCCCGGGACATGATCCATCTCGATTCGACGATCCATTCCGCCCGGGCTGCCCAGCAGGCAGGACAATATGCGGAATCGCTCCCACTCTGGGAACTGGTGCTGAAAGAGGATCCTGAGAACCGCCACGCCCTGAACCTGGCGGTCATCGCCGCCACCCACCTGTCACGATTTGATCAGGCGCAGGAACTGGGCGAGCGCTTGACGGCGCGGTGGCCTGATTTCGTGCCTGGCCATGTCGCCTATGGCGAAGCGTTCGCGGCGGCTGATCAATTTCGGAAAGCGGCGGACTGTTTCCGGAACGGCCTTGCCCTGCATCCGGATGAAGACGCCCTTGCGTACCGTTACTCCGTGGCTCTCGTGGCCTCGGGCCAGCTGGAACTGGCGGAGCGGGTATCCCGAACGGCCCTGGATGGCGGCTCCGGCTCCTACTACCGCATCCTGCTGGCCGTCAGCCTGGCCGCTCAGGGCCGACCGCAGGAAGGGGAGGCGGAATTGCGCCAGGCGATCGCCGACGGCTATGAGCGGAAGTCGGTTCTGCGGGAGGAGCCGCTTCTGGAACCGTTGCGGCGGTTGTCCAGGTTCGAGGACATCATCTCGGTTTTGCCGGATCCGCCGGAAGATGACAAGCCTGATGCTGCAGGTGGTCAGGAGGCGTATTGAGCCAGTCCTCACGATTCGGCCTCCCGCCTATGGCGATTCCGTTCGCCGGCCTCTTTATCCTGAGCGGCGCCTGCGGTCTGACCTACCAGGTCGTCTGGAGCCGCCTGCTGGTCAACGTGTTCGGTGTCACCGCGTTTGCCGTCAGCACCGTCCTGGTTTCATTCATGGGAGGCATGGCTCTCGGCGCCGCGCTGCTCGGATCCCGGGCGGACCGGGTCCGAAGGCCGCTCCGCATGTTTGCGATTCTGGAAGGGTCGATCGGTCTTTATGCGCTGTTGCTTCCCCTGTTGCTGCTGGGAGTGGACTGGGTCTACACCCTGGCCTACCCGCTGCTTCCGGAGGGGGTTCTGGTCCGGTCCCTTTTCCGGTTTGTCATGTGTCTGGCGCTGCTGCTGGTCCCGCCGTTCATCGGGCTGCTGTTCGCGGGCGAGCCCCCCTGCCGCCCCTGCACCGGTG
>JACXWD010000063.1:0-13848 GCA_014764515.1 Candidatus Polarisedimenticola svalbardensis | reverse complement strand
GGGGAGAGGCCTGTTGAGGCGGCGCGGGCAGGTCGGCCTGGGAGTCGGCCTCCTCTATTTCGTGAACACCCTGGGCGCGTCCATCGGTTGTTTCCTGGCAGGATTCTCCCTGATCCCCGCCATCGGACTCAGGGGCACCACCGCTCTGGCGGTTCTGGTCAATTTCCTGGTCGCAGGAACCGCCTGGTGGCTGGACCGGGACAAGGGAGATGAATCCTGGGAAGTCGAGGAACCGGGATCCATTCCTATCCCGGCAAAGCTTGATGTCGTCCACACGACTCCCGCATCCTGGCCGCTCTGGGTCGCCTTCGGCAGCGGGATGGCCGCGCTGGCGTTCGAGATCGTCTGGTTCAGGATCCTGGTCCTGTCGTTCGGCAGCACGGTCTATTCGTTCAGCGCCATGCTCAGCGTCTTCCTGCTGGGTATCGCTCTCGGTTCGATCCTGCTCGGCCCGATCGCCGATCGCGCCGCCCGGCCGCTGCGTGTGCTGACATTGATCCAGCTGGGGGTCGCCGTTTTCACGCTGGCCGGCTATCTGGCGGTCAACGAGATGCCCGAACTGTTCCTGAAGACCATCGCCTGGATGGGGATCGATTTCCAGGGGATGAACCGCACCAAGATGCTGTTGTCTTTCGTGACCCTGCTTCCGCCTGCCATGGCGTTCGGCGGCACCTTCCCGGTGGTGGTCCGGCTGTACTCCGGCCAGGACACCGGCACCGGCGCCCGGATCGGCAGAGTTTACGCCTGGAACACCGCCGGGGCGATCCTCGGATCGTTCGGGGCCGGATTCATACTGCTGCCTCTCATGGGCGCAGAGTGGGTCCTGCAGGGCGTGGTGGTGGTGGCCCTGGTGCTGACCCTGGGGTCGATCCTTGCCGAACCTGGGCCTCTCAGGGCCGGGTGGGCCCTCCCGGTCGGCGGGCTGGTCCTCCTGGTTGCCCTGGGCGTCGTCACCGCCGAGCCCTGGGATCGGGCCCGGCTGGGAGCAGGCGCCTACTTCGATCCTACCCGGTTCATGGATGACGAGGGCAACACCTCCATGAAGCGGGTCCTGGCCGATTACACCCTGACCTCCTACACCGAAGGTTATAACGACACCATCATTTCCTACCGCAGCCCCCGGGGGAAGTTCATCACCGTCAACGGCAGCGCCACCGCATCCGATCAGTTCGAGGACATGTTCTCCCAGAGAATGCTGGGACACCTGCCGGTGGCGCTCCATCCAGGCAAGGTGGACAAGGCTCTGATCGTCGGCCTGGGTGCGGGGGTCACCGCCGGGGCCATCGGACTTTACGAGATCGAGGAACTGGTGGCGGTAGAGCTCGAGAAAGGTGTTTTCGCCGCCAGCAGCTATTTTGCCGAAGAGAATCACGGGGTCCTGGACAACCCGGCAGTGACGATCCGGATCGACGACGGCAGAAACTACCTCAAGATGACCGAGGAGCGATTCGACGTCATCTCCTCGGCGCCGAATTTCCCGTCCCTCTCCGGCTCCGGCGCCCTGTACAGTCTCGAATACTTCCAGCTGGCGCAAAGCCGGCTCGCCCCCGGCGGCATCATGTGCCAGTTTGTTCCGATCTGGCGTCTGTATCCCCAGGAGGTCAAGACCATCATCGCCTCGTTCCGTGAGGTGTTTCCGCGCATCCGGGTGTTCTCCACCGGATTGAGTCTGGTGATGCTCGGCCGTGACGAGACGTTTCCCCCGGTTGACATGGAAGAACTGGCACGGCGTGTCAACCAGCCGAGGGTGCGCGCCAGTCTTGCCGGGATCGGCGTTCGGGGACCGGTGGAACTGCTTTCGTATTTCCAGTACGACGAGACGGAAATCGATCGTCTCATCGAAGGGGCGAAGCTTAATACGGACAACAACCCGAGGATCGAATTCCTGGCCCCGACCAGCCTGTTCGCGAATACCGTCGGCATGAACCAGCAGGAGCTGCTGGAAATACGCCCGGACGTCCAAAACCGCTGGGCAAGACTCGGTTGCGATGATAAATACAAGGAGTCCTATATCGCCCTTGCCAGCGCGTACGACATGGTGGTGGGAGCAGAGGTACTTTTCTCGATTGGACAGGAGGAGGACGCCATCGGCGCCCTCATGCCGGTGGCCGACTCGGGGCATGCGTACGCATCCTACCTGATCGCCGATCGGGCGGAGAAGAGAGGCCTGGCGAAGCAGGGCAACAGCGATCTTGCCGGGGCGAGGAACTCTTTCCAACTGGCGTTGCACTACGAACCGGACCGTCTTCCCGCTATGCTCGGCCTGGGATATGTCGATCTTTTCCTGGGGGAATTCACCGAGGCGGAAGCTGTCCTGGCGCGGGCCTGGGAGCTGTATCCCCGGAGCGGTGGCGCCGCCTACCGTCTGGGCCTTTTACGGGAATTGCAGGACCGGAAGGGAGAGGCGGAAGTCCTCTACCGACAGGCGATCACTCTTCAGCCGATGCTGTCAGAACCCCACGCTCTCCTGGGTCACATCTTGATGGCGCGGCAGGACTGGGAAGGTGCGCTGGAGCAGTTGGAGATCGGCATCCGGCTGGGAGAAGAAACATCCGGGGTCTTCATGGGGCGCGTGGAAACACTCCTGCAAATCGGCAGGGTTGAGGACGCACTTGCGGCGGCTCGGGAAGCATCCGCGCTTTTCCCGAACTCGCCCAGGGCCCTGGAGCTTCATGTCAGGGCAGCCGAGGAACTGGGACTGGATGATGAAGCGGAGAAGGTCCGGCAAGCGGCGGGAGACCTGAAGCAGAATGACGAGCAATGACCGTTACCGGCTTGGGGCTGCGCTCATTGCTGTCGCCGGCATCGGCGTTCGAATAGGGTACGTTCTCGCACAACCGGACAGTGACCCCTGGTTCTCCCGGCCGACCATGGACGGGGCGATTTATGTCGACTGGGCGCGATCCCTGCTGGAAGGGCATGGGTCCCCGTCAGGGGCTTACTACCAGGCCCCCGGCTACCCATGGTTCCTGACAGGGTTCTTTGCAGTGGCGGGGTTCGGTTTCAGCCTGCTTTACATTTTCCAGCACGGCCTGGTCGTGGCGTCGGCATGGTTACTGGGCGAGGTTTCCAGGAAATCGGCCGGCGAGGTCGCTGGCTGGGCCACCATGATTCTGGGGCTCGGGTACCAGCCGCTGCTGTTCTTCGCTTCCAGACCGGTAGGGGAAGCGCTCGCCATCTTCCTGCTCTCTTCGGCGATTCTGGCTCTCTCGGGCAGGAGTCCTCGCATGGTCGGTCTGGCAGGTCTCCTGGTGGGAGTGGCTGTTCTGGTCCGTCCCAATTTCCTGTTGATACCGTTGGCCTGGATTGTTCTGGGTGTCTTCAGGAAGCGCACCAGGTCGTCGGCCATTCTTGCCGGCTGCGTGATGATCGTTTTGTTGCCGGTCGCGATAAGGAACTATGTCGCCTCGGGTCATTTTGTTCCGGTCTCTTCCAACGCCGGATTGACCCTCTATCACGGCAACGGACCCGGCGCACTGGGCATCTTCACACCTCCGGACCGCTTCAGTGGCCGGGTGGACCTGCAGAGGGACGAGTCCACAAGGATCGCCCGGGAGCAGACCGGCAATCAGGCTCTCGATGCTGTTGAAGCGGACCGCTGGTGGGCCGGGCAGGCTGTTGACGCACGGCTCCGATCCATCGGGGAAACAACGGTTCTTCTTCTGCGCAAGATCACCTTGACCGTTGCATCGACGGAAATCGGTCTGGATTATCATCCGGGGATCGACGAAAACCGATGGAGGAGGGCGGCGCCGTTCTCATTCGCATTGATCCTGGGACTTGCCGCTGCCGGGTGGTTTCCCCGAAAGGGTGGCGGGGAAAAGTGCGGGAACGTCCTGGTTGCCGCCGCCGCCCTGGCGATCACGCCGATCCTTTTCTATGTCAGCAGTCGCTACAGGCTGCCGTTGGCGACCGTACTCTTGGTGCCGGCAGGGGCAGGTCTGTCCTGGATCGCTCATGAATGCCGCAATGGCTGGCGCAGGTGCATGGTCTGTCTGCTGCTGCCGGTCAGCCTTGGCATCGTATCCTGGCAGATGCCGACTGCCGGGCTGCAGGAAGCGACCCTCGCGGGAGCGCTGGCCAACCGGGCAGGGGCGTGGCAGAAGCTCGGCAGAGCGGGGAAAGCCGGAAAAGATATATCGGAAGCCCTGGCCATGGACGGCGAATCTTCGCCGATCTGGTTTCAGCAGGGATCGATCCTCGAGGCGAACGATGATCTTGGCGGGGCGGTTAAGGCGTATCGGGCGGCTCATGAACTCGCCCCGCTGAACCCGGATGTGGCTGGAAACCTGGCAGGAGTTCTCATCAAAACAGGTCGGGCAGGTCAGGCGGCCGAACTGCTGGGACCGGTGGTTGCCGGCAGTCCCTGGCACCGGGTATGCCAGGTCAACAGGGTTGTTGCGCTGGCCGGTTCAGGGGATTATCAAGAGGCCGGGGTCGCGGCACATGAAGCGGCTGCGGCGGGGATCGAACTCCCGCCGGCCCTCCTGGCTGCTATTGAAACCGGGAAGATGGAGTGAGGCGATGGGTGGGTTGAAGCGGGATGCAGGATCGGTTGGGGGCGCTGTTCTCCTGTTGTTGGTCATCGTGGCCTGTGCCGGATGTGGCGGGACTACCCTCCGCAATACCGGATTCAACGGAAGCTGGGCGAAAGAAACGAACTCGCTGGAAGTCGCCATGTACATCTGGCACGACGGGCAGGAGTACTGTTTCCGGATGCTGAGGGAATCGAAGGACGGAACCGGACGGATCGATTGCGACTGGGATGGAAAATGCGTGGAATTCCTGGATGACCGCAAGACTTCCGAGTACCAGTTCCGGCTGGAAGAGACCGGCAAAGCCGGGAGCCTTCTTCTTCACTGTACAGGACGGGTCACCTATCCCAGTGAGTTGGAAATCAGCTATACCCATGAACTGAATCTTTCCGAAGACGGCCTGACGCTGAAGTCGTACACCGTGGAATCCCAGGGGATCCGCTATGAGGGTGATGCGCGGGGAATGAGGACCCTGGACAAGATTTCCGACGAGGTCCCGGACCCTCCTTCCCGGAAGGTGATTCATGAGTGATGTCGAGCCCGGTCTGGCTCGGGTCGAACAGGCCATCGGATATCGTTTCCGGTCGCCGGAGCTTTTGCACACCGCGCTGACTCACAGTTCCTACGCCAATGAAATGAAATCTCCCGGAGATACTCAGACCGAGCATTACGAACGGCTGGAATTTCTCGGAGATGCACTCCTGGGGTTCTTCGCCGCCGAAGAACTGTACCGGGCGGATCGCCTCGCCGATGAAGGTCTGCTGACCCGGCGCAAGCAGATCGTGGTGCGGACGCGGACACTGTCGGATGTGGCCGGTTCCCTGGGACTGGGTGATGCGATGCGGCTCAGCAGGGGAGAGCTCGCTACCGGCGGCCGGGACAAAGGCTCTCTTCTTGCAGACGTATTCGAAGCGGTGCTGGCAGCGGTCTACCTGGATGGCGGTATCCGGCCGGCCCGGGCCTTCGTGCGTCGCCACCTGGGACCGGTTATCAGGGATGCAGGTGCTGCCGAACAGGTGACGGAGGACTACAAGACCCGCTTTCAGGAGCAGGTGCAGAGTGAATTGCGCGTAACGCCTATCTACCGTATCGTTTCAAGTATCGGTCCGGGCCACCGCCAGGTGTTTGGTGCGGTGGTTCAGGTCGGCGCCGAAACCGTCGGCTCCGGCGAAGGAACCTCGCGCAAAAAGGCTGAACAGGCCGCCGCCCTGGATGCGTTGAATCACTGGAAGCGAGAATGATGACAGATCTATACCGTCCATGCAGCAAACTGTGCCGAGCGGCTCTCCTGGCCGCTGTTCTCGTATCGTTCACCGGAATTGCCGCAGGCGAACCGGAATACCTGGCCAGTTCCGCTGCCGGTCTGTACGAAATCGACAATGAGTCGATCCTGCGGGTGGAGGGATTCGAAGGCCGTATCACCATACGTGCCGGGGGGGAAGGCCAGATCCGCTTCCTTTCCAGCGACCTGGAAGACCGCAACAAGGAAATACCTGCGGAGATCTGGAAGGACGGCCGGACCCTGATCCTGCGGCCCGAACAGGATGGCTCAACGGTTCCGGTAAGGCTGGAGGCAGCGGTTCCGCCCGGTATTTCGCTGGACCTCCTGCTGTTCGATTCCGAACTGACCCTGGCCAACATCTATGGCGACGTGGCACTCAAGGGCGAGGATCTGGATGCCAAGGGGTTCGGCATCGAGGGTGACGTTACCCTGGACGTTCGTGGCGGCACGATCCGCTTCCAGACCGTCAACGGGGAGTTCGATCTGGAATCACGAGCTGCCAACGTCACTATCGACGGTGTGACCGGCGGTTTCCGGGCCGAACTCCAGGGTGGCAGACTGGAGGCGGGGAAACTTGGTGGTCCGGTGGAAGTGGACGGTGAGGATGCTGAAGTGATCCTCAACGGCAATGAAGACAGTCTGCGGGTAAGCCTGAGCGGCGGGTTCGTCAAGACGACCGGCGTGGGAAACGGCGGGCAGTTTCGCCTGAACGGGACGACCCTGGATCTCAAGGAGTGCCGCGGCGACATTCACGTGGAGACCGACGCCGCCATCGGGTTTTCGGAATGCACGGCGGACCTGCATTTCGACGCTTACGGCTCATCCGTCACAGGTACGGGTAACCAGGGCATCCTGGAAATCAAGACCGACGACGCCCGGATCGAACTCAGGCGGATCATCGGGCCTTCCAGAATCCAGGGAGACCGGCTGCAGGTCGACATCCAGGAAGCCGGTGGAGAGCTCTGGGTCCTGGGAACTTCCTCGAACATCAAGATCGACAAGGCCACCGACCGGATCACGGCAACCAACGAGTTCGGCGATATCCATATCCTGAACGCCACGAATATGGTGTCGGTGGAAAGCCGGGACGGTAACGTGACCATCGAAAGGCAGGCCGGTCCGGTGGAAATCTCGGCGGAAGGGGAAAACGTGTCGGTCACCTGGACCTCGGTGAACTGGACCGAAAACAGCGTTGTTGAAAACGCCGGTGGCGATGTTTCACTGTACCTCCCGACACAGGGTGGCTGCACCGTGGATGCAAGAACGAACTATGGACGGATCGACACCGATATCGAGGAGCTCATCGTTGAAGACGACGGCAAGAGCGCTGCCGGTTCATTCAACCGGGCCAGGAAACCGTTCCTGCGCGTCCGGGCCAAAGGTGACCTGAAGATCATGAAAGCGCCTGTCCTGGAGTAACCTTTCAGTAACGAGGCATTTCCGAGTCGATCACAGCCGCCCAGGCGTCGATGCCCCCGGTCAGGTTCGAGACCGACCGGTACCCTGCTCCTGCAAGCCACTCCACCGCAGCCGCCGACCGGATCCCCGAGTGGCAGATGACAACGATCTCCCGTTCCCTGGGCACCATCTCGGCAGCCCTCCCGGGCAGTTCATTCAACGGAAGCAGCGTTGAACCGTCCAGGTGGCAGATTTCCCATTCCATCCTGGTGCGCACGTCCAGGATGAACGGCTTTTCACCACGGTCCAGTTTCTGTTTCAAGGTGGTGACATCCAGAATGCCGGCGGTCGGGCCCCGGTCCGGTTCCACGGTCACCGCACAAACCTCCTGATAGGACTCCATGGCCTGCGGATCGTCCAGAGATGTGATGAGCGGTCGTTTCCCACAAACCGGGCAATCCGGATCCTTGCGCAGAGCCAGTTCCCTGAACCGCATCTCCAGGGCGTCGAACAGGAGCAGCCGCCCGACCAGAGACGTTCCTGCGCCCAGCAGGCGTTTGATCGCCTCGGTGGCCTGGATCGAACCGATGATCCCGGGAAGCACTCCAAGTACGCCACCTTCGGCGCAATTCGGCACCGCTCCCGGAGCGGGCGGTTCCGGAAACAGACACCGATAACACGGACCGTTGGTGTCGGCGAATACCGATGCCTGCCCCTCAAAGCGATAAATACTTCCGTACATGTTGGTTTTGCCGGCAAGAACACAGGCGTCGTTCACCAGGTACCGGGTCGGAAAGTTGTCCGTGCCGTCCACGACCAGGTCGTACGGTTCCAGCAGGCTCATGGCGTTTGAGGGAGTCAGCCGTGTGTCATGCAGTTCCAGCTTCACAAAAGGGTTGATGGCGGCAAGCCGTTCACGGGCCGCCTCCACCTTGGGCCGTCCCACATCCTGATCGCCGAACAGGACCTGGCGTTGAAGATTGCTCACTTCAACCCGGTCGAAATCGACCAGGCCGATCCGACCCACACCTGCCGCGGCCAGATACAGGCTTACCGGCGCTCCCAGCCCACCGGCGCCGATCACCAGGACCGAAGAGCGCTTGAGTTTCCTCTGCCCCTCCGGACCGACTTCAGGCAATGTCAGATGGCGGCTGTATCGAGCGAACTCCTCGCGCTGGAGCTCCACCGGATGGTGGCTGTCTTCCATATTGACTCCCGTTCCGAACCGGCACTGTGCAGTCCCGACCGTCGGCGGTATTATGCCTGATCGGAACCATGTCGTCTCAGCAAGGGGTGAATATTCGCATGCTCCCGGTCATTCTCACAGTCGCCGGATCGGATCCGTCCGGAGGGGCGGGGATCCAGGCCGACCTGTCGACAATAGCGGCCCTGGGCGGATACGGAACAAGTGCGGTCGCGGCGATCACGGTGCAGAACAGCCAGGAATTCCGTTGCGCCCGACCGGTGGAACCGGACCTGGTCCGTGACCAGATCGATGCGATTTTCAAGGACATGCCGGTAGCTGCGGTAAAAACCGGAATGCTGGTTGATGCGGATGTCATCGTGGCTGTCGCAAGGGTTCTTGGTGCCGCAGGGCCGGTGCGGATCGTCGTGGATCCGGTTATGGCGGCTACCACCGGCGGGGCATCCATGGATGATGACGGAGTCGCGGCGATACGGCAGCACCTCATGCCGCTGGCAACCCTGATGACACCGAACGTTCCCGAAGCGGAGCGATTGACCGGCTGTAAGGTTCGCACCGTGGAGGATGGGATCCGCGCCAGTCGGATGCTGCTCGGTCTTGGCGCCCGGGCGGTTCTGCTCAAGGGCGGACACCTGGCCGCCTCGCCTGGGACCGATGTGCTTGTTACCGGGGAGACCGAGGAGGTCCTGCCGGGGGTCTGGCAGGATCAACCGCATTCTCACGGCACCGGATGCGTGCTGTCCGCGGCCATCGCGACGTATCTGGGTCTGGGAGACGACCTGGGCCCGGCGGTGCGTCGGGGCCGTACGTTCCTGGCCCGGGCCCTCGCCCACGGCCGGGCGCCGGGTGGCGGGCCCGGTTCGGTAAACCCGCTGTTTCGTCTCGTCGACGAAGAAGGGTCGAAGGAGCCATGAATACCGGCGACCGGATCGGGAGGGTGCACGTCATTACCGACGAGGTGCTGCAATCCCGATACCTGCATGCCGACCTGGCGGCCATGGCGGCCCGGGGCGGAGCGGACCGGGTTCAGTACCGCGAGAAGAGGCCGATTTCGGAAGAAATCTGTACTATGGCCCTGACAGGCATTCGCCGGGAACTGGCCGGGTACGGTACCCGATTGATGGTGGATGACCGGGTCCGGGAGGCCCTGGGTTCCGGGGCCTACGGGGTCCACCTCGGTCGTGACGATATGCCGGCTGTGGAAGCCCGCAGGCTTCTCGGCATGAGTGCGGTGATCGGTGTTACGGCCAACAGTCTTGATGAAGCCCTGGCTGCTTCAGAGGGCCCTGTGGATTACCTGGGTGTAGGTCCGGTGTTCGGGACGCGATCGAAAATCGATCCGGCAGCCACCCTGGGCCTGGATGGGTTGAAACGGATCGCGCAGGCGGTTGGGCTGCCGATTGTAGCGATCGGCGGTATCCATGCCGGCAACGCCGGCGCAGTGATCGAGCATGGCGCGTTTGGTGTAGCGGTTCTCTCGGCGGTCGTCTGTTCGAAGGACCCTGAGCGGGCCACACGGGAAATTGTCGTTGCGGTAGCCGGCACAGCGGCCCGAGAGGTGAAGCATGACGACTGAGAGTGGATCGATCCGCGCCGACCTGGCTGTGGTCGGAGGCGGCGTCATCGGACTTGCCGTCGCCTGCGAAATGCAGAAACGGGGTCGCGATGTCCTGGTGCTCGAAATGGAGGAGCCGGGATCGGGCGCGACCCAGGCCGCCGGCGGGATGCTCGGGCCGATCGCCGAAGCCCAGATCGAAGAACCGGAAATCATTACCCTCGGTCTTGACAGTCTTGCCCGCTACCCGGAATTCGTCCGCTGGGTGGAGAAGACTTCCGGCGGGGAGACCGGGTTCCGTGAAGAAGGAACCTTGATCGTTGCGGTGAACCGTGACCACCTCAATGAACTGGAGCATCTGAAGGAGACTTTCCGTTCCAAAGGATTGACGGCCGACTCTCTCACGTCGGAACAGGTGCTCGACCTGGAGCCGCGCCTGTCACCGCGTGTACTCGGCGGGCTGAAAATCCGTGAGGACCAGCGCATCGACCCCAGGCGCCTGGCCGCTTGTCTGGCCCAGGCCCTGGTCACCATGGGTGGGACGGTTCTTACCGGCGCCAAGGTGCACGATATCGTGGTCAACGGGGATAAGGTCTCCGGTCTGGTTGCGCTCGGCAACGACGGCATGCCGGTTCGGGTCGATTGCACCGATGTTGTCATCGCTACAGGTGCATCCCGGTGGGATGACATCCGGATGCCTGCGGAGGACCCGGGGATACGGCCGATCAAGGGCCAGCTGGTTCGTCTCCGGGGGGAGACGCTGTTGCGCCATGTAGTCCGCAGCCCGGACATCTACCTCATCCCCCAGCCTGACGGAGAACTGTTCGTCGGCGCCACCATGGAAGAAATGGGGTACGACATGGCCCCGACAGCAGGGGCCGCCTTCGATCTACTGCGATTCGGATGGCAGCTTCTTCCCGGCATCTACGACCTGGAGTTTCTGGGAATGGCGGTTGGGCAGCGTCCTGCAGTCGACGACCATATGCCGGTCATAGGACCTGCTGATACGAAGGGATTGTGGCTGGCGGTGGGGCACTTTAGAAAAGGTGTGCTCATGGCGCCTGCCACCGCATCCTACCTGGCGGACTGGATGGAGAGCGGCGAGATGCCTGAAGCGCTGGCGTCATTCGCACCCGGCCGTTTGTCGCCGGCTCCTGCGGGAGAAAGCTGATGGCTGCCGTCGTGACTCTCAACGGTGAGAGCTGTCCTCTCGACGCGGCCAACCTGTCTGAGTTTATGGCCGGGCGAGGGTATGATTCAGGCAGGAAGGGTGTGGCGGTGGCCCGGAACGGCCAGGTAGTGCCCCGAACCCGGTGGGAGTCCACCGAGCTGATGGATGGTGATCGCCTTGAAATTGTGGAGCCGGTCCAGGGAGGCTGATTCCGGATCGAGGGGAATGAAGTGAATAGAGTGCAAGAAACCGATCGTTGGGATGTCGCCGGTCTGAACCTTAAGTCCCGCCTCTTCCTTGGAACGGCAAGGTATCCGAGCCGGAAGATCCTGATGGATGCTCTGGCCGCCTCAGGTACGGAAATGGTGACTGTGGCGGTTCGACGGGTAGGCCTTGAATCCGGTCCCAAAAACCTCTACAAAGATCTGACTGCAGTCGGGTACCACCTTCTCCCGAATACCGCCGGTTGCTATTCGGCGAAGGATGCCGTCCTGACCGCCGAGTTGGCCCGTGAAGCGTTGGAAACCGACCTGATCAAGCTGGAGGTCATCGCCGACGAAGACACGCTCCTGCCGGACGTGGAAGCGCTGATCGTTTCAGCCCGGGAACTGGTAGGGAAAGGATTCAAGGTCCTGCCTTACACCAACGACGACCCGGTGATCGCCCGAAAACTTGAGGATATCGGCTGTTGTGCGGTGATGCCCCTGGGCGCTCCCATCGGGTCCGGCCTGGGGATACGCAACCCTCATAACCTCGAACTGATCAAGAGCCGCGCCTCGGTGCCTGTGATCGTGGATGCAGGAGTCGGCACCGCGTCGGATGTCACCATTGCCTTCGAGCTTGGCATGGACGGCGTTCTGCTGAACACCGCTGTGGCCCGGGCACGGGAGCCGGTGATGATGGCCCGGGCGATCCGGGCGGCGGCGGAAGCCGGACGCTGCGCCCTACTGGGCGGCAGGATCCCCCGGAAGTTCTATGCCGAGGCCTCCTCTCCGGTGGATGGATTGATCGGCTCCACCCCGAAGACGACCTGACGAAACAATGACCTCCCTACCCCGACTGATGCTGGTTTCCGACCGGCGGCGGCTGGGCGGCAGGCTCTGGCCGGATATCCTGGTTGAGGCGCTGACGGCAGGAGTTGCCGTGGTCCAGATCCGGGAGAAGGACCTGTCGGATGAAGCCGTTGAAGGCTGGATCGTCCGCCTGAGGGAGCATTCCGACAAGGAGAACCTGGTCATCGTCAACGGACGCCCGGAGGTCGCCTCCAGAACCGGGGCCGGCCTGCACTTGCCGGCCGACCAGACCGCCCTCTTTGACGCCCGCCCTGCCTGCACAATCCTGGGATGCTCGGTCCACAGCTCCGCCGAAGTCGCCGCGGCCCGGCGCCTCGAACCGGATTACCTGGTGGCCGGAACCGTATTTTCGACACGCTCGAAGCCTGGAACAGAGGGCTGTGGCCTGGCCGGCCTGGAACGCCTGACGGCGGACGCCCCCGGGATCCCGGTCTACGCCATCGGCGGCATGGAGCCGGAGCAAGTAAGGGCGGTTATCGGGGCCGGCGCCTACGGCGTCGCGGTTTCCGGTAGCATCCTGGGCGCCGATGACCCTGCCCGGGTTGCAGGAAGGTTTCAGAAGGCGCTGTACGAACAAGGTACACTGTCGGGGTGAACCGGGACATGAACGTCAGGACTCTGGATGAACAACTCAAGGCGCGAACCGGCGCCGCCGCCGACAACCTTGTACAAACCCTTGAAAATCGAAAGGTCCGGTGCGTCGCCTGCGGCCATCGCTGCGTCATCCTGGAAGGGCTGGACGGCATATGCCGTGTACGATTCAATCGCGGCGGCCTTTTGCGGGTGCCCAGGGGCTATGTCGGCGGAATCGCCGTCGATCCGATCGAGAAGAAGCCGTTTTTCCATGTTCTGCCGGGAGCGCGGGCCGTTTCCTTCGGCATGCTCGGCTGCGACCTGCATTGTGGATACTGTCAGAACTGGCTGACGTCACAAACCTTGCGCGATGCCGGCGCCCTTGCCGGCCCGAGAGATGTTCAGGCTTCGGACATCGTCGAGATGGCGGAGAGGTCCGGCGCCCCGGTTATTGTAAGCACCTACAACGAGCCGCTGATCACCGCCGAATGGGCGATGGAGATATTCAGGCCGGCTGCGGAGCAGGGGATTCTGTGCGGATTCGTTTCCAACGGAAACGCAACACCGGAAGTCCTCGGTTTCCTGCGACCGTCCACCAGCCTGTTCAAGGTCGATCTGAAAGGGTTCAGGAAGGATACCTACCGTCAGTTGGGGGGGCGGCTGGAAACGGTTCTGGATTCCATCAGGGCGATCCACGATGCTGGTTTCTGGATCGAGATTGTCACGCTTGTGGTTCCGGGGTTCAACGATTCGGAAGAGGAATTGAGAGGGATAGCCGCTTTTCTGGCCGGAGTTGACCTGGGTATACCGTGGCATGTCACCGCCTTCCACGGTGATTACCGCATGAAGGATCGACGTGACACCACCATGGCTGACCTGATCCGGGCCAGGGAGATCGGGATCGACGCCGGTCTCCGATTCGTATACGCAGGCAACTGCGCCGGTAGAGGGAACGGTTGCGAAGACACGTTCTGTCCCGGTTGCCGTGAACCCCTTGTCCGGAGAGACGGATATCAGGTGCTGGAAAACAGGGTGGAAGCCGGAGGGCGATGTCCAT
>JACXWD010000162.1 GCA_014764515.1 Candidatus Polarisedimenticola svalbardensis | reverse complement strand
CCAGCTCGATGAGGATTTCCTTTTCTTCCATCCCGTCGAGCTGGATATTGGCCACGCCATCGATCCGGGACATCGGCTTGACGATCTGGTCCTGGACCAGGTTGTACAGATCCGTGACCTCCGAATCCACCGCGACGCCGAGAACCAGAACCGGAATACCGGAACTGTTGAATTTCTGAACGAACGCCCGGTCCACTCCTGCGGGGAACTCGACCTTGGCCCGCTCCACCCGGTCCCGAACCTCTCGATAGGCAACGTCCATATCGGTGGACTGCTTGAACTCGATGAAACTGATGGCGGCCCCGTACCGGGAGACGGAGACAAGCTGGCTGATCCCCTTGACCGTGCTGATCTCCGCTTCCAGCGGCAGGGTGACCTTCTGCTCCACCTCCTTGGGCGGTGCGTCGTTGTATGGAATGTACACCTGGAGGAACGGAGCGGAGAACCCTGCAGGGAACAATTCCAGCGGGATGCCGATGGCGGCGATCGCTCCCACGACCAGGGTAGTGGCGAACAGCACCAGCACCGTGATCCTGCGGTTCAGTGAGAACTTCGGCAGAGCCGTCTCCCGCTGAACGTCACGAGGGCTCAAGAGGTTACTCCTTCAGGGCTCGTATCCTGCAGGCTGTCCCGCTCGGACCGTTCCGGTTCGGTACTGGTCCCCAGGACTGCCTGTTTCAAGGAATCGAAAATAGCGTAGACCGACGGGATCAGGAGCAGCGTCAATACCGTGGAGCTGAGCAGGCCGGCGATAACGGTCAGCGCCATCGGCGTGCGGATCTCGGCGCCATCACCCAGCCCGATCGCCATCGGCAGCAGACCCAGAACCGTTGTGGCTGTGGTCATGAGGATCGGTCGCAGCCGGACAGAACCGGCCTTCACGATCGCCTCATTCCGCTCCATGCCCCGGGCCCTGAGGGTGTTGATGTAGTCCACCAGCACGATGGCGTTGTTCACAACGATACCGGCCAGCATGATCATCCCCAGGAACACGACGATGGACAGGGAGATATTCATGACCAGAAGAAGGGCCAGAGAGCCCAGGAACGCCAGGGGAATGGTGAACATGATCACCAGCGGGTGGATCAGCGATTCGAACTGGGCCGCCATGATGACGTAGACCAGGAACAGGCTGAGGCCAAGGGCGAGCCACAGGCTGCTGCGGCTACGCTCCCATTCCTGGTTCTGGCCACCCAGGGTATAGCTCATGCCCTCCGGCCATTGGACACGGCTCCTGAGGGCATCTTCAATTCGGGCGGAGGCTGCGCTCAGGGACCCGCCGGCCAGGTTGGCCTGAACCAGGGCGACCCGCTGGCCGTCCACCCGGCGGACCTCGCTGGGTCCTTCTCCCAGAACGACATCGGCGACTGCCGAAAGGGGCAGCGGACGTTCACCACCCGGGTTGACCACCAGGCCGCGAACATCTTCTACCGTTTCCCGGTCCGCCATCTCCAGCCGGACCACGATCGGGATACGGCGATCCTTCAGATTGTAACGGGTCGCCTCATTGCCCTGAACCTTGTTCCGGACCAGCCGGGCAACCTCGTTGATATTGAGGCCGAACCGGGCCAGCAGGTCGCGATCGTAAACGATCTGGACCTCGGGCGCACCTGACCGGAGGCTGGTTTCCACATCCGCCAATTCCGGTAGTGTGGCCAGAACGGAACGGGCCTCCTCGGATACCTTGCGCAGCAGCAACAGGTGATCGCCTTCGATCTCCACTTCCACCGCGGTTCGCGAGCTGAACAGAACCGGCCTCAGAATGCGGACATGCAGGTCCGGGATAGCCGCAAACCGCTCCCGCATCCGGTTGATGACCGCATCTTCGGTGACGGCCCCCCGGGACTGGTCGTCCAGCATGATTTTGAATTTCGCGGTGTGCTCACCCTCATCCGACCTCTGGGACGTGGCCGAGTCGTAGCCCAGCGTCAGCAGGAGGGATCGGATGTTCTGCTTTTCGGTCAGGATCGCCTGCTCCACCGGAGAAAGCACATCCCGGGTCCGATCCAGCGGCGTCCCCACCGGCAGCGCCACCTCAACGGTGAACTCGCCCTGATGCACCTCCGGCAACAGCTCACTGTTCAACCGGGTTCCGATTTCCCAGGTCCCCCACATACAGCCTGCCATCACCAGTACGACCAACCCCGGATGGGCAAGAACGGCGCGCAGGGTCTTGGGGTAGGCGGAGCCGAGCCCTTTGAGCAACGCCTGGGTGATCC
>JACXWD010000161.1 GCA_014764515.1 Candidatus Polarisedimenticola svalbardensis | reverse complement strand
CCCACCGCGGAAATCGGCGAGGACGTGGTCATTGGCGCCGGCTGTTACATCGGCCCGGGTGTGGCCATCGGCAAGGGCTCCCTGCTCTACCCAAACGTCACGGTCCTTGATGATTCCAGCATCGGCGAAGGGACCGTCATCTGGTCGGGGACCGTGATCCGCGAAAGATGCCGGATAGGCCGCTTATGCATCCTGCATCCCAACGTGACCATCGGCGCCGACGGATTCGGCTACCGGCCATCCGCCGACGGACAGGGCCTGGTCAAGATTCCACAAATCGGCACCGTGGAAATCGGGGACGCCGTGGAGATCGGCGCCGGTAGCTGTGTGGACCGCGGCAAGTTCAGCAAAACCACCCTGGGCGACGGAACCAAGATCGACAACCTGGTTCAAATCGCCCACAACTGCCAATTGGGACGTTCCTGCGTGATGGCCGGCCAGTCGGGCCTGGCGGGATCGGTCACCCTCGGCGACGGCGTGGTCATGGGCGGCGGCGCCCGGATCAGGGACCACACAACCGTGGGCAGCGGAACCCAGGTCGGCGGCAACGGCACCGTATTGGCCGATGTGGGGCCGGGACTGAGACTGCTCGGAACACCCGCGGACGACGCCCGCAAAACCATGCGCCAATGGGCGGCCCTCAAGCAGCTCCCGGATCTCATGCCAAGATTGAAGAAACTCCCGGAATAGCCTCCGGGAGTTCCTTCTTGACCCTCGTTATTCACCCGCCACTATAGAGGGGTGCCATATCCATCCCCCACCATGACACCGGCCAAGGAGACTGCCATGCGCCTTGTGAACATCCTGCTGATCGCCACGATCATGCTCACCGCCGCCATCGGCCTCGCCGACGAAACCGACCCCTATCTCTGGCTCGAGGAAGTCGAAGGCGCCAAAGCCCTCGAATGGGCCAAGGAACGCAGCGCGGCGGATACGGCCGAACTCGAAGCGGTGCCTGAGTACGCGGAAATCCACGAACGCCTGCTGGAGATCTACAATTCCAGCGACCGCATCCCCTACCCCAACGTGCTCGGTGAGTGGGCCTACAATTTCTGGCAGGATCCGGACCATGTGCGCGGCATCTGGCGTCGCACCAAGATCGATCAGTACCTGACCGGCGATCCCCAGTGGGAAACCGTTCTGGATCTGGACGAACTGGCCACCGCTGAAGACGAGAACTGGGTCTGGAAAGGCGCCCGGGGCTTCTACCCGGACTACGAACGTTTCCTGATCACCCTGTCCCGTGGCGGCGGCGATGCCTCCGTGACCCGGGAATTCAACGGCGTGACGAAGGAATTCGTCGCCGATGGTTTCATCGTCCCGGAAGCCAAGGCCCAGGTGGGCTGGATGGACGAGAACACCGTCTGGATCGGCACCGATTTCGGTGAAGGCACTTTGACCGAATCCGGCTACCCGCGCCTGGTCAAGACGTGGACCCGGGGCACGGCCCTGGAAGAAGCCGTTCTGGTGTTCGAGGGTGCCGTGGAAGATGTGTCCGTTTCCGGTTACAGCATGCACACGCCCGAAGGCCGCTACGACTTCGTTTCCAAGACCCCGGAATTCTTTCGCGGCACGACCTACATCATCCGCGACGGGGAACTGGTGAAGATCGATATCCCCGAGGACGCCGACATGCAGGGCGTCTTCAAGGAACAGATGCTGGTTTCGCTGCGGACCGATTGGGCCGTCGGCGGGACGACCTACCCCGCGGATGCGTTTTTGGCCATCGGCCTCGATGACTTTCTGGCCGGCGGACGCGAGTTCGAACTGCTCTTCCAGCCCGAAGAGCGCATTTCCATGGGCCGAACCGCCAGCACCCGGAACTACCTGATGATCACCACCATGGACAATGTCCGCAGCAAGCTTTACCAGTACAGCTTTGCCGACGGAAAATGGGCCCACGAGGAAGTCGAACTGCCCGGCCTCGGTTCCGCCGGCGTCTTCGGCACCACCGACGACAACGACAACTACTTCATGAACTACACCGACTTCATGACGCCCTCGAGCCTGTACTACACCGCAAACGGCGAAGCCACGAAGCTGGTCCAGAGTGCGCCCGAGTTCTTCGACGCCGCCGGCATGACCGTGGATCAGTACGAGGCCAAGTCGGCCGACGGCACCATGATCCCCTACTTCATCTTCATGCCCAAGGATTTCAAGGCCGACGGCAAGAACCCCACCATGCTCTACGGTTACGGTGGATTCGAAATCAGCATGCGGCC
>JACXWD010000160.1 GCA_014764515.1 Candidatus Polarisedimenticola svalbardensis | reverse complement strand
GGCTGCCCCCCACCTGACTGTGGGGATTGAACCATGCGGCCTGGCTGCCGATGTGGGTTCGCTTCGTGCTACCGGTAGCCGGCCTGATCCTGATCTGGTCCCCGGTCGGATCCAGGTTGGGAACCGGGCTCACCTCACGATGGAGCCCCTTGCTTCTGGACCGCCCGTTATTTGCCTACGGTGTGGTCCCCATCGTGGGCGCCGTGGCCTTCTGGTTTCTGCGGGATGCCACCCACATGCTGGGCGACGGCCAGACCCTGGCAGTGATGATCGCCGGCGGCAATCTGTTCCACGGTTTCGATTTCATGACCTTTCACCTGATCGCCCGCATCTACCAGGGGATCGGCGCCGGCGGTGAAGGTGCAGCCATTCAAGTGGCCGCCGTATTGAGCGGCCTGTCCGGGGCTGGCTACCTCGCCGTGGCTGCGTGGACGGCCCGCCGCTTGTCGAAGGACGGGGCCGCCAGGATTCTCCTGTACTCCCTGCTGGTGTTCGGAGCCGCCCTCCAGGTTTTTTTCGGGTACATGGAAGTCTACGCCCCCCTGACTGTTTTTCTCCTGCTCTTCCTCACCCGCTTCATCCTCTACCTCGAGGACAGGGGCAGCCTTCTGGCCGCATCGGCAGCCTGGGGCGCCGCCCTGTTTTTCCATTTCAACGCCATGTTCCTCGCGCCCCTTCTTTTGGTGGCTCTCATCCGGCCTCCCGCGCATGAGGCCGCCCCGTTCGGACGCAGGGTTCTGGCAATCGTCTGGCCACCGCTGGTGTCCTTGGCGGTGGCCGGCACCATCTTGGCCTTATCGGGATACGACCTTGCCCGGATGAGGGAAGATTTTGGACATGTCGGTTCGGGATCGGGCATCCTGTTATCCCTCACCGGCGACGACGGCCTGCTGACCTGGCGCCATCTCAAGGACACCCTGAATCTCCTCCTTCTCCTGGTACCGATCCCCCTCGTTCTCCTGGTTGCAGGAGGACGAAACAGCGGTCCGGCCCGGCCCTACCTTGTCGGCGGTTCTGCCTGGTTGATCATTCTTCTGGCCTTGGTCCACATGAAGTTGGGCGCCGTCCGGGACTGGGATCTTTTTGCTCCCCACGTTTCCCTGCTGACCCTGGCGGGATGGTATGCCCTGGCCGGACGCAGGAACTCTGACACGGTCATCCCTGCGGCGGTGGGCGGAATTGTGGGCATCGCGGTCATCCTGGCCGTGCCCTGGTTTGCTCTCAACTCCGATGAAGACCGTTCCCTCACCCGGCTGGAGAACGTCGCGGCGGATCTGGCCCCCTACCCCCGCGGGCTCCTTCATGAACAGTTCGCCTATCATCACCAGATGGCCGACAACCGGGCCGAGGTAATCCGGCACTACCGGAAATGCGGGGAAGTGTGCCCGAACCATCCGCGCTTTCACGCCATCTATGGGACCTACATGTTGAATCAGGGAGATGCGGACGAAGCAGCAGCCGCTTACGACCGATCCGTGGCCGCGGACAGCAGCTACGTTTACGGATTGAAAATGGCCGCCCTGGCCCGGGTGCTGAACCAGGAATATGCCGCGGCGCTGCCTCCAGCGCGCCGGCTGGCCGAAATCGGGGGCCAGGATGCCTAGGCCGCCGCCGCCCATGGCACGGCCGCCGAACAAACTGGTCTGACGGATGAAGCGATCAAGGCTTTCCACCGGGCAGCCGATCTGGATCCCACCCGCCTCGATTTTCTCGAAAGAGCGGCCGGGCTGCAACTGCTCCAAAGGAATTACCTGGGCGCGGAAAAGGATTTTCGAAGGATCCTGAATCTCGAACCCGGTCGGGATTCGGCCAGCCTCGGGCTTGCCGACGCCATCTGGCAGGATTTTGTGGGCGCTCCCGGGAGCCGCCCCACAGGAGAAACCCGTTCGAGGTTGGGCGAGGCCGCCGAACTGATCGACCGGGTGATCTCAGCGCATCGCCAGCAGGAAAAAGACACCGCGAGGCTGTCGGCCTGGCGCCAGCAGGTCGCTTCGGCGCTGGCGGAAATCACGGACCGCTGAAGGGGACCTACTCCACGTCCTCGAGCACGACCGCCGTTCCGTAGGCCAGCAGTTCCGCCGCGTGTTCCATCATTTCGCTGGTGGCGAACCGGACCCCCACCACGGCATTGGCCCCGTTTTCCTCGGCCTGGGCAATCATGCGGTCCAGGGCCTCTTCGCGGGATTCGGCGATCATCTTGGTGTATTCGGTAATTTCGCCGCCGATCATGTTCTTCAGACCGGCCATG
>JACXWD010000159.1 GCA_014764515.1 Candidatus Polarisedimenticola svalbardensis | reverse complement strand
CCCCGAACAGGAACAGGTTCAGGAACATGGCGTACGCCATGAGTTCGGCGATCTTCTGGATCGCCTCCAGGCGGATCCGGATGTGCGTGGTCCTTCTTAGAATCTGGAACAGGATCAGCATCACCGCCGGCCCGGAGCACAGTGCCGAGGCGATGAAGCGGGGTGCCAGGATCGACGCGTTCCAGAACGGGCGCGCCGCCATGCCGTTGTACACGAAGGCCGTGACGGTATGGATCGAGATCGCCGCGGGGATGGATAGCAGCAGCAGCGGAACGACGAAACCCTTGTTGTACGGCTTCTTGAAGTACGCCTTGAAGAGAAAGTGCCCGACGATTGTGACGTTCAGGATCAGGTAGGCGTTCAGCACCAGCACGTCCCAGCCGAGCAGGGAACTGGGCACGTTCAGGGATCCGAGGAACGGTATCAACTCCAGCACCCGGGTCGGCTGGCCAAGGTCCACCGTCACGAACAGCAGGCACATGACGATGGCGCTGATGGCCAGTAGCTCGCCGAAGATGGCGATCTCGCGGATCGGTTTCCAGTTGTAGATGTATGCGGGGATCACCAGCAGGACGGCCGCCGCCGCCACGCCCACAAGGAACGTGAAGTTGCCGATGTAGAACCCCCAGGAAACCTGGTCCCGCATGTTGGTGGCGATGAGTCCCTGGGTGTACTGCCGCCAGTAGGCGAAGACGCCGGACAGGATCAGCGCCGTGAGGAACGTCATCCACAGGTGGTAGGCCCGGTTGCCCTTGAGGGTCAATCGGAAGGATCCGACGACGAATTCCTGAATGTTCTTGATGATCATGCTACGTCGCGTAGAAGTAGTAGAACTTCGGTTGTGTGTTTAGATCCTCTTTCAGAACGAACACGCGTTTCTCCTGCATCAGGACCCGTATCTCGCTGTTCTCATCCAGTAGGTTGCCGAACTTTCTGGCGCCGACCGGGCAGATCTCCACGCAGGCCGGGTACTTCCCTTTTCGCACCCGTTGGATGCAGAACGTGCACTTCTCGACCACTCCCTTCGGACGGGGGCGGTTGCCGAGGTAGTGCATGTCGGGGTTGACCTCTTCGGCGGCCAGCTCGGGTTCCGCCCAGTTGAAGTGCCGGGCACCGTACGGGCAAGCGGCCATGCAGCAGCGGCAGCCGATGCAGTGGTCGTAGTCCACGACCACGATGCCGTCGGGCTCCTGCCAGGTCGCCTTCACCGGGCAGACCTTGGTGCAGGGTGCGTTGCGGCACTGCTGGCAGGCCACGGGCATGTAGAACGCGTTTTCCTCCGGAACCGTTTCCGGGTTGTAGTAAGGATCCGATTCCTCCAGGCTGATGCCCTTCGTCTTGTCCATCTTTAGCACCCTGATCCAGTGGATCTGGGGCGAGCGAGACTGGTTGTTCTCGTTGACGCAGCCATAGACGCAGCGGCGGCAGCCGACGCAGCGGGACAGGTCGAGGCCGTAACCGAACAGCACCCCCGGCTGGGCGCCCTGGGCGGAGACGGTCACCATTTTGCCGTACTTGGCGGTGTACTCCTGCGCCATCTCATGGACGATGTTCTGCACCCGTTCCGGGGAGAGTTCCCTGAAGTTCTTGTGCAGCATGTCCTCGATGAACCCGGCGGGCGCCCCGGTCAGTCCGGCGGCGATGGCCGCCATGGCGGTGGTCCCCCCGGCCATGAACGTGCGGCGATCGATTCGCGGCTTGTCGTCGGCTTTTTTCACTGTTCATGGCCCCCTTCTGTCGCAGGCTGTTCCACTTCGGGAACTGCTGACGTCGCCAGGAACTGGGGCCTGACCGGCGGTGGCAGTGGTGCGATTGGCTTGAACTTCGGAGCGTGAGGGTTGTGACAGTGGGCGCACAGGAGGTACTCCTTGGCGCCGTTCCAGTAACCCCGGCGTCGACCATGGATCCCGGCGCGCCAGTCTCGGAAAATCGTTCCGTGACATTGGCCGCACAACCGGTACGATTCGTCGAACCCGACCAGGGCACCGCTAACCAGGCGAAGGTTGTCCCGGTCGTCCGCATTGTGGCAGTCGAGGCACCAGCGTTCCTCCGGGCCGTGATTCAGCACGATGTCATCGTGCATGTCCACGAGTTCACGTCGCTCGGTGTTGACTTCCAGGTCGGCATGACAGTCCGAGCATGGGAAGATGTATTCATCGGAGAACGGCGGTGGCGGAACGATGTATGCGCCGGTCCCGCTCCCTCCGGCACCCTCCTCGACATGCTGCAGGCTCATCTCGAAGTCGATT
>JACXWD010000158.1 GCA_014764515.1 Candidatus Polarisedimenticola svalbardensis | reverse complement strand
AGCCTCGATGGACGGCACATCCAGCGGCGGGTTGATCCAATGCCGCAACGCCGCCGGCGCTGTCACCGTTTCGATCGACGGTCAGTACTCCGACGGCAACGGCCGCGTGCGCACCGAAGTCCTAGAGATTACCGGCGGCTCGGACCTTTCCGAGCAGTTCAAGATTTCCGCGGCCGACCGGATGCGGTCCCTCGAGCCGGGCCTGGTCGTGAGTATCGACCCGGACAACCCGGGTGAACTGCAGGTCTGCAGCACCGCCTACGATCGTAAGGTCGCCGGCGTGATCAGCGGCGCCGGCGGCGTGCGCCCCGGTATGCTCATGGGCCAGAAGGGCAGCGTCGCCGATGGCGACCAGCCCGTGGCGCTGACCGGACGGGTCTATGTGCGGGCCGACGCTACCAACGGCGCCATCGAACCGGGTGACCTGCTGACCTCTTCGGACCGTGCGGGCCACGCCATGAAGGTCGCCGATCACGGTCGGGCCAACGGCGCCATCCTGGGCAAGGCCATGACCGGACTGGCCGACGGCCAGGGCCTGGTGCTGGTCTTGGTCTCGCTGCAGTAGGGGGCGCCGGATGTACAGCAAATCCAGCCTCTGGTTGATTGTGGCGCTGGCTCTGGTGCTGGCCACCGGCGCAGGCGCTGACACCTTTCGTATCGAACTCGACTATATGGCCGACAACAGTGTCGGCGGTCACTCCCACATGCCCACGACTGCAGAGTTGAACGCTGTGATCCAGATGTTTGCCTGCCAGGGACACACGCTGATTATTGATCTGAGCGATGAGATCCCGCACCACGAAGTGCTGCAAATGGATCCGGCCCAGAACTGGAATATTTTCGGATATTCCGGTGTGGCCGACAGCTACGGTGCCCTGAAGAACGAATTCTACGACCATGCAGGCGTCAGCGGCTGGCACTACTGTATTTTTGGTCACCAGTATGAGTGGATCAACGATGCGGGTGTCCGTTTCAATTCGACATCTTCCGGTCTGGCCGAGGTCTCCGGTGACGATCTTATCGTTACGCTAGGCACCTTTATCCACAATGGCGCGTCTGGTGGCAGTCCCTTTGAGAAAGCGTCCACGCTTGCCCATGAGTTCGGGCACAACCTGGGTCTGAGGCACTGCGGCGACATGAACTGCCGGGACACCGAGGACGCCGACTGGGTGGACCAGTACCCCCTGAACGTGGCCAGCGTCATGAGCTATTTCTACCAGATGGTCGGTGTCCGCAACAATCTGGTCTGTCAGGGGCTGGCCCCTCAGTTCATCCCGTTCAAGAATATCGACTACTCCCACGGCTCCATGTGCAGCCTGGACGAGAACGCCCTCAACGAGGGCCTGGGCACGATGATGGCCTCGGCCGATTGGAACTGTGACGGCGAAATCGACCCGGGTACCCTGACCGCTGATCTGAACGGGGGCAGCCGAAACCACTGGTGTGGGCCGGATCTGATCAGCGGCGTCCATTCGGTCCTCAGCGACTTCGACGAATGGGGCGCCATCATGGACATGACCAAGAGCCTCGAACCCGGGAAACTGACCAACATGGAGGTCGCGGTCTGCATCAGCAGCGAGGAGGTCAGCCGGTTGACCGACAAGGTCGTGTGTCCCCAGGCTTCTCTTGCGACCGAAGCCTGTGTCTCGACCGAAATGCGTTATGTGCGCGCCGATGGAAGCACTGGGGGATCGGGGGATTGCTCCAATGCCTACAACTCGGTCAGCGGTGCGGTGGCGGGTGCACCGGACGGCTCGGTGATCATTTTCGAACCTCTGGTCTGGAATGCCGCCGGACAGGTTTTCCAGAACAAGGCCATTTTTATATCGGCCCAATCGGCCGTACTGCGTTAATCGCCGAACAGGAGAGACCATGAAAGCCTGTATCCGGATCCAATATGCGCGGTGGGGTACGCTGTTGCCCGGCTTGGCTTTGGTCATGTCGGCGGCGGTGTTTGGAGAAGCCGGGGCCGCCTCCAGGGCGGCTCCGGCTGCACTGTTGCAACAGATGGGCCTGAACGCGGCGACCGTGCAGACTCTTGTTCTTCCCAGCGGCACGGGCAAAAGGGCCTTTTCGGTCCAGTTAGACCTGGGGGGCGCAGAATTTGAACTTCAGCTTCAGCCCTGGTCCCTGCGTTCAAGCGATTTCCAGCTCCTGGTACGCGGTGCCGGGGGCACGATAAGCACAGTCACGGCCCCGGCCCCGACGACTTACCGGGGTAAGTTGTCCGGCAGTACCGGCAGCCGGGTCGCC
>JACXWD010000157.1 GCA_014764515.1 Candidatus Polarisedimenticola svalbardensis | reverse complement strand
GACGGCATCTGGTGGTCGGTGTTCGCCATCACCTGGACCGCAGCGATCATCGCCATCTATTACGCAAGGAAGCAGGTCGCGAAGTTGGAATAAGGGGTCAGGCCCCTTTTCGCCCCCCTCGGAGGATAGACTTCCGGTATGGGTCCCACGAATACACGCCGAACCTGGGTATTCGCCGCAGTGGCGGCACTCACCATCGTCCTCGCCCTGACCGACTGGCCGGTCCGGGTACTCTGGCCTCCCCTGGCCGCCCTGGCGGTGATCATCGTCACCCGCCACGCCCTGATCGGTCTCCTGGCAGGCGGATTCGCCGGAGCGATCCTTATTAGAGGTGGGGATCCGGTAACCGCCGTTCCCGACCTGCTCACAGACCACCTGATCCCCAGCCTTGAAAGCCCCTGGAAGCTGGGAGCCATCGCCTTCACCTTCATCCTGGGCGGGTTCGCCGCCATCCTGGAGCGAGGCGGGGGGTTCGCGACGCTGATGAAGAAATTCGGCGGCGGCCGTCGCAATGTTGAAACCGGCGCTATCGCCCTGGGTATCCTGTGCTTCTTCGACGGCCTGGCCAACAGCATGGTGGTGGGACGGGTTACCCGGGACCTGGCCGACCGGTCCGGCACAGCCCGGGTCAAGCTGGCCTACATCGCCGATTCCACGTCTTCGGCGGTGGCCTGCGTCGCCCTGGTCTCCACCTGGATCGCATTCCAGCTCACCATGATCGACGACGCTTACAAAATGGCGGGGCGGACCGTGAACCCGTACGGCGTGTTCCTGGAATCGCTGCCGTACAACTTCTACTGCTGGTTCACCCTGGTGCTGCTGTTCGTTGCAGTGCGCAAGCAGTTCCA
Source organism: Candidatus Polarisedimenticola svalbardensis (assembly GCA_014764515.1). Taxonomy (GTDB): domain Bacteria; phylum Acidobacteriota; class Polarisedimenticolia; order Polarisedimenticolales; family Polarisedimenticolaceae; genus Polarisedimenticola; species Polarisedimenticola svalbardensis. The sequence continues at coordinate 1,410 of JACXWD010000157.1, read as the reverse complement.
TCCCGGACCGATGGGGAAGTTAGTCCAGGAAACGGAGCCGACCGCGAACCCAAAGCGATCGTCCGCCGCTACAACCGGAAACCCGATATCCGCCCTGGCCCCCCTGGCAGTGCTCATGGTCTCGTTCTTCGTCCTGTTCATTATGCTGGGCTCACCGCGACCGATCCTGCCCCTTTCCCGGGACAAGCTGGTAGCCGCATTCGGCTCCGACGCCGGGCCGATGGTGCTGGTACTTGCAGCCTCCATCGCCGTCCTGGCGGCAGCCCTGCTGTTCCCGAAGCGGGACGGCGGCAAACTGATGCCGGTGGTGGCAGCTTTCGGCTCTGGCGTGAACGCCATGATCGGCCCGATCTTCATCCTGCTGGCAGCCTGGATGATGGGGAGCGTTCTCAATGAGCTGGGAACTGCCGCCATGATCTCCCGACTGGCGACGGAAACCAGCTCCCTTGCCATGTTGCCTGTACTGACTTTCCTCACCGGCGCTGCAGTTTCGTTTTCCACCGGCACGTCCTGGGGGACCATGGGGCTGCTGTTCCCCCTGGCGATCCCTGCGGCTGCAAACATGGGCGGAGACGATCCGTTCCTGACGATCATCGTGGCGGCAGTGTTCAGCGGCGCCGTGTTCGGCGATCACTGCTCCCCATTCAGCGACACCACCATCGTGACATCGATCTCCTGCGGGGTGGAGCCTCACGACCACGTCCGCACCCAGATCCCCTACGCGCTGATCACGGCGGCAGTGGCGATCGTAGCCGGATTCCTCCCGGCCGGCTTGGGCGTGCCGGGGTATGTGTCGCTGCTGGTGGGAGCGATCGTGCTGTTGATGCTGCCAAGGCTTTTTGGGAGACTGTCCCGGGGACTGTCCCCGCAGGGGACTGTCCCCCCATGAGGCGCTAGCCGAGCAAGGACTCATCCGGCAACAAGAGCCCCAAGTGTGACCCTGGTCGGCGAGTCCATGACCGTGAAATCTGTCGAAGTAATGTTCGTCAGGTTAGGGTGTGTCATCACAGCATTGAACAGCTCGGATTTGGCGAACTCCTCCATGGCAGCACGATCGCTCCAACAATACACTCCTCCGAAAGTCCCGGTGGATGCATCGGCGAGCCATATCTTCGAATCGAGACCCGGCACCTCCGCGAATGCCGGGGCCAGTTCAACACTGATTGCGGCGTACTCCTTTTCACTCATATCTTTCAACTGAAAACGGACAATCTGAACGTGCATGACATTCTCCTTTCTTAACGTCCAGCCTGTTGATGAAGTCAATGTACCACTGCCCAATCTGCATTATTCCGATGTGGAATACAGGGTTTGTGGACTACAGGGGATAGTCCCCATTCGGGGACAGTCCCCAACTTGAGGTACAATCCGCGCCATGCCTCTGACGCCGGACCAGCTTCTCCTCCATTA
>JACXWD010000156.1 GCA_014764515.1 Candidatus Polarisedimenticola svalbardensis | reverse complement strand
GGCCGACCCGACACTGGAAGAAGGTTACCTGGCGTTCATGGCGGAGCGTGGCCGTGCCGACGCAGCCGCGGAAGGGGTCGTTGAGACCGAGGCGGAGGTGGAGTCATGATCCGGTTGAAAATGATGATGGGTATCGCCCGTGCTGAGTCCCGACTGACTCGCCGCCTGGTGCGTTACTGGGTGTTCATGTTGCTGGCCTCGATCATCGGACTCGCCGGGTACTCCTACTACTCTGCACTGCATTACCATTTCTCCTCTCTGTCCGGAACCATCGGCAGCATCAGCCCCCGCTACCTGGTTGGGGCGATCGGGTTCTACTACCTGTTCATTTTCCTGGTCGGTCTGCTGTTCCTGGGGATGGATGTTCGGGGACGGGATATCCGCGAACGGATGGTGGAGGTGCTGGATGCCCTGCCGTGCAGCAACCTGGAACTGGTCCTGGGCAAGTACCTGGGAGTCCTGATCCCGTCCTGGATACCGCTGGCGGTGGTCGGGTTACTGGTTTTCGGGGCCGGGTTTATCTGGGGCGAGGCGGTGCAGCCCCAGTCCCTGATCTATTTCGTCTTCTTCATGGCGATACCGGCGTTTACTTTCATCATCGGTATGGTCTACCTGATCACGCTTCTGGTGCGTCACCGCGGTCTGGCCGCCGTCCTGCTGCTGATCATCATGGCAGGCATCTACTTCGCCAATTTCCGCTCGCCGATCTGGCTGGCTCCGGCCACCGACATGATCGGCGGTTTCCTGAGTTCATTCCCTTCGGACATGATTCCGGAGGTGGTCAACGGTGAAGGTCTGGCCCATCGCATCGCCATCATGCTGCTGGGGCTGGGCTTTCTGTGGCTGGCCGCCGGGTTCCATCCCAGGAAGGACGACGGCAGCTTCGCCCGTTATATCGGCGTCGGCCTGTTGATGGTGGCTGTCGGGCTGACCACACTAGGCGGAATCGTCTACCTCCGGAAGGCGAGCCTCAACCTGACAGCAGACTGGAAGGCGGCCCACGAGGCTCGGACAAACGACCCGATACCGGACGTCACCGCCATCTCCGGGGTTGTCATCGTGGAACCGGGGGATTCGGTTGCCCTGGATATTTCCGTCGCCATCAGGGCACGGTCCGACCAGTCCCTGGACAACGCCCTGTTCTCCCTGAATCCCGGCATCGTGGTTTCCACCGCGACCGATGAGGCGGGGAGGGAGCTGACCTACACCCAGGAAAACGGAATCCTGGATTTCAACCTGAACGAGACCCTGGTGCCTGGAGCCGGGACCACCATCAGCCTGAAGGCCGAGGGTGTTCCGGCAGAATTCTACGGCTACCTGGACGGCGCCAAGGATCCGATGACATTGACCAACCTGGACGGACAACTGTTCCTGCTCGGGTTCGTTCCGATCATTTTCGATGACGACCATGTCAGCCTGCTGCCCGGCTGTCGATGGCTTCCCAAGTCCGGCGTGGATATGAACCAGGGTGCGATCGAAAGAAGTCCTACCGACTTTTTCACCATCGATCTTACGGTTGCGGTTCCCGACGGTTGGATAGCCGCGCTTCCCGGGAAGCGGCAGGACGCTTCGTCCGACTGGGCCGGGATGACCGCCTACCGGTTCTCTCCCGGTGCGCCGGTGGACCAGGTCGCCCTGATTGCCGATGAATACGTGTCCCGTTCCACCGAGGTCAACGGGATCCATGTCGAGATCCTGTTACACCCGACCCATGTAACGAACCTGGAAGTGTTCTCCGATTCCATCTCCGAAATGGAAGAGTGGATGGCGGAAAAACTGGATGATGCTGCAGCGATGGGCCTCCCTTACCCGTACGATGCCATCACGGCGGTGGAAATCCCCACTATCCTCCGGGGATACGGTGGAGGCTGGCGTCTCGGGACCACCCTGGCGCCCTCAGCCACCATCCTCATGAAGGAATCCGGATTCCCCACGTCCCGCTTTGACGTCAAGTACCAGGATCCGTCTGATTTCGAGGATTATGAAGGAGGGATGCCGGCGGCCAAGGTCGAGCGCCTGGAAAGGTTTTTCGACAATGATTTCAACGGCGGTAATCCATTCGCCGCCGTCGCCCGAAACTTCTTCACCGGCCTGACCGCCGGGGAAGGGGCCGAAGGGCTCCCCCTTGACTTCGTATTCGAGGAACTCTCGTCCCGCCTCGTGGTAGGCAAGCATTCCTACTTCTCGGCCTACCTTTTCACCCCGGACATGCAGGATGTGATCGGGCAGACCATCGGAAGCTACTTCCAGACCGGTGGCG
>JACXWD010000155.1:1983-2273 GCA_014764515.1 Candidatus Polarisedimenticola svalbardensis | reverse complement strand
GCGCAGTTCCGGCTTGGCGGCGATGTTGAGAATGTGGAGTTGGTCGACGATTTTCCAGGCCATGAGATAGCCCACCACCCGGCCCTCCAGTTCCGCGACCAGCGGCAGGCGCAATTGGTCCGCAGAAAGCTCCTGTTCCAGGGCCTCGGCATTCCAGGGATCGGTGAAGCTGCCGTTTTCCAGGTCCACCACTTCGGCCAGGTCACCGGGCCGCGGCGGACGCACGGGAATGTCCGGGTGCCGCCCGGTCATCAGGTGGACCTCTCCGAACGGTGGGAGCTCACCTCGCC
>JACXWD010000155.1:0-1973 GCA_014764515.1 Candidatus Polarisedimenticola svalbardensis | reverse complement strand
GCCGGCAGGCGTCTCAGGAGTCAGGTCCAGGTTCTTCTTCACTTCGGCATCCGACACCCGCATGTACTCGGGCACCAGCGTAAAAGGATGCGTGATCGGCAGGCCCCCGGCATTCATGGCCAGAACCATGGCCCGGGCGGTGGCCGGATGAGCGGATGACCAGGCCCGCAGAACAGGTTCCCCGCGGCTGGCCAATTGAGGGCGGAGAGTCGCGCCCTGCCCCAGCAGCAAGGTGGTGCCGTCCCCCCCGTACACCGGAAGTTCGGGATCGTCCACAGTATCGGAAACCCGGGCCCACCACTTGTCCGCCGTCAGGGCGGCCGGTTCACCCAAGGGTTTCACCCAGACTCCATCCCGCTGAAAAATTCCCGCGAAGACTTCGCCGCGCCGGGCATCGAGAACGGGCACGGCCCACATCGCCCGGGGGTGTTCATCAAGCAGGGCCCGTGCCATGGCGGCCAGCGAGGTGACGCCCACGAGATCGCAGCCCAGACCCCAGGCCAGACCCTTGGCCGTGGCTACGCCGATGCGGATTCCAGTGAAACTGCCGGGCCCGACCGTCACTCCGACCGAGGTCAGGTCCTCCTTGCTCCGACCGGCGGCGTCCAGCATCTCCTCGATCACCGGCAGCAGGGCATCCGCGTAACTGCCCGATACGTTCAGGGGCCGGTACTCGAGGATCCGGTCCCCCTCCGCCAGGGCAAAGCGCCCCCACTTGGTGGATGTATCGAAGGCCAGACTCAGCATTTTTATTCCCCCGCTGAAGGCGGCGTGTTGCCGCCGTCGAAAATATCGATCCAGGATGGCGGCACCGAGGGGATGCCTCTCAGATGCCAGATCCGGTCATCGGGCCCCTCGCCCCGGGTCGCCAGAAGTTCCAGACGCGGAACATCGGCGCCCAATTCTCCCAGCAGCAATTCCGGCCATTCCACCACGAGCACCGCGGTGCCGTCCCACACCTGGTCCAGCAGATCGGGAACGCCGATATCCATCAGGTCATCGCCCGGTTCGATGCGGTAGAAATCCAGATGGTGCACCAGCAGACGCCCGTCATATGTGTTGACCAGGGTGAACGTGGGCGAAACCACATCCTGCACCACCTTCAACCCACGGCAAAGGCCCTGGGTAAAACAGGTTTTGCCCGCGCCCAGGCTGCCGTGCAGGAGGATAACCTCACCCCCGCGCAACAGGCCGGAGATTTCCTCCCCGAGACGGGCCGTGCCTTCGGGTCCGTGAACCGTGCGGCGAATATCAAATTCCGCCACCGAAGGAAGGGATTGGTCGGCCATCAGATTCTCCCCGCCACCAGCGCCCCTTTCACCGGGGCCTCAGGACAACGAAGGGGCAGATCATCTCCTCGAGGCTGATGCCGCCGTGCTGAAAACTGTCCCGGTACAACCGTTCGTACTCGTGGAAGTTGGTCGGATAAACCAGGTAGAAATTATCGGAAGTGATCGCGTAATTCTCGATCGTGGTCTGGGCCGGCAGCCGGTATTTCTCCGGGTCCTTCATGAGCATGACCCGCTCTTCGTCCACGCCCAGGTTGTCACCGAACTTGTAGCGCACATTGCTGCTGGTGTCGCGGTTGCCGCGGATCTGGACCGCGCGCTTGCACAGTTTGGAACCGTGGTCGGTGGTCAGGATCACCGTGCAGTCCCGGCGGGCGAGGTTCTTCATGACGTCAAACAGGTTGGAGTGTTCGAACCAGGACCGCATGAGAGAGCGGAAGGCGGCCTCGTCCGGAGCCAGTTCCTTGAGGATGTGATTCTGACTGCGTCCGTGGGCCATGATGTCCAGGAAGTTGTAGACACCGGCCACCAGGCGCGTGTCGCCCAGGGAACCGAGGTTACGGTGGAGCAGGTCAAGGTCGCGGGCATCGGACACCTTGTAGTACCGGTTGCTGCCCGCGGCGGGGCTGCCGATCCGCTGAAGAAGTTCATTCATGAGCTCGCCCTCATGGGCGTTGCGGCTAC
>JACXWD010000154.1 GCA_014764515.1 Candidatus Polarisedimenticola svalbardensis | reverse complement strand
AGGATTTCATGAGCGACTCACGACCAGACGAAGCCTGCGTATTCAAGGCTTCCGGTGAGTTCGAGGCCCAGCAGATCAAGGCGTTTCTGGAGGCCCACGGCATCCAGTCGGTGCTCCGTGGAGAGGCGCTCAGGAACACCCACGGCTTCACCCTGGACGGCCTGGGGGTGGTCCGGGTACTGGTAGCCGCAGGCGACGAGGAAGCTGCCCTGGAGCTGCTGCAAAAGGCCGATGACGGCGAGATGACCGTCAAGGACAACGACGATCCTTCAGTCGGGTGACAACTCCGCCAATACCTTCTAGAATCCCTTTTCCCAAGTTCCCCTGCGGAACACGATTGGTCACACCATAGGTGGAAAAGCTATGAATATCGGCATTTTAAAGGAAACCTTTCCTGGAGAACGGCGGGTTGCGATCACACCGGCCGTCCTCTCCCAACTGAGCAAGGTCGGGGTCACCGCCGTGCTGGAACCAGGCGCAGGCGTCGCCGCCGGCTACCCGGACGCGGAGTACACCCAGAAGGGAGCCCGGCTGGCCGGATCCAGGAGTGAGGTCTTCTCCTCCTGCGAGATCCTGGCCATGGTCCGGACCTACGGCGCCAACCAGGAGGCAGGCAAGGCCGACCTTGCGTTACTCGGCGCCGGCAAAACGGTGATCGGCTCCTGCGATCCCCTGGGTGAGCCGGAAGCCGCCAGGGAATTCGCCGCCACCGGGGCCAACCTGCTGTCCCTGGAGCTGATGCCGCGGATCACCCGGGCCCAGAGCATGGACATCCTGTCGTCCATGGCGACTATCGCCGGGTACAAGGCGGTCCTGCTGGCAGCCAACCACCTGCCGAAAATGTTTCCGATGATGATGACCGCCGCCGGAACGATCAAGCCGGCCAAGGTGTTTATCATCGGCGCCGGCGTGGCCGGCCTGCAGGCTATCTCCAGCGCCAGGAAACTGGGAGCTGTGGTTGTGGCCTACGACGTTCGCCCGGCGGTTAAGGAGCAGATCGAATCCCTCGGCGGCAAGTTCGTCGAGATGCCCCTCGAAACCGCCGACGCCGAAGATGCCGGAGGGTACGCCAAGGACCAGGGTGAAGATTTCATCCGGAAACAGCGCGAGCTCATGGCCAAGGTTGTTGCCGAAAACGACGTCGTGATCACCACTGCGGCGATCCCGGGCAGAAAATCACCGGTCCTGGTTACGGCGGACATGGTCAAGGGGATGCAACCCGGATCGGTGATCATCGATCTCGCCGCAGAACGAGGCGGTAACTGCGAGCTGACCCGGGCCGACGAGATCGTCGTGGAGCACGGGGTCACCATCCTCGGCCCGATCAACCTCCCCGCCGAGATCCCGTTCCACGCCAGCCAGATGTACTCCAAGAACCTCACCACATTCCTGCTACACCTGATCGACAAAGAAGGAAATTTCACGCTGAATACCGACGACGAGATCACGGCCGGCACATTGGTCACGCAGGGCGGCAAGGTCGTCCATCCACGCGTGCTCGATCTGCTGGGCCAGGACTCAGGCGCCGGCGCATAAGGCGGGAGGGACCATGTTCAGTTTCATCGCACTATTGACGATTTTCGTCCTCGCGATCTTCATCGGATTCGAGGTCATCACCAAGGTTCCACCGACCCTGCACACGCCGCTGATGTCCGGATCCAACGCCATCTCCGGTATCACCATCGTCGGCGCCCTCATCCTGGCCGGAGCCACCGACTCCCCCTTGTCCCAGCTGTTGGCCGGGATTGCGGTGGCTTTCGCCACCATCAACTGTGTTGGCGGCTTCCTGGTCACCCACCGCATGCTCGGCATGTTCAAGAAAAAGAACTAGGGGGCCGGCATGATTTCCTCAAACATACAGAACATCGCATATCTTGTTGCCGCGGTACTGTTCATCCTGGACCTGAAGTGGATGGCCCATCCCCGGACCGCAGTGCGGGGCAACGCCATCGGCGCCCTGGCCATGGGCATCGCCATCGTAGCCACCCTGCTGGGTGATCCTCCCGAGAGCTGGACCTACATCCTGATCGGGGTCGGGGTCGGGACCCTGATCGGCGGGATCTCGGCGGTCAGAATCAAGATGACCTCCATGCCCGAGATGGTCGGCCTGTTCAACGGCTTCGGCGGCGGCGCTTCGATCCTGGTTGCCGGGGCGGCCCTCATCGCTGTGTACAGCACCGTCTTCAAAGGTGGTGGCAGTGACGACATGCAGATGCTGATCGCCACCGTCGTCTCCGGGTTGATCGGATCGGTGACCTTCTTCGGGAGCTACGTCGCCTTCGGAAA
>JACXWD010000153.1 GCA_014764515.1 Candidatus Polarisedimenticola svalbardensis | reverse complement strand
CCGGATTTTTCGAACACCTCGGAAATGAAGGCGAAATCGTCGTCGCCCCAGGGGCTCGGGATGCGCGCCCAGATGTACATGGTGGCCAGGGGCGCCGGAACGTTCCAGCCCAGCTGGCGATACCCCGCGGCCATCAGTTCACCGCGATGCTGATACAGCGCCCGGTTGTCGGCACAGATCTGCTGGCTGCCGGTCAGGGCTTCGACCGCCGCCATCTGGATGCCTCCGAAAAGGGAAAAATCCACGTTGCTCTTGACCCGGCCCAAGGTGGCGATGACCTCGGCTGCGCCCACGGCGAATCCCGTCCGCCAGCCGGCCATGTTGTGGCTCTTGCTCAGGCTCTGGAATTCCACCGCCACTTCGCGGGCACCCTCCACCTGGAACACGCTCGGCGGCGGCGAATGGGGGTCGAAACCCAGCTCGCTGTAGGCGATGTCGCTGACCAGCAGGATTTGGTGTTCCCGGCACCAGGCCACGGCCGTCTTGTAGAAGTCCAGGTTGCAAATTCCCCCGGTGGGGTTGTGGGGATAGTTGAGGATCAGCATGCGGGCCCGGTCCGCCACCATGGCGGGAATGGATTCGAAATCCAGGACGAACCCCTGGTCCTCGGTCAGGGCCGGTTCGTAGATCTCCGCTTCGCACAGACGGGCCGCGCCGAAATAGGCGGGATAACATGGACTCGGAATGATGACCGTGTCGCCACTGTTGAGGTAGCCCCGCATCAGGTTGGCCAGGCCTTCCTTGGATCCGATCAACGGCAGGGTCTCGGTATGGGGGTCAAGCTCCACGCCGAATCGCGAACCGTACCACGAGGCGATGGCTTCCCGGAACTGGGGCAGCCCCTTGAAAGTGCCGTAGCCGTGGCAATTCCAGGATTCATCGGTCAGGGTCCGGGTCAGGGCCGCGATGATGTTTTGCGGCGCCCGGCCGTCGGGGTTGCCGACGCCCAGGTCGATGACTTCGCGGCCGGCAGCCAGGGCCTCTTCCTTCAGGCGGAAGACGGTGGCGAAAACGTAGGGGGGCAGGTTTGCCACGCGGTCGGCGCAGGGGATGAGAAATTCAGGTCCGGTCATGGTTTCCTCGATCCGGTCACAGGTAGTCGGTGGCCCCACCGGCACCCACAATACGTGCGGCGTCACGGGACGCGGCCAGGGTGCTAAAAGGGTTGTATTTGGATGGAAGTATACGAAGAATCAGGGGCGGGTAAAGGGGAATCGGTACGAGCCGGAGGGTCAGGACCCGAAAGTGAATTTGTCCTGTTTGCGGTTGAGATCGTACTGCCACCCGAGGTCGTCCACGGTGATCAGGATCGAAGGAGTCAGCTGGCCGCTGCGGACCATTTCGCCCAGGCTTGCGGGCCATTCGCCCTTCTGGTAGCGGTACAGGCGGGCGGCGGTGACCACCTCGGACCGTATCTGGGCGCGGCGCAGCGATTCCCCCGGATTGACATCCGGCAAGGGGGTGGCCGTCCAGCGCAGCCAGCCCAGGGTTCCGATGACCAGAACCGCCAGCATGGTCAGGGGCAGGGAACGCAGACCGGACTTCAGGTTCAGCTTGAACCGGCTGCCCCGGTTGCTGGACTCTTCATCGTCGGTTCCCGGGTCGACGCGTTCGAGAACGCCCTCTTCGCACCAGGACTTAAGCATGTCCCGCGCGACGAAGCTTTCGGTTTTTCCCTGGCGGATGATCCGTCCCAGAGGCAATCCGGCCAGGGCCATTTCGATGATTCGCTGACCGGTTTCGGTGAGCTCCTCCGGGGCCAGCACACGGTTGCCCTGCTTGAAGGTGATGGCCTGGGAAGGTAGGAAATCCTTCAGTATGCCCTCTTCGTCCAGACGCCGGACGGCCTCCATCAGGAGCGCCTGCACGTCCAGGCTGTAGCGCCAATTCACTCCCGGCGGGGTGTCCTTGGTGGGGCTGAAATGGTACCGGCCGCGGCGCATCTTCATGCCCGCGTGGGCCATTTCCTGGGCCAGGCTCTTGAGCACCCGGTCCATTTCCACGTTGTCCATCAAACCCTCGGAAATCAGGATCTCCGTCAAGTCCAACGAACTGTTCTTGCGCACGTATTCCACATGCTTCCACTGCTGCTCGTTGAAGAAGCCGTAGGCGCGCAGGAATGATTCCAGCGGATCCCGGGACCTGCTCCGTCGGTCACGGGTGGAAATGAGCACACCTTTGTCAAAGATGAACACCATGTTCCGGTTCGTCTCCAGGTTCAGGAACCCGGATTTCTGCTGACTGGCGAGCAGTTGCAGGATCTCCGCCAGATTAAAGTCGCTGAGTTGGC
>JACXWD010000098.1 GCA_014764515.1 Candidatus Polarisedimenticola svalbardensis | reverse complement strand
CCAGAGCGTATCCGACGTCACGGACCAGGAACCGGTATTCCCCGGACAACTGGCCGTGGTTCTCCTCGAAACCGGCAGCCATGGAGCAGGACGCTCCCAAAGCCAGTAAAAGCACCAGGATGGAAATCGTCAGGGCGTTCTTATTCATGATCTTCTCCCCGGTTCACACCGGTCTGTGCGGACAAACTGCCGGTCACACAGACTGGCGACAGCGGGGAGAAAAACCTGCCACCAGGGAGAATAAAAATGAAAAAAGGCCCCGGGTTCAGCCGGAGCCTCCTTCCAATCCGCAGGTTATTAGGCTTACAGGTTCAAACCGATCCAGGGGTAGCGGTAGTACACGCCGTCGTTGGCCTTCAACGCACCGATAACCGGAAGGGCCACCGCCGCCAGCCCCAGCAGGATCCAGAACACGATTACGACCGGGATCAGGATCACGGTGAGCATCAGGATCGCCGAGAGCGCAATCGCCAGGAACACTGCCACGTTCAGCCACACCGCCTGCTTGGCGATGGTGGATATCACCTTGCTGTCACTCTTCACGACCATGATGATGATCGGGACCACCACCCCACCCAGCGGGATGATGTAGCCGGCCAGGCCGGACAGATGGGTGAATGCAGCCAGACCCCGTTCGTTGGGGCCGATCACTGTCGTCGTTTCTGTTTCCACGCCAATTCCTCCCGAAAAAATGGGGACATTGCACATTATATTTCAATAGCTAAACCAAGCAGCTCAGCAAATAACTATTAAAAGATAATGTGCAATGTCCCCGTTTCACGTTTCAGTCATCTTCCTCCGCGTGCCGGCGGCGTTGCTCCTGTGGTCAGCACCTTGATCTTGTCCAGGGCCATCCTGATCCGGGCCGCCACGTCGTCCAGGTGGCGGGTGGTGGTCTCGTTGGCCGCCGCCGAGGCGTATTTCGCGCAGTCGGCGTGCAGCCGGGTCAGCTCACCCCGGGCCAGGGCCGGCAGGTCGGAAGCAGGATCCTTCGATTCCAGCATCCCGGCCAGCAGATCGACGTGGGCCCGCTGCAGGTTGCGGCGGTACAGGTCGATATCCGGGTTGCTGTCGGCCATCTCGGACCAGATACCGTCGGTGACGTCATGGATCATCTCCGCCGCCGAATAGGCCGGCTCGCTCCCCTCTGCTATCTCACCCATGCGCTTGATCCGGTGGCTGGCCAGAAGGGACCGCAGGATGCTGCGCTGGGCCATGAGCACCCGGTCAGCGGCGCCGGTGGCCTCGATCCGTCCCAGGATATCGGAGGACAGGAACATCTCCGGCGTGTTGAATACGTTCTCGATCAGGAAGACAACAGCGTCCTTCTGCCGGGCGGCGTCGATCGGGAAGTAACGGCGATCGGCATCACCGTACCGCAGGTTGATCTGTTGCACGCCGCCGACCACGTTGGCCACGTGACCCATCTCCCGGCGCCACTGGCCCAGAAGAGCGTTGTGCATGTTGTCCAGCAGGTCGTAGTCCTCCCCTGGTTTACTGGTCGCCTCCACCAGGTAACCGGCGACCCGCTCCAGGTTCTTGAGGCCCATCCGGGTGGCGGCGACGGCGTCGCCTCCCAGGTCTTCGGTCTGCTGGGTAGGATCTTCCAGCGGGTTAGGGTTGCCGAACAGCAGCATCGGATCGTCCTTCTGTCGGGCGACGATCTTCTCAAGCTCCGCCTTTTCGTCGGCATCTTCCGGGAACTCGCGGTAACCCCACTCGGCGGCGAAATGATCGTAAACACCGACGGCCGGTGTCAGGGAGGCTCCGTCACCCGGCTGGGCAACGTAGTTGAACCGTGCGTAATCCATGATCGAGGGAGCGGTGCCCATTTTCGCCGTGAACTCCGGATCCCGGAGCTGCTCCACAGAGTAGCTGGACGACGCCTTCATGTTGTGAGGGAAACCGAGAGAGTGGCCGACCTCGTGGGCCACCACGAACCGGATCAGTTCACCGATGAGATCGTCGGGCATCGGCAGTTTCTGGGCACGGGGATCGCTGGGAGAAGCCTGCACGAAGTACCAGTCCCGCACCAGCTTCATGATGTTGTGGAACATGCGAACGTCGGCTTCCAGGATCTCGCCGGTGCGAGGATCGCTGATATGGGGACCGAAGGCGTTGGGAACCGCCGAGGGCAGCCACCGCACGGTGGTGTACCGGGCGTCTTCCGCATCCCAGTCCGGATCTTCCTGTCTGCTCGGGGCCAGTTGGCCGATGATGGCGTTCTTGAACCCTGCCGACTCGAACGCCGGCTGCCAGTCGTTGATGCCCTGGATAACGTACTGCTGCCACTTGGCCGGGACCTCCCGGCTGACGTACCAGATGATCGGCGTTTTCGGCTCGGACAGTTTCTTCTTCGGTTTCTTCTTTTCAAGACGGAACCGGGCGATGTACCGCACCCGTTTCAGTTCGTGCGCCGAGTCGTCGCCGAAATCGGTGAAACCATGGCTGAAGAACCCGACCCGATCGTCGAACACCCTGGGCTTCATCGGCTCCTCGGGAAGCTTCACCATGCTGTGGTGCAGGAGCACGGTGACGCCGCTCTGGCTCGGATCCCTGCGTGTGGCTGACGGGAACCGCTGGCGTCCGTTGTCACCGCCCGGTTTCGGCTTGGTCAACTTGTAGGTCGCCACCACCTCGGTCTCGATGTTGGTGGGAAACGATTTGACCTGCTCGATAAACGACCGTTTGCTGTCCAGCCCCTTGGCGTCCAGGGTCTCACTGGCGGAGAACTCCGACCTGTCGGTGGTGAACAGCTTGGTGACGTCGATGACCGGCGCCTTGTCCTTGCCGTACGCCTTCACCGGGAAGATCTGGATGATCGGTGACACCGAGGTCGCTTTCACCGCCAGCTTGATCGGGTCATCCACATCGGCGCGGATATCGTAGTTCACATCCCGGAGCAGAACCTTGTCGCCGCGCTGCTCCCAGCGCACAACCCGGTTCCCCAGCGGCATGCCGGCCCAGGAGAAGCCGGCCTGGGTTTCCGCCAACTGGCTGACCCAGATCATGTCGGTGCCCAGCTCGCTCACCGGGATCTCGTAGAAATAGTTGTCCTTGTCCCGGTGGACGATGAACAGGCCCGGATCGGAAGTCATCTCCTCGGTGATGACCTCGTCGTACGGCTTGGGGGCGTCCTTGTCTTTCTTCTTCTTGTCTCTATCCGGCTTCTCGCCGTTCTCCTTGCCGTTCTCTTCCTTCTCGGACTTCTCCGACTTCTCCGGGGGCTCCGGCTTGTCCGGCTCCTCCTGTGCCAGAACCGGACCGGCGGCAACCAGTGTAGCGATGCAGAAAAGAATCAGGAAGGTTCTGGTCAGGGCTTTCATGCTCATCTCCCGGGGCTGAATGGAACGGAATCAAGTCGCCTATTATGACCCACCGGATTGTACGAAAGGAACCGGTTGAGGTTCAGGGGCCGCCGAACCGGGCAAGGTACGGCTTGACGTCCATTTTCCGGGCGGTGTTTTCCGACGTCATATAGCGAATTTTCCCGAAAATCGGGCGTTCCGGCCCCCAGGCCCGGTCATGGCGCCCCAGGACCCAGAAGATGCCGCTGTACGAATTCGGATCCCGGCCGTCCAGGGCGTAACGGTTGTTCAGCTCGATCATGATCCGGAGCGCTTCCCGGGGTTCTTCGGACCAGTGCAGGATCTTCTTGCCCCACAGCATCCGCATGTAGTTATGAATCCTGCCCTCATGCAGCAGCTGGCGCTGGGCGGCGTTCCACAGCGGATCGTCGGTTGCGGCCCTTTCGAACTGTTCCAGGCTGTAGACCTTGCCCCGGGGATCGGAAGCGTGTTTCGCCAGGGTCGTAAGAGCCCATCCAGGGAGGGATTCATACCGGTCGTAGCCCTTGAGGTATACACAATTGTTGAATCCCAGCTCCCGCCAGGTTACCAGTTGGTCCAGGAACGCCTCGGCGGCTACCGACATCCCCCACCAACCCTGGCGCTTGCCTGCAACGGAGTCGGACAGATCACCGGGGCTCCAGCCTTCAAAGGCGAACAGTGCGGTGCAGATCTGGTGAGAAGAGATCTGGCCGAAGTGCAGGTAGGGCGAAAGACCGCTGGAGCCGTGAACGGCGGTATCGTTGCGGCCGGTGTCATAACCCTCCAGGCGTTCCCGTACGAACCGGTTCATGAGATCGCCGGCAGCCCTTTCTCCTCCTGGAAGACCGACCGCCGGCACCGACCGGTCCACATCCACGGTCCGGAACGCCTCCGGCCGGCAGGCCAGCAGGTCCTGGCCGGCCATCGGCCAGCGGGCCAGGACTCTGTCCGGCAGGTCCGGCTCCACAAGAGAGCTGTATCCGGCCAACGGGTCCGGCTCGGGAAACTCCTCCAGGTGGCTCGGGAGATCCCGCTGAAGGAATCGCCGGAAGGCATAGGCGGTTGGGAAAGGTTTCCCGGCTTCATGGATCGGCAACAGGCCGTTGCCGTCCACCGCCTCCATCCGGACCGGCGCCTGCTTTGCGCCTGCAGCGGTCATGGCCGGGATCATGAAGCAGGGGAAATCATCGGTCACCACGCAACAGGCCCGGGACGCCAGGGCGGCCAGCAGCCCCTTGCCCTCTCCCGGCTTCCTCTCGACGTACGGGTAATAGGCGACCCCGGCTCGACCGAACCGGATCCGGTTGTCGGCCATGCCCTGCAGGATGAAACGGTGGAACCGTTCCGATGCCCAGGGGTAATCGCAACGCAGCGACTCAAGCACCAGCAGAGGCCGGCCCAGCTCCAGGCTCCGGCGAACGGCATGCTGCAATGCAAAATTGAACCGGGTGCGCCGGGCCGTCACCATCCAGTACAGGACGTATTCCCCGGCGCCGGAAACCGGCCTGTCGTTCAGATCGCGGATCCTGAGCCGGGTGATGGATGTCATTGGCTAACCTGCCTTGGGGAACGCAGGAACCGGTGCTGCCGCCCGACGGCTGATTTCCTTCAGCATGCCGCGGAAGACGCGCCGATGCAGCGGGTAGATGCCGTACCAGTACAGCAATCCCAGGAGGCCGACCGGATCAAAGACCGCAGTCTGATGGATCACCGAACCGTTTCCGGACGGTTTGACCTCGAACTCCAGCCAGGCTCGCCCCGGCAGCTTCATCTCAGCCACCAGCAGGAGCCTGCGGTTCGGTTCGTACCCTTCCACCCTCCAGAAATCCAGGGTGTCACCGACCACCAGGTCTTCCGGGTTGCGGCGGCCCCGGCGCATACCGGCCCCGCCGGCCAGAAGGTCCATGAACCCACGCACCCGCCACAGCCAGTCGCCGTAATACCAGCCGGTCTGCCCACCGATGCGCCGGATCGGTGCGAAGGCTGCCCCCGGCAGGACCCCATCCACCTCGATCGAGCGGGTATCCACCAGCCGGCTGCCGAACTTGGTCCCGCCCCACGACCGATGTTCGCCTGTGGAACTGGTGGCGTCGGACCAACGGGTGGCTGCGAAGCGGTTGTCCTCGTTACTCATCGCCCTTCGGATCGCTTCCGCCAACCCGGCAGGACGGATCTTGAACGTGGTGGATGCCCGGTCGTCACGGACCACCGTCGGATTCTTGATGCTGAGGATCAGCTTGCGGCCGACCCGGGCGTACAGCGGTGTGGTCAGTCCCAGCCACAGGCTGGAGAGATAGGGCGTCAGAACCGGAACCGGGATCATGGTCCGCTTGAGACCCCGCTGACGGGCGTACTCCTCCATGATCTCCTGGTACGACACCGTGTCCCTGCCACCGATCTCGTAGATCCGTTCCTGGCCCGCCGGCAGCTGGATCCCTTCCAGGAGGTACCGGATGACATCCAGGATGTGGATCGGCTGGGCCTTGACCCGAACCCAGCTGGGGCAGATCATCGCCGGCAGCCGCTCCACCAGGGCCCGGATAAGCTCGAAGGATAAACTACCCGAACCGAGGATGATGGAAGCCCGGAACTCCACCACGGGAACGCCACCGGACCTCAGCGCCTCCCCGGTTTCGTGACGGCTCTGAAGGTGCTTGGACAGTTGCTCTCCCGAGTCTCCCAATCCGCCCAGGTAGATGATCCGACTGATACCGGCCTCCCGGGCCGCCTGGCCGAAATTCAACGCCGCCTTCCGGTCGGCGTCGGCGAAATCACCGCTACCGCCCATGGAGTGCACCAGGTAGAAGGCGGTGTCTACACCGGCTGTGGCGCGGCGCAGGCTGGCCAGGTCCAGGCAATCCCCCTGGACCACCGAGACGGTGCCGCCATCCTCCATCGCCCGGACACGGGACTCCAGGAACTCCGGCTTGCGAGCCATACAGCGCACCGGATAACCGGCGGCGGCCAAGGCTGTAAGCAGCCTTCCTCCCACGTACCCGGTAGCCCCGGTGAGCAGGATCGTTGGCCTGGAGCGCTTGTCAGCCATGGAGGACCC
>JACXWD010000062.1 GCA_014764515.1 Candidatus Polarisedimenticola svalbardensis | reverse complement strand
GCGGCGATCTCGCCGGTAGCCGTCGGCTCATCGGTTGTCGGCTCCTCGCCGGTGGCGCAACCTGACATGGTCAGAAGTAGTGCAATCAGAAGCAGAGCAGGGGTCACGGTGACGAAACGCATAGCATGTCCTTCCAGGGAATATGTAGATTAGTCGCCGATCAATATACATGCGGCCCCAAAACCCGTCCAACCGATTGTAAACAAGGGCCGTGCCGCCGTCCGCCATAGGCTAAAATGCGCGAGATGAAGGAAAATACCATCACCGTCATAGGCGGCGGGCTGGCCGGCTCCGAAGCTGCGTGGCAGGCCGCAACCCGGGGGGCCACGGTCCGGCTGTACGAGATGAGACCGGCCAGCGGCACCCCGGTGCACCGCACCGGGAACCTGGCCGAACTGGTCTGTTCCAATTCGTTCAAATCCCTGGATCCGCTCAACGCCCACGGACTGCTCAAGACCGAGATGGACCGCTTCGGATCGCTGATCCTGAACTGTGCCCGGGAGACCCGGGTTCCTGCCGGGGCCGCCCTGGCGGTGGATCGGGATACGTTCCCCGAGACTGTTACCCGGGAACTGGAAGCACACCCTAATATCACCGTGATACGCGAGGAGGTACAGGAGATACCGGACGACGGCATTGTCATATTGGCCGTCGGCCCCCTGGTCTCCGCCGCCATGGCCGAGGCGATCGCCCGGTTCACCGGCCAGGACCACCTGTATTTCTATGACGCCATCGCCCCGGTCATCGAAACCGACAGTATCAACCGGGAGATCGTGTTCGCCGCCTCCCGCTACGACAAGGGGGACGGCAAGGACTATCTCAACTGCCCCATGAATTCGGAGGAGTACGACCGCTTCCTTCTAGCGTTGCTCGCCGGGGAGAAGGCCGAGCTCCACGATGTGGACAAGACGCCGTTCTTCGAGGGATGTCTGCCCATCGAGGTCATGGCCAGCCGGGGGCGGGATACGATCCGGTTCGGGATGATGAAACCGGTAGGGCTTACCGACCCTCGAACCGGTCGCTGGCCCCACGCCGTGGTCCAGTTGCGCCAGGACAACATCGCCGCCGAGCATTACTCCATGGTCGGGTTCCAGACCCGGCTGAAGTGGCCGGCGCAGAAAGAGGTTTTCCGGCTGATTCCAGGCCTTGAGAAGGCATCTTTCGTGCGGCTCGGTCAGATCCACCGCAACTGTTACATCAATTCACCCACCGTGCTCCTGCCGACGCTGCAGGCTCGAAGCCGGGCGACCCTGCTGTTCGCCGGGCAGATCTCCGGTGTGGAGGGGTACACCGAGTCCACCGCCGGTGGACTGGTGGCCGGGATCAATGCCGCCCGGATCGCCGCAGGCCTTACGCCGGTAGTGTTGCCGGAGGAGACCATGATCGGTTCTCTGTTGCGTTACATCACATCGGCAGATCCCAAAGGGTACCAGCCGACCAACTCCGCCTTCGGCCTGCTGCCGCCGGCTCCTGCCGGGGTGCGGAAGAAGGCGGACCGCAAGCGGGCCCGGTCGGAGCGGGCGCTGAAGGCGCTGGACGGCTGGCTGGCGGAGACCGGGCCATGAGCCGCTCCCGAAACCTCGCACATTGGATCAGCCGGTATCTCGACTACCTCACCGACCAGAAACACGCTTCACCGGAAACGGTCCGGGCGTACGCGTCGGACCTGGCGGTGTTCCAGGCGTACCTGGAAGAGACCATGCCGGAAATTACGGTGTCTCCGGGCCGGATCCAGGCGGTGGCGATCCGGGGGTTCATCGCCGGCCTCAGCCGGTCCGGCCTGGAGCGTTCATCCATCGCTCGGCGGTTGTCGGCGGTGCGGTCGATGCTGCGCCATGCGGTGCGTCAAGGTGACCTTGAAACCAATCCGGCCGAATCGATTTCAGCACCCAAGCTGCCGAAGAAACTGCCCCGGGACATGACCGTGGACGAGATTTTCGCCCTTCTGGACCATATCGCCGGGGACAAACCGGCTGATCTTCGAGACCGGGCGATCCTGGAGTTCCTGTACGCCACCGGGCTTCGGGTCGGCGAGCTGGTCTCCCTGGACCTTCACGATATCGATCTCGCAGGAGGGGTGGTCCGCGTGTTGGGGAAAGGGAGGAAGGAGAGGATGGTGCCGTTCGGCAGCAAGGCGAAAGAAGCTGTGCGGGCCTGGTTGAAGGTGTCGTCGGATCGCAGGGATCATGCCGCCGACCCGGAAGCGCTGTTCCTGAACCTCAGGGGCGGGCGCCTTACCGATCGCTCGGTGCGACGGATCCTGAACCAGCGAATCCTGGATGCCGCTCTGGTGCTGAAGGTTTCGCCTCACGCCATCCGTCACTCTTTCGCCACCCACCTCCTGGGCGCCGGCGCCGACCTCCGAGCGATCCAGGAACTCCTGGGCCATGCATCGCTGTCCACCACCCAGCGCTACACCCACGTCACTCCCGACTCCCTGATGCAGGTTTACGACAAGGCCCATCCCCGGGCGATGCGAAAGAAGGAGTCGAGTTGAGCGACCTGTTGGAAGCAGCCGCCATGGAAGCGGCCCGCCTGGGTGGAGAGGAGCTCCGGCAGCGGTTTCGCAGGCTGGCTTCCGGCGCCGTGCGGAAGAAGGCGTTCCACGATTTCGTCACCGAGGCCGATCAGGCTTCGGAAGTGGCGCTCACCGATTACATCCGGGGACGGTTCCCCGATCATGCCGTCATGGCCGAGGAAGGGTCGCCGGACGAGGTGCGGGAGGAGTTGCGCTGGATCATCGATCCCCTGGACGGCACCACCAACTTCATCCACGGTATCCCGATGTTCGCCGTCTCCGTGGGGCTGGAAGACCGGGACGGGCTCCTGGCCGGGGCGGTCTACGACCCGGTCCATGACGAGATGTTCCATGCCTCCCGGGGGAACGGCGCCCGGTTGAACGATCTGCCGATCCGGTGCAGCGAGCAGGCCCGGTTCGACGAGGCGCTGCTGTCCACCGGATTCCCGTTCCGGTATTTCCAGAAGGTCGATGGATACCTGAGGGTGTTCCGCAGCTTCATGGAGGGTACATCGGGGATCCGCCGGGCCGGATCCGCCGCCATGGATCTGGCGTACACCGCATGCGGCCGTTACGACGGGTTCTGGGAGACAGGCCTCGCCCCCTGGGATATGGCGGCAGGAGCGCTGCTGATACGGGAGGCTGGGGGGATCGTCACCGACTTCAACGGAGGCGACGACTTCCTGGAGGATGGGGAGATCGTGGCCGGCGGACCGGCGATTCATGAAAGGATGCTGGGGGAGGTGCGGGAGCACCTTGCAGACTGAAGGCTAGTTGTCTTCTTCTTCCTGTTTGTACAGGAACCGGATGGCGTGCTTGAACAGGAGCAGGTTCGGGCCGTCGGTCCGGTTGACCTTCAGGCAGCCACGGTCGTACCACTCGATGCAGCCGCGGACCTTTTCACCGTTGTCCAGTTCCACCACCATCGGCGTCTGGGAATTCATCTGTTTCAGGTAGTAGAACGCCTCGGCGTTGGTGGACTCCGGCGGAACGGCGCGTCGTCGTGCACCGCCCTGGGCCTGGCTGTTGTCACGGCCCCGGGGGCGGGATGCTCCGCGCTGGTCCCGGTTCGATTCACGGGCCGGTTCGCGGACAGGTTCGGGCGCTTCCTGCAGCATCGTATTGCCGTTGTACTTTTCCTTGATCTGCTGCAGGTTCGGACGGATCAGTTTCCTGTTCACCATGCCCGGTTCTCCTCTTCAGGTGGGCTCCTGAAAATTGCTGCGGTCGCATATGACGGTTTGGGAGGCAGTTCGTGAAGGCACTCTATCAGAGATGCAAGTATCCGCAAAACGATACAGGGCATTTTATGTCGTATTTATATTAATTTATAATTATTCTTGACTGTCTAGATTTTATTTAATTCAATTTTTGTTCGATTGGGCTCTTATGGGTGCGGTGATCAGTCGGCCTGGATGTAGCGGTCCTCGTACCCGGGACGGATCTGGATATCCGCTTCATTCCGGGCTTTTTTGAGGAACGCGGTCAGTTTTTCAAAATATTGCGTGTCCTCAATATAGGTCCGGATCTGATCCCGGATATCGTCCAGTTCCCGCAGGCCGGCTTCCATGCGATCGGCCACCCGGATCATGTGGAAGCCGTACTCCATTTCAAGAAGATCGCTCACCGAACCAACCGGCGTTTCAAGAGCTGCCTCTTCCAGGGTCGCGTTCAGGTCGCCGGCGCTGAGGGTGCCCAGGTCACCGCCGTTTTCCGCAGTGCCGGCCTGTGAGTGCTCCGTGGCCAGTGCGGCAAAATCGGCTCCTTCCGCCCTGGCCTGTTCCAGAATCTGTGTCGCCAGTGCCCGCTGCCCGTCCCGGTTGTCGTCACCGGCCAGTATCACGATCTCGCTCAGGGTGAACTCGGCCTTGACCCGGAACTTTTCCTTGTTGTTGTTGTAGTACTCCTCGATCTCGGCGTCACTGCTGGCGACACGGTTGCCCACCTCGGCGGTGATGATCTCCCTGGGGGCCACCTGTTCGATCAACCGGCGGCGGATGTCCTCCACCGTCATCCCTTCCTGGGCCAGAAGCCGGACCAGTTCCTCGTCGCTGTCGATCTTGTTGTCCTTCTTGAACTGGTCCAGGAGCATGTTTTCGTAGCCACTGAGGTCGAACAGCCGGGCGGCCCGGTGCATCAGCACCTTGCGATCGATGATCTGGGACAGGACCTGGGTTCGGATCAGCTCCACCTGCTTGTCCAGCTCGGCGCCGGTGAACTGACTGTACGCCTGTGCCAGCATCGCCTGCTCTTCTTCCTCGAACTCGGAGCGGGTGATGATCTCGTCGTCCACGATCGCCACGATCTCCTCGATGACCTCGGCGGCCACAGGAAAGGCGAGGCAGGCCAGGAAAACCCCGATTGCAGCTTTATTCAATTTCATCCTTCTATTCTACCTGAACCGGCGTATCCGTCACGTACGGGAAAGGCAGCCTTTCCGTCTCGATCCGGACCTTGGGGTGTTTGCGGAGCTCCAGCAACAACCGGCCGGCAGCGTCCTGGATCATCCTGCTGCGAATCTCCGCCCGGGCTTCTTCCCGGAGTTCTCCGCCGTCCGCCGGCCCGGCGGCGTCCCGCCACGCTTCCACCAGGAACAGGTAGATGATGCCGTGGACTTCCACCGGTCGGCTGACCCGGCCGGCCTTCAGTTCCTCGATGGCGCCGCGGACCTCCTCAGGCAGCGATCCCAGGGTTGTCTCCATCGGCGCTCCCTGCCCCGGCGTGGATTCATGAGCCGCCACCGCCTCGGAGAAGGTCATGCGGTTCCGCCGGACCTGGTCGTAGACCCGCTCCGCCAGGGCCGGATCCTGGAGCATCAGGGCCCGCAGCATCAGGGTCCGGTCTTCCCGGAACTCCGCCGACCGTTCCGCCACCAGGGCGTCCACAGCCTCGGTGTCCGGCTCCCCTGCCTCGAGAGCCAGCTCCGAGAACAGGCGGTCGAAGGCATCGGTCCCCTTGCCGTACCGCCGCCTCGCCTCCCCTGCCAGAAGACGTTCGTCGATGAAGATATCGAACAGCCGGCTCCGGACCCGGTCCAGTTCTCCTGGCTCGGTGCCGGTGAGGGCGGTATCCGGTTCGTCTTCCGGCGAGAGAGATTCTTCCAGGTATTCCCGGAACTGCTCCAGGGTCACCGGATCGCCGTTCAGGGAAGCGACCAGCCCCTCGGTCAGCGGTTGCTCCCCGCAGGAACAGCACGCCAGAATCAAAAGAACCGGCAGCAGCCACTGTGTGGTTCGGTTCATCCCCTGCCCTCAACGGTGGTCATGATCTTCTTCAATATATCCTGAACCGCCTCGATCCTGTCCGTGGCCCGGGGCGGCGCCGGAACGATCAGGAGTCCCGATGGCGTCAGGCTGCCCTGGTCCTTCCGGAACAGTTCCACAATCCGCACCGGATCAAGGTCGGCGTCGGCCTGGAACCGGATGTGCAGTTTACCCTCCACCGCATCCACCCGTCTCGCCCCGGCAGTCTCCATCAGAAGGCGAAGCCGGGCCATATCGAACAGGTTCCTGCCCTGGACCGGCAACCGTCCGTTGCGGTCCTCGGTTTCCGCCTGCAGGCGGCCGACCTCTTCCTCGTCGACCATGCCGGCCAGCCGTTTGTACAAGGCGAGGCGCTCACCGGAGTCGGGCATGTAACTGTCGGGGACCCTGATATCCACCCCCAGGTGCAAACTCGCCGCTTCCCGGGCGACCACAGGCTCCCCTTCCAGATCGGCCACCGCCCGCTCCAGCATCTGGCAGTACAGGTCAAAACCCAGGGAGGCGATATGGCCGTGCTGCTTCGCCCCAAGCAGTTCACCGGCGCCCCGGATCTCAAGATCGGCGGCGGCCAGCCGGAACCCGGCCCCCAGTTCGCTGAACTCCTGGAGCGCCCGCAGCCGTTTCCTGGCGATCTCGGAGAGGGACTCCCGGCCGGGAACCAGGAAATATGCGTACGCGTGTTTCTCCGACCGGCCGACCCTTCCCCTGAGCTGGTACAGCTGGGCCAGGCCGAAGCGGTCGGCCCGGTTCACGATAATGGTGTTGGCCCTGGGGATATCCAGGCCGTTTTCGATGATGGTGGTGGTTACGAGGATATCGACCTCGTGGTTGACGAACTGCATCATCACCTTTTCAAGGCCGTGCTCCCGCATCTGGCCGTGGGCCATGACCACGCCGGCCTCCGGCACCATCTCCCGCACGGCGCGAACCAGGGCCGGCAGGGTTTCGATCCGGTTGTGCACCAGGAAGATCTGTCCGTTTCTGCGGAGTTCCTGGCGGATCGCCTGGGCCAGCACTCCGGTCCGCCACGGGATGATTTGGGTCTGGATCGCCATCCTGCCCGGCGGCGGCGTTTCGATCATGGAAAGATCCCGGACGCCGGCCAGAGACATCTGCAACGTTCTCGGGATCGGCGTGGCGGTCATGTAGAGCACGTCCACACCGATAGAGATCTCCTTGAGTTTCTCCTTGTGCTTGACTCCGAAGCGCTGTTCCTCGTCGATGACCAGAAGGCCCAGATCCCGGAAACGGACGTCACCGGACAACATGCGGTGGGTGCCGATGAGCACGTCCACTTCGCCGGCGCTGACCTTGTCCAGAATCTTGCGGACCTCGGCGACGGTGCGGAACCGGGAGACCAGCTCCACCTTGACCGGGAACGGGGCGTAGCGCTGCCTGAAGGTTTTGAAATGCTGGAATGCCAAGACGGTGGTGGGAGCCAGGATCGCCGCCTGTTTCCCCTCCATCACCGCCTTGAACGCCGCCCGGACCGCCACCTCGGTTTTGCCGAAGCCGACGTCTCCCACCAGGAGCCGGTCCATGGGCAGATCCGATTCCATGTCCCGCTTGACGTCCTCGATCGCCCGTTGCTGGTCCGGCGTTTCCTCCCAGGCGAAGGCGTCCTCCATCTCCCGCTGCCACGGTGTGTCTTCAGGAAAGCGGTACCCTGTTATCGCTTTGCGGCGGGCGTACAGCGTCAGGAGTTCCTTGGCCATGGACTCCACGGCCTTCTTCGCCCTGGCCTTGACCCTGGCCCAGCCCGGCCCGCCCAGCCGGTCCAGCATCGGCTTCTTGCCGGCGACGCCGGAATACTTCTGCACAAGGTCCAGCCGGTCCACCGGAACGAACAGCCGGTCGCCGTGGGAAAACACCAGGACCATGAAGTCCCGGTTGAGGCTGCCTCCCTTCGGTCTCCCCAGACCGGCGTAGGACGCGATGCCGTGGTCCACATGGACCACCATGTCCCCTTCCTTCAGGTCCCGGAAATCGGACAGGAAAGCCGCCTTGCCCCTGGACTTTCTTTTTGCGACCTTCTTCTGCTCGCCGAAGATCTCGGTTTCGGTCAGCACCGTCAGGCCGATGGCCGGCAGCTCGAACCCGGCCCTGAGACGACCCTCCCTGAGGATGAGGTCGTCGGAAATCGCCAGATCGTACTCGCCCAGGATCTCCTTCAGCCGCAGGGAGCTCCCTTGGGAACGCATGACACACAGGGTGCGGGCTCCGGAGGCCGCCGCCGCCTTGAGATCGGAAGCCAGTTCCTGAACCCTGCCGGCGTAGGAGCGCGGGTTGCGGGACACCGCGCGAACCACCGTGCCGGCGCCGGCAGGTTCATCACCGATCAGTTCCCGAAGGGCCAGCCGTCCTTCCGCCAGGCGGTCCTGCAGCAGCTTCGGCTGGACATACAACTGCGCCGGTGGAGGCAGGGTGCGGTTGCCGCTCTGCTCCCAGCAGGTGCGGTTGTCGTAGTCGGCCCGAATGATCTCGTCATCCACCAGTTCCGGCTCATCCACCACCGTCATCAGGCGGCCGGTGTAATCGAACAGGTCTACCGGCTTTTCGGCGGTCAGGCCGGCCAGGGTCTCGAAGCCGGGGAAGTAGCCCCCTTCGGTCAGCGCTTCCAGCTTGCGCCGGAACTGCCTCCCTTCCCCTGCCTCCTCCAGGTATCCGGCCACACGGGCCACAGCCTCGTCGGTGGGAGGCGATTCCATGGCCGGCCCCGCCGTCAGGACCTCCACCGAACCTGTGGAGCGCTGATGATCGGTATCGAAACTTCGGAGGGAGTCCACCGTGTCACCGAACAGCTCAATCCTCACCGGCTCGTGAGAGCCGGACGGGAACAGGTCGATGATCCCGCCCCGGCGGGAGATCTCCCCCGGAGCGCTCACCGTCTCCACGCGACGGTAACCGTACCCGATCATGGAGAGGATGAACCGGTCCGGCGGCAGGTCGTCGCCGACCCGGATGCGGCGCACCGAACGTTCCCACTCCTCCCTTGACGGCAACCGGCCGAACAAAGCCCGGGCCGGCGCCAGGACAAAGTCCAGATCGTCGGCCACGATGCGCTCGAGGGCGACGACCCGTTCCCGAACCACTTCCGGGTGAGGCGGGATGTCGTCATACGGATCGGCGTCCATGGCGGGAAAGTCCACGATACGGAGCGGGTCCCGTTCGGTCAGACCGGCCAGAGCGGCCAGGTCCCGATGCCATCTCCCCATGGCGACATCATCGGGCACAATCAGGAGGATTCCGGTCCTGAGGCGGGTCGCCAGCAGGGTCAGCATCAGGGCCCGGGACCCTTCTACCAGGCCGGACAGCTGCACCCGGCCTGTGCCGGCAGCCAGGCGGTCCTCCGCTTCGACATAGAACGGGGACTCAACGAGACGCCGGAAGGCAGGCACGACGTCTAACCGGAGAAGCGCCGGCCGGGGTCGTCCCCGCCGGCTCGGACGATACGGTCCACCAGGCCGGTGGTGGAACGGTGGGAACGGAACGGTACGATTTCAATGCGGCAGGCGATGCGGTTCGCCGTATCTTTTTCCGGGAGGGTCTCCTGGGTGTAGTCCCCCCCTTTCACCATGACGTCCGGCCGGATCGCCTCCATGATCCGCTCCGGCGTGTCTTCTTCAAATCCGATGACGTAGTCCACCACTTCCAGGCCGGCCAGGAGATCGGCCCGGTCGTCGAAATCGACCCACGGCCGGCTTCCCCCTTTGAGCCGGCGCACCGATCGGTCGCCGTTGAGTCCGACCACCACCACGTCTCCCAACTGCGAGGCCCGCTCCAGAAGATGCAGGTGGCCGGCATGGAGGATGTCATAGCAGCCGTTGGTGAACACCACGGTGCGGCCGTTCTTGCGCTCCTCTGTAAGGCAGGCGATCAGATCGGTCAGCGGCAGCCGTTTCTCCGATCTCGTTCGCTTCAACGGATCCCCTCGTCGGTACGACCTTCATCCCGGGTCGGGTCATACAGCCCCTTGCGAAAGCGCCAGCGCACCTTCGCAACATCGGAGAGCATGTTCAGGGGGTCGGCCAGGATACTGACGGTGGAGGCCTCGTCGTTTCTCCACACCACCGGCACTTCCGCCACCGTCAAGCCGTAGCGCTCGCACAGAAACAGGAATTCCACATCGAAGGCGAACCGTTCCACCTGCATGCGCTGGAACAGGGGCAGGCATCGCTCCCGGTCCATCAGCTTGAAGCCGCACTGGGTGTCCCGGAACCTGAGGCCGGTCATGATCCGGATGATCCGGTTGAACGTCTTGCCCATCAACTGCCGCAGGCCGTGCTGGGGAATCTCCACCCGGCTGTCCGCCAGGCCCCGGGAGCCGATGGCGACGTCCAGGTCCCGGTTTCGCACCACCGCCGCCAGGCTGTCATACTCTTCGATCGGTGTGGACAGGTCGGCGTCGGTGATCAGCACCCAGCGGCCCGAGGCCTGCAGAACGCCGTGGCGCACCGAATACCCTTTGCCGCGGTTGCGACCGTTCTTGATGACCCGGCCGCGCCCGCCTCTCAGGTACCCTTCTGCGAGACGGATGGTGCCGTCGGCGGAGCCGTCGTCAACCACGAGGATTTCTGCTTCCAGGTTTTTCTGTTCGATAAAAGCCTGGATCGTCTCAAGGGTATCGCCCAGTCGCTGTTCCTCGTTGTACGAGGGGATCACGATGGATAGATAGGTCCTGCCGGCAAGACCCTGGCTCACCGGGTCACCTCCCCGGGATGGTCAGCGTGCCGCCTTCATCAAGGAATACCTGGTACGGGATCGGCTTTCCGTCCCGGATGATGAACAGCCGGGGGTATTGCACCACGTCGCCGTTTTCGTCGAAGTTGATCCGGCCGGAGGCGCCCTGGTAATCCTTGAGCTGGCGAAGGCTGGCCCGCACCGTGTCCGGATGGGAGTTGCCGCCCAGCACCATGGCGTCGTACAGCAGGCGCAAGGTGTCATATCCCAGCGCCGCGAACCTCTGAGGCGGTTCCCCGTACCTGGCCCGGAAGGCAGTGATGAACCGGCGCATATCTTCGTCGTTGGTATCCAGGTTGAAGTTGGGCTGAGGGTAAATCATGTTTTCGGCGGCGTCCCCGATCATTTCGGAGATCCGCCCGGTCACGCCCGAGTTGGCGATGATCACCGCGTCCACGTCTGCATCGCGCAGCATCCGCGTGATCTCCGCCACATCGGTCATGTAGCCGACGATGTACACACCTTCCGGCGACAGCTCCTTGACCTCATCCACCATGGCGGCAAACGCCGAGGAACCGGATTCGGGGAACTCGAAGGTCTTGAGGATTTTGCGGTACTTGCTCTGGTAACGGTCGGAAAACACCTCGGTCAGGCCGGCGCCGAACTGGTTGTCTACCGCGAAGATCGCCATCTTCTCGATGCCCAGGTCCCGGGCCAGTTCCGCCATATTGGTCCCCTCGAGGATGTCCGAAGGGTGGATCCGGAAAATGAAGTGCCCCATCTGGGTGATGGCCGGGTTGGACGCCGTCGGCGAGATCAGCACCACGCCGGCCTCGTTGGCTATCGGGGCGATCTCCAGCATCACCGGCGAGGCGATACCGCCGATGAGCAGGCGGACCTTGTCTTCTTCCAGGAGGCTGGTGATGGCATGACGGGCGACGCTCGGCTTGGTCTCGTCATCCTTGTAGATCAGCTGGATCGGCTTTCCCTTGTAGCCGCCGGCGGCGTTGATCTCCTCAAGAGCCAGCTCAAGCCCTCTGCCGACTTCGTCGCCGTAGATCTTGGCAGCCCCGGATTCGGAGGTGATGACGCCGATTTCCACTGGCTTGGAACAGCCGGCCAGGCCGGTGAGGGCGAGGATAAGGAAGAGCGCGATGGCGATGCGGTTTGAACTGCTCACAGCCGTTGACCTCCTCCGCGGGGAATACGGCCAGCGCTAACCCAGACCGTGTTTCCTGGCCTGCATACGCGTGATCGCCCGCTGGATACTAAGCTCAGCTCTCCGGAAATCGTCCATCGGGACATCCTTCCGCTTGAGAACCTCTTCTGCCCTCTTCTTCGCATTCTCGGCGCGCTCGACGTCAATTTCTTCCGCCTTCTCACACCGTTCCGCAAGAACGGAAACCTTGCCGCGGAGTACCTCCGCATAGCCCTGGCTTACGGCCAGGACATGCTCCTTACCCCCCTGAATGTACGACAGTTCGCCGATCATCAGGCCGGTAAGCAGCGGTGTGTGCCCCGGAAGGACGCCCAGGTAACCCTGGCTCCCGGGGATCACCACCGAATCCACCATTTCAGAGAGGACCTTCCTCTCCGGTGTCACGATCTCAAGTTCTATCTTGTCGGGAATCATTGTACCCCGTCCCGTCCTTTATTTTGACGAATCAAGCGGTTTCGGCCGCCAGACGCTCTGCCTGCTCCCGGGCCTCTTCAATGGTGCCGACATACAGGAACGCCTGTTCCGGGAGGTCGTCGTGCTTGCCGTCCAGGATCTCCTTGAACCCCTTGATGGTGTCCTCGATCTTGACGTATATGCCCTTCATTCCGGTGAACTGCTCCGCCACGTAGAACGGCTGGGACAGGAAGCGCTGGAGTTTCCGGGCCCGGGACACGGTGATCTTGTCATCCTCGGACAGCTCGTCCATGCCCAGGATGGCGATGATGTCCTGCAGGTCCTTGTAGCGCTGCAGGACGCGCTGGACGCCGCGGGCCACGTTGTAGTGCTCGTCACCGACCACCCTGGGATCCAGGATCCGGGAGGTGGAGGCCAGGGGATCGACTGCCGGGTAGATGCCGAGCTCGGCGATCTGCCGGGAGAGGTTGGTGGAGGCGTCCAGGTGAGCAAAGGTGGTGGCCGGCGCCGGATCGGTGTAATCGTCCGCCGGCACGTAAATCGCCTGCACCGAGGTAACCGATCCTTTCTTGGTGGAGGTGATCCGCTCCTGCAGCTCACCCATCTCGGTGGCCAGGGTCGGCTGGTAGCCTACCGCCGAGGGCATCCGGCCCAGGAGCGCCGAAACCTCGGAGCCGGCCTGGGTGAACCGGAAGATGTTGTCCACGAACAGCAGCACGTCCTGCTGCTGGACGTCCCGGAAGTACTCCGCCACCGTCAGACCGGTCAGGGCGACCCGCAGGCGGGCTCCCGGCGGCTCGGTCATCTGGCCGTAGACCAGCGCAGCCTTGGACTTGGAAGGATCTTCCAGGTTGATTACGCCGGTTTCCTGGAACTCCAGCCAGAGGTCGTTCCCTTCACGGGTCCGCTCTCCCACGCCGGCGAACACCGAGTAACCACCATGCTTCAGGGCGACGTTGTTGATCAACTCCATGATCAGCACCGTTTTCCCCACGCCGGCGCCGCCGAACAGGCCGGTCTTGCCGCCCTTGAGGTACGGCTCCAGGAGGTCGATGACCTTGATCCCGGTTTCGAACATTTCGGTTTCGGTGGACTGGTCCTCGAACGCCGGGGCCTCCCGGTGGATCGGCCAGTGCTCACCGGCCTCGATCGGGCCCAGCTTGTCCACCGGCTTGCCGATGACGTTCATCACCCGGCCCAGAGTCGCTTCCCCGACGGGGACCGTGATCGGCTGGCCCAGGTCCTCGGCGGCAGTGCCTCGCACCAGGCCGTCGGTCGGCTCCATGGACACGGTCCGGACCCGGTTCTCGCCCAGGTGCGACTGCACCTCGCAGATGACGTCCACCGGAACTCCGGTTGCGGTACCCGGATCGGATACCCGCAGCGCGTTATAGATCGCCGGAAGGTGGTCATCGTCGAATTCCACGTCCACCACCGGACCGATGACCTGAATGACCTTGCCAACCTTACCCATCTTCTGCTCCTTAACCGAGAGCCTGCGCTCCCGATACGACTTCAATGATTTCCGTTGTGATCGCCGCCTGCCGCACCCGGTTCATGTGCAGGGTCAGGCGATCGATCAGGTCGCCGGCGTTGCGGCTGGCCGAATCCATGGCGGTCATCCGCGCCGCGTGCTCCGCAGCCACCGACTCCAGCAGCGCCGTGTGCACCTGCACCTCCACGTGCCGCCGCAGGAGGGTGTTCAGCAACGCCTCCGGTCCGGGCTCGTAGATGTAATCTTCGGTGGTCTCCCCTTCCGCCGGTTCGATCGGTTCGATGGGAAGCAGGCGCTCCACCACCGGATGCTGGGAGATAGCCGATTTGAACTCGTTGTACACCAGATAGATTGCGTCAAGCTCACCGGTGACGTAGCGCTCCATCATGTCGCTGGCGATCTCCTTGGCTGTTGCGAATTCGACCTGGCGCAGGACATCGATCCATGCCTTGTGGATCGTGACATCCCGTCGCCGGAAGTACTCCACCCCGCGCTTGCCGACGGCATGCAGGTCGAACACCCGCTCGCCCTTGGCCTGCTCCGACTTGATGAAATTGTGGGCGGTCTTGTTGATGTTGGTATTGAACGAGCCGCACAGCCCCTTGTCGCCGGTGACAACAAGCAGCTCTACTTTTTCCGTGCCGGTAACCTGGAGCAGCGGGTGAGTTTCAGCGTCGGCCCTGGCGGCCAGGGACCGCAGCACATCCCGCATGTTGTGGGCGAACGGCCGGGCGGCGACGATACTGTCGGTGGCCCGCCGCATCTTGGCGGCACTGACCATCTTCATCGCCTTGGTCAGCTGCATCGTGTTCGAAACGGAACGGATGCGGCGCTTGATATCCCTGGTTTTCGACATCGGCTAACTCCGGGGTCTTCAGGTGGTGACGAACTGTTCTTTGAACGCCTTCATGGCGGAAACCAGTCTCGCTTCCAGTTCGTCGTCCAGCTTGCCCTTCGCCACGATGTCCGTGAGGACGTCCTGGTGGTTCAGGTCCATGAACTGGTACAGGCCGGTTTCGAATTTGCCGCAGTCCTCGACCTCGACATCGTCCAGGAACCCTTTGGAGCCGGCATAAATAAGGATGACCTGCTTGTCCACCGACTGGGGCGCGTACTGGGCCTGTTTCAGGATCTCGGTGAGCCGCCGGCCCCGGTTGAGCTGGGCCTGGGTCGCCTTGTCCAGGTCGGAGCCGAACTGGGCGAAGGCAGCCATTTCCCGGTACTGGGCCAGGGACAGCCGCAGGGTGCCGGCGATGGACTTCATCGCCTTGATCTGGGCGTTGCCGCCGACCCTGGATACCGACAGGCCGACGTTCACCGCCGGGCGGATGCCCGAGTAGAACAGATCCCCTTCCAGGAAGATCTGGCCGTCGGTGATGGAGATGACGTTGGTCGGGATGTAGGCCGAAATATCCCCGGCCTGGGTCTCGATGATCGGCAGCGCCGTCAACGAACCGCCGCCGTTGGCGTCGTTCAGCTTGGAAGCCCGCTCCAGGAGCCGGGAGTGCAGGTAGAACACATCGCCGGGGTACGCCTCGCGGCCCGGAGGCCGGCGCAGCAGGAGTGAAATTTCGCGGTACGACGCGGCATGCTTGCTGAGATCATCGTAAACCAGCAGTACGGCCCGGCCCTTGTTATCGGCACCGGCCGGCTGGCCGTCTTCGCCGTTGAACTGGAAATACTCGCCGATGGCGCAGCCGGTATACGGTGCGATGTACTGCAGCGGCGCCGGGGTGGAAGCGGTTGCCGCCACCACGATGGTGTAATCCATGGCGCCATACTCTTCCAGGGTCTTGACCACGTTGGCGACGGTGGACTGCTTCTGTCCAATCGCGACGTAGATGCAGATAACTCCGGCGCCCTTCTGGTTGATGATGGTGTCCAGGGCGATGGCGGTCTTCCCGGTCTGGCGATCACCGATGATCAGCTCACGCTGGCCCCGGCCGATCGGGATCATGCTGTCGATCGCCTTGAGACCGGTCTGCAGCGGCTCGGTCACCGGCTGCCGTTCCACGACGCCGGGGGCGATCCGTTCGATCGGGTTGGAGTGTGAGGTCTGGATCGGACCTTTGCCGTCCAGCGGCTGGCCCAGGGCGTCCACCACCCGGCCGAGCATCGCCTCGCCGGCGGGCACTTCCATGATCCGACCGGTGCGGCGGACTTGGTCACCCTCCTTGATCAGGGTGGTCTCACCCAGGAGAACGGCGCCGACGTTGTCCTCCTCCAGGTTGAGGGTCATCCCCATGACGCCATGGGGCAGCTCCAGCAGCTCGCCGGCCATGGCCTTTTCCAGGCCGTAGATCCGGGCGATGCCGTCACCAACCGAGATCACCGTGCCGACTTCGGCCATGTCGGTCTGGCGGTCGAAGCCCTCGATCTGCTGGCGGATGAGTTTACTGATTTCGTCGACTCTGATTTCCATCTCTACCCCTCGACCAGCTGGTTCCGCAGCATCTTAAGCTGGGTTTCCAGGCTGCCGTCATAGACCATCGATCCGATCCGGGTCACCGCCCCGCCGATCAGGCCGGGATCGACCAGAACAGTGAGGCGAACATTTTTGCCGGTCATTTTTTCAAGCGCCAACCGCACCCTTGCGGTCATCGCATCGTCCATCGGTGTGGCCGTGGTCACGGAGGCCGGTACGATACCGTCGGCCGCTTCCCTCAGCTCGCGAAACAGTTCTGCCATTTCCGGGATGTTCCGGATGCGACGGTGTTCGACCACCGTGTCCATGAAGCGGTGGACCTCCACCGGCATGTCGTAGTGCCCAGCCAGGTCGGTGAGCAACTTCATACGGTCGGCCTTGGCCACCGCCGGGTCCAGCAAAACCTCCCGCATTTCCCGGGACTCTTCCATGGTTTTGCCGACGCCCAGGAGGAACCGCTCCACCTGTCGGGCAGGCTCGCCCGGCCCTACCGAAGACAGCAGAGCCCGGGCGTAACGAAAGGCCAGCTTCCTGTCTTTCATATTTCCTTTAACCTTATTTAGGGACGAATCATCTGGAAGCGCGGAAAATATCACAACCCCCGGAAAGGTTCAACGAACTCCGGAAGGCTGTTTGAAGGGACTCGCTATCGTGCCGACAAATATGTCGGCGGCCTCGTACGTGCCGACAATTATGTCGGCCATCTGCTGCCGACAATTATGTCGGCGAACCTTCCCTGGCCGACAATTTTGTCGGCACACTTAAAAACCTTCTTTTGCCGCGTCAAAAATCAGATTGTAGATGCGCTGCAGCTCCTCATCGCTCCCGTAGTGCAGCTCCAGCCGGCCACCTTTCTTGCCCTGGACAATCCGGACCCGGGTCCCAAGAGCCGATTGCAGCGACTCGGTGGCCGCCTGAACGTTAGGGTCAACCGCCCTCCCCGCCTTCTCGCCGACGGTGTCCGGACCCTGGTTCAGTCTGGCCACCAGCCTCTCCACCTGGCGGACCGACAACCCTTCCTTCTCGACTCTGGCGGCGAGCCGTTCCTGCTCTCGGCGATCCCCGAGAGAAGCCAGGGCCCGGGCGTGTCCCATCCCGACGACGCCCTGGCGAACCTTGTCCTGAACCTTGGGCGCCAGGGTCAGCAGCCGAAGCATGTTGGCGATAGTCGCCCTGCGTTTCCCGACGCGGCCGGCCACTTCCTCCTGGGTCAGTTCCAGATCGTTCATGAGGGTGCGATAGGCTACCGCCTCTTCAAGAGGGTTCAACTCTTCCCGCTGGATGTTTTCGATGAGGGCGAATTCCAGTAGTTCGGAATCCGGGACCTGGTGAACCAGAGCCGGTATCTTCAGCAGTCCTGCCTGCTGGGCGGCACGCCATCGACGCTCTCCTGCAATGAGCTCATAGGTGCCGTCATCGCGTTCGCGGACAGCGATTGGCTGTATAACACCTTTTGTTTTCAACGAGTTAGCAAGATCAAACAACGCCTGCTCATTGAAGTCCTGCCGCGGCTGGGACCGGTTGGGCCGGATCAGATCAATGTCCAGGTTCCGGAGTTGGCCCTGGGTCTCCCCCGGCTCTTCCCGGGGTGTCGGCTTGACGGCCGGCGCTTCCGGTATCAGGCTGCTCAGTCCTTTGCCCAATGCTTTTCTCTTCATGCCTCAGGAACTCCTCGGCGAAACTCAGGTACGCCTCTGCACCACGGGATCGGATGTCGTAAAGGAAAATCGATTTACCGTGGCTGGGTGCCTCACCCAGCCGCACATTCCGCGGGATCAATGTTTCGTAGACCTGTTCCTTGAAAACGGTGCGGACCTCTTCCACCACCTGCCGTGACAGGTTGACCCGGTCGTCATACATGGTCATGACAAAGCCCTGGATCTCCAGCCCCGGATTCAGACTTTTCCGGATCCGCTGGATGGTGTCCATCAACTGACTGACCCCTTCGAGAGCCAGGTATTCACACTGGACCGGGATCAGCACCGCATCGGCTGCAGCCAGTGCGTTGACGGTTAACAGACCCAGTGAAGGGGGACAGTCGATGAGCGCCGTTTCAAACGGCCGGGCATACGCTTCCAGCAGAGCCCTGAGCCGGAACTCACGACCTTCCGCTCCCACCAGCTCCACCTCGGCGCCGATCAGGTTCCGATCCGAGGGTATCAACGAGAGGGACGGCAGCGCGTCCACCGGCATTCGGACCTCGTCCAGGGTTGCCGCACCCATCAAGGCGTCGTAAAGCGATGCTCTTTCAAGGTCATCATCGAACCCCAGGGCCCGGGTGCTGTTGGCCTGGGGGTCGGAATCGATGAGAAGGGTGGGCTTTTCCGCGATGGACAGGGCAGCCGCAAGGTTGACGGCAGTGGTGGTTTTCCCCACACCGCCCTTCTGGTTCACAATGGCGATGATGCGTCCCAACGGGTACTCCAGCTGAATTTTTCAGGGTCGGCGTACTTTACCACGCTGAAACCAGACTTGGGAATGTTCCACGTGGAACAATTG
>JACXWD010000061.1 GCA_014764515.1 Candidatus Polarisedimenticola svalbardensis | reverse complement strand
GGCCAGATCTCGGTGATGCTGGAGGCGACCCTGTCGCCGGCCGCCGTCGGCTGGGCCATGAGCCGGGCCCCTGAAGACGTACCCTGGCAGCGGGTGGTCAACGCATCCGGCGGGTGCTCCACCGGCAGGCGGCCGGATATGCCGCCGGGGCTGCAGCAGGGTCTGCTGGAACAGGAAGGGGTGGAATTCGAGAACGGAAACCTGGATCTCCAGCGATTCCGCTGGTCCCCGGAAGGGGGCTAGTCCAGGTCCAGGACCATTTCCTTCTGGGTCAGTTTAATCTGCTCGAACCCGGCATGTCGGAAGAAGTCCGGCGCCAGGTTCGCCGGCACCCGAGGCGGGAACCGCAGGGTGCAGACCGGGTAGCGTCTTACCAGGGCATCCACCATCCTGCGGCCCCAGCCCTGGCGGCGCAGGGCGTGGGGAACCACCATGACGAGAAGGTCCACGGTATGGTTCTTGACGTCCGCCACCAGGGCGTACGCCTTGTCACTGAGCTGGAACGCCACTGAAGGGGGCGTGTATCCGACCACGCTCATGGCGGACAGCTGCCACGGCAGGTTGGCAGGGGACTCGTACTCCATGACCTTGGCCAGATCCCCGGGGTCCACCTCCTTCAGTGTGTCTTTGTCGGCCGGCGGACGACCTGGCCTGCGCTCGTAGCCGACCAGGGTGCGCTGGTCGTAGAACCCGAGATGCTGGTACAGGGTCCGGGCCCGGTCGTTGGTCTCGATAACCTCCAGCCGAATCCTGAGGAATCCGCCGGTTCGGGCATCGGCGATGACATGATCCATCATGCGGTGGCCGATACCCTTGCCCCGCAGTTCGGAAGCCACCCCCATGGCGCCGACCCGGCGGGTCTTGCCCCGGGAGTCGATCAGGATGAATCCGGCAGGCTCGCCGTTGAACAGAACCACCCGGCTGGCGGCCAGATCCACCGAGTCCACCCGCAACATCCGGGACAACGCCCCGGGGGTCATCCGAACCGGCACCATGTACCCTTCAAACGACCGGGTAAACAGGTCGGCCAGGATCTCCACCGAAAAGGCGGTTGCGTCCGTAAGTACACACCCCTCAGGCATTTGGGTCGTATCCAGCTTGTGGTGGACCGGTAGGGGCATGATGTCTGGAACTCCTGTTCGGGTGTCGCTAACAGTCTACTGTAAACTGAACCCTATGTCGGAGTCACGCATAACCCATATCGGTCCTGAAAAGGGCCTTGAAACCCTGAGAAAATCGATCTCCCGGACCATGCTGACCACGGTGACCGGGGACAATCTGATCGAGGAGGGCGACCACCTGATGGTGGGGATCTCAGGAGGAAAAGACAGCTACACCCTCCTGGACCTGATCCATCGGGCACAGAGAAAAGCGCCGATCTCCTACACCATCACCGCCGTGCACCTGGACCAGACCCAACCGGGATACGACGGCGCCCCTTTGAAATCCTGGCTGGAGGGGTCCGGGATCCCCCACAAGATCCTCAAGGAAGACACGTACACCGCGGTGGCCGCAGAAATGGAGAGCGGCGGAACATCCTGTCGTCTCTGTTCCAGATTGAGACGGGGCATCCTGTACACCGCAGCGGAAAAACTCGGCTGCAACAAGATCGCCCTGGGCCACCACCGGGACGACGCCCTGGAAACGTTGCTGATGAACCTGTTCTACTCCGGCCGCCTGCAGGCGATGCCGGGGAAGTACACCACCAACGACGGCCGCTTCGAAGTGATCCGCCCCCTGATCGAATGCAGCGAAAACGACATCGCCGACTACGCATCTCAAATGGAATTCCCGATCCTGCCGTGTAACCTGTGCGGGTCCCAGACCGACCTCAAACGCCAGAGAGTCGGCAAACTGATCTCCATGCTGGAAAAGGAAACCCCGGACATCCGCAACGTCATGCTGGCCGCCCTCAAGAACGTCCGCCCCAGCCACCTCCTGGATCAGGAAGTCCGGGAAGCCTGGCTCGAGGCGGCAGGGAGATTCGAGGAGCGGAAGTAAGCCGGGGAATTCATTTTGTGGATCAGTTGTTGAATACCCCGAAGGGGGTTCCTCATGAACCGTGACAAGGCAATTTACTGGGCTGCAACCGGCCTGTTGAGTGTGATGATGCTCGGCTCCGCCGGGATGTACCTGTTCAACAACGGGCAGGTAACGGAGCTGTTCCTGGCCCTGGGATATCCGGCCTACCTGGTGATCCCGCTGGCGATACTGAAGATCCTCGGCGTGATCGCCATCCTGTCCAAGCAGTCGAAGATCCTCAAAGATCTGGCGTACGCCGGTTTCATGTACGACTTCCTGCTGGCGGCATCCGCCCATATCAACGCCGGCGACGGAGAGTTCATCCCGGCCCTGGCCGCGCTTTTCCTTCTGGGCGCTTCCTTCTTCTACGACCGCAAGCTGCACGCCTGACCGCGACCTCACTCGAACCGGGTCAGATCGATTTCCCGGGCCAGTTTGCATTCCTTGAGCTTGTTCTCGCCCTTCTTGTTCGGCATCTGTTTCATGCCCATGGCCTGGAAGAGGTGGACCCTATTCCTTGGACAGCTTGGCGGCGATGTTCAGGTGGGCTGAGCCGGTGCCGACCAGCGTGAAGCGGGCGGCTGCCGAGCCTGGTTTGTACTGGGTGAGTTCCACCCGGACGATCAGGCCGTTCTCTCCCGGTTCGGCCGGTCTGCGGTGACCCGGATGTCTTCCACGAAAACCGTTTCATAAGCCCCCAGATCGACTTGCGGCCAGTCCAGAGCCCGCTGCAGGCGGTCATCCTCGCTGGACAGGGCAGGGAATGAAGCCAGGATCAGGGCTGTAGTGAGAACGGTTGCCAGGCAGGTGAGCTTCTTCATGATTTGGGCACTCCTTCTCTGATTTTAAGTTATTTAACCAAATCATGGAAGTCTGGATAGACATTGTGACTATAAGTGACTATCTTATGACTATGCGAAGCGTAAACATCGCAGAGCTCAAAGCGAAGCTCAGCGAGTACCTCCGGCACGTGCGATCCGGCCACGAGCTGACCGTCCTGGACCGGAATACGCCGGTTGCCCGGCTGGTCCCGTTTGACGAAGGGGCGGAGAGGGTTCGGACCAGGCGCCCCATGCGGAAGCACCCATCGCTTCAGAGCGTTCCGTTGCCTCCCCCTCTCCAGCTGGAATTCGACATCGTCGATGTTCTGCAGGCCGAAAGGCAGGGAGAGCGATGATCGCCTATGTCGGTTCGTCAGTCCTGCTGCGGGTGATCCTCGGTCAACGAAACAGGCTGAAATACTGGAATAAAATACAGACCGGTGTGGCCAGTGCACTGGTTGAAGTGGAGTGCCTCAGGACCCTGGACCGCTTGCGGCTAAAGGGCAGCCTGTCCGGCGAGGAACTGGCGCTGCGCCGGGAGACCGTCTATCGACTAATGGAAGAAATGGAAGTTATGGAATTGGGGCCGACAGTGCTCTCCCGTGCTTCACAGCCTCTTCCCACCACCCTCGGAAACCTGAACGCCATCCATCTGTCCTCGGCACTTATCTGGCGCGAGCAGAACAGGGCAGAACTGGTCATGGCAACCCATGATCTTTCCCTGGCAACCGCTGCCAAAGCTTGCGGTCTGGAAGTGACGGGAACGTAGTAAACTCCGCCCATGCCCAAGGTAAGGCACAGGAGTGACCCGTTCGGCGCCGCTCTCAAGGATCACATGGCCGGGGAGTTTGCCCAGGTCATGGTGGAGCGGGACGACGGTTACGTCGATACGTCTCTCAACCTCGCCACCTATTTCGACACGGTAAGGAAGTGGCCGGCCCATCAGCGGACCGCCCTGCGGTATGTTCGCGGGCGGGTGCTGGATATCGGCTGCGGCGCCGGGCGACACGCGTTACATCTGCAGCATCGCGGTCATGACGTCGTCGGCATCGATTCCTCTCCCGGCGCCGTAGCGGTCTGCCGGGAGCGAGGTCTTGAAAAGGCACGGGTGCTGTCCATCACCGGTCTCAGCAGGTTCCTGGGCGGGTTCGACTCCATACTGATGTTCGGGAACAATTTCGGCCTCTTCGCCGGGCCCCGGCGGGCAGCCTGGCTGTTGAAGAAAATGGCCGGTATGACCGGCAACGAGGCCCGGGTCATCGTGGAGACCGTAGACCCCCACGATTCCCCCGGTGAAATCCACCTGCGATACCAGGCTGCGAACAGGAAGAAAGGGCGCATGCCCGGCCAGGCCCGGATCCGTCTGCGGTACAGGGACCACGCCACATCCTGGTTTGATTACCTGCTGGTGTCCCCACGGGAAATGCAGGAGATCGTGTCGGGGACCGGCTGGGAGGTTACCCGGACCATACCGTCGGCCGGTCCGCAGTACGCGGCTGTGCTTGAGAAGTCGGGCTAGATCAGATCCGACAGTCTCTCCTTCGGCCGGGCGCCGAACTGGGAGATAACCACCGCCGCACAGATCCCGCCTGTCCGGGCTGCTTCCACCGGTGTGGCCCCATGGGTGGTTGCATACAGGAAGCCGGCGGCGAACAGATCGCCTGCGCCTGTGGTGTCCACCACGTTCTTCACCGGCAGGGCGGGTATTCGCCGGACCGCTTGTTCGGTAACCACTGCGGCTCCTTCCGCTCCCAGGGTTACCGCCGTGAGTTCACAGCTGCTGCCGACCCGGTCCAGGGCGGCTCCAAGATTTTCAGTTTCGTACAGCGACAGGATCTCGCTTTCGTTGCCGAGGAGAATGTCCACGTGGTTTTCCACCAGATCCTGAAATTCACCACGGTGCCGCTCCACGCAGAACGGGTCCGAGAGAGAGAGGGAGACCTTGCGGCCGGCGCCGTGGGCCATGGCGGCAGCGGCCAGGAACGCTTCCTTGGCCTCGGGAGGATCCCACAGGTAACCCTCCAGGTAGGTGATCGATGATGTTGCGATCATCGCCTCGTCCAGATCTTCCATGGAGAGAGCGGCGCAGGCTCCAAGGTAGGTCTGCATGGTCCGTTCGCCGTCCGGCGTCACCAGTACGATGCATCGTCCGGTGCTGGGCCCGACCTTCGCCGGCTCGGTGGTGTATTCCACGCCGGCCTTCTGGATGTCCCGGGTGAAGGAGGCCCCCAGTTCGTCGTCCCGCACCCGGCCGATGAACCCGGCGGACCCGCCCAGGGAGGCGATACCGGCCATGGTATTTGCGGCGGAGCCGCCGGACTGCTCAACGTAGTCGTTGAGCTTGCGGTACAGCTCAAGGGCCTGGCCGGAGTCGATCAGGGCCATGGTGCCCTTGGCCAGTTCCTGCTCTTCCAGGAACCGGTCGTCCACTTCCACCAGGATGTCCACGATGGCGTTGCCGATGCCGACCACGTCCCGTTTCGGATCACTCATAAATCTCTCTCCCCGGCCGACTTTATCACTGCTGCGTTACGAAGTCGCCCACAACCGGATCGCCATTGCGATCACCACCACCGTCACCACTCCCCGGACCCATGTGTGGCCCTTGAGGATGGTGAGCCTGGCGCCTGCCAGTCCGCCCAGAACCGTGCCGGCAGCCAGCACCAGCCCCAGGGTCCATACCACCTGGCCGTTAGAGGCGAAGATGGCAAGGGAGACGGTCGTGAACAGCAGCACCATGAGGACCTTGATCGCATTTCCCCGGACCAGGTCGAATCCTGCCAGGGTGGTCAGCGCCAGGATCAGGAACCCGACCCCGGCCTGGACAAAGCCGCCGTACATCCCGACAAGGAAAAATCCGACAGCCATCAGGGCGGGGGAGACGGCCTTGCGGCCCTTCATCCGCCCTGCCGGATCCCACAGGGTCCACAGGGTGACCACGATCATCAGGGTGGCCAGGATCCGTTTGAAACTGGTCTCGCTGATCTGAAGGGCCACCAACGTGCCGCAGGCGGCGCCGATGACAGCCGGCACAGCCATCCGGGCTGTAAACCGCCAGTTCATCAGACCTTCACGCTGGAACGAGGCGGTAGCCGCAACGTTTTGCAGGAGGATGCCGACCCGGTTGGTGCCGTTGGCCATGGTGGCCGGCAGGCCCAGGAAGATCAGGATCGGCAGGGTCAGGAAGGAGCCGCCACCGGCCAGGACGTTCAGGGCGCCTGCCACCAGACCGCCCAGGAACAGCAGGCTGTACTCGATCCAGGTTGGGTTCAGATCCGGCATGGGGGGAACAGGATACACGGCCTGTGTTATTTTGCTTCGCCATGAACGACGAACTTTTGCAGTGTGTTGAAGTGCAGCCGCCGGGACAGGCGCGCTCCGCCGTCATCTGGCTCCATGGCCTGGGGGCCGATGGACACGATTTCGAGCCGGTGGTGCCGTACCTTTCGATACCCGAATCCGCCGGTGTGCGTTTCGTTTTTCCCAACGCCCCGCAGATTCCGGTGAGTATCAACTTGGGCATGGTCATGCCGGCCTGGTACGACATCACCGAGGCCGACCTGCGCAAGCGTCATGACGAGACCGGCGTGCGCCGGTCGGCGAAGCAGGTGGCGGCGCTCATCCGACGGGAAAACAAGCGCGGTATTCCTACCGGCAGGATCGTACTGGCCGGGTTCTCCCAGGGCGGAGCGATCGCCCTGCATCTCGGGCTGCGCTACGGAGAAAAGCTGGCAGGGATCATGGCCCTGTCCACCTACCTTGTCTGCGAGGATTCCCTCCCGCAGGAGTTGAGCGATGCCAACCGGGATACGCCGTTGTTCCAGG
Organism: Candidatus Polarisedimenticola svalbardensis; assembly: GCA_014764515.1. Taxonomy (GTDB): domain Bacteria; phylum Acidobacteriota; class Polarisedimenticolia; order Polarisedimenticolales; family Polarisedimenticolaceae; genus Polarisedimenticola; species Polarisedimenticola svalbardensis. Next base: position 11,923 of record JACXWD010000061.1, on the reverse strand, counting down.
CCCACGGCATCCAGGATCCGATGGTTCCCATGGATCGGGGAGAGGCGGCCCGGAACCGCCTGAACGAGCTGGGGATAGAAGTCCTGTGGCAGTCGTACCCGATGATGCACGAAGTTTGTCCCGGGGAGCTGGAAGATATCGGGAACTGGCTGAACCGGGTTCTGCCGGCGGACTAGACTTCCGGCCGCACCACCGCCGGTATGAAGTCGGCGGCTGCGCCCTCGCCTCTGCGGACCACGATCACCAGGGCTTCGGTATCGTCCTGCAGGATCTCCATTTCCAGTTCAAGCTGTTCCAGCCCGTTGCAGGCGGTTGCCGCCGGAGGAGTTGTCACCGGCCGGGCGGCGTTGATGCTGGGGAACAGGGAGGCCTGAATCGGCTGCCGGTCGTCGCCGGCGGATGCCGTTGCCCGATCATCCACCGGGGTGACCTGCACCGTCAGGAGGAGAGCTGTGAGGGCGAGAAGAACAATGCCGTCGAGGAATGAACGGAAAACCGGACGGGCCGTCCGTCGGTCTCTCGCCAGGCTGGTCATGTTCCGGTTCATCATGTTTCCTCTCGCCTCACACAGACTATAACGCGCCAAATGGCCGAAAGGTTCTGTCTCGATCACGTTTTACCTAGGCTTTACCGCCCAGGGCTCCGTTTTACTTTTCCGGTACAAAAATCCTGTCCAGCCCGTACTTTTTGATGCGGTATTGGAGGGTCTTGTAGGAGATTCCCAGGAGGCTTGCCGCAGGCCGCAGCGCTCCCCGGGTGCGGGTCAGGGCCTGTCGGATCAGCTTCTCCTCCAGCTCCTGAAGGTTGACCCCGCCTGCAGGCAGCGAGAATTCGCCGTCACCCCTGGCGCCGCCGCCGCTCCCGGGAACCAGAGCCGGCGGAAGGTCCTTCACGGACAGTCTGCGATCCGCAGGGGCCATCAGGACCATGCGCTCGATGCAGTTCTCCAGTTCTCGCACATTGCCTGGCCAGGGATGCACCATCATGCGGTCCATCACCTCCGGCATGAGGGCCAGGTCATCCCGACCGAACCGGCTGGAGGCACGGCCGAGAAAGTGTTCCACCAGCAGGGGGATATCCTCGGTCCGCTCCCTGAGGGGAGGGAGCCGCACCGGCACCACGCTCAGCCGGTAATACAGGTCGTCCCTGAAGGTCTTGTTCCGGATCGCCTCGCCCAGATCTTCGCAGGTTGCCGCCAGGATCCGGACGTTGACCTGCTTGGCGACGGTGGATCCCAGCCGTTGCACGACCTTGTCCTGAAGCACCCGGAGCAGTTTGGCCTGCAGGTCGATGCGCATCGCTCCGACTTCGTCCAGGAACAGGGTGCCGCCGTCGGCCTGTTCGAAAAAACCGGCCCGGGAGTTCTCGGCTCCTGTGAAGGCGCCCCGGTCGTGGCCGAAGAATTCGCTCTCCATCAGTGATTCGGGGATAGCGGCGCAGTTGGTGGCTATGAACGGTCCCGATGCCCGTGTCCCTTCCTGGTGGATCGCCCTGGCAACCAGCTCCTTGCCGGTGCCACTCTCGCCCTCTATCAGAACCGGCACGTCGGTTGACGCCAGGCGCTGGATCATGTTGAACAGGTCCTGCATCGGAGGGGAACTGCCGATAATGCCTCCCACCCGGAAACGGTCCTGCAGTACGCCGTGGAGCTGGGCGACTTCATCTTCCAGACGGCGATGCCTGAGCACCTTCTCCACCACCACGATCAGTTCATCCTTGTCGAAAGGTTTGGTCAGGTAATCGGCAGCGCCGTATTTCATCGCCTGTACCGCCGAGGAGACGGAGCCGTAGGCGGTCATCAGCACTACCGGCAGATTGCCGCAGTCGGCTTGAAGCCGTTCCAGGAGCTGGATGCCGTCCATTACCGGCATGCGCTGATCGGTGAGCACAAGATCGAATTCGCCGGCGTTGACCTGGGCCAGCGCCTCCTCGCCGTTCACAGCGGTGCTGACCTGGTAGCCTGCCCGCCCCAGGAGGGAGGCCAGCATTTCCCGCTGGTGCCCCTCGTCGTCCACAACAAGGAGGTGGGTGGCGGAACGGCTCTTCCTGCTCATGACGGCTCCTCGCCCGACGTTTCCCGCTGGTGGTAGGGGAGGACCAGTCTGAACACGGTGCCGCCGTCGTCGCCGTCCAGGATCTCGATGCTGCCGCCGTGATTCTCGACGATGCACTGGTAAACCATCGCCAGGCCCAGGCCGTTGCCGTCTTCCCGGGTGGAGTAGCCGAAGTCGAACACCTTGTCACGTTCGTCGAGAGGGATGCCGTTGCCGGTATCGGCCACCGTCAGCTCCATGGCGTCAGGGAGGGGCCGGGCCGCCAGCTTCAGCCGTCCGCCGTCGGGCATGGCGTCGAAACTGTTCAACGCCAGGTTCAGCACCGAACTCCGCATCGCCTCGATATCCGCCTCCACAGGCTGGGACAGCTCCGGCGCCTCCACCTCCACGGTGATGTTGCGCCACTCCGCTTCCTTTTGGATCAGGCGGGCGATTTCATGTAGCAGTCCGCCGGCTTCAAGGCGGCCCATGTCGCCTTCACCTGTACGGGTGAACCGCAGGAAGTTTTCCACCAGCCGGTCCAGGCGGCCGATCTCCTCCCGAATGATGGTGAGGGAGCGGTCGAACTCTTCCTGTTTGACCTTCTCGTCGGGCCGCCCGGTCTCCTGGAGATGCTGCAGGGTCAAGCCGACGGAGTGCAGGGGGTTTCGAACGTCATGGGCGACGCCGGCAGCCAGACTGCCCAGGGCCGAGAGCTTCTCCCGCCGGGTCATCTCCCGCTCCATGGCCCGCCCTGCTCGCAGCCGGGATGCCATTTCGTTGAACGCGCTCCCCAGCCGGGCGATTTCGTCGTTCCCTTCCACGTCAACCGTTACGTCCAGGTCGCCGTCGGACAATTGCCGGATGCCGGCGTCCAGTTTCCTGGCCGGCCGGGTGAAACGGGCGGCCAGGCCGGAGGACAGCACCAGCCCGACGGCGAACACGCCGCAGAACCCCAGCAGCCATCGGGTGCGCATTTTCTTGAACAACGACTGGTAGTCGGCGGTGGAGACCGGCATGACGATGTCGGCAAGCTGATTGGCCGGGAGTTGTCCGAAAGCGTACCCGAACGCTGCGGCGCCCTCCATTTCTCCATGGCTGCCGTCGGTGTGAAAGGACGGGATCCTGAGCACCATGCCGCTGGAAGGGTCCGCTTCGGCCCGGATGGCGTCAACCCGGATCACCCTGGTATCCAGTCCGCCTTCTGCAGCGTTCACATCCTTGAATTCCAGATCGGTAGTGAGATCGGCTTCGCCGATGGTCTCGATGACGATGAAATGGTTTTCGCTCTCGCCGGAGTGGAGCACCTTCTTGCGGACAACGAACCGGTCGGCGGCTTCATCCCCGGCCTCGTGCCATACCCCACCGGTAGCCTCGTTGTGCAACGGGTTCGCCTCCAGGGACCGGAAGGCCTGCCGGCCTACATCGGCTACGGTACGGGTCAGTTCTTCCATGACCGCGTTCTCGTAAACCCGCGTCATGACCGCCACGGTGGCTAGGCACAGCAGGAGAACCATGGACATCAGTCCGATCAGTCGATATGTCATCTCGAGTACCTCGCCACAATGTTACCTTGACGTAACGGCGGAGCCGGGCACAGCTGGTCTATACTGCCGTCCCGCTTGCAACTGAAGGAGATTCCAGGTGGCGCAGGACAAGAAAAAAGCTTCCAAGAAGACCGTAACCAAAAAGGTCGCCAAGAAAAAGACGGCCAAGAAAAAGGTTGTAAAGAAAAAGGCTGCATCTTCAAAGACTCCCAAGGTGCAGGTCACGGTCTCCGCCGAGGAGCGACATCGCATGATCGCCGAATGTGCGTACTACCGGGCGATCAACGCCGGCCCCCGTTCTCCCGAGGCGGATCGCCGGCACTGGCTGGACGCCGAGGTCGAGATCGACGCCCTGATCCGGAGCTGGTCCAGCTGACGTTCCTCATTCCAGGACCACCTCCGCCGGCGGACCGCTGCTGGTGCTGCCGGATCCCTGCCATGTCCTGCCGTCTGCGGCCTGGACCAGGATGTTCCATGTTCCGGGGGGAAGGACTGCGGAAGACCATGCCCCTTCCCGCATGTTCCAGCGATCCACCGGATCGCCGAACCATTCCAGGGAGCGGAACGGCGTCCCCGAACTGTCTGTGAGCGTCAGGGTGGCGGAGCTCGCGTCGCCGGCCAACTCCGGCACACGAACCGTCATGGCCGTTGCCTGGGGAAGGACCACAGGGACCGGCCCGCCTGGCGCATCGGCCCGGAACGACAGCACTCCGGCGCCGGGGGCGTACAGCACTACGTCCCAGCTGCCGCGGGGCACGCTGGAAAGGCGCACGCTGCCGTTCTCGCCGGTTGCGTAGCTACCGCTGTTCACCGTGCGGCCGGCAGAGTCCAGCACCGCCGCCCGAACCGAGTCCGGTGTGGCGCCGGTAGGGAAACGGACTTCAAGAGCCAGGCCTTCCGTCGGGTCCAGGGCGATCCGGATGTCGTTCGGCCCGGACCCAATCTGCAACTGGATCTCCTGGCTGCCGGTGGCGTAGCCTTTCTTTGTGGCCCAGACCGTCCAGGATCCGTCGGCCAGGTTACCGACGGTGAAGCGGCCGTTGAGGTCGGTGACCGCCGAACGGTCGCCGAAGAAGGTTTCCGCCGGACCGTCCGGCGGGGCCAGGGAGACACGAACGCCGGCCAGCGGCCTGCGGTCCGCGGAATCCAGTATGGTGCCACCGATGGTGGCCGTGGGAATCCGCAGTTCGATCTCCCGGCTGGAACTGATCTCGACACTCTCTTCATATGAGATGCCGGTTTTCCACTGGCGGATCTGTACGTCGTAGGTTCCCGGCTTCAGGCCACTGAGCCGGAACGAGCCGTCGGCCTCGGTCTCCCCATATCCGGTATGGGAAACATCGGTGCCGGTTGCCGAAACCATGGCGCCGGTGAACGGTTGCTCGCCCAGGAACGCCTTGCCGCGGAGGGTCACGCCCTGTCCGAAGACGAGGTCGGCGACCGCCTCCTGCTGTCCCGGTTCCAGTACGGCCTGGGCCTTGGCCTGGTCACCGGAGCGACCGATGGATCCGGTGAGGCTGTAGGATCCTGCGCCCAGCCCTTCGATGCGGTACCGGCCCTGGGAGTCCACCCGGGAACCGCTGAACTGACCGGGGCCTCCGCTGGCGTTGATTTCGACTTTCGGGTAATCGGACGGGTCCAGGCCGGTGACACTGCCGGTGATGACGGCGGTCGCCTGGAGGTGGACCGCCAGCCCCGAGACCGGCTGCCCTTCAACCTGGACCGGCAGCTTTTTCTCAGGCGGTGCGAATCCTTCGGCGCCGCCGGTCAGGCTGTACTGTCCGTCGGACACCCCCTCCATGATGAAGTTGCCGTCAGAGTCGGCGTCGGCCTGGGGTCCTCCCCATCCCTTTCCCGGCGAGTCCAGCCGGACCGTGGCGCCGGGAACCGGCGCGCCGTCGGGGCCGGTGACTGTCCCTGCGACCTGCTGGCCCCCTTCGAACTGAAGATCCAGGCTGTTGATCCCTTCCGTCGCCTCGATGTCCCGAACCGTGCGGACGTAGCTGTCATGGGTCGCTTCGATGGAGACCGGGCCGGGCGGGAGGTTCTCAAGGCGGTAGTTGCCGCCGCCGTCGGTTGCGGTCTTCCCCGGCCCCTGGCCGAACATCTCTTCCCCGCCGTTCTGGACGATGCCGACGGCTGCGTCGATGGCCGGCTCACCGTCCGGCGCCAGGACCCGGCCCACCAGAACCGCTCCAGGGGTCAGGGGCAGCTCGAAGTCGCTCAGGTTTTCGCCCTTCACCATCTCGATGCCGTCAATCTTTGTTTCCTGGAAACCGGGCGCCGAACCGGATATGGAGATCTTGCCCGGCTCCAGGCCGTCGTATTCGAACCTCCCTTCGGCATCGGCAGTGGCGCTTTCCGCCATCACCATTTTCATCTGCATGCCGCCGGCGCCGCTGGTCATGGACCGGGTCAGATTCAGGTCGGCGCCGGGCACCGGTTCGCCTTCTCCGTCCAGCACCACGCCGCTGAAGGTCAGGGACGGGTCCAGTCTGATGATGACCGGCGCAAGGTTCGGCACTTCCGGCACCGCAGCGCCACCCTGGAGGTAGCCGGTACGGGAGACCTTCAGGTTCAGCTTGCCGGTGAGAGGTTGATCTTCCAGGGTGAACCAGCCGTCGGGGCCGGTGAGGGCATCCGGTTCATCCCGGGAAACCGGGCCGCTGCTGAACGTCATCATCCCCATGCCGCCCCCTCTGGCGGCCACCCGGATCTGGGCGGATTCCACAGGCATGCCCCCGTCGTCCAGGACCTGACCCTGCACCGGGCCACCAGGTGAGAGCGTGAGAGGGCCGACATCGGTTCCTTCCGGCCCGGGGGTCAGATCGATCCCTTCCCGCGTCATTCGGGCGAACCCTTTGCGTCGGACCTCGATTTTCGTGCTTCCGGCTGCCAGGCCGGACACGGCGAAGCGGCCATCCTCCCCGCTGTAAGCGGTGATCTCCGCCGGGCCGCTGCCGTCCAGGATCATCATGCCGCCCATCCGCCTTCCACCGTCGGCGCGGAGGGTGACCAGGGCATCGGCCAGCGGCGAGCCGTCCGGATCCAGGATCGTGCCGGTAACCCGGACGCCTGCCGCAAGTTCGACCCGGACGTCGGTCCGGGTCCGGCCCGGCGTCAGGTCGATCACCGGGCTCTTGCCTTTGACGTAACCTTCGGCGGATGCGGCGACGTCGTAGTTCTTGGAAGGATCGACCTTGGAGATCCGGTAGCGGCCGTGCTCGTCGGTGATCGCCTCAGGCGGCGGCGAACCGCCGATTTCGATCATCATCATGCCCGGATGGTTGCGGCGGACGCTGATCCCTACGGCAGCAGCAGCCACACCCCTGCCGGCGGCATCCACTACCGTTCCTTCAATGGCGGCGGCCGGGGCCAGGGCGATGATCGGTCCCAGCCGGCCGTCGCCGGCAAACCGGAACCGGATCTTCCCGGACTGCAGGTAGCTGGTGGCGTCGGCCACCACCCGGCCCTGGCTGCCCTGTCCCGACTGGAGGACAAAGCCTCCGGCCCGGTCGGTAACCACTGCCTCCCAGGATCTGTCGTCCAGCCATACCAGGCCGCCGGGTATGCCTGCCCGGGTGGAGAAATCGATCAGCCGGCCGACCATGGTGTCCAGTTGGGGCAGCATCAGCAGGTTGCCGGAGGATGTGACCCGCCGTCCCTGGTCGGTGACCACCCTGAGTTTCCACCTCCCTTTGCCCGCCGCGGTTACCGTCAGTCGTCCGTCATCCGTGGTGAACCCCAGGGGCTGTCCGGTCTCTGCGTCAGACACCAGTGCCCCGGGGACCGGCGCCGGATCACCTGATCCTTCTTCTACGACCTGGATCTTCCGCGAAGCTCCTTTTTTCAGAACGGCGCGGTGGCCGGTGCCGGAGCCGGCTCTCTTGCGGTACACGGCGTAGCCATCCGCAGATACCACCAGCTCACGTCGATCATCTTCGCTGCGGGGCAGGCGAACCGAACCGTCTTCACCGGTCATCCCGGCTGTGTCCGGATAGGCCCAGCCCTGTTGCCCGAAGATCTGCATCATGCGGTCGGACTCGCTGTGGAGGCGGACCAGCGCACCTGCCACCGGCTTGCCGCCGGCAGAGACCTGGACCGTCAGGCCGGCATCCGGCTCCAACCGGACCGCTTGCAGCACCGCCGGTTCCACCAGGGGGTTCAGGTCGTACGTCCGGGGCGCGGCGCCCGGCCCAGCCACGCGGACCGTCCAGTGCCCGGCTCCCGGCGCAGTCAGGAGGAACTCGCCGCTGGAGCCGGTCTTGACCGTGGCCGCCGGCACCGGAGGTTCACCGCCCAGCCAGGCCTGCGCCTGCCGGAACGCCGACTGCACCGGCAGGAGAGAGACGGTCGCCTCGGGGAAAGGGAGGCCATCGGCTCCCAGTACCTTGCCGCGGATCTCGATTTCAGCGGCGGCGGTGACGCCTGCCGCGGACAGCGCCAGAATGAGGGTCACGATCCTGAAGAGCTTCGCCGGTCGGATCATCTTCGTTTTCCTCCAGAAGATGGAACGAACAAACCTGGAACTGCCGATATTGCAATAATTGTTCCCGGCCCGGATCGACGGAAACAGGCCGGATCGGCTGCACGATCTGCCCGATATCGGGCATCTTGCCTCATTTGGGGTCGGGATGGAGGGAAAAGCGCGGTTCGGTTACGATAACAGGCCCACGATGGCTAACCGGAGGACCACCGATGAGAACGAAGCTGCTGACCGTGATTCTGATGCTGGCGATTGCCGCCCTGACCCTGGCCTGCCAGTCCGGAGGGGATGCACCGGCAACCGATGGATCGGACCTTGAGGGCGCCATGGCGTCGGAGGTGGCCAAGTACGCGGTATTCGAACTGACTGCCGACCTGTCCGGTCTTACAGAGAACCAGAAGAAGATGATCCCGCTGCTCATTGAAGCCTCGGACGCGATGGACGAGATTTTCTGGCTGGAATCGTACGGTGACCGGGACGCACTGCTGGACTCCCTGACCGACCCTTCGGTCAGGAGGTTTGCCGATATCAACTACGGACCGTGGGATCGCCTCAACGGCCATGCACCGTTCACCGATGTGGCCGGCGAGAAGCCGAAAGGGGCGGGGTTCTACCCGGCCGACATGACGAAAGAAGAGTTCGAGGCGGCGCTCTCTTCCGACATCGGGCTGCGCAGCCTGTACTCGGTCGTGCGGCGCGACCAGGACGGCGGCCTGGTTCCGGTCCGGTTCCACGACGCGTTCCCGGAGCAGACCCAGCGGGCGGCGGCGGCTCTGACGGCGGCGGCCCTGCTGGCCGAGGATGAGGGCTTTGCTGGTTACCTGACTCTGCGGGCTGAAGCGCTCCTCGCCGACGACTACCGCGACAGCGACCTGGCATGGCTCGATATGAAGGACAACACCCTGGATATCGTCATCGGCCCGATCGAGACCTACGAGGACGAACTGTACGGATACAAGGCGGCCCACGAAGCCTACCTCCTGCTCAAGGACAAAGCCTGGAGCGAGAAGCTGGCCCATTACGCCGCCCTGCTGCCTGAACTGCAGAAGGGGCTGCCGGTGCCGGCGGAATACAAGGCGGAGAGACCGGGATCCGACTCCGACCTGAACGCCTACGACGTGCTGTACTACGCCGGACACTCCAACGCCGGCTCCAAGACCATCGCCATCAACCTCCCCAACGATGAGAAGGTCCAGCTTCAGAAGGGGACGCGGCGGCTGCAATTGAAGAACGCCATGAAGGCCAAGTTCGACAAGATCCTGCTTCCGATCAGCGATTTCCTCATCGCCGAGGACCAGAGAGGTCAGATCCGGTTTGAGGCGTTTTTCGAGAACGTCATGTTCCACGAGGTTGCCCACGGTCTGGGGATCAAGAACACCCTGAACGGCAACGGCACGGTCCGGGAGGCGATGAAGGATCTGGCCGGTCCGCTTGAAGAAGGGAAAGCGGACGTTCTGGGGCTGTACATGATCACCAAACTCCAGGAGATGGGTGAGATGGACGACACCGAGCTTCTTGACAACTACGTCACCTACATGGCCGGCATTTTCCGCTCCAGCCGCTTCGGCTCCGCCTCCGCCCACGGCAGGGCCAACATGGCCCAGTTCGGCTTCTTCGAGGAGATGGGCGCATTCAACCGGGACGACGCCACCGGAACCTACCGTGTGGACTTTGAAAAGATGCAGGCGGCGGTAATGGCGCTGGCGGGCAAGATCCTGATCCTTCAGGGAGACGGCGACTACGATGGCGTTGCGGTGTACCTGCCGGAAGCCGGCGGGATGGGCGAGACCCTGGCCGCCGACCTGGCGCGCCTTGACGAAACCGATATCCCCAAGGACATCGTGTTTGAGCAGGGTGTGGAGGTCCTCGGCCTGTAATGGCGAAAGATGGCCCGCGGTCTGAATACCAGGCCCGCCTGACGCAGAGGCGGCAGGCTGCCCAGGACCACGATCGTCACGACCGGGCGGTCGCCCTGGCCCGCCTGATGACCGCCGCCGCTGCTGTATTCCTGGCGTTCTTCGCCTGGCGGTCGGAGGCGGTGTCATGGTGGTGGCTCGCCCTTCCGGCGGTAGTGTTCCTCGGACTCTGGATCGTCCATGGCCGCATCCTGGAAGGCCGGCGGCGAGCGGAACGGGCGGTTGAGTTCTACTTCCGGGGACTGGGCCGCATCGATGACGAGTGGATCGGCTCCGGTTCCCGGGGCGACAGCTTCCTGAACGACGACCATCCGTACGCAGCCGACCTGGACCTGTTCGGAGATGGATCGCTGTTCCAGTTGTTGAGCCTGGCCCGGACCCGGTCCGGCGAGGAGACCCTGGCGTCCTGGCTTTGCGCACCGTCGGCTCCCGGCGTCATCCGCGGCCGGCAGGAGGCTGTGGACAAGCTCAAGGGTAACCTGGACCTGCGGGAAGACCTGTCGATCCTCGGCGAAGAGGTCGATGTGGCGATTCATCCCTCCTCCATGAAGGACTGGGGGGTGGCGCCGCCGATCCTGAACAGGCTGTGGCTGCGTTACGTCGCCATCGGTTCCGGCCTGTTGTCGCTCCTTGCGTTGATCGGCTGGATGTTCTTTTCCACCGGGCCCTGGCCATCCCTGGTGCTCTGGACCCTGCAGTCGATCCTGGCCCTGGTCCTCCGGCGCGGAGTCCGGCAGGTGACCGGATCCCTGGAGGATCCGGAGCGGGACCTGGAACTCTTGTCCCGGATCCTGACCCGTCTGGAGGAGGAGCAGTTTCAGGGCGGCCGCCTGGGAGAGCTGTCCGCCAGTCTTGAAACCGGCGGCGTACCGCCGTCACGTGCCATCCGGCGCCTGGCCCGGCTGACCGATCTGCTGAACGCCATGCACAACCAGTTGTTCGCCCCGTTCGGGCTGCTGTTGATGTGGACCACCCAGTTCGCGTTCGCCATCGAAGAGTGGCGTCAGAACTATGGTGGAGAGATATCAGGCTGGCTTGACGCGGTAGGGGAGTTCGAGGCGTTGTCTTCCCTGGCCGGGTACGCCTACGAGCATCCGGTGGATCCGTTCCCTGAAATTGTTGAAGACCGTTTTCTGGTGGACGGTGTGGACCTGGGACACCCGTTGCTCTCCGCCGCGCGCTGCATTCGGAACGACGTCCGCCTGGACAGCTCCCTGAAGCTGCTGGTGGTGAGCGGTTCCAACATGTCCGGCAAGAGCACCCTGCTCCGGACACTGGGTGTCAATGTGGTCCTGGCCCTGGCCGGCGCACCGGTGCGTGCCCGATCGCTGAAACTGTCCCCGGTGGCTGTAGGCGCCACGCTGAGAATCCAGGATTCACTGCAGGAAGGGTCGTCCCGGTTCTACGCCGAAATCACCCGACTGCGCCAGATCATGGAAAGAACCGGTGGAGAGCTGCCGGTGCTGTTCCTTATTGACGAGATCCTGGCCGGCACCAACTCCCATGACCGGGCCATCGGCGCCGCCGGCCTGATACGGGGTCTCCTGGATCGCTCCGCCGCCGGTCTGGTGACGACCCACGATCTGGCTCTGGCAAAGCTGGCTGATGACCTGGGCGACCTGGCGGCCAACGTCCACTTCGAGGACCACCTGTCCGACGGCATGATGGAGTTCGACTACCGCTTGCGCCCGGGGGTAGTACGAAAGAGCAACGCCCTGGAGCTGATGCGGAGCATCGGCCTGGACGTTTGAACTGTTTGCAAAACCTTTACAAGAAACTGCAAACCTTTTTCCGTTTTGGGCGTTTACTTATTGTGTGGGGCCGCAGCCGACTCGAGCCCCCCTCAGTCGGCGATCGGCACGGGCCGGCGGATAGTCCGCCGGCTCGTTTTTTATGTAACGAGGTAACGGGGACAGGCACATAACCCGGGTTTTGGGGACA
>JACXWD010000022.1 GCA_014764515.1 Candidatus Polarisedimenticola svalbardensis | reverse complement strand
GCCGGCCGGATCAATGTCAATACTGCGGCCGATCTGGACCGGATAGACCCCGCTTCGCTCCCGGACCCGGGAAACCCTATAATAATCGTTTGAGAACTCATCTATGACACGGATGGAGAGCTTTGGAATGATTCCTGGATACCGAAAGGTTGCAACCGCTTTGATCCTGGTGCTGGCCGGCATCGCACTTTCCCTGGGGCCGGCTCTGGGCCAGAGCAAGACCAGTCAGGATGTGGTCCGTGTGGAGCGGGCCTCATTCGGTGAGCCGTTCCCTGCCTTCACCTTCAAGAATCTGAATCAGGGCGCCGGCGGTCCGGCGTCCATTGACCTGGCAACAGTTATCGGACAGAAGCCGATCGTCCTGTACTACTTCATCGCAAAAAACCAGCGGGCCGAAAAGATCTTCCGGGAAGTCCAGAGCCTGACCGATGAACTGGGCCCGAAAAAAATCGCCCTGTTCGGCGTCGCTGTATCACGACCGGGCATGGCTGCCGGAGCGATCAGGGAGCGGGCTGCGGCTCTGAAAATCCACGTGCCGATCCTTGAGGACGAGGGATTCCGGCTGGGTCAGCAACTGGCGGTAAGCCGCGTTCCCAACATCAGCCTGATCGACAAGGACGGGATCCTGCGGATGGTCAACGGCGGTTCGCTGCTCCAGGTTCTGGAATACAAGTTGAGCCTGGCGGACGGAATCCGCCGGCTGGCGGAGACCGGCAAGATCGGCACCTACGCCGCCCTGACCGATTACAGCCCGTCAGTGGAGATGGTCGGAAGGACCGCGCCTGACTTCAAGGCGCCGTCGATCCGTAACGGGTCGGTGCAGCAGTGGTCCGGCCTGTACTCCAAGGACACTATCAACCTGCTCATATTCTGGTCGGTGAACTGCCCGCATTGCACCAAGGCGTTGCCCCAGTACAACAAGTGGTACCGGGAGAACCGTGACAAGGTGAATATCGTCACCGCCGCCCGGATCACCAACCCGGCGGAACGGACCAAGACCCGGGAATTCGTGTCCGCCCAGAAGCTCGAGTTCCTCACCGTTGAAGACCAGGACCGGGCCGTGGCCGATCTTTACAACGTGACGGCGACCCCGACCATCTTCGTGGTTGGCCCTGACGGCAAGGTTGATTCCCTGCTCAGCGCCAAGGTAGCGGGCTTCGGAGAAAAGGTTGAAGCCAAGCACAAACAGCTGGTGAAGTAACCTCAGAGGCCAACCGGCCTATAATGAGTCATGAGCACCGAGGCCGAGTCCCGGTTTGAGGGCCTGCCGCTGACGCGGCTGGATGTATTCGATATACCCGATGTTGATCTCCGCCGACAGGCGATCATCGAGGTGTTCCACCCGCCACTCCTGGCTTTGGGAAACGACCTGCTGCCTCGACTCCAGCCTCTGGCCGGGACAGACTTGCACATTTTTCAGCCCCGGTTGAACTGGCCCCGCTCCTACAAACCGTTTTGCACCTGGATGGCGATTTCCCGGGAGAAGCAGGGATACCAGGCCTGCGGGCAACTGAATGTGGGCGCCCACAGGGATTACGTTGCGGTTCGACTCGGTTGGGACGCGTCGGTTCCCAGCTACGGCCGCTTCGAATTTCTGTCCCGTTACCGGGGCATCGGCGATCTGCTGCAAACCACCGCCAGGGAGCACGACCTGCAGTTCCGGGTCTACTCCGCTGCGCCCTGGCCGGTGGGATCGGAACTGGAGTTCGTTTCGAAGACCGACCTGGACGGTGCGTTCGCCGAAGTCAGGCGCCATGGTGTCTGGTTTGAAATAGGGAGACGTTACGATCTTCCGCTCCACGAAAAACTGGTGGCGTCACCGGCGTTCGGGGACCATGTCGCCCAGGTGTTCGAGTCGCTGATGCCGGTGTATCTGAGGGCGGCAGGCAGACCCAGGGACTAGCGCTGAAGGATCAGTTCTCCCGGCGGATCAGAACAATGGAGAGGTCGTCATGGGGCCGTTCCTTCTCGAGGAACTGCCGAACCTCGCTCAACAGGAACTCTCCCGCTTCCGGAACCGTTTTGTTGCGCAGCTCAGGCATCATGTTCCGGATGCGCTGGGGGCTGAACTCCTCGCCCTTGCTGTTGGTCGCCTCGGACAAGCCGTCGGAGTAAATCAGCAGCAATTCTCCCGGCTCCATGTCCAGCACGCCTTCCTCGTAGGTCGCTATCGGCAGCATGCCGAGGGGGAACGATGAAGCGGGAAGATCTTCCACCCGGTCAGAGCCGCGGACTACGAACGGCGGATTGTGGCCGGCGTTGAGATAGCGGATATGGCCTGAGCCGGGGCTGACCTCGGCATAGAACAAGGTGGCGTAGCGGTTGTCCAGGCCGTCCTGGTTCAGGATGGTGTTCATCCGGGTCCCCAGCTCGTCCAGAGATGTGCTCTCAGGGCCGATGGCGCGCAGGCTGGCCTGAAGCTTGGCGGACAACAGCGCGGCGCCCAGCCCCTTGCCGGCCACATCTCCCAGGGCGATTCCCAGCCGTTCCGACGGCAGGTCGATGTAATCCACCAGATCACCGCCGACATCATTGGCCGGCACCGAGGTGCTCCACACCGACCAGCAGTCGATGGTGGGCTGGCGCTCCGGCATGAGGGCCAGCTGCACCTTCCTGGCGAACTGGATCTCGTCCTTGGCCAGAAGCTTGTCTTTCAGTTCCAGCATCAGGATGAACAACAGGAGCAGACAGCCCCATGGGCGCAGGTCATAACTGATGGAATAACCCATGACGGTCATATGGGTCCAGCCCATGATCGACATGACCGTAGCAAGCAGCAGGAGGATCCGTCGGGCAGGGGATAGTTTGAGGAGCAGGCTCTTGGACAGCCAGCCCAGGAGCCAGAACGCCCTGGGGATGCGCCCCATCTTTTCCAGCCGGTCCCGGGTCTCGGGATCCAGGTAGAAGCGGTACAGCTCCCGGAATTCCCTTTCCAGCGTTCCGAACAGGTCGGCGTTGCGGAGGTCACGGAAGACCGCCTTGCCGATTCCGGGGTCGCTCTTTTTTTCCGTCGGGTCGGGAACTGTGGAACCGCTCATGGTTGCTCCGTCCTGGATCGGGACATTCTACAACAAGAGGTACAATGCGCCGGTGAGCTTGATCAACAGCCCGGAACGGATCCAAGGCGCAGTGGAGCGTATCACCTTCCACAGCGACGATACCGGGTTTGCCGTGTTGCGTGTGCGGGTTCCCGGCAGGCGGGAGCTTGCGACCGTTGTCGGCACCGTACCCTCGGTCAGCCAGGGCGAGTCCGTTGACTGTTCAGGCGCCTGGGTGAACGACCGCAAGCACGGTATGCAGTTCCAGGCGGAGAAGGTCCGGGTCATCCCACCGGCCACTCTGGAAGGGATGGAGCGGTACCTGGGCTCGGGCATGGTCAAGGGGATCGGGTCCCACTTCGCCCGAAAGCTGGTACAGGCGTTCGGCGAAGAAGTTTTCGACGTCATCGAAAACCGTCCCGAGCGGCTCCTGGAGCTTCCGGGGATCGGCCGCAAACGGCTGGCGGCGGTCACTCGGGCCTGGGCCGAGCAGAAGGCGATACGGGAGATCATGGTCTTCCTGCAGTCCCATAAGGTCGGGCCGGCACGGGCTGTGCGGATTTACAAGACTTACGGCGACGAAGCGGTCCGTATCGTCACCGAGAACCCGTACCGGTTGTCGGGAGAGATCCACGGTATCGGGTTCCTCACCGCCGATGCCATCGCCGAGAGCCTGGGAATCGAGAAAGAGTCTCCTCTGCGGGCCGAGGCCGGGGTGGTGCATATCCTCCAGGAGTTCGTCGGTCGGGGCCACTGCTGTGTTCCGCTGACCGAATTGGCCGCGCGCTGCGCCGAGCTGCTGGAGATCCGGCCGGAGACCGTCCGGGAAGCGATCCTCGAGGGTGTGCGGCGTAAGGTACTGTTCGAAGAAGTCCTGGAGGGGGAGCCCTGCATCTGGTTGACCTCCCTCAGGGACGCCGAAATCGAAATCGCAAAACGGCTCCTCCTCCTCCGGGAAGGGCATGCGCCATGGCAGCCGATCGATGCGCAGAAGGCGTTGCCCTGGGTGGAGGAGAAGACCGGAACCAGGCTGGCCAGGTCCCAGAAAGAAGCCGCCGCCGGCGCTCTCCGCCACAAAGTGATGGTTATCACCGGCGGGCCGGGCGTGGGGAAGACCACCCTGGTCAACTCGGTGCTGAGGATCGTAACGGCCAAGAAAGGGAGAATCCTGCTATGCGCCCCTACCGGGCGGGCGGCGAAGCGGTTGTCCGAATCGACCTCCCTTCCTGCCCGGACGATCCACCGCCTGCTGGAGTTCGATCATGTGACCGGCGGGTTCAAGCGTGGCCCCCAACGTCCCCTGGCCGCCGACCTGGTGGTACTGGACGAGGCTTCCATGGTGGATGTCGTCCTGATGAGCCAGTTTCTGGCCGCACTCCCCGACAGCACCGCGCTCCTGATGGTCGGTGACATCGACCAGATCCCGTCTGTGGGGCCTGGTTCGGTGCTCCGGGACATCATCGCATCAGGTTCTGTCCCTGTGGCGACCTTGACTGAGATCTTCCGCCAGGCGGAGGCGTCGGAAATAGTCCTCAACGCCCATAGAGTGAACCGGGGTGAACTGCCCCAGAGCGGAGAGAAGGATTTTTTCTACATCCCGGCGGAATCACCGGAAGAGATCCTGGATGCGCTGCTGCATGTGGTTCTCAAGCGGATCCCCCGGCGGTTCGGACTGGACCCGGCGCGGGAGGTCCAGGTATTGACTCCGATGAACCGGGGCGTACTGGGAACCCGCTCCCTGAACCTGGAGCTCCAGCGTCGGATGAATCCGGATCAGGCCGGCGGGGTTCAGCGTTTCGGATCGACCTTCGCTCCCGGTGACAAGGTCATCCAGACGGTCAACGATTACGACAAGGAGGTGTTCAACGGGGATATCGGCATCATCCGGGCCGTAGATCAAACAGGCGGCCGGGTTGAGATCGATTATGACGGCCGCCGCGTGCCTTACGATGCCGGTGAACTGGACTCCATCGCCCTGGCCTACGCCATCACCATCCACAAGTCTCAAGGGTCGGAATACCCGGCAGTGGTCATGCCGGTTTCCACCCAACACTACGTCATGCTGCAGCGCAACCTGCTCTACACCGGCCTGACCCGTGGGAAGAACCTGGTGGTGTTGATCGGCCAGCCCCGGGCCCTGGCGGCAGCCGCCGGCACTGCCAATACGGTGGAACGACGCACTGCCCTTCGCAGCCGCCTCAGTTCCAACCGGCCAGAATCGATTTAAGCAGAAGCCACAGGCCGAAAGCTGCCAACCCGAGACCGGTAATCCGGTTCATCCAGACCAGCGCTGCAGGCCGGAACCGTCTGCGGAGCAACGTAGCGGCGCCGGCCAGCAGTGCCCACCAGAACAGGCAGCCGGCGGCGACCCCCACAACCAGCAATAGAGCGGACACTGTTCCGGTGATACGGGTGGCGCCGCCCAGGGCGGCGAAAACCGCGGTGAATCCTACCAGGGTCAGCGGATTGGAGAGCATCAGTGTGAATGTGGCTGCCGAGGTCGCCCTGGCACTGCTTCCGGCCGCCGCCGCGTCTCCCTCCACAGCCGGTGTCCTGAAGGCGCGGTAACCCAGGAACAGCAGAAGAGCGGCTGCAGGAAGGCGGAGCCAGGCCGCCCATTCGGTCAGGAAATGGTTGACGAATGTAATTCCGAACCCCAGAAGGCAGGCGTAGATCAGGTCTGCCGCCGTAGCGCCGAACCCGGCGGACATACCACGGAGCCAGCCGTGACTCAGCGAACGCTGGATGCAGAGAATACCGATCGGGCCGATCGGCATCGACACAATGAACCCGATCAGAAATCCCTGGGTCAGTGGATCAAACATCAAGAGCACCGGCAATCGACTGCAACATTTGTGTTCCTAGAGCGATAGCGTTCCCTGACAGGAATGATATTCAAAGAAAATAACATCTTTTCCCTACTAAAAAGGTGGAATTGAAAGTAAGCTTCTTCCGCTTGGCTTGGGGGGAAAATGACAATTCTTGTCATCGATGATGATCGTTCGATCTACGAGACCATCGAAGCCATCCTGGCGGACGACGGGTATCACTGCCTGACCGCCAAGGACACCCATGAGGCCGATCTGGTTCTGGAAACGATACCGGTCCACGGCATAACCCTTGATCTGAATATCCCCGGCTGCAAACCGATCGAATGGATGCATGAGATCGCCGCAATGGCCCCGGACCTGGTCCGGCGGACCCTGGTGGTAACCGCAAGCACCATCAGCCAGATGGACCGTAAACGTATCGACGAAGCAGGCGCCGGCCTGTTGCTGAAACCGTTCGCCATGAGTGACCTGCGGAACGCGGTCCGTACTAGGATCGGGGATCCGGACACCGGTATCGAGCCGGTCAAGCCACCGCGAGGGTCGTTCCGGCCGATCTCCGACGAACCGGAATAACACGGTTCCTCAGGGCTCGAATCGCTCTGCATCCCAGGGGATGTTCAATTCGGACGGCGCAGCCATGTAACCCAGCAGGGCCGAGGCGGCAACCACCGCCGGGCTGGCCAGGTACCCTTCCCCGCCTATCCCCATCCGGTTCTGCCAGTTACGGTTGAAGGTGGTGATGGCCCGCTGTCCCGGTTTCAGGGCGTCCGGACCCTGGCCGAAGCAGGGACCGCACCACGAGTCCCGGATGCCTGCCCCTACCGAGCGCAGGACGTCGGCGATGGACTCTCCACGCAACCTCTGGTCCGGTGTCTCGATCTGCTCCTTGACGCCGATGGATCCGGGGAATATCACGAACTCGGCCTTGGCCTGGCGGTACCCGCCTTCCTTGGCGGCCTGAATAACCAGGGCTGCCTGCAACAGGTCGTGATAGCTGCCGTTGGTGCACGATCCGATGAACGCCTTGTCGAAGGAGAGCTTCTCCTCGGCTACTTCCACCGCCTTCTGGGCGTTGGCGGGGCTGAACGGCCGGGCGATCATCGGCCGGACCTCCGAGAGGTCGAACTGTTCGTCGATGGCGTAAGCCGCCTCGCTGCCGGGCCGGATCGGAGGGTACGGCAGATCGGCCATACCCTTGGCCCGGAACCACTCGTAGGTGATGTCGTCGGGAGCAAAGATGCCGTTCTGGGATTCGGCCTCGGCCATCATGTTGCAGATCGTATTGCGGTACGGCATCGGGAGTTGCAGATCCTGGTCCACGAACTCGATGGACATGCCCTGGGACTGTTCCTCTCCCCATACTTCAAGCAGCTTTAAAACGATGTCTTTCCCGGTGACCCACGGATGCAGCTTCCCGGTGAAGCGCACACGGCGCGCTTTCGCCAGGGTGAAGTACACGTAGCCGGTGGACCAGCCGAAACCCAGGGTCGTCGAGCCGACGCCGATGCCGATGGCGCCGTAGGCCCCGTAGGCTCTGCTGTGGGAATCGGCGCCGGGGATGAACTGCCCGGGCATCACCAGCCCCTGTTCCGGGAAATAGAAATGGAAGATACCGTCGCCGGGGTTGGCGTAGTACGGCTTTTTCATCTCCTGCGTGGCGGCGAACTGTCGTCCGATGCCGGTCTGCTTGTCGTCGGAGTCGATGCCTGTAAACACGAAATGATCGTTGGCCACCGCCGCCTGCCGGGGGAAGATCGAGTCTCCACCGGTGATCTGGTTGAATGTGTGGATGGCGAACGGGGCGGTTCCGTCGGAGGCGGGCAGCAGATCGGCGTACACCCGGAGGGTGTTGCCGGGCTTGACCTCGGCGTCCTTGTTGACGCGGTGAGCCCAGATGATCTGCTCGGTGGCGGTTAATTTTTTTGCCGTTTCCGGATCAGGCCAGACGATTTCCGGCCGGGTTTCCACCGAGGTTCGGAATTCACGCCGGCCCAGGGCGAAGATGCCGCCGGTCCTTCGAATCTCGTCTTCCTTGGCGGTCAGCGATTTCGGCTCGTAGAATTTTTTCCTGGTCTCGTTGACCAGTTGGCGGGAGTCGGGATCGAAGGAGAACTCGTCTTCGTCGCACGCCTCTTCCACAGCCTGGGGGCATTGCACTACCTGAAGGCCGAGGTTGAATGCGTTCCGCCGGAATATGTCACCCATGTTGTCGCCGCAGACGATCACCATCTCCAGGCCGGCTTCTTCCGCCACTGCCTTGAGTCCTGCCGGGCTCATCTCCCGGGACGAACCGATGGCAAAACGTTCGCCTGCGATGATGAACGTTGCCCCGGCGTGAACCCGGGCGCGGAAGTCCGGCATCAGGTAGCGAAACGCTCCTTGCTTCCACTTCTCGTCAAGGGAATCCAGGCTTTCGGAAACGCAGTCCTTGGCCGGTGTGATCTGGTCCGTGTCAATGGCGTCCAGCTTGCGGCCCGGACGGTTCGGATCCCAGAAGATCAATGCCTTGCCACGGACCCTCTCGCTGTCACCGATGTGGCCTGAGCTGCCGGCTCCAGGTTCGGATATGGATTCGGTTGTCACGCCTGGTTTCAATCTGGCGGGCCGTATGACGTGCATTGCTTCCTTCCCCATCTTCTACCTCGTGAGCAAAAAAGCAGTATTCCACACAACAGCAAGACCGGGCAAACACCGAAAAAATGGGGACATTCCACTTTATATTTCAATTTCTACAGGAGGGTGTCCCCGAAACCCGGGTTTCGGTGCCTGTCCCCGAATTAGGTATACTGCGCCTATGTGGCATGAAAATATTCTGGGAACCATCGGTGATACGCCGCTGGTAAAGGTCAACCGACTGGCGAAACAGGTGCCGTGCACCGTGCTGGCAAAACTGGAGTTTTTCAATCCAGGCGGCTCGGTGAAGGACCGGATCGGCATCGCCATGGTGGAAGCGGCGGAAAAGGACGGGAAGCTCAAGCCCGGCGGCACCATCATCGAGGGCACCAGCGGCAACACCGGCGCCGGCCTGGCCTTTGCGGCCATTGCCAAAGGGTACAAGTGCATCTTCACCACCACCGACAAGCAGAGCCACGAGAAGATGTCGGTGCTCCGGGCCCTGGGAGGGGAAGTGATTGTCTGTCCCACGGCGGTGGCGCCGGACGATCCACGGTCCTACTACCAGGTGGCACGCCGCCTGGAGAAGGAGATACCGAACTCCTTCTACATCAATCAGTATGACAACCCGGCCAACGCATCGGCCCATTACCTTACATCCGGGCCCGAGATCTGGGAGCAAACCGACAAGAAGGTGACGCATTACTTCGCCGGGGCAGGCACCGGCGGCACGATTTCGGGGACTTCGAAATATCTCAAGGAACAGAACCCGGACGTCAAGATCATCGGCGTCGATCCGTTCGGCTCGGTGTACTACAAGTACTGGCACACACGGGAGTTCGACCAGAAGGAGATCTACCCGTACATCACCGAGGGTGTTGGTGAAGACATCCTGGCCGGCAACATGGATTTTGATCTTGTGGACGATTACGTCCGGGTGGACGACAAGGAATCGATGCTGATGACCCGGCGCCTCTCCGAGGAGGAGGGCATGTTCGTAGGCGGTTCCTGCGGCATGGTCATGGCCGGGGCTCTGCAGTGGCTTTCGGACCACGCATCCGAACTCAAACCGACCGATGTGGCGGTGGTCCTGCTTCCCGACGGCGGGTTCCGCTATCTCGGCAAGATCTTCAATGACGAGTGGATGCGAGAGAACGGTTTCCTTGAGCGAGTGCCCGAAGCATCGGCAGCCCAAGTCCTGTCTCGCCGTGAGAAGGCCGGGACACTGATCACCGTTTCGCCGGACGACTCGGTGGAGCAGGCCAGCGCGGTCATGGCCCAACACGGTATTTCCCAGGTTCCGGTACTGGACGGCGAAGAGATGGTCGGGAGCATTTCGGAGAGCTTCGTACTGTCCCTTCTGCTCCAGTCCCCTGAGGCCAAGGCCCGCCTGGTCACCGACGTCATGAGTGATCCGTTTCCGATGGTGGACGCTTCCGCCACGATCGGTGAACTGGCTTCCCTGCTCCGTGGCGATTGCGGCGCGATCCTGGTTCGCAATGACAGGGATGGAACCATGCAGGTTCTGACCCAGACTGACCTGATCGGCGCATTGACCGATCGGTGAGCCTCCCCCAGGAGATTCCGTCGCCTCCCACAGCCCCCCGGGTTCTCCTTCTTGTGCCGACGACGACCTACAAGGTGGCGGCATTCATGGACGCCGCCTTTGCTCTCGGTATCCAGGTCGTCATCGGGAGTGAGAAGGAGCGGGCGCTGGAGGCGGAAACCTCGGGGAAAACCTTGACGGTGAACTACCTCAAGCCGGATCAGGCTGCGGATCGGATTGCCGCATTCGACCGGCGCTGGCCGCTGGACGCCATTGTCGGCACCGATGACGAGACCGTCCTCCTGGCGGCGACAGCCTCCATGCGGCTCGGCCTGCCCCACAACAGTCCGCAGGCGATAGCGGCTTCACGGGACAAGGAGCGCACCCGGGAACTGCAACGGAAGGCCGGCATGGGTACACCCGGGTTCCGGCGGGTCTTATTCGACGACGATCTGGAGACGGCTTCGCTGGACGTGCGGTACCCGTGTGTCATCAAACCGGTTTTCCTCTCGGCCGGCCGTGGTGTGATGAAGGCGGATAATCCGGAGCAGTTCCTGGCCGCCTTCGATCGGATCGGGAAAATCGTTCGCCGGCCGGCTCTGTCCCGCCGGGGCGGAAAGTCGGCGAAGTACCTCCTGGTTGAAGATTACCTCCCGGGAGACGAGGTCTCGCTGGAAGGATTGCTCACCGATGGACGGTTCCGCCTGCTGGCGTTGTTCGACAAGCCGGAACCGATGGAAGGTCCGGCGTTTCAGGAAACGATGTTCGTAACACCTTCCCGGCTGCCTGCAGGCGTACAGGACGCGATAGCAGCCGAAGCGGAAGCGGCTTGCGCCGCTCTCGGCATCACCCACGGACCGGTGCACGTCGAATTGAGGATCCATAACGGTGTCCCCCGGCTCCTCGAACTCGCCGCCCGGACCATCGGAGGTTTGTGTTCCCGGTCTCTGCGGTTCGGAACCGGCTGCTCCCTTGAGGAACTGGTACTTCGTCACGCCGTGAACTTCGACACCCGGCCCGGGGACGAAAGCGGCGAAGCGTCCGGTGTGCTGATGTTGCCGATGGAGCGCTCCGGCATTCTGAAGGAGGTCCGGGGCAGGGCGGAGGCGGAGCAGGTTCCGGGTATCACCGAGCTGACCGTGACCCTCCCCCTCGGGAGTGATGTTGTCCCGCCGCCGGAAGGGAACAGTTACCTGGGCTTCCTCTTCGCCAGGGCCGATACACCGGCAGGGGTGGAAGCGGCGCTTCGGACCGCCTGGGGGAAACTGGAAATTGTGCTGGCCGAACCGGCCTGCTAAAGCGGTTCGCTTCAGCAGAACCAGTTTTCGGTGAGCCTGGGAGGCCCATGGGCTTCCCGGGCCGGGTGGATCCGGCTCGGTGTCGGATCCTTTCCCGCGACTGTGTCGAACGCCGACCTTATCCGGGAATAGGTCTTGTACGGGTCTTCGTCGGAGCGGGCGGCATGCTCAACGATGGTGGCGATGTTCCGGTGGAGCCGGTCCATGCGAGGGTCCGGGTGGGACCAGGTGTAGCAGAGCCGGTCCTGGTCCAGATCCAAAAGGTAGGGCGTCATTTCCGGGTGTTCCGCCAGGAGTGATCCCGGCGGCACCAGCAGCCGGATGGAGAACTGAACCGGATCGACATTCAGCGCCAGGTTTTCCTCTTCGACCCAGTCCAGGAGTTCTTCATAATCTGAAAGGGTGGACCACGGGTTGAACGGCAGGAGCGAGGGCCGCATCGGGATGCCCTGATCCTGCAGCACCCGGACCGCCTCCCGGGCCTCTTCCGGCGTGTGGCCCTTGTCCAGGATCCTGAGGACCCTCTCGTTCAGGGACTCCACCGCCGATACCGCGAACCGGGCGCCGCACCGGGCGAACTCAGCAAGGATGGCGCGATTGTCCAGGACGTGCCGTACCCGGGCGGTGAAATCGAAGGTCAGATCCGGGAACCGCTCGTGCATGGCGCCCACGACTTTTTTCGCATGGGTCGGCCCGTTGAGAAAATCCGGGTCGGCGAAGGTGATGTGTTCGGCCCCGGCCTCCACCAGGTTGGCGATATCCGCCATGACGACATCCATCGGTATCGCCAGGAACTTGCCGCCGTAGACCGGCGGGATCGGACAGTGAGTGCACAGGACCTTGCAGCCCCGGGTTGTTTCCACTGCTCCGGCCAGCCGTGTCTGACCGCCTTCGAGAAAACGGGCGTACCGCTCCAGCGCGGGCAGTCTGACCCGGTTCGGCACCGGGTAATTCGGCCGGGTCAGCATGGGCGGCAACCTGGATTCCGGGAGTTTGGCGGCTCCGGCAGCTGCCAGCCGGTTCGCCAGGTCCAGGAGCTGTTGCTCCGGCTCTCCACCCAGCACCGAATCGGCCAGGGAGCGTTCGAACAGCATCCCGGCATTGAGCCAGCCGTAATAGCCGAAGAAGGTGATATGCGCGCCGGGCAAGGTTCGGCGAGAGGCCTCCGCGGCATCGACGGCCACCCGGAGGGCGGTATGCATCGGGGTGGAGAACGCGATCAGCCGGTATGGGCCGTCAGGGATGTTCTCGTCGATGGCCAGGTCCAGGTAGTCCACCTGGTGTCCGGCCTGTTCAAGGAATGCACCGGCGGATGCCAGCGCCACCGGCTGGCGGCCCAGATCGTAACAGGAAACCAGGAGGATCCTGATCGGCCCGCTCCTATTTACCAGGGGTGTAATAAGGATTGTCGCCGCTCTCATGATCGGTGACGTCCTGAACGGCGACGATCTGCGGAACCTCTTCCTTGATCATCACCTCGACACCCTGCTTCAGGGTGACGTCCACCATGCCGCATCCCTGGCAGCCGCCGCCGAAGCGGAGGAAGGCGGTGTCGTCCTTCAGGCCCTCGAGGGAAACCCGGCCGCCATGACTTGCAAGGGAAGGGTTGATCCGCTCCTCGATGACCTTCATGACCGCTTCGGCGGTGGGACCGCTGGGCTTGGGCGGGAACGCTTTGGGCGCGTCGATCTTGAACCCTGCGCCGGCGATCTCATCGATGAAATCGACGGTGGCGCCTTCCAGGAACCCGGCGCTGGCAGGATCCATCACGACCTTGATCTCACCGCCGTCGAACACCGTATCCGCTTCGTTGATATCGTCGGCATCGATGAACTGGAGGCCGAATTCGGCCATGGCCGTTCCACCCTTGGTGACCGAAATCCGCAGGCTGGCGCCGGCCCGGTCCTGGGCTTCCGCTACTTCCATGACTTTCTTTTTTGCGAGTTCGGTGACTTCGATCATGATCGCTCCCGCGCCGGCTCATCACGAGCCGGCTGGCTTCAGACTGCACTTCCCATATGGAATCAGTCTAGCACGGAGCGTCCGGCGGCCTGCTCTACCGCCGCCTGGAACAGGGTTTCGGCCTTGCTGTCCACCCGGACCATGTGCGCCGGGTTCAGGATCGTCGCCCGACCGGTGAATCTCGAGACGATGATCGGCTTCCCCTGGTGGGCCTCCACCGTAGCGAAACCATCTTCGATGGTGACCGTGACGGTGCCCCAGGTAGTCGTACTCACCAACCAGGGTGTCACGATCCTCACCGGATCGGGACCGGTGAGTGTGTACGTTGCCCGACCGGTACTCTGATAAATATCCTGTCCCGGGTGGGAATCACTCTGGGGGAACTCCAGCTTCGTGTCCGGGTAGAGCCGGATACGGTTGTTGGCCTGGACGAGAATCGCTCCACCTTTTCGGCCGGTCTGGAAGAAATTCAGCATGCTGACCAGATCGCCGACCTTCACCGACGACCAGCGGCCGTCCGGGTCCATGGTGGATAGAATCCGGACCGCGCCTGCGGTATCCCGGACCTGCCAGTCCGGATCGCCGGCGACTGCGGTGGAGGCCAGGAGCAGGATCAACAGAACGGTTCCGATCCTCGATCTCGGCATGCAGGATCCTCCAGCCGGCAAGAGACCGGCGGATTGCATATTCGTTACTAAAGATATGAATATGCTCTCTGCATGAAAACCTAGACCGGGAGCGTTGAAAGTCAAGCTGGGAGACGGCTCGGGGGAGGGTCAGTCCAGATCAGCCTGTTGGGAATCACCCATTTCCACCCGTTTTTTGCCTGCGGGGAAATACTCCGACCACCTTCGGGAAACCGTCCGGGAGGTCGCAGTGTCGCAGAACAGTTCCTCCGGGAACCCTGGACGCAGCCGCGCATCAATGAGGATCGGCGGCTCCAGGGAGAGGTGGTTGGCCACCTTCCGCGTTGACGCCGCATGGATGTCGGTTGCCGGGTCGAACCGGGTAAAGGTGGACCACAGGAAGTTCATGCTGGAGGCGGCAGCCCGTTCCGGTTCGTCGCTCAGGACCACCAGGGGCCAGCCTTCAAACGCCGGATGGGAAGCGAACCGCGGAGCGGCGCCTGGATCGTCGGAAGCGGGAGGGCCTCCCACCACAAGACATCCTGGACAGAACACATGAGCCGAGGTCATGCCGGCCGGCGGCGCCGTCCCGGGCCTGAACTCTTGCGGCAGTGTCCGGACCGGATCTCCCAGGCCAAGCCAGACCCCCTTGGAGCCGCGGTTGATCTTCGGGCCGGAGTAATCCAGGGTGTCCATCGCCAGGTTGGGGAAGATGAACAGGTCGGTTTCCGGCCGGGTCCGCTCCAGGACATGCTGTAACGTGGCCCGAAAGTCGCGAAGATCCACCGGACTGTCTGTCAGGAGCAGAAACTTGGTCAGGGCCAGTTGGCCCTCTCCCAGGATTCGGAACGCCGAGGCCATCGCCTCCCGATGATAGCGCTCCTGGACCACGGCGCCGGCCAGGGAGTGGTACCCGGTCTCCCCGTAGGACCACAGGTCTCTGACACCAGGCATCACCAGGGGGAACAGAGGCGAAAGCAGTTCCTGGAGGAGGTCGCCGATGTAGAAGTCCTCCTGGCGAGGTTTCCCTACCACGGTGGCCGGGTAGATAGCGTCTTTGCGCCGGGATACGTGGGAGACCCGGAAGACGGGAAACTCATGCTCCAGTGAGTAGTAGCCGTAATGGTCGCCGAAAGGTCCTTCCGGTCTACGCTCACCCGGGGCGACGTGGCCGCAGAGCGCGAACTCGGCTTCGGCCACCAGTGGGTGGGGTCCGGGTCCGGGGCAGGTTTTCAGGCGGGACCCGGCGATGAGAGAGGCGAGCATCATCTCCGGCACGTTTTCAGGCAATGGTGCGATGGCGGACAGGATCAGCGCCGGCGGCCCTCCCAGGAACACGGTTACCGGGAGCGGTTCGTTACGGCTCTCGGCCACGTTGTAGTGATAGCCGCCTCCTTTGCCGATCTGCCAGTGCATTCCGGTGGTGCGGCTGTCATGGACCTGCAGCCGGTACATCCCCAGGTTCGGCACCCCGGTTTCCGGATGTTCGGTGTAGACCAGGGGCAGAGTGACGAACGGTCCGCCGTCTTTTTCCCAGGTTGTCAATGCCGGCAGTTCGTCCAGCCGCACATCCGAATCGATGACCTGGCTGACGGGACCGGCGCCGGACTTCCGCAGGCCGACCCGGAACAGCTCCCGGCCTACATCCCGTGCGGACCACAATTTGCCGGCGGTGGGAGGGATCAATGTCTCGGCCAGTTCCACGAGGCGACGGATCATTCGCTGTGGCCGGGAGCCGAACGCCAGGCCTGCCCTGGCGGCCGTCCCGAACAGGTTGGTCGCCACCGGGAACGGGGATCCCTTCACCCTGGTGAACAGCAGGGCGGGACCGCCGCCGGCGATGACCCGGCGATGGATTTCGGCAAGCTCGAGGTGAGGGTCGACTTCCGCCTCGACTACAGCCAGGTCGTCGTTCCGCCGCAGTTCTTGAATGAAGGTTCGGAGATCGGGGAAACCGGACCCGGCCCGGCTCATCGGGACCCGTTGAGCCCTGCGGCAAGTTCGGGGAACTCTTTCTTCAGTCGCACCAGAGCCCGGTCCGCCTTGAGAATTTCGCCCCGGGCACGTTGGGCGCGAACCAGGCCATACAGCGCATTGCCCTGCACCACGCTGCTGGTGGCGGATGTGGAGAGTCGATGAAGGATCGGAACAGCCTGGCTGGAGCGGCCGTCGGCCACCAGGGAAGCGGCCAGTCGGAGTTCCGCCGCTTCGACCTGACCCGGATCCATTGCCGAACCTTTCTGGAGCTGTTTCAAATGGCGCTTCAGGACCGAGACGGCCCCTGATGTGTTGCCGATCCGCAGAAGGTAGGAGGCGACAGCCAGTTGGCTGGCAGGCTCTTCAGGATTTTGAACGTGGGTGAGGTATTCCCCGTACCCCTCCAGGATGCGGTCCATCACTCCCTTCAGATCGGTGTGGCCGATGACACCGGAGATCTTGCCGAGGAGCCGCCCGTCGTGATCGAGGAACAGGGTCGTGGGCAGAATCGTTGCGCCGTACTTCACCGAAAAACCGTCGTCGGCATCGGCGTTGATCCGTAGAGGGATGAACTGTTCCGACGCTTTGATGATGGTCGGATGACCGTAGGTCCGCACCGCCATGACCTTGCAGGGTGCGCACCAGACCGCCCATACGTCCACCAGCAGCGGCTTGCTGGTTTCGGCGGACAGGGCCAGAGCATCGGCCAGGGTGCCGTTCCACCGGATCCGGGACTTGCCCGCAGCGGATGCCGGGCCGATCCCGGCCAGCATGCCTGCCACAGAGACCAGCACCGCCACCGCCATCGCTCTGGATTTTCGGACCTGAATCATGCGCCAACCTCGAGAAGCCGTGAACAAAACATACTGGAAATCGAGAATCAGGCAACTGTTTCCAGCATGGACGTCAACCCCCTTCCATGATCCCGCACCGGGCGAGGCGGGGCAAGCGGTGTATGATCGCCACGGATAAAAGAGCGCTCGGGCGCGGAAATATCTTCGGATGCGAAGTTGGACCATGGCAAGGGCGCTCAGCCTGGATATCGTGGCCGGCGGCTTGTGCGGCGGGTTGCTGGCGGTCCATGTCACCGGCGCATCCATGCCGCCGGTCTGGTGGGCTCTGCTGCCGTCGGCGATCTGGGTTGTCTACACGCTGGATCATCTTATGGATGCACGGCGGGTTGGCGCCTCAGCCGGGTCTCAGCGCCACCAGGTGCATGCCCGTCATTTCCGGCTGTTGTCGTTCCTGGCGGCGTCGATCGGGGTGAGCACCGGCCTGGCCGCCTTTATCTGGTTGCCGGCCAGGTTGCTTGTCCCCGGTCTGCTGCTGGCAGTCGCAGTGGCGCTGTACCTTGCCGGGTCCCAGTCCCGACGGGCGGGGGCCGGGTGGAAGGAGCCGGCCGCCGGCCTGCTGTACGCCGGCGGGATCTGGTACGGGCCGGTTTTAGAGAGCGGGGAGAGCGGTCTGTGGGTCGTCCTCTGTCTGGCTCTGTTTGCATCCGCCGCCATCCTGAATCTGTTGCTGTGCTCCCTGT
Source organism: Candidatus Polarisedimenticola svalbardensis (assembly GCA_014764515.1). Taxonomy (GTDB): domain Bacteria; phylum Acidobacteriota; class Polarisedimenticolia; order Polarisedimenticolales; family Polarisedimenticolaceae; genus Polarisedimenticola; species Polarisedimenticola svalbardensis. The sequence goes on along the minus strand of JACXWD010000022.1, from coordinate 30,618 downwards.
TTGAAATCGCCATAGACCGTGAGGAAGGCCATGCCTCTGTCGCTCTTTCCTGGGGATCCCGGCATGTGGAACGCCTGGTTTGCGGCCTGGCCCTGCCGGGGGTCGGACTGGCTGTTGCCTGTGCAGCGGCAGGCCCGGACAGGTTACGGGCCGCCTTCGCGATCCTTGGAATCCTGGCAGCCGGTCCGCTGCTGGTGCTGGCCAGGCCGGACTGGTTTCGTCGAGGGGAACGCTACCGCGTATTCGGCGACCTGTTGTTCCTTCTGCCGGCGTTACCCCTTCTATTCGGGAGAATAGCGTGAGCCGGCTTCAGCAGGGGTTTGACCGTCTGGCGCCGTTCTATGATGGGCTGGTCCGGCTGTTTGCCGGCCATGCTATTCCGGAGAGCCAGGCCGGGTTGGTCCCGTTCCTCGAGCCTGCCGGGACGGTCCTGGTGATCGGCGGCGGGACCGGCCTGTTTCTGGAGGAGCTGTGCGCCGCCATGCCCACCGCCAGGTTCGTCAATGTCGAACTGTCCGCAGGGATGCTGCAACGGGCGAAAGGGAGGACCGGGCCTGCCGTGGAGCACCGCCATGGCGGCCTTGAGATGATCCGGGAGAACGAACGATTCGATCTGATATGTACCCACTGTTTTCTGGATCTTTTCGAGGATCGTAAACTGGAGCAGGTCATGGTGGCGCTGGATCGTGCACTGGCGGACGGCGGGATCTGGCTGTTCGGCGATTTTCAGTCCGGCCAAGGCCGCGGATCGATGGTTCGCTCCCTGCACATCCGGCTGCTATACCTTTTTTTCCGTATCAGCTGCGGGGTGCGGCTCCATACCTTGCCCGATTTTCAGGCAGCGTTCTCACGGTTGGGGTACCGCTGTGTACAATCCCGGGAGTTTCTGGAAGGGATGCTGGTCACACGCGTCTACCGGAGGAATCTGTGAAGCTCTTAAAAGCGGCGATCCTGGCATGGGCCGTTCTGTTTCTCGTCACCGCAGCCCCGGCCCAGTCGGTGAGCGGGGAGTGGCGGACTACCGCCACGGAACACTTCAGGGTGCATTACCCGGTTGGGTATGAGGGATGGGCGCTGAGAGCGGCCGGTCGCCTGGAATCGATACGGGAAATCGTCGCGGAAGAGGTCGGCTGGCCCGATGCCCGGGTTGTAGACGTTCTGGTCCAGGACCCGATGGCGTCGGCCAACGGCATGGCGTGGCCGGTGCTGGATGGCCCTCGCATGATCCTCTGGACCAACCCGCCGGGAGCCCGCTCGATCCTGCGCAATTTCGAAGACTGGGCCGAGATGCTCATGCTGCATGAGGAGGTTCACATCCTGCACCTGATGCGCCCATCGAGGAACCGGCTGAGGCAGTGGGTGTCCATGGTGCTGCCGTTCGGGCCGCTGGCCACCGGCGCACCGCGATGGGTCACCGAGGGTTACGCCACGCTGGTGGAAGGGAAACTCACCGGCGCCGGAAGGCCGTACGGCAACATGCGGGCGGCGATCCTGAGAGAGTGGGCCCGGTCCGGGCGGTTGCCGACCTACGGCCAGCTGGCGTCCGGAGGCGATCTCTGGCTGGGTGGTGGTTTCGCCTACCTGGTCGGGTCGGCGTACCTGGAGTGGCTGACGGACAGGGCCGGGGAGGACAGCCTGCGGAAGCTATGGCTGAGGATGTCGGCGAAGGAGACCCGCAGTTTCGAACAAGCGTTCACCGGGGTGTTCGGCGACCCGCCGGCGAAACTGTACGGGCGCTTTGCGGCGGAGTTGACCTACAAGGCCCTCGAGGCGGAACAACGGCTGGAGCCGTTCCTGGCGGCAGGCGACCTCTGGCAGGCGACCTCCTGGACCACCGGCGCTCCGGCTCCGGCGCCGGACGGCAACAGCGTGGCTGTGGTTCTGCGGGCCAGGAAGCAGCCGTCCAGGCTGGTGGTATTCGACTGCGGTGAAAATGTCGAAGCCGAAAAAGAGTTCCAGGACAACCTGGACCACATTCTGGCGGCTGATCCCGAGGATGTGGCGCCGGTTCGGCGCAAGCCGCTGGGTCGCAAGCCGGTCTACACGCTGCCTGCTGCCGTCGCAGGAGAACCTTATGGTCCGCGCTGGATGCCCGACGGTGGTTCCATCCTGTTTGTTCGGATGGACCGGGACCGATCCGGGTTCCTCCATCCTGACATCCACCGCTGGTTTCCCGAGTCTGGACGGCTGGTGCGGGTTACCCGGGAAGCCGATGTCCGGGATCCTGATCCGGCCCCTGATGGAACCTGGGCGGTGGCGGTCCGGAACCGGATGGGCAGTTCGGAACTGGTACGGGTCGAGCTGGCAACCGGCGCCGTTTCACGACTCCCCGGCAGTGAAGGTCCTTCCCTGGACCTGATCTACGACCAGCCGAGGATCTCGCCTGACGGCGAGCAGGTAGCCGTGGTCCGCCACAGTGGCGACGGCTGGGAGCTGGTGCTGATTTCAGTGGCCGACGGTGAGGAAATCGTGGTGCCCACCGGCCTTGCAGGTTCACCGGCCTATCCATGCTGGTCCCATGACGGCGGTTCACTGTACATCTCGGCAGGCAGGAAAGGGTTCGTGGATATCTTCAGGCTGGACACCCGGCCCGGTGTGCCGCCCCGGCGGCTCACCCGGACGCTGGGCGCCTCACTGGCCCCGGCCCCGGTCAGCGACGGCAGCCGGTTGTTCTTTCTTGCGCTCACGCCGGACGGTTATGAGATCCGGACCCTCCAGCCAGGAGGACCCGCTCCGGCGGCTGCAGACCCGGACCTGGCCGACCTGGCTCCGGCAGTGCCCCAAGCGCATCAGGGGACGGTGGCCCGGATCCAGGAGAACCCTCCGAAACCGGGGGTCGCCTATGGCGCCGGGCGGCAGGAACTGCGCCCGATCCTGGGCTGGGACCACGGCAGTCACGCCGGTCAGTTTCACCTGGGACTCCGGGGTGGTGATCTGCTCGGCCGGGGAGACTGGCTGGTTCTGGGCGGCACCGGCAGTGACGCCGGTCCGGAAGGAGTCGCCGCCGCCGGGACCTGGCGCGGCTGGCCCATCGCCCTGGGAATCCATCTTTACTGGGCGGAGAGCCGACCCTCATCTTACCGGGAGCCGAACTCTGCCATCGGCGCCGATCTCGACCTGCGCCGCAAAGGAGCGGAGATAGAGGCCGGCTGGAGCAGGCAATGGAACCGGAGCCGCCTCGATCTGGCTGCCGCTGTATTGTTGGAGTCGGTAACGCCGGCGTTCGGTAGTGATCTTTCGCGCAAGGTTGGTGCACTGGCCTCGGGCTGGCGCGGAAACCGCAGGCTCGGTTCATGGACCATGACCACCGCCGCAGATCTTGGAGCCCGGATCGGCGAAACCGGGGGAGACTCCTGGACCCGCTATCAGGGCCGGGTCCGGTTCGCAATCGGCAAGGGCCGCTTCCAGCGGGTGCAGGCCGCTTACCGTCGTGCCATTACCGACGAGGCCATGTTGGTTCTGGATCGTCTGCAGTTGGGCGGTATGGAAAGCTCCATCCTGCCCGGAACGCTGAACGGAGCGCGCATGGTGGAGCCCGCCCTGCCTGCAGGGCACCGCATCGGAGACGATTACGAGGGCCGCGAACTGTCTCTGGGGCCGGTGTTCTACCGGGATCACCGGCTCACGGACGCCGCAGGCGGCGGAGGTGGACGGCTGGCCATCGCCGGCCTGGAGTTCGGGTTCGGCACACAACCGAATCCGGTGTTGCGGCTCCCTGGACTCAAGGTGCGGGCCGGCGCCGGGAGGGTTCTTGACGGTCCCCTGGACGGCGACAACAGGTTCTGGGTGAACATGGTCTGGAGGCCATGAATAGTACTGGATCGGAAAGTGCAGGAGTCGTCTTGTGAACCTCGGTTTGAAGGACTACCTTGACCCCATAGCGCCGGCTGCGGCGCAGGGAGAGATGCCATGAACGTGCTGGTGCTGAACAGCGGTTCTTCCACCGTCAAGTTCCAGATCATAGAGACCGACCTCGAGCTGATCAAGAAAAACGCAGACCGCCGGTTGGCGAAAGGTGTGCTGGAGCGGATCGGCAGCGAGAGCCTGATCACCTTCGTGGCCGAGACCAAGGGCAAGACCAAGACCAAGACGAAGATGGCCAAGCCGATCCGGGATCACCGGGCGGCTATCGACGAAATCCTGCGCTGGATCATCTCGCCGGAATCCAAGATCGATCACATCACCTCGTTGTCCGATATCCATGCGGTGGGCCATCGGGTAGTTCACGGCGGTGAGCAGTTCAAGATCTCCTGCCGGATCAATGACGAGGTGCTGGAAGGGATCGAGGACAACATCGAACTGGCTCCGCTGCACAACCCGGCCAACCTCAAGGGGATCCGTGCAGTCACCGAACTGCTGGGGAACGGTGTTCCCCAGGTGGCGGTATTCGATACGTCATTCCATTCCACCATGCCGGAAACTTCGTATCTCTACGGTATCCCGTATCACTTTTACCGCCGCTACAAGATCAGGCGGTACGGCTTCCACGGCACCTCCCACCGCTATGTCGCCTACCGCTACCGCAAGATCCGCAAAATCGAGCGGGAGAGGGTGAACGTCATCACCGTGCATCTGGGCAACGGCTGCTCCATGTGCGGGATCAAGCGGGGCGATTCCCAGATCACTTCCATGGGGTTCACGCCGCTGGAAGGGCTGCTCATGGGTACCCGTTCCGGCGATCTCGACCCGTCGATCCTGGAGTTTTTGTCCCACAAGGAAGGGATGCGGCTCAATCAGATCGATACCATCCTGAACAAGCAGTCCGGCCTGCTTGGACTCTCCGGCCTGACCTCGGACATGAGGGAATTGCTGGAGGAAGAAGCCGAAAATCAGGATCGCCGTGCAAGGCTCGCCATCGATATCTTCTGCGGTCGGGTCCGCCGCTACATCGGCGCCTATTTCGCAGACCTCGGCGGAACCAACGCCGTGTTGTTCACCGGTGGCATCGGTGAGAACTCGCCGGTCATCCGCGAGCGGATCTGCGAAGGGCTGAAGTGCATCGGTCTGAAACTGGACAAGAAGAAGAACCATGGCGCCAAGCCAGGGGCGGAAACCGAAATATCGGCCAAGGATTCCAAACCCCGGGTCATGGTCATTCCCACCAACGAGGAACTGCTCATCGCCCGAGACACGGTCCGGGTGGTGAAGAACGCTCCCCGCCGGTGGTAATCCGCAACGTGGAATGAAGATTGGGGATGATGCGCCATATCCGGCTCCAGACCCTGCCTTTGCGGCCATCCTCCGCGCATGGCACTGTCCACCGGCGGACACCGTAACCCGGGTACCGGTACTATTCCTAAAGGTGCCGGCGTTTCATCTCTGTGCTGGTCACCTTTTTCCCTGATCGTATCCTGGCACCGTTCTCGCTCCATGCAGACCCATGGATTGGCCACGCACACCGGTTGAAGGGATTCCGGCAAGACGATTCAAACCGTCGTTCTGCCCGTGGAAGGACTGTCTGTCGCATCGATGGGACAGCTTCCGATACGTGAAAAACGGGTACTACTCCCGCAAGAGTGACTGCAGGCGCATCCAGCGTTTCCGCTGCAAGATCTGCAAAGGCGGATTCTCACAGCAGACCTTTTCCGGCACCTACTACCTGAAAAAGCCGAAACTACTGAAGCAGATCGCAGCAGCGCTGGTGGCCTGCGGTGCCACGCGGCAGATCGCCCGCAGCCTCGGCTGCTCCCACACCACCGTGGTGCACCAGGCCAACCGGATCGGGAGGCATGCGCTCCTGCTGCATTCCCTTACCCTGGAGCATTTGGAATTTCTCGACGAAGGAGTCGTTCTGGACCACGCTGAATTCTTCCAGTTCTGTCAGGAGATGCCGGTCGGAGTCGCCACCGCAGTGGGAAGCAGGTCCTGGTTCATCTACGGTTTGGATGCAGTACCCCACAAGCTCGGCGGAAAAATGTCGAAGGCAAGGGCTAACCGCCTGAAATCGTTCATCCGACGACATGGGCCGTTGCCATCCGGAAGCTATCGTCGATCGACCGAACGGGTCCTCCGCCAGCTCATGAAGAAAGTACGGCCTGGAGAACAACTGTGCCTGATCACCGACGGCAAGCCGGACTACCGCACCGCCGCACAGCGGTATGTCGACTCGGGCAGGTTACAGATGAACGTTCATCCGAACCCGCCGCGACGCCTGAAACATGATCCGAGAAGCAAGTCCGCCGCGGTGCGTGACAGGGCGATGTTTCCGGTGGATCTGCTGCATAAACTGATCCGTCACTCCAACGCAAATCACAAGCGGGAAACCATCGCCCAAGGACGGCGGATCAATGCGATCATGTTGCGGCTTTACGTGTTTATCGCCTGGCGGAACTTCGGCAAGGACAAGTCGGAACGGTGTCCTCAAGGGCGATCACCCGGAATGGAGGTCGGGCTCACAGACCGTATCCTGGACTGGAAACAGATGTTGAGCCGCAGACTGTTTCCGTGGCGGCGCAAGCTTTCCGCCATGGACAGAACGCTGTACTCGATGAAGATGGAAACGCCGGCTGTGGGGAACAACCGGCATCATGAACTGGTCAACGCCTTCTAATTCTCTTTCCTTGTCGTCAGAAATCATAAACCTTATGGAAAGAGGACGAGTGCAGTTCGTCCATCACCATTCTTGATTCCACGTTGGGATCAGGTGACAACCGTTTGGACCACCACCTCCGCACGTTTGTCGATGTAGCGGCGGATCGCCGCTACCGTGCACCCCAGAAGCAGCAGGATGGTCCCGGTCCACAGCAGGTTCATCAACGGCTTGTGGGATACCGAAACCACGAGAGTTTCAAGGCCGGATCCGGATTCGGTCAGGATCTCGATAGTCCCCTGATCGACCATCATGCGGCTCATGGCGATGGAGTTCTCCCCGCCATGGATCGGCAGCTTGATCGCGGTCGCTTCCATTTTGCCGTTGATGTACTTCATGGTCAGGGTCAGTTCGGTCTGCTCCTCGCCATGGGTCAGGAGAACGATGGCGTCAACCTTCATGTGGCCGGGCTCGCCTTCATTGTTGTCCGTGTCGAACCGCAGGAACGTCAGAGTGCCGTGGTCGAACTGCACCGGCTCGTCCTTCTGCAGGATCATCGGCTTTTCGGATTTACCGGTCTCGAGGGCGAGAGGCGCCAGGTACAGGTCATGGCCCAGGGTGCGGAGAATCGCCGGATTACGCATGATCTGGTAATCGCCGCCGCTGCGGAAGCGGTACATGGTGGTCAGGGCGGTTGTTTCGTCGGCGCCCGGCTTCATGACGGCAACCCGCCACTGGTCCTTGGGCTCTGAGCCGTCCACATGGCCGCGGTAGGTGAACACCCGGTCCATGGCGTCTACCGGATGGCCCAGGGGGAGTTTGAGCTCCATCTCCCGGTCCCAGGCCGAGGACGCCACGATCCCAACCAGCATCAGAGCAAACCCGATATGGGCGATGGAGGCACCGGTATTCATGAACCGTATGCGGGCCACATCCACGAACCGGATCAGGTTTCCGATCAGGGCGAAAGATGCGGCGAAAAACAGCAACAGGAACTTGATACCGTGCCCGCCCAGGAACCCGGCAGCCACGGTGGCGATCAGGGCCAAACCGGCGGAGAGGAATACCCGTTTGTTCAACTCGTTCCATTTGGACTGCCAGGAGCTGAACGGCCCGATCCCCAGCAACAGCAGCAGCAGGACGTAGAGCGGCAGGGCTGTGGCGTTGTAGAACGGAATACCGGGAACGGTCGGGTTCTCGTTGTAGGAGGTCAGGATCGGCCAGGATGTGCCGATCAGAACGATGGCGGTGGAGATGGTGAACAGCACTACGGTGGAGGACAGGATAAAGGGCCAGCCTGCGTTCCACTGGATGACCTTGCCTTCGGGTCCCTTGCGGCGGAGCATGCCCCAGACCGCGGTCAACAGCGCGATCAGCATGATCACCACTAGCCATCGCATCAGCGATCCCTTGGGGAACGAGTGCACCGAGAAGTCGGCCAGGACGCCACTGCGGGTCAGGAAGGTGGCGTACAGCACCGTCAGATAGCCGCCCAATGCCAGCGCCAGGTTGGTGCGACGCAGTGAGCCGGTGAACTTTTGCACCAGGATGCCGTGGATCAGGGCGGTGACGACGATCCAGGGCACGAGGGAGGCGTTCTCCACCGGGTCCCAGCCCCAGAAGCCGCCCCAGCCCAGGACCTTGTAGGCCCAGAAACCGCCCAGGATGATTCCGATTCCCAGGGACACGAACCCGATCAGGGACCATCGCAAGCCAACATCCAGCCAACGGGTCTCCTCGCTCCGGATCAGTGCGGCCATGGCCAGCACGGCAGGAACGGTCATGGCGGCATAACCGAGGAACACCATCGGCGGGTGGGTCGCCATCCAGGGATCCTGGAGCAGCGGGTTCAGTCCGTTGCCGTCTGCCGGTATCCGTGCCGCCAGTGTGAACGGGTTGGCTCCGGAATCCAGCATCAGGCCGACCATGAACAGGATCGTCGGAGTGTAGAACGCCATTACCGTGGCCGGCTCCCACGAGCTCTTGCGGAACAGCGGGTAGCCGATCAGGGCGCCCATGAGAGCCCACAGTAGAAACGTGCCCTGCTGCCCTCCCCAGAACGCCGAGATAAGATAGATGAGCGGCATCTCCGTCGAGGAGTATCCGATGACGTAGTCGAAACGGAAGTCGTGGCGCAGGATCGCCACCATCAACACGACGCTGGCTGCGGCCAGCGCCAGGGTCATGGCGTGGTAGGACATCTTGAATGTCCACGCCGATTCCCCGTTGCCCCGGGCCCAGCGAATTGCGGCGATGAACGAGGTCAATCCGAAGATCGCACTGAAGTACACAAGCAGTGTGCCGATGGTCATGTCGATTAATCTCCCGGTCCCTGATTTGACCAATCAGTATGTATCAGTAGCACCGATTTCGCACCGGATAAACAGGAGCCAACGGGTCCTGTATCGTAGGGATGCGACAATCTTGCGCGGAGGTTGGAAAACGTGGAAAAAATCATCATTTTCGACATGGACGGCACGCTGGTGGACAACACCGGACTGGCGGTGGCCGCCGCCTGTGACGGTCTCCGGGATTATTACCGGGCCAGGAATCTTGAGCCGTCCATTCCGACCCGGGAGCAGGTCCGGTCCCTGGTCGGCCTGCCTGCCCCGGAATACTTCGCCGGCCTTCTGCCCGAAGAGAGTCGCACCGCCGACAACTGCAGGGAGATCCTGGAACGGGTGCAGGCCCGGGAGGAGGCGCGGCTCGCGGCGGGGGAAGGCAGGATGTTTCCCGGCGTGCCCGAGGCGATGGCCTGGTTGAAAGAGGCCGGGTATTCCATCGGGCTGGCTTCCAACTGTATGGCCGGTTACATGGAAGGAAACCTGGAACATGTTCTGGATCGGGATTGGTTCGGGTCCACCGCCTGCCTGGCACACCGTCCGACCAAGATCGAGAACGTCGCCCTGGTCCTTTCCGAACTGGGGGCGGTGTCCGGAGTGATGGTAGGGGACCGCCTCGGTGATGTGGAGGCCGGCCGGTCCAATAACCTCGTCACGGTGGGCGCCGCCTATGGTTACGGTGATCGGTCGGAACTTCTCGATGCGGACCACCGGATTGAAGAGATCGGTGGCCTGCCGGGGGTGCTGCAGAACCGCATCATTATTGGCGCACCTTGACAGTTTTTTTGTTTGACCGTACTCAGAGCAGTATCAGAGTGGATCGGTTGTGAGGGGGGGCCGCGACAACTCCAACCTGCTGAGCCTCACCTTCCTCCAGCGAAACGGCATCTCCAGAAGCCGGAAGGGGGAGAATCTTGCGCAGCCATCGGACCTTCACGTTCCCGATAACCCTGGTCGCCGTTATCCTGTTCGCCACCGTTCTCACGGTCCAGGCCCAGGTTCCCGGTGAGGTAGCCAATCTCGGGTTCACGGATGTGAACAACCTTGTCTGGGACGCCGACCCGGCGTCGGACGATTACAACGTTTACCGTGGGCGCATTTCCGATTTGAACGGCGGCCGCCCGCCGGCCTGCCACGGCAACGAGATCGGATCGGCAAACTTCGGCACCCCGGCGGTTCCTCCATCAGGCGAGGCCTGGGCCTACCTGGTAACCGGAGAGTCGGACACGGCCGGCGAGGGACCCTCAGGCTCCCCGACCCTGGGCGGTTGTGATGCAGTCGTAGAGAACCACCTGCTCAACCGGATCGGCTTCGGGTGGAACGAATACGTTCGTGACCGGGTGGCTGTGCTCGGGCTCCAGGGGTTCGTAGACGAGCAACTGGACCCGGCCTCCATTGACGAGTCGGACAACACCCTGCTGACCAGCGCCCTGAGCCCGATCGAGCCGCCGGACAACCTCAGCGAGCTGCAGGGCATCAGCCTGGTCAACGCGGTCTATAGCCGTCACCAGCTGGAACGGGCTGCGACCCTGTTCTGGCTCAACCATTTCAACAACGATTACTCCAAGCTGCGGCCGATATTCAACGTCTACGCCGACGGCGCCCGCCGCAACCTGGAAACGGTTACCCTGCTGTACCAGGAAATGGAAGAGTTCCGGAACTTTGCCTTCAACGGAAGTTTCCGGGACATCCTGGAGGCGTCGGCTCTCAGTCCTCCGATGATCGTCTACCTGGACACCCACCTGAGCAAAGCCGGGAAGCCGAACGAAAACTACGCCCGGGAGGTACTGGAACTTCACACCCAGGGTGTCAACGGCGGCTACACCCACCACGAGATCGATCAACTGGCGAGGATCTTCACCGGCTGGAGCGTATGCAAACATCACCGCACCCAGGTCACCGTCCCGAACGGGGTCTGCGCTCCCAGGAGCAGCCTGGATACACCGGACGAGTGGGTTGGCGAATGGGTGCGGCATTTCACCCTGGCCAATCATGACTGCGAGGAGAAGGTGCTGTTCCAGGGGACGGCATACGAAGCGGTGATCCCGGACACCTGCGATTACACCGATCCCCTCAACCCGGTACCCACCATCGCCGGAATGAACGATGTCTACCTCGCCCTGGACGCCCTGGCGGACCATCCGTCCACGGCGACCTTCATCTCCACCAAGCTGTTGCAACGGTTCGTCACCGAAACGCCGACCCAGGCCATGGTCGATGCGGTGGTGGCGGAGTGGAACAACACCGGCAATCCGGCCGGCAGGGGGGACCTTCGTGAGGTGCTCCGGGCGGTGCTGAACCTGGCCGAAGCCCGGGATCCGGATTTCATCGCCGGGAAGGTCAAGGATCCGTTCGAGCATGTCGCATCCGCTTTCAGGGCGACCCGGGGCAAGACCAACGGGTATTCCACCGTCCGCAACTACCTGGTCCGGATGCAGCACCTTTACCATCAGAACCCGGTTCCCACCGGATGGCCGGAGATGGGAGGGGACTGGCTCGACACCAACAACCTGCTGGAGAGGCAGAATTTCGCACTGGATATGACCAGCAGGACAGGTTCCACCTTCGGAACCGACCTGATCACCCTGCTCACGGACAACGGCGTCTCCACCGCCCAGGGCAATGCCGACGGGATCGTCGACTTTTTCGCCGACGCCCTGTACGGCGGCGCTCTGACGCCGGTGGAACGGCAACGGGCAATCGACTACCTGAACACCGACGACAACGGTGTCGTTTCCAACTACACCAATGCACGGATCCGGGAAACCGTCGGGTTCATGATGGGCTTCGCCCAGTACACCGAGCAATAGGGGGCATGCCATGAAAAGACTTTTACACGCGGACCATTCCCGAAGAACCTTCCTGCGCGGCGCCGGCCTGACCCTGGCCGGGTTCGGGCTGCAGTCGTTGTTCCCGACACCGTTTTTGCGGCATGCCATGGCGGCGGCGGGGGACGCGAAGTTCATGTTCATCTTCCTGCGGGGCGGCAACGACGGTCTCAATGCCGTCATCCCCCACGGCGACGCCGACTACAACACGACCAACCGGCCGACGCTATATATCGCTCCCGGAGATGCGGTGGACCTGGGCAACGGGTTCGCCTCGCTCCATCCGGTCCTGTCCGATCTCATGGCCCCGTTCAACGCCGGGGACCTGGCGATCCTGCACCGGGTCGGCTACGAAAACTCTTCCCACTCCCATTTCGACGGGCAGCGGGTCTGGGAGAATGGCGACCCTGCACAGAAGCAGTTGTTCGAGGGCTGGCTGTACCGCACTATCCAGCAAACCGCCCTGGACCAGGGTGTGGACCTGCCGGTCATGAGCGTCCAGGGGGTTCAACCGACGATCCTGCGAGGGGACACCAGTTACGTCAACGTGGCGAATCCGGATACATTCGATTACCTGCATTCCGATCCGAAACGGTCCAAGTACGCCGACGCCTGGCGCGGTCTGTACCAGGACCTCTCAGGGCTGGAGCCGTACCGGCCGCTGCTGCAGGATGCCGGCCTGAAGATGGTGGATACCCTGGACGAGTACCGCTCCTGGGATCAGCTCAACTGGGACCCAAAAGACCCGAACACCGGGTGGTCGCTCTTCCCCGTCAGTGACCTGACCAACCCGGACGACCCTTCGGGCCCCAACGGCAAGAAGTTCGCCACGAATTCGTACGGCTTCTTCCGTTCCCTGAAGGTGGCGACCCTGGCGCTCCTGGAGGATGCAGGCTCCGCCAACAACGGGACCCGGATCACCGGCCTCGAACTGGGCAGTTTCGACACCCATACCAACCAGGGGAGCCAGAACGGCACTCAGCCGAATCTGTTGAACTGGCTGGGGTACGGCCTGAAGTCGGTTCGCGTCGCCCTTTCCGGCGCCGCCACCGACCCCCGGAACTACCAGTCAGTCTGGAACAACACGGTGGTGGCCACCATGTCCGAATTCGGCCGGACCAGTAAGGAGAACGGCAGTTTCGGCACCGACCATGCCAATGGATCCTGCATGTTTGTTGAAGGCGGCAATGTGAACGGCGGCCTCTACAACCTGGACGGCTCCACCTGGCCGGCCGGCACCATGTTCGCCATCAACGGCAGGTATGTTTCGCCACGAACCGACTACCGCTCGATCTTCTGGGAGATCATGCGGGACCACATGGGTGTTGCTCCAGGCTCCCTCGAAACGGTCTTCCCGGGGTACACCGCCGCCGGACTTGCGGCTCAGGAGCCGGGCATAATCCAGATTTAGTAGCGAAAAGGGGTCAGGCCCCTTTTCGCCCTTTTCGCCTCCGGCGTCCTCTCTGGAGGACACGCACTGTCGACATTCCTTGAAATAACGGCTCTTTTGCCGTGGCACCCCGGTTGCAATTCCAGCAGCACGGAGGTTCGCCATGAACAGGAAAAGGATCGTTGCCAGCCTATTCGCTCTCTTGCTCCTGGGACTGCCGGTCTCGGTGGCCGACGAAGGGAGCGCTGCCCGGACCCGGCCGCATCAGGAGCGGCTGGACAGGCCCCAGGTGCGGAAGCCTGTGGAGAGACAGGTTCCCGAAACCCTGGTCATCGTGAAACGGGAACTGCCTGCTCCTGCCGGCCCCAGTCAAAAAGGGCTCGACCCTGTGGCCTTGCAGGCCGACCGGGCAGCCCGGCGCATGGCGGAGGAACTGGCCGGAACAACAGGCTGGGTGGAGTACTACAGGGTCGGCTGGTTCCGGGGCATGAACCGTGCCCTTAAGGACCGTTCCCTGGGAGACTGGGATCGCATCCAGGGGTTCGAAACCGGGGTACGTGACCGGGAAGCTCGTCGGACCGGTCTGGACCTGGGCCGAACCCGGGCGGAAGAGATGGCTGCAACAGCAGCAGCGGAGCAGGTTGAAGCTCAGTTCCGCGATCTGAACCGTGACCCGATGTTCGATCCAAGACCGATAACCCCACGTTTCCAGGCCGAAGGTCTGTTTGCCCAGCGGCCGGAACTGGATGAACTGTCCCTGGACGTGCCGGTGTTGTCGCTGGCCGCATTTGCTGACAGGGAGCGGCGCCAACGGTTCCGGAAAGGGTTCGACGGCTGGGACGTGAACCCGGATCGGCTGCGCCAAATCGACCGGTTTGAGCAGTTCCACGATGGTGACTGGGCCGATCCGGCCCGGGCGTTCCGTCTTTTCAAACGGTCCTCCCGGAACTCTGCGATCTTTCGGCGGATGGATGAAGCGGATCGCATCCGGTTCCGCCAGCGGTTCCTGGTGTCATTCTCCGCCTGGTTGGGAAGATTCTATGACCGCTTCCAGGAACCGGCGTTCGCCCACGGATTCGACGACGGGTGGGAGTACGGTGCCTGGCTGCAATACGAAATCAGTTTCCGTGAAGGGTTTGCCGACGGATTCGACCAGGCGGTGCGGTCGGCTGCGGATGCGTCCTTCCAGCGGACCTGGGGCCGTGCTTTTAACCGGTTCTATGAGGCGTCGTTCGATGACTGGATGAGTTCGGTTCGGCCGGTCATCGTCGATCTGCAACTTGAGGATGGCGACCGTGACGGCGTCTTTGAGCCTGGTGAGAGCCTGGATGCGTTCTTCACCCTGGCCAACCTTGGCGGTGGTTCGGGAGAACGGACCCTGAACCTGAGGGGCAGGGTTCTGGACCGGCCCCGGGAGCGGACCGTCCGGTTCCAGGGGCGGGGTCGCGTGAACGATCTTCCTCCGCTGACTATTCGTATTGCCGATGATGTACCGGTTCGGACCCGCGGCCGTCTCGAGTTGACCCTGGCCGGTGAGAGCAAATCCACCGATCTGCTGGTTGCAAGGCCGCTGCAGTTTGAAGGTGGCTGGCGGATCGACAGCCGGGATGCCCTCCGCGGCGTGACGGTTGTGGATGTGCAGATTGCCAACCGGTCCCGCAAGCCGGTGACCGGATCCCTTGGGATCGTCGAATTTTCCGGAGATGCCGGAAGTGCGAATCGGGACCTGGGACAGGTTGCAGCCGGTGAGGTCCGGGAGGTGCGGTTCCGTCTGGACGGTCTCGATCCCCTGGACATTCTTTCCGGAGAACTGAGACTCTCGTTCCAGGCGGCCGACGGCGTTGTGGTTCACGACGGGCTGGACATCCGGTTCCCGAACCTGGCGGTCGATCTGGGCAACGATGACCTCGTGACCCTGATGCTGCGTCTTGCCTCTGATCCCTCGGCCTCCCGGCGGGATGTGGACCGGGCCCGGTCGCTCATGCTGGAACGGATGAAAGCGGACTGGCGGATCGTTGCCCGTGGTCGGAACAACCCGTACAAGCAGGACTTCCGTAACGGCAAGAGCGGAACCGCCATGGGCGAACTGGTGCGCCGGACCGCCGAAGTGCGTGGCGCCATGGTGCGACCGGAAATCATCGTTGATTTAGGCGACGATCTGATCGCCCTGTCCCGGGAACTCCCGGGGGCCCACCCGTTCCTGCGGAAGTGGTTCAGGAAACTGGCGGCCAAAATCTAGAAACAGAAGAAAAACAGGGACAGTCCCCTGAACGGGGACAGTCCCATTTTCTGCCTCTTCCTAACCTGACGAGGCTTCCACCAGGATGATGGCAATGCCGATGATGGCGCCGCCGGCGATAGCGCCGGCGCAGAGTGTTTCCTGGTTCTCAACCCAGAGTTTCCGGGCCAGGCTTCCTTCCTTGTTGCGGTAGGCCTTTCCCAGAACCCAGAACAGGATCGCCCCCAGCCCCATGCTCAGGCTGGTGTGGAAGTTGATGACGAAGGCGAGGCCGACGCCGACGGCAGAGAGGGGGAAACGGTTTTTCGTGACCTTCTTCAGGATCTCGAACAGAATCCCGATGGCGCCGCCGATGAACACGGCATAGCGGGCGGTCGGATGCAGGAACGACAGGCCTTTGGTGAGCACTTCGGCCACCGCCCGCCAGGCCTGCGCTCCCGGCATCGGGAGGTCATCGGACATCAGGTTGGCTGCATCGTAATGGATCATGGCGTAGAACACCGGGATGGCCACGAAGGCGCCGGCGAATATGCCTAGCACATGGCCCAGGGCCTGGTGCCGCGGCTTGCCGCCCAGCATGTACCCGGGTTTGATGTCCATCAACAGGTTGGAGGTGTTGCTGGCAACCTCGCCGGTGATCGCTGCGGTCATGACGTTGGTGGTGATTTTTCCCGGGGAAAGCACGCTGAACGTGGTCTGGGTCAGGTAACCCAGGGCGCTGGTCGGCGTGATGGATGTCAGGCCGGCGGAGGTCGCCCCGATGGTGGCGAAGATGAACACCAGCGGGATGGCGATCATGCCGAGCCAGATGTCGATGCCGAAGAACTTCCAGGCCATCCAGACGACGAACGCGCCGACCAGCGGGATTCCGATGGCGGAGATCCGGCCGGGGAGTTCGATATGCCGGACCGGATCGACGGTGCGTTCTCGCCGCCCGACAAGACCCTTGAACGCCTGGACGAAAACCTGTGGCTTGGAAAAGAATCCGAAGATGGCCGCGGTGGTCATCATGGAGACGCCGCCCCACATCCCCCAGGTCAGGATGGCCCGGAAACCTGTGCCCTCGATGATGCCCTGCTCCATCGCCCAGGGCGCCAGGAAGCAATAGTTGATCACCGCCCCCAGCAGGAGGGACATGCCGGCCCGGATCCCCATCAACCCGCCGGTGGCGACCATGACGATGGAGGAGTCCAGGTTGATGGTCAGGTCGGAAAGCTTGATCCCCCGGATCGACGGCGTTGAGAACTTGTACAGCAGATCACTCCAGTGACCGGGCAGGGTCAACCAGCGCATATGGACAAGTTCCATGACCTTCTCGCTGCGCATCAGTTCGATGAGCGCCGACAGACCGCCGGCGGACGCCAGGAGCTTGGCCTTGAAGATCCCTTCCCGGGCGTCATCCCCGTGGAGAGCATCCAGAACGACGCCGCAGGCCCGCCCTTCGGGGAACGGGTACTGTTCATCGTTGATGAACCTGCGCTTGAGGGGGAAGGCGAACAGGACACCCAGGATCGACAGGCTGATCATCCAGACGATGGTGATGCCGATAGGGATCAACTTGCCGGTAATGATCATGTACGCCGCCAGGGAAGTCACCAGGGGAGCGGTCATGTAGCCTGCTGACGTGGCGATGCTCTGCATGGCGTTGTTTTCCAGGATCGAGATCTCCGAGCCGACGCCGAGCCGGCCCAGGACCTTGAACGCGGCGAACGCCATGATCACCGAGGTGATCCCCACTCCCAGTGTCCAGCCTGTCTGAATGCCGATGTACAGGTTGGTCAGGCTGAGCACGCTGCCCAGGAGCATCCCGGTGAGGGCCGACCGCAGGGTCAGCTGAGGCATGTTCCCTTTCCAGACGTTGTCCAGCCACCACTGGTCCTTCTGCTCCGGAGTCATGGTGCGGACCTGTTCCTCGTTCAGTTGGCGGATCGCCATTGCGGTCTCCTAAAAATGGGGACATTGCACATTATCTTTTAATAGTTGTCTTCCGAGATCTTAATGCTGCAACTATTAAAAGATAATGTGCAATGTCCCCATTTACTGGCTATGGGATGAGTACTGTGGACCCGGAGGTTTTGCGCGCTTCCAGATCGCGGTGGGCCTGGGCGGCGTCTTTCAGTGGATAGGTCTGGCCGATGGTGATCCGGATCGCCCCGGAACCGACCAGGCCGAAAAGTTCTTCGGAGGCCGATAGCAGCTCATCCCGCCGGGCGATGTAATGCACCAGGGTCGGCCGGGTCAGGAACAGGGAACCTTTCTTCGCCAGGATCCCCGGGTCGAACGGCGGAACCGATCCGGAAGACTGGCCGAAGCTGACCATGGTTCCCAGGGGAGCCAGGCAGTCCAGGGAATCGTCGAAGGTGTCCTTGCCGACCGAGTCGTACACAACCGGCAGCCCCGCGCCGCCGGTCAGCTCCCGAACCTTGTCCACGAAACTCTCCCGGCCGTACACCACCGGGTGCCGGCAACCGTTGGCCCGTGCCAGATCGGCCTTGACGTCGCTGCCTACGGTACCGATGACCGTAGCGCCCAGGTGGCTGGCCCACTGGCAGGCGATGAGGCCGACTCCACCGGCTGCGGCATGGATCAGGATGGTGTCGTCCGGGCCGACCGGGTAAATCCGCCGCAGCAGGTAATGAGCGGTCAGACCTTTCAGCAGCATGGCCGCCGCCTGCTTGTCCGTGACGCCGTCAGGGACCGGCACCAGAAGATCCGCCGGGATCAGCTTGGCCTCGCTGTATGACCCGGGGTGGAGCGGGTACGCCACCCGGTCTCCCGGCTTGAGTCCGGTGACCCCTTCACCCAGTTCCTCAACCCTCCCGACACCTTCCCGCCCGAGAACGGCAGGCAACTCGGGCAGGGGATAAAGGCCGGAGCGATGGTAGGTGTCGATGAAGTTCAGGCCGATGGCGGTATGGCGCAGCAGGACCTGGCCCGGGCCCGGCGTTCCTGGATCGGTTTCATCCCACTGCAGGACATCCGGGCCTCCGGTATCGTGGATTCTTATGGCGTGATTCATTGTTGCGTCAAGACCCCTTGTGTTCCTTGGCGAATGCCAGAAGGATATCGGTTGCTGTGACGATGCCGACCAGTTTTTCATCCTGGGTTACCGGCAACGCACCAATTTTCTTTTTTGCCATCATGGTGGCGGCCTTGGAGGCGTTTTCATCCGGGCCGATGGTAATCACCCCGCGACGCATGATGCTGCGAACCTTCCGGGGGATGACGTACAGGGAAGTCTCGCCGTCCTCCTGCTGCACTCCCTGGCTCAGGCTTTTCGGTCCCAGGGCCTTGTACAGATCCCGGTCGCTGACGATTCCAACCACCTTCTTGTCTTCGATAACCGGGAGGTGCCGGATCTTCTCATAATGCAGGAGGAAAAAAACCCGGTCGATCATGTCGTCGGGCCGCACCGTATATACGGACTGCTGCATCAGTTCGCGTACTGTCATTTTTCTCTCCTGTTTCCGGCTAAAGCCCGTACCCGGTACCGGCGCCTGATAATATCATTGGCCCGTTCGGTCTCGAAAAAGAGGCCGCACCCCGCATCCGGAGCCGGCGTGAATACCATCCAGCAGGAATCCTCGGCACTGACACGCCTGGCGTTGCCTGTGGTGATCACCCAACTGGGCAACATGATGCTCTGGGTTGTTGATGTGGTCATGGTAGGCGGGGTCGGCTACGAGGAACTGGGAGCGGCCTCTCTGGGCCGCCTGATGGTCATGGGAACCATGATGTTCGGCATGGGGGTGGTCCTCGGCATCGATCCTCTGATCACCCAGGCCCACGGGGCAGGGGACGGTGAACGGGTCGGTCTGACGGCCCAGAGTGGTCTGGTCCTGGCAGTGTTGATCAGCGTTCCCATAGGTGCTCTGTGGTTCTTCACCGAACCGATCCTGATCTGGACCGGCCAGGACACCGGACTCTCGTTGATGGCCCATGATTACGTCCTGGTGCAGTTGCCGCTGATCCCGTTTTTCCTGTTGTTCACCGTACTGCGCCAGTATCTGCAGGGAAGGGGCATTGTCTATCCAACCATGTGGGTGGTGTTCCTCGGCAACGCAGTGAACATCCTGGCGAACTGGGTGCTGATTTACGGCAAGTTCGGTTTTCCCGAGCTTGGCCTGATCGGCGCCGGCATCGCCACCTGCATCACCCAGGGTTTCATGCTGGCAGGGCTTGCGGCATGGATCCGTCTGGGGCGGCTCCACGCCGGAGCATGGTCCGGTTGGAGTCGGCGGGCCTGGGGATGGCCGCGCCTGAAGGAAGTTGTCGGTTTCGGCATCCCGGTGGCGTTCCAGATCAGTCTTGAGATGTGGGCGTTCGTCGCGGCGGCGCTCCTTGCCGGGTGGATCGGCAAGGTTGAACTGGCGGCACATACCATCGTCATCAACATCGCCTCGGTCTCTTTCATGGTCCCTCTGGGGATTTCGTTCGCGGCGGTGACCCGGGTCGGGAACCTGATAGGGGAGCGGGACAGTCGTGGAGCCCAGCGTGCCGCCTGGGTCGCATTCGCCATGGGGGGTGGTGTGATGGTCTCCTTTGCCGTTCTGTTCATCGCGGCCCGCCACACCTTGCCGCAAATCTATACCGGTGAGGTCTCGGTGATCGCACTGGCCGCCACACTCCTTCCGGTGGCCGCCGCGTTCCAGCTGTTCGATGGTGTGCAGGTGGTGGGCAGCGGCATATTGCGGGGGATGGGTCAGACCCGGCCGGCCGCACTGTTCAACCTGGTCGGGTACTACGCACTGGCCCTGCCGCTGGCGTACTGGCTGG
This sequence comes from Candidatus Polarisedimenticola svalbardensis, assembly GCA_014764515.1. GTDB lineage: Bacteria > Acidobacteriota > Polarisedimenticolia > Polarisedimenticolales > Polarisedimenticolaceae > Polarisedimenticola > Polarisedimenticola svalbardensis. Next base: position 10,514 of record JACXWD010000022.1, on the reverse strand, counting down.
CGTTCCCCATGGGGATGGGGGTGGCCGGGATCTGGTGGGGACTCTGTCTGGGACTGGCGGTTGTGGCGATCCTGCTGCTGGTGTGGGTCGGCATGAAGGGCCCGGCGAAGGTGGACGCCCGGGTCGTCTGACCCGGACTCAGTTTCCGGTGGTGATCTGGCCCGGATCGACGGCACGGATCTGGAGCCTCCCCCGATGGTCCCGGACTTGCCCGGTGACCGTCACCGCTTCTCCCTGATACCGCTGTTCCGGGTCGCCGCCGAAACGACTGAAGTCGGCCTCGTGAATCACCACGCTCAGGTATTTTTTGTAATCGGTGTGGAAGTTGAGGAAACAGAGGCGGCCACCGGATCCGCCGTCAACGGTCTTTGCTGCCACGATTACGCCGTGGGCGGCCACCACCCGGCCTTCGAACCGATCGGCCTGGTCGTAAGGGATCGACTGGATCCGGTTCGGAGCCCAAAGCCCCAGCCCTCTGTTCCGGGCCTCGATCTCCGCCTCGACGAGCTGTTCCCTTTTCGTCAACGGGAACTGGAGGAAGGCAAAGCCGTAACCGTTACGGATCAGTTCCACGTTCAGAAGGTCTCCACCCTCGAGGTGGACATACCGCAACAGTCGTCCGTAGTGGTCCCGATCCTGGTTCAGGGCATCTGCAGTCAGGGCGACCGATCCCCCTTGCACTTGTTCGCGGGTGAACAGCGTGGCGGCAAGGGCGCCTTCATCCGGCTCTCCCTTTTTGTAGTTCATCTCCGGCGTGTCCACGCCCAGGAGCCGGACGTTCTCTTTCCTGCCGGCCATACTGACGACGATAGTGTCACCGTCCCGGACCTGGACCACCTGGAAGGTCTCGCCGACAGGCGGCCCGGCGGACGAACAGGCGACAGCGGTGAGGATGGCGACGGCCAGAAGCATCACCAGGCGGCAACGGGTTGCGGTCATCACAGGAACAGGTAGTGCAGGATCCAGTAGATCACCGCGGAAAGTCCGAAGGAAACAGGAAGCGTGATCACCCAGGCGGAAACGATGCCGCGCATGACCCGCAGATCCAGGGCTGCCAGACCGCGGGCCAGGCCGACGCCGATGACCGCTCCGACCAGTGTGTGGGTCGTGGATATCGGCAGCCCCAGCTTCGTACAGAGCAACACGGTGGAAGCGGCGGCAAACTCGGCGCTGAACCCCCTGGACGGCGTCAACTCGGTGATGCGCTCTCCTATGGTGCCCATCACCCGGTAACCCCAGGTCGCCAACCCGACAACGATCCCGATGCCGCCGAAAGCGAGAATCCAGGCCGGCACACCGACCTCGCTGGCGATTTCACCGCTGGAGAACACGGCCCAGATACCGGCCAGGGGGCCGATGGCGTTGGCCACGTCGTTCGCCCCGTGGGCGAACGCCACGTAGCAGGCGGTCATAACCTGGAGCCAGCCGAATTGCCCCTCGACATAGGAGAACCGTTTCTTCCGCTTCCGCTCGGTGTTGCCGGCGGTAGCCTTCATGATGAAGAAAACAACCAGGCCGAACATGAATCCGAGCAGGGCGGCGGCCACCGTCGCTTTGGTCATGGACAACTCGGTGAGAAACTCGAACCGGGCCTTCTTGAGTCCTTTGTAAATCATGGACAGGGTCAGGATGAAAATAACCAGACCGGCCAGGAAAGGTGCGATCTTCTGAATCCGCTTGTCCGGACTCTTGCTGCTCATGATCGTGGCGGAGATGAATCGGAACATGATGAAAGCGATAGCGGCGCCGATCAACGGGGAGAGTACCCACGACACGGCGATGAATCCGAGCTTGCTCCAGATCACACCGTTGATCCCGGCTGCGGCCACACCGGCGCCTGCCACACCGCCGACGATGGAGTGGGATGTGGATACCGGCAGCCCTTTCCAGGTGGCGAACTGCAGCCACAGTCCGGCCGAAAGCAACGCTCCCAGCATGACGACGACGAAGACCATCGGAGTGTCGGTGAACAGCTCGACGTCCACGATCCCCTTCTTGACGGTCTGGGTGACGTGGCCGCCGACAAGGTAGGCGCCGGCGAACTCGAACACGGCGGCGATCAGGAGCGCCTGCCGGATGGTCAGTGCCTTGGAGCCTACGGAGGTCCCCATGGCGTTGGCGACATCGTTGGCGCCGATATTCCATGCCATGTAGAGGCCGAAGGCCAGACCGATGATCAGGAAGGTCAATAGCATGACTGGAAGCTCTAGCTGTACAGCATCAGTCGGAGGTGATCGCCGATGGATTCGGCGCTATTGGCCAGGCGGCCGACCAGCTGCAGCATCTTCTGCCACAACAGCAGCGAGGTGACCCCGATCTCCTCCTCCCGCCGATAGAGATCCTTGGCCAGCGCATAGACGAGCTTGTCCACCTGGTATTCGGCCTTGCCGATACTGTCGATCATCCCGAGAACCGTCGTGGCTTCATCGCCGCCGAACGAAGAAGCAAGGAGGTTCTGCATTTCCCCCACCGTCTTCTTCGCTTTCTTGCAGGTCTTGAGGGACAGATCCACCACTTCAAGGAACGGCGCGTGGAGATCGTCGGGAAGGGTCAGGTTGTCTTGCAGAGTGGCGACGATGACGATGTCTTCGGCCAGGTCGGCGATGGCATCCTGATGATGCAGCAGGGACAGCAGATCCCGCCGGTCAACCGGCAGGAACATCGATTTCGGCAGGTTGTCCCGGATGTCGTTTTTAAGAAGATCGGCCTCGTGCTCCATCAGGAGAATGGCCTTCCGTATCTCCGATGTCTTCTCTACATTCTTTCCAAGGAACGCATCGAAGAACGACGGCAACACCATCGCCGTCTCGTAAGCCTTGTTCATGTGGGCCTGGATCGGCCCGAAGGGGCTTTTGCCCAGGATCGGGAAGAAGTTGCGCATGCTGCCCCCGGCTGGTTCGGTTGAGAGAACCGAATCGTAGTCGTACCCAGGGGAAGCGTCAACCGGGCTGGAGGATGATTTTTGAGAGTCTGGCACGGATCCGGGGTTAGTCTAGGTGAGGAGCAAAGCCATTGAAAGCCAAAGACCTTTTCGAGCGCTGGCATCTTCCTGTTTTTCGCTATTTGCGCCGACTTACAGGGGACAGGGTCCTTGCGGAGGAGCTGTGCCAGGACGTTTTCACAAGGGTCGTCCAATCCCTGGAACGCTATCAGCCGGCCGGCCGGGAGCAGGCCTGGGTATTCAGCATCGCGCTGAATGTCTTCAGAAACCAGCGCCGGGATCATGCCAGGCGATTGCAGCCGGAGCCGATGCCTGCGAACGAACTTGCCGGATCAGGGCATAACCTGGCCCTGGCCCTGGATCTGGACCAGGCGCTGGCCCGATTGCCTGAATCGGACCGTGAATCATTTCTGCTCCGGGAAATGGGTGGATTGGGGTATGCAGAGATATCCGATCTGCTCGATGTGACTCCCGACGCGGTGCGGTCACGGATTCACCGCGCCCGCAAGGCGTTGCGCGAAGAGTTGAAGCCGGTGGCTCGAAGATCCTACCCAAGAATGGTTACGGAGGGAAATCCCCATGAATGATGAAATGCATGAAGTTCTGTCGGCCTTTTTCGATGGTGAATCCGTGGATCGGGAGAGATTGGCCGAGGCGATGGATGCGCCTGAAGCTCGCGATGCCCTGTTCGATATCGCTCGGCTGAGGGCTGAACTCCAGAGAAATATGGAGGTCCCGGGAGCGGAGTTCTATCGACGGATGGAGCCAATGATCGGAAACAGACCTGGTTTGTTGAGGTTGTTCGGTAGAGGACGTCTTCGAGTGCAACTGGCAGTGGCCGCCAGCCTGCTAGCGGTGGCGATAGCCGGGTTCTGGCTGGGGTCTGTAGGCGGGAATGGGAGCGGCCCTGCCGTCGAGGGACCGCCAATTCCCGATCGGATCATTGCGTTCGAGCCTGGAAAGGATTGGAGTGAGGTGAAGCCATGAAAAAGATTGACACCTACTTAATCATTAGCATGCTGCTATCAGTCCTGTTCTTGAGTGGTCATCCCTCAGTTGCTGAAGTAGAGGAAGACTCTCCCAAGATCATTCAGCCGGTTGTGGTGACTCTTCAGGTGATCGGCACACAGATTTACAAGGGAACTTACGGCAATTCGTACTCAATGGCAGACGGTTCCTTCACTGCGATGGATGGAGCGAATGAATTCGCGTTTAGTTCCGTCTCGGAGCGCGCGGGCGATAAATGGGATCTACATAACAGATCCAGCGGCCATGCACCCAACCGTGCGCGATTGGAGGAAATCATTGAACGCGATTTCTCGCGAACTTCCGGTGCACCTCTGGATTTCTGGTGGGTAACGGGCACCTCTCTCCCTTCCGAAATCGGTACTGTGCATCTCGAGCTGACCTGGACTCATCTCCGGGGCACTTCGATGCTTGACCGGCGAGAGGTCGCTGGAGGTGTTCGAACCATCCGGATGAAAGAAGGGGAACACCACATCCTGGATTTCCTGGCTGTCGACCCGGATGAGGCCGCCTACGGCTGGGAAAGTGTCTTGATTCAGGTGGAGGCCAAGGTCAAGGAGGACCCGGCCCTGGTTCAGGAGCTAATGAATTTCGACCTGTGGTATGTCCACCACCTGCCGGACGGTTCGTCGCAAACCCAGAGACACCAAGCCGTAGGTAAGCATGGTGAGGAAATCGAATTCCGGTTCGCGCCGCTTCGTTTTGAGGTTCCTGGTGACTCCTCTGGTGAGGAGACCGGTGCAGAGGCGACACTAGAGGTGTACGGACAACTTCAAGGGCGAGTGCGCCATGATGGAACGATCGATGTCCGGTTGGCAAGCGGGCGCCGGGTGGGTGCCGTCAGAGCCGGGGCTCCGGCCAGAGGTGGTATCGGGGATGGTGGGAAGAGGATAGTTAACCTCAAGCCCGGAGAAACAGTGCAACTGGACCTGCCGACACCCAAGGGGAGATGTGGAGTCGATTGGGGGGACCCCGATAATTCTCACTCCAGGCCAGCTGAGAAGCACCGTAATTTGCTGGTCAACAACCCGGAATTTTACGCCGCGCACAAGGACGAACTGATCCTGACGGTGACCCGGAAGTAGCACTGCCAAAGGTGTCCCCGAAACCCGGGTTTCGGTTGCTGTCCCCGAAACTATTCCGGAGGTTTCCCGCAGTACGGACAGACCTGCCAGCCCGATTGCTGTTTCTTGCCGCATCCGGCGCAGGAACGGTCCAGTTCTTCCCCGCAATAGGGGCACATTTTGAAGTCCGGTTCCACCGGGGAGCGGCAGCTGCCGCACACCTTCCCGGGAGCTCCGGCCGGTTGGGGCGGGGCCTGGGACTGGTTCAGTACGCCGGAACAGACGATCAGGTAGACCACCAGCCCGACGATGCTTGTGAACAGCACCAGGGCGCCCCATAGAAAACCGTGCATGCCGCGGCGGTGGGCGTCGAAACCGACGTAGATCGCCAGGGCGAGTTGGAGCAGGCTCATGAACCCGAGGGTGCCCAGGATGCCGTTGTGCAGCGACCAGGATCCGGTGCCGAGGCTCCAGCATGCGCCTGATGACAGGACCCAGATGAAAAGAAGGCCGATGGCGGCTGCCAGGAGGATAGAGCCGCCGTCGATACGGCGCTTTGGGTTCGGTGCCTGTGTCATGTCGTCTCCTTCGCCGCCTGCAGACCAGGGCCGAACCGGACGGGGAACATCATCAGGGGCAGCGTGGCCACGCTGCACAGAGCCAGGTAGATCAGGGCGGTCAGCACCGCCGCCGGAATCGGTTGCAGGGAGGACCCGGATTCGGCGTACAGAACCGCCAGCCAGGTCACCATGGCGATCAGGCCGGCCACGGCGATACCGCCTGCCAGGAACGGCTTGAGGAGCGGTCCGCGACGGATACGCCGGAGGATTTTCCGGTCCAGCCATTCCGGCGGTTCCAACACGGCGTTGCGCCTGAGTTCCTGGCGGTGGTTCGCTTCCAGTTGGTTGTCCGTCTCGTTGTTCATGATCTCTTCCATGACGCAAGGCTGCGTCGAAGGGTCCTGGCCCCGCGGTGCAGCATGCTCTTGACCGTTCCCTGGGGAACTCCCAGGGTTTCGGCGATCTCTTCCATACTCATGCCTTGCTGGTTACGTAACAGGATGGCGGCCCGCTGGAACGGAGGCAGTTTCTGGAGGGCCCGGTCCATCGCCTGTCCAAGGAAAGTCGAGTCACCCTCCCGGTCCGGACCCGGTTCCCGTGAAGGGACCAGATCGATCACCCGGGTGGCGCCACCTTCACCGTCGTCAATCGGCCGGTCCAGTTCCGGGCCGCGGCGCAGGCCTTCCCACCGGATGCGGTCCACGGCGGCATTGGCGCCGACCCGGAATAGCCAGGCTCGAAACGTTCCCCGGGTATTGTCGAACCGCCCGATCCCGGTGATCACTTTCATCCAGACCTCCTGGAAGACATCCTCCGCCAGGGGCTTTTCGCCCAGGGTGCGGATCAGGAAACCGAGGAGCGGGCCCTTGTGCTGCCGGTACAGGGCTGTCAGCGCCTCGCGGTCCCCTGAACTCGCTTGCCCGGCCAGGCTCTGGTCAGGGTCGCCCATCGGTTCCTGTCTTCCTCCGGGATCAGGTACGGATGAACAGCATAAACCGTTCCCGCGAATTTAAGTCCATCCGTATCAGTTATTTGCAAAGTGGACCGAGGCGATCCAGGTACTGGGGCGGCAAGGCCGGGACCGTTGTAGAATGCAGGTTCTGCGGGTAGAGCTATTTGAAGAAGGGATTAACGATGAAAGAAGTTGCCAAGAGTGCAGTGCATGGGCTTGCAGGCCTGGTGGATTACCAGGACGGCGCAGTGGTCAGCCGGACCCTGGCAAAGAAGGATACCGGCACCATGACCGTGTTCGCCTTTGATAAAGGCGAGGGCCTCAGTGAACATACGGCGCCGTTCGATGCCACCGTGCAGGTGCTGGACGGCTCGGTGGATATCACCATCTCCGGCGAAACGTACCGCGTCTCTGCAGGTGAAATGATCATCATGCCGGCGGATGAGCCCCACGGGCTCAAGGCGCCGGAAAAATTCAAAATGCTCCTGACCATGATCCGTTCGTAAGCGTGAGGTAAGACATGACAAATGCAAGACGGTGGGCGGTTGTTGTACTGATCTGTCTGGTTGCGCCCCTGGGTTCGGCGCTGGGCGCCGAAGGGATGTGGATGCCGATGCAGATCCCCGAACTGGCCGAGGACCTGAAAGGCCTCGGGTTCGAAGGGGATCCGATGGCGTTCGCCGATCTCACCGGCCAGCCCATGGGAGCGGTGGTGTCGCTGGGAGGCTGCACCGCATCGTTCGTTTCGCCAGAGGGCCTGATCGCCACCAACTACCATTGTGTCAGCCGGTCCCTGCAGTACAACTCGACACCTGAGAGCAACCTGACCAAAGACGGCTTTCTTGCGCGAAGCCGGAAAGAAGAGCTGTCCAACGGCCCCGGCTCCAGGGTCTGGGTCGCCGATTCGATTGTTGACGTGACCGACCGGGTATTGGAAGGCCTGGACGGGGATGTGCCGGACCGGGAGTACCGGGACCGGATCGATCAGCGCAACAAGGAACTGACCGCCGAATGCGAAACCGATGGCTACCGCTGCCGGGTCTCTTCCTTCTTTGAGGGAATGAAGTACTTCCAGATGCGGTACCTTGAGATCAAGGATGTCCGGCTGGTCTATGCTCCGGCGGCCGGGATCGGGGAGTACGGTGGCGAGACCGACAACTTCCGCTGGCCCCGACACACCGGTGATTTCTCGTTCTACAGAGCCTATGTCGGTCCCGACGGCAAGGCGGCGGATTACAACGAGGAGAACGTTCCATACCGTCCGGAACACTGGCTGAAGGTTTCGGCGGAAGGCGGGAACCCCGGTGAACTGGTCATGGTAGTCGGCTACCCGGGACGCACCAGCCGCCACGGTACATACGATCAGGTGCGGGATTCGGTGGAATACTCCATCCCGAGGCGGATCCGTTCCTCGGAAGAGCAGGCTGCCATCCTGTATGCGCTGGGAGAGGAAAGCGAAGAACTGTCGATCAAGGTCGGTCGCCGCATCGGTGGCCTGGAAAACGGCCTGACGTACAACCGGGGCATCCTGAACGGTATGAAGAAGGGCGGAACCCTTGCGGCTCGCAGGGTTCAGGAACAGAACATGATCCGCTGGATCGAAGCCGACCCGGTCCGCCGGGAAGAATACGGTGAAGTGCTTCCCCGGATCGGGAGGATCCTGGAAGCGGCCCGTGAAACCCGTGAACGGGATGGAGCCCTCAACGGCCTGTTCCGAGGCTCGAGCCTGCTGAACTCCGCCGATACGTCCTACCGGCTGTCTCAGGAGCGCGGGAAACCGGATATGGAACGTGAGAGGGGTTACCAGGAACGGGACTGGGAACGGATGAAACAGGGTGAAATGCGCAGCCAGCGCAGCCTGGATGTTCGTGTGGACCGGGCCCTGTTCCAGAGGGCGATTCTGGAAGCGGCGGGGCTAGAACCGGGACAGCGGATTGTTGCACTGGACCATGTCGTAGGCTTCAAGGCCGGTATGGATCGGGACAAGGCAGCCGGACTGGTGGAGAAGTTCCTGGACGGTTACTACAAAAAAACGAAACTGGCCGATCTCGACCGCCGTCTCGCCCTGATGGAGATGGCCACTGCCGAGATCGAGGCGATCGGTGATCCGGCGGTCTCGCTGGCGGTCGCCTTGTTCCCGCTGATGGACGAGATTGAGGAAAACCGCAAGACGCGAGCCGGCGCCCTGGCCAAGTTGCGGCCGCTGTACATGGAGGCGTTGCTGGAGATGGGCGGCGGCAAGGTCTACCCCGACGCCAACGGCTCGCTGCGGGTGAGTTACGGCCTGGTCCACGGGACTCCTGCTGCGGATGGTGTGTACTACACACCCCAGACGACCCTGGCCGGTCTGATGGTGAAACATACAGGTGAAGGGGAGTTCAACGTGCCCCCGGCCCAGTTGGAAGCGGTGAAGACGTTGCGGGCAGGCGGACAGACACGCTACACCGACGAAGACCTGGGCGATGTTCCGGTGAACTTCCTGGCTGAGCTGGATACCACCGGAGGCAATTCCGGATCGGCGGTCCTCAACGCCCGGGGTGAACTGTGCGGCTTGCTGTTCGACGGCACGTTCGAGTCGATGGCGGCGGACTACCTGTTCGACCCGCGAACGACCCGGTCCATCGTTGTGGACAGCCGTTACATGCTGTGGGTCATGACCGAGGTTGACGAAGCAGGGCACCTGGTGGAGGAAATGGAAATCGCCCCTGCCGCCGCCAAATAGGCGACGGCAGGAACGGATCGGATCAGGGGCAGGCGGCCGCGGTCCGTGGGGTGTTGTCGCTGGCCGTACCCAACGAGCCCTCGCCCACCGGACAGTTGTTCTGGGCGCGGACCAGGTAGTAGAACACCTGGGACAGCGGATCCTCCAGGTCCTCGGCCTGAGTGTCGGTGCCGTCATCGGATTCGATGCAGGTCGTACTGCTGACGAAATCGGCGCGGTCGATTGACCGGATGACGTCGTAGACGACCGCTGTTCCGCCGAGGCTCAGCGGCTGCTCCCAGACCATGGTGCCGGTGACGGCGCCGAACTGGAGGTTGACCGTTTCACCAGGGGTGGCCCAGGAATCGCCGACGTTGTCGTCACAGTCGTTGGAGCAGACCGAGACGCCGTCGCCGTCGGCATCCGGATCGTCGTCCAGAGTACCGTTGCAGTTCTCATCCACCGCATTGCATGTGATCTCGGTGGCACCGGGGTTGATCAGCGGATCGGTGTCGTTGCAGTCGACGCATGCCGAGTAGGTGTCGCCGTCGACATCGGGTGTGTCGTCCGCCGCGCCATTGCAATTCTCATCAATGGAGTTGCAGGTGATCTCCGTGGCACCTGGGTTGATGGCAGGGTCGCCGTCGTCACAATCGTCGCAAACATTGTAGGTGTCGCCGTCGACATCGGGTGTGTCGTCCGCCGCGCCATTGCAATTCTCATCAATGGAGTTGCAGGTGATCTCCGTGGCACCTGGGTTGATGGCAGGGTCGCCGTCGTCACAATCGTCGCAAACACTGTAGGTGTCGCCGTCGACATCGGGTGTGTCATCCGCCGGTCCAGAGCAGTTTTCATCGATTCCGTTACACGTAATCTCGGTGGCACCGGGGTTGATGGCCGGGTCACCGTCGTCACAATCGACGCACAGGGAGTACGTGTCGCTGTCGCCGTCAGGTTCATCATCAGCGGCACCATTGCAGTTTTCATCGATGCCGTTGCAGGTGATCTCGCTTACGCCGGGGTTGATGGCCGGGTCGCCGTCATCACAGTCGTCGCAGACGCTGTAGGTGTCGCCGTCCACATCCGGGGTGTCATCGGCAGCACCATTGCAGTTTTCATCGATGCCGTTGCATGTGATCTCGGTAGCGCCCGGGTTAATTAGTGGATCGGTGTCATCGCAGTCGCCTGCGCAGACGGTGAAGGTATCCCCATCAATATCGGGAGTGTCGTCGGCAGGTCCGTTGCAGTTCTCGTCGATGCCGTTGCATGT
>JACXWD010000152.1:770-2360 GCA_014764515.1 Candidatus Polarisedimenticola svalbardensis | reverse complement strand
CGAGCGGGAGGTGACCCCCTTGCCGGGAAGGATATTTTCATGGCCGTCGCCGCACCCATCTTTGTTGGAGATCACCAGGTTGGACAGGGTCAGCCCCTGTATGTCATCGCCGGTCCCTGTGTCCTCGAGGATCCCGACGAGATGATGGAGACCGCGGGTGCCCTGGCATCGGTCTGCGATCGCCTGGGAGTGGGGTACTGCTTCAAGGCCAGCTACCGCAAAGACAACCGGACCAGCTCCGAATCCTATCGGGGTCCCGGCATCGACGAGGGACTGCGCCTTCTGGAGCGCATCGGGGAAGCGAATGGGGTTCCGGTTCTGACCGATTTCCATCACCCGGAAGAAGCCGACGCCGTGGCCGAGGTGGCCGAAATCCTGCAGATCCCCGCCTTCCTTTGCCGCCAGACTTCATTGCTGGAGGCCGCCGGCCGCACGGGCAAGGTCATCAACGTCAAAAAAGGCCAGTTCCTGGCGGCTGCGGACATGGCGCACGCCGCGAACAAGCTGCGGCATGTGGGCTGCGAACGGATCCTGTTCACGGAGCGGGGTTCGTTTTTCGGCTACCGTGATCTGACTGTGGATTTCCGCTCCATCAAGATCATGCGCGACCTTGGGCATCCTGTCGTTTTCGACGCGACCCACTCGGTCCAGTCACCCGGCAGCACCGGCTCCACCACCGGCGGCAATCCCGAGCTCATTCCCCTGTTGGCGCGCTGCGGCATGGCGGCCGGTTGCGACCTGGTTTTCCTGGAAGTCCACCCCGAGCCTTCGCGGGCCAAAAGTGATGCCGGCAGCCAGCTGCCCCTGGAGGCCTTCGAGCCTCTGGTGGCCGAGCTGGTCAAGTTCCGGAACCTGTATCTGGAGGCAAACGATTGAACGACTTCAACGGCGAAGAAAATCCGTGGCCGCCCCGCAGCGATGACGACTACCGGCAGGAGGCCGTGATCCTCCTGGGTGAAGAGTTGGCCGACCTCATGTCGCGGGTGCGCCTGGTGGTCCTGGATGCCGACGGTGTTCTGACTCCCGGCAATCTGGTCTACGGTCCTTCCGGTGAAGCCCTCAAGGAATTCCACAGCCACGACGGGCTCGGTCTCGTGCTGGCTCGCCTGGTGGGGATCAAGCGGGCCGTGCTCACCGGACGCAACAGCAATATCGTGGAGCGCCGCTGTCGTGAGCTGAGGTTCGACGCCATCAAGCTGGGACGCTTCGACAAGGTGGAGGCCCTGAAGGAAATCCTGGACGAGACCGGATGCCGGGCCGCCGAAACCCTCTACATGGGTGATGATCTGATCGATCTGCCGGCCATGTACGAGGTGGGTTGCGCGGTCTCCGTACCGGCGGCCCCGCAGGAACTGCGTGATGCCAGCTGTTACGTGACTACCCGGGAGGGCGGTCTGGGCGCCGTGCGTGAGGTCCTGGACCTCATCATGAAAAGCGCCGGTATTTTCGGGCAGGCTCTGGTGCGGCTGCAGAAGAAGGAATCCCAGCCGACCCAGGCGGAGATTTCCAGCGATGTTGAAAAGGAGACGTGGCAATGATGGACGCCCCGCGCAGGAACCCGGGCAGCGAAGAGTTGAAGGACGAGGCACT
>JACXWD010000152.1:0-760 GCA_014764515.1 Candidatus Polarisedimenticola svalbardensis | reverse complement strand
GGCCCTGATCGCCCTCGGCCGGGCAGCTTTTCTGCAGGAAGCTGAGGCCCTTAGGGCCATCGGCGGCGGCCTTGATGGTGAATTCGCCAATGCCGTCCGCTGCCTCTTCGAGTGTTCCGGCCGGGTCATGGTCACGGGGCTGGGGAAATCCGGCATCGTGGCCCGCAAGCTGGCGGCCAGCTTGACCAGTACCGGAACCCCCAGCCATTTTATCCACCCGGTGGAGGCGGCCCACGGCGACCTTGGTATCGTGCGGGGCTCGGATATCCTCATCGCCATCTCGCGCAGCGGCAACAACAGCGAAGTGGTGAACCTGATGGCGCGCTGCCGGGAATTCGGGATGACCACCATGGCCATCACCGGCGGCCGTGATTCGGAAATGGCGTTGGCCAGTGACATCGTTCTGCACACACCCATCGATCGCGAAGCCTGTCCACTGAACCTGACTCCGACCACCAGTGCCGTGGCGGCCATGGCCATGGGGGATGCCTTGGTTGTGGCCCTGACGGACCTGCGCGGGTTCCGGGCCGAAGACTTTGCCATGTTCCATCCCAGCGGAGTCCTTGGCCGCAGCCTCTTGATAAAGGTTTCCGAACTGATGCACACCGGGGATGAATTGCCCATCGTCTCGAATCGCCTGACCCTAAGGGAATCACTCCCCGAAATCGTGGACAAGCGTTTGGGTGGGACCTGCGTGGTGGACGACGACGGGAAGCTGGTGGGTTTGTGCGTCGACGGGGATGTTAAACGTGTCCTGATG
>JACXWD010000151.1 GCA_014764515.1 Candidatus Polarisedimenticola svalbardensis | reverse complement strand
CGACCAATACGACCGCGACCTGTACATCCAGACCTTCTTCGCCGGCCTCGGTGGCACGGACGGATCAGATGACTGGTACGGGTTCCTGCCGTACTCCATCGACGACCAGTTCAAGCTCCACGGCCGGTATACCATCGAGAAGTGGAATGATGTCTATGTCACCGGTTTCTTCAACTGGGCCAGCGGTTACCACTACAACCGCCGTGGCTTCCAGAACCTTTACGGCGACTACCTAACCTTCTCCAACAACCCGTGGTTCGACGGTGCGGTTACGCCGGTGGATGGCCAGGACTTCACCGAGGAAGATGGCTTGGCACGAGGCATCATCTCGGGCTCTTCGTTCTGGTCCCTGGACCTGACCATCGGCAAGGTCTTCTCCCTCGGGAAAGGCATGGACCTGGAGCTGAGAGGCGCATTCTTCAACGTTCTCAATGACCAGACCCCGCTTACGAGACAGGACAAGGCGGTAGCGTCGTTCGACACGCCGCTGGCCCGTCAGTTCCCGAGAAGCGGCACGGTGTTCGTAAGACTGAGCTTCTAGGCTCGGTACGATCGACCCACCACAGGCGCGCCCCGGCAGTGGGGCGCGCCTTTTTTGGGCCTGAGATATACTGAATCCGTAGCCTGCCGCAACAGTGGGAGATGAACATGGTTCGACGTACCCTGGGCTGTCTTCCGTTCTTCCTGGTTCTCCTTCCCCTGGTTGTTGCGGACGATATTCCCCAAAAACAGGAGCCCGCACCTGCGGTTGTGCCGGAACTCAGGGAGAAGGTCCATGTCGTCCTGCGTCAGATCGATTTCCTTGTTCTGGACAAGAAAGGCAACCCGGTTACCGATCTTCGAGGCGATGAGATCCAGGTCTTCGAGGACGGCGTCCGTCAGGAGATCGAAGACCTGAAGCACGCCGATGAAGGAGTTCTCGTGGTGGTCCGGCATAAACCGGAAGCGTCCGTCGAAACCATGAGAGAAAACGACGAGATCGAGCCCACAGCAGAGCCGGTAGAAACAATCGAGACGGTACGTACACCCCGCTGGTTCATCCTGTTGTTCGATACCAGGAACCTTTCCTATCAGAACCGGGTGCGATCCGGCAGGGCGATCAAGGATCTGATGGAGCGGGAATTCCGCCCCGGTGACCGGGTGGCGCTGCTCGTAGACGATGACGAGCTACGGGTCGTGGTTCCGCCCTCTTCCCGAATCGAGGAGGTCCTTCAGAATCTGGAGACAATTGAAGGGATCTCCGATAAATACCGCGATCTCGAGGTCCGTTTGCGGGATCTTCGGGAGGATGCGGAATCATGCCGGGACGCTCCGGACATCCATAAATGTGCCAGGCAATCGGCGACAAACTTCCTGTTCGAGACCTCCCGGGAAACGGAAACCAGTCTGGACCACCTGGAATCACTGGTCCTGAGTCTGGGGGCGATCCCCGAAAGGAAGATCCTGTTCTACGTCAGCGAAGGGATCATCACCAACCCCGGAGACGTGGCGGCGGCAGCCGTGGAATATGCTGTCGGCCAGCATGGCTACCGGTTGAACCGGATGCGGTTCTCGCTGGCCAGGGACTTCAGTCATCGCCTGGACCGCATTTATCAGATCGCCACCCGCAACCGGGTCGGATTCTATCCCGTGAACGGGTTCCGGAAGATGTACGACGAGCTGTTCGCGCCGGAAAGACGTCACGACTATGGTCCCGAGAACCCGGCGCAGGCCAGGCGGGACGAGTTCGAAACCTCCTGGAACCAGGTCCGGAAACTGCACGACGACCTTGCCTCCGCCACCGGCGGTGTCGCCCTGTTCAAGAAGGACCCGGCAGGTCTCCTGGACGACATGTTGAGAAGCTCCGCAGGTGTGTACACCGTTTCCTATTATCCGAGCAATCGATCGATCGAGAGGCGCAAGATCCGTCTCGAAATCAAGCGACCCAAGGTCAGGCTGCACTACAAAAACAAGTACAAACCGGCGATGGGCAACGCTACCCGGCTGGGTGGCGAGTTGATCGTGGATACGGAGAAATACGAGCCGGCGACCGGCCTTCTGACGGCACGTTTGACGGCTGCCGCAACCCGGTTGGCTATCGCGCCGGACTCCAACCCGCCGGTTTCGGTGGCGTCCATGTATTTTTCCGTGCTGGACGGCCAGGGCCGGCTGATCACCGATTTGTTCGAGATCATCATCCTGCCGCGGTCGAATCGAGAAGCCGCCGGAGAGGAACGACTTGAGCGACCGTTCGCCGTTCGGATTCCACCCGGAGAGTACTCATTGAGGGTGGAGATCCGTGACTCCCACGGGCCGGTATACGGCTCGTACTCCAGTACGTTCTCCGTCGGTGGCGCGGCGCCCGACGGAGATGAAAGTGAAGGAG
>JACXWD010000150.1 GCA_014764515.1 Candidatus Polarisedimenticola svalbardensis | reverse complement strand
AGCAGCGCGTCGAGCCCCTGAACGGCGAGCAGTACTGGAGCAAGTACTACCTGCACTACAACTTCCCCCCGTTCAGCGTGGGTGAAGTCGGCCGTTACAGCGGAACCGGGCGTCGCGAGATCGGGCACGGCAAGCTGGCCGAGCGCGCCATCCGTCCCGTCCTGCCGGACCTGGAGGACTTCCCTTACACCATTCGCCTGGTGAGTGACATTCTCGAGAGCAACGGCTCCAGTTCGATGGCCACGGTTTGCTCCTGTGTGCTGGCCATGATGGACGCGGGCGCCCCGATCGAGAAGAAGGTCGCCGGTGTGGCCATGGGCCTGATCAAGGAAGGCGACCAGACGGCCGTGCTGACGGACATCCTGGGCGTCGAGGATCACCTGGGCGACATGGACTTCAAGGTCACCGGCACCCGGGACGGCATCACCGCCTTCCAGCTGGACACCAAGATCGCCGGCCTGAGCCGCGACATCATGGTGCAGGCCCTGTCCGACGCGAAGAACGCCCGGATGCACATCCTGGACGTGATGGACGAGGCCATGCCCGCCCCGCGGGCCGAGATGAGCAAGTACGCTCCGAAGATCGACACCGTGCAGATCCCCGTGAAGAAGATCGGCACGTTGATCGGCCCCGGCGGCAAGGTCATCAAGAGGATCCAGGAAGAGACCGGCGCCACCATCGAGGTGGACGACGAAGGAATGGTCTTCATCTCCAGCACGGACCAGTCCAGCGGCGCGGCCGCCATGGAGTTCGTGGTGGGCCTGATGGCCGAGCCCGAAATCGACAAGGTCTACGACGGCGTCGTCAAGACCATCGTGGACTTCGGTGCCTTCGTGGAGTACCTGCCCGGCAAGGACGGTCTGCTGCACATTTCCGAACTGGAGCACTTCCGGGTCGGTAACGTGGAAGACGTCCTGCAGGTGGGCGACAAGGTTCAGGTCAAGCTGGTGGAGATCGACAGCCGTTCCGGAAAGGTCAGGCTCAGCCGCAAGGCTCTGCTGCCCCGTCCCGAAGGCATGGAGGACTCTCCCCGGGATGACAATCGGTCGTCTGGCGGCGGTGGCGCACGTGGTGGCCGTGGCGGTCCCCGTGGTCGTCGGTAGGTCCGACTGAGATGAACCTCGATCCCTACAGGAACGAGACGCCGCCCCGCCGGGAAGTACTTCCCGGGGGGGCGGTCCTGCTTTCGGTTCCCATGCGCACCGCCCACGGTGTGACCCTCGGAGTCTGGCTGCGGACCGGCAGCCAGGACGAGCCCTCCGGTCTGGGCGGCGTGTCCCATTTCCTGGAGCACATCGTTTTCAAGGGCACGAAGAATCGTTCCGCCTACGAGGTGGCCGAGACCTTCGACAGCATGGGTGCGGCGGTGGATGCCTTCACCACCAAGGACATGGTGGCGTTCACCATCAAGGTTCTGCCGGAATACTTCTCCGAGGCCGTGGCCTTGCTGGGGGAGATGCTTCTCGAACCGGAGCTTGATCCCAAACTGGTCCGTCTGGAGCAGGATGTGGTCTGCGAGGAAATCCAGGAGGCCCTGGACGCACCCGAAGACCGGCTGCACGACAGTTTCGCCGGACAGCTATACGGAAACAACGGCCGCGGTCGGCCTATTCTGGGAGGGCCCGGGGTGGTGCGGACCTTCGGCTCGGATCTGCTGCGCACCCAGCACGAGCGCCTGTTCGCCCCGGCCAACCTGATCATTTCCATGGCCGGCAATATCATGGAGGGTTTCCATGAAATCGTAGCCGAGACCTTTGCCATGCCCGGTTGGACCGGTCCGGCGGGCCCCGGATTCGCCCACGATGAAACCGCCTCGCACGCGGCGGCCGTCATCGATCTGGATCTCGACGAGGCCGACCCCTTCCGTCTGGAGCTGACCAGCCCCATCATTCAGACCTACTTCGAGGTCGGCAACCTGGGTATTCCCTTCCATCACGCCGACCGGGTGTCGGTATTCCTGCTGACCAACATGCTGGGCGGGGGAATGAGCAGCCGCATCTTCCAGGCCGTACGTGAAAAGGAAGGGCTGGCCTACACCGTCTACAACTATACGGATATGGGCCGGGATATCGGCCTGGTCAGTTGTGCGGGATCCTGTTCGCCGGACAAGCTGGAGCGGTTGGAGGACGTCATCCGCATGGAGTACTACCGGCTGGGCAGTGAAAGCATCAAGATTTCCGAACTGGACAGCAATCGGGCCCAGATCAAATCCCAGTTGATTTTCTCCCTCGAGGGCATGGTCAACCAGATGTACCGTTCGGCCCGGAATGAAATCCTCTACGGGAGGTTTTTGCCGGTTTCCGAGCTGGTGGACGCCATCGACAACGTCCAGGTGGAAGATATTGTCCGTTGCGCGGAGGCCTACTTCA
>JACXWD010000097.1 GCA_014764515.1 Candidatus Polarisedimenticola svalbardensis | reverse complement strand
CATCTCCAGCGTACTCCTTCACTGCGTGCGTCACCGAGGTGGAAGTGGACCGGGAAACCGGATGGGTGACGGTGCCGCGGATCTGGATCGCCCATGATATCGGCCGTTCCCTGAACCCGGTGCTGGTACGGGGACAGGTGATCGGAGGGGTCTACATGGGCGTCGGCGAGGCGGTCATGGAAGAGCACACGTTCCGGAGGCTGCCTGCGAAACTGTCCGGAGCCCTGGTGCACAAGGCGCCCTCCCTCCTGGACTACAAGCTGCCGACGTCCCATGACATGCCGGAAGTGTTCGTAGACCTGATCGAGAACCCGGATCCGAACGCGCCGTTCGGAGCCAAGGAGGTCGGCCAGGGCCCGCTGCTGCCGGTCATGCCGGCGGTGGCCAACGCCGTCTACGATGCGGTCGGCGTCAGGATCGACGAGGTTCCGATCACACCGGACAAGGTTCTCCGCGCCCTCGACAAAAAGGCCCGCGGCGGTGAAGGCCGGTTCGGTCCCGATACCTTTCCTGCGGTGGACTGGCCGGAACCGATGGATATCCCACCACCCTGGGAGGGTGGCGACGGCAGGGCCGCCAACGATCCGAAACGGCTGTCCGCCGCGCGTCTCGAGGCGGAAGCGGTTCGGAACAAGGGGGTCAATCGCTGATGTTGAGATTACCGCGATTCCGATACATGGCGCCGACCCAGATCTCCGAGGCCGCAAGGATCCTGGCCTCGGAAGGGGCCGACGCCATGCTCCTGGCAGGCGGCACCGACCTGTTCCCCAACATGAAGCGGAGGCAACAGACCCCGGCTACAGTGGTCGCCCTCCGGGACGTGGAGCGGATGCGGGAGATCGGATCTGGCCACTGCCTCACCATCGGCGCAGGGATCACCCTGACCGAGATCGTCCAGTCGGATCTGATCCGCAGCCGCCATGCCGGCCTGTGGCAGGCTGCGGCCCAGGTCGCCTCGCCCCAGCTGCGCAACATGGCGACGGTTGGCGGGAACCTCTGCCTGGACACCCGGTGCAACTATTACGACCAGACCCTGGAATGGCGCAAGGCGATCGATTTCTGCATGAAAAAAGACGGCGAGGTCTGCTGGGTGGCCCCCGGCAGCCCCAAGTGCCTTGCCGTGTCGTCCACCGATACCGCCCCGGCGCTGGTGTCCCTTCGGGCCAAGGTCAAGCTGACGGCGGCAGACGGAGACCGCATGATCCGTCTCGAGGACCTGTACGCCAATGACGGCATACACTACCTGACCAAGGACCATGGTGAAATCCTGACGCTGGTGGAGCTGGACCAGGTGGATGACTGGAAGAGCACGTATTGGAAGCTACGGCGCAGAGGCTCC
Organism: Candidatus Polarisedimenticola svalbardensis; assembly: GCA_014764515.1. Lineage (GTDB taxonomy): Bacteria > Acidobacteriota > Polarisedimenticolia > Polarisedimenticolales > Polarisedimenticolaceae > Polarisedimenticola > Polarisedimenticola svalbardensis. The sequence continues at coordinate 5,261 of JACXWD010000097.1, read as the reverse complement.
ATCGACTTCCCGGTTCTGGGCGTGGCCGCATCGGCGAAATTTGCAGACGACGGCACGGTGGAGAACTGCCGTGTGGTGTTGGGAGCGGTCTCCTCCGCCCCGATACGGGCGCTGAAGGCGGATGCCGCCCTCATCGGAAACCGTCTCAGCGACGATGTCATCGCCCAGGCGGCGGAAGCGGGCTCGAAGGTGGCGAAGCCGATGGACAACACCGACTTCACGCTGCATTGGCGGAAGAAGGTCGCCGCCAGGTTCGTTACTTATGCTCTGCGGGAACTGCGCGGCGACGACATGCGGGAGATGCGCAGCAGGGTCGCCCGACATGACCTGGAGGCCGTTGGCGTCTAGAACTGCCAGCTGATACCGGCGATCATGCCGGCATTGTCGATATCGATGGCGGCCGGTCCGATGCCGGTGAAATCAAAACCGAAGTCGTGGACCCGGTAACCGGCAACGATCTCGAAATACCGGACATCCAGCTTCAGCCCGAGGGCGTACTCCACACCATCACCGCCTGTGACTTGGGGAGCCAGATCGTCCAGGTCCGGCAGGTGGGCGTACCGCATGTAACCTCGAACCGGTCCGGCGATGGTCGCCTCCCCTTCCAGGACAAGACGGAACCCCTTGGTGCTGATCCTGTCCCCGGGAACGGTCAGGGCGGTGGCTTGCCAACCCAGCCCTGCCGACAGGAACCCTTTCTCCTCGGCATTCAGGAGTTTCCATTTCAGATCCAGGGCGACGTAGTTGGTGTCCAACTGGTTGAAGACGCCTCCCCCGTTGGTCGGGTAGTAATCGAGGGATGCGCCGAGGCGAGGGGTAATCCAGACATCGGCTTCCACTCCGAACCCTTCCATGTCGTCGGTTTCGCCGGAGAAGTCCATTTCGCCAAGCCAGTAGACCAGATCCACCGCTCCCCCCGCCGGCTTCCATGCCATGGCGGCGGACGGCATCACGAGAATCAGCCCCGCCACAACAGGGATCATCCACAGCTTACGGATCATCGTTCGTCTCCTTCCCCTTCTCTTCCGGGATCATACGCAGGAAAAGGTCCGGGGCCAATAAAAATGCCCGGGCGGCAGATACCACCCGGGCATTTCGTATCGATCGGATGAAATCAGAAGCGGAAACCGACACCTGCCACGAAGCCGTCGTTGTCGATGTCGATGGCCGGGCCGCCGAACAGGGCATCGAAGCTCATGTTGTGAGCGCGATAGCCGGCGTAGATATCGACCTTGGCGACGTTGAAGCGCACACCGAGTTCGTACTCGCTGCCGTCACCGTCATCCACGAAGCTGTCATCGATGGAATCGAGGCTGGGCAGGAAAACGTAACTGGCGTAACCCTGAATGGTCTCATTGAAGTCGACCACTCCGTCCACGAACACCCGGAAGCCGGAGGTATCGAAGGACTCAAACATGTCGCTGAGTTCGTTGTCCTGGTAACCGGCTCCGACGGCAACGTAGCTGCCGCCTTCCGGAGCATATACCTTCCACTTCAGGTCCAGGGACATGTAGTCCATGTCCAGGCCGTCCAGCATGCCGCCGCCGGAGGTCGGGTAGTACATCAGGGTGGCGCCCAGCTTGTCGGTGAACCACAGGTCCAGGTCCAGGCCGACACCATCCATGTCGTCGCTGTCGCCGTCGATATCGAGTTCACCCAGCCAGTACATCGCCTTGGCATCCACATCCACCGGACCGAGAGCCAGCGCGGCGGAAGGCATCACCAGGCAGACCACTACGAAAGCAGCCAGAATCCAAGCAATCCGTTTCATTTCAAATCTCCCCATTAGGAAAAAGTCTTCGTTTTATACATGCGAATGTATCAAATGCAAAAGAAAAAGGCCCGGACAGGGTATCCCGTCCGGGCTGCAAAAGGAGGAAAACGAGTGAACTAAAATTCAAATCCGACGCCGGCGACGATGCCGTCGTCCTTGAGGGTCACGGAACCGGGACCGTCGTTGAAGTCCCATTCCACGTCATGGACACGATATCCGGCGTAAATACCGACCAGGGCGAACTTCACCTGAACACCGAACTCATACTCCATGGCGGTGCCCGTATCGAACTCGGTATCCAGTTCGTCCATGCTGGGCATGTAGGCCAGTGTGCCGTAACCCTGCAGGATCCCCACCAGGCCGACGTTCCCTTCCACCACCAGGCGGAACCCGGAAGTATCGAACGATCCGAACGGTGTGGAGATATCGGTATCCTGATAGCCGACGCCGACCGCCAGGTAGTTGTGCTCGGTAGGGCTGAACAGTCGCCACTTGACGTCCAGGTTCATGTAGTCCTTGTCGAACCCTGCCGCCAGGTCCTTGCCTTCCACCGGCCAGAACGCCGCAGTCACGCCCAGTTTGTTGGTGAACCACAGGTCGAATTCAGCCCCATAACCATCCATGTCGGCTGTTTCCCCGTCGACATCGGTGTCGCCCTGCCAGTACATGACACGGCCTTCAACATCTACCGGACCCAGGGCCAGGGCGGAACCGGACGCCAGGAGGAAAACCGCCGTCAGCGCCATGATCATGCAGACATTCCGTTTCATCTTTCCTTCTCCTTGCGGCAGACGTGGGGCGCTGCCGTTTATTCTTTTTTTGACAGGGAAAACATTGGCTCCGATATCGGAGATGGCAAGTTTCCGGGAGAGAAAAATTCCGGAAGTGATTTGGTCAAAGAGGGGCAGCGATTGCCTCATTTTTGTTGCTATAAGGTCGGAATTCGCCTCTCCGGCGGAAATCTAATATAAACTCCCCCTCATGACTGCACGACTGATCAAGCAAAAGGCAGGGTTCGGAACCGCTCCGGTCTTCCTGACGGCGATTTCCACCATCCTGGGCGCAGTGATGTTCCTGCGCTTCGGTTATGTGGTGGGGAACGTCGGGTTCGCCGGTGCGGTGGCGATCGTACTGATCGGACACGTGGTCACCATCTCCACCGCCATGTCCCTGGCGGAGATCGCCACCAACCAGAAAGTGGAAGGCGGCGGCGAGTATTTCATCATCTCCCGCTCTTTCGGCCTGGAGATCGGCGGCGCCATCGGCATCGCCCTGTTCTTCTCCCAGGCGATCAGCGTGGCGTTCTACGTCATCGCCTTCGGTGAGGCGTTCAGCCCGGTGTTCGATTTCTTCACCGACCAGTACGGCTGGGCCGCCATCGACAAACGGCTGGTCACCTTGCCGGCCACATTGCTGCTGGCCCTCCTGATCATCCGGAAAGGAGCCGACGTCGGCATGAAGGTGCTGTACGTCGTCGTCGGCACCCTGTTCCTGTCCCTGCTCATGTTTTTCCTGGGCCGGCCGGACAGTGGAATCGCCGGTGGGTTCGACGCCCTGATGAACCGGATCGACAACCCGGACTCGTTCTTCCTGGTGTTCGCCATCTGTTTCCCTGCGTTCACCGGCATGACCGCCGGCGTCGGTCTGTCGGGAGATCTCAAGAATCCGAAAAAGGCGATCCCGATCGGTACCCTGGCCGCCACCCTGACCGGCATGGTGGTTTACATCGCCCTGGCCTACAAGCTGGCGATCTCCGCCACCCCGGAGGCGCTGGACGCCGACCAGATGATCATGTCCAAGATCGCCCTGTGGGGCCCGATCATCCCGATCGGCCTGGCAGCCGCCACCATCTCGTCCGCCCTGGGATCGGCGCTGGTGGCGCCACGCACCCTGCAGGCCCTGGCCCAGGACCGCATCCTGCCGTCCACACCGATGAATCAGTTCCTGTCCAAGGGGAAGGGCGACACCAATGAACCGGTGAATGCGTCTCTGCTGGTGTTCGCCATCGCCATCGTGTTCGTGGCCATGGGCAACGTGAACTTCGTGGCCCAGATCATATCGATGTTCTTCATGGTGACATACGGCTCCCTGTGCACCATCTCCTTCCTGGAACATTTCGCCGCCGACCCGTCCTACCGTCCGGCGTTCCGATCCCGCTGGTACATCTCCCTGCTGGGCGCCCTCATGTGTTTCTGGCTGATGTTCCAGATGAGCGCTCCTTACGCCATCCTCTCCCTGGTCGTTATGGCGGCGCTGTACCTGACCATCGCCCGGTTCAATCCGGACCGGGGTGGCCTGGCCCGGCTGTTCAAGGGTGCGATCTTCCAGATCAGCCGCCAGATGCAGGTCTTCCTGCAGAAATCATCCCGCCTGGCCGTGGCTGAAGAGGAGGGTTGGCGTCCGGCGGTGGTCTGCATGTCCACGTCGTCGTTCAACCGTCTGGATGCCCTGAACCTGATGCGCTGGATCTCCCACAGGTTCGGTTTCGGGACGTACATCCACTTCATCAAGGGCTACCTGTCCCGGTCCACCCTGGAGGAGTCCCGGCAGGTCCACACCCGGCTGGTGCGGCTGGCCGACGTCTCCGGCAGCAATATCTACATGGATACGCTGATCAACCCGTCCTATACCCAGGCGGTCAGCCTGGTGGCCCAGTTGCCGGGGATCTCCGGCAAGGAAAACAACCTCATCCTGTTCGACTTCGACAAGGACGCCCCGGATCAGCTGGACGCCATCGTGGCGAACTACCAGCTGGTCGCCTCAGCCGATTTCGACGTCTGCATCCTGGGGAGTTCGGAGCGCGGCTTCGGCTACTGCCAGGAGATCCACATCTGGGTGACCCCCACCGATTTCGAAAACGCCGGGCTGATGATCCTGCTGGGGTACATCATCCTGGGGCACCCGAACTGGAAGAACGGCCAGATGAAGCTGTTCGCCATCTTCCCCGAGGACGAGATCAACGAGCAGAAGGAAAAGATGCTTTCCCTGATCCGCTCCGGCCGGTTGCCGATCTCCGCCAAGAATGTGGAACTGATCATCCGGAAGCCGGGAGCCAAGCGGCGATCGATCATCCAGGAGCGGTCCAAGGATGCCGACCTGACCATCATCGGGTTCGTCGGCCAGCAGATCCGTCACGAGAAGGCGGACTTTTTCAAGGGCTACGACAGCATCCACAATGTCCTGTTCGTGAACTCCACCCAGGAGATCGAACTGTACGACGAGGAAGAGGATCAGGAAGCCTCCCTGGCGGAAGCGGCGGCGGAAGAGCGAAAGAAAGAAAAGCACCGGAAGAAGCATGGCGAGCAGCCTGCAGAACCGGATGATATCGAAGATCCTGAAGAGACCATCAAGGTCACCGAAGCAGACAACCAGGAGGAACCTGACGACCCGGGCTCTTCCGGAGGAACAGCATGAGTGAGGGCACCAGCACCTGGCGATTCCCACGGGCGTTCTGGACGGCGAATACCGTAGAGCTGTTCGAACGGGC
>JACXWD010000149.1:1956-2380 GCA_014764515.1 Candidatus Polarisedimenticola svalbardensis | reverse complement strand
GACAATACCGGACCGCGTCCTGGGCCCTGGGATATACGGTTGCCCTGACCCTGATCAGCCTGGTGGTCCTGCCCGATGGTGTCTGGGAGGACTGGCTGAAGTTCGTCGCCCCCACCGGCGGGTACGCGAAAACGCCGTTCCATCTCTTTTCGCCGGCCATGCCCTGGAACCAGAGCATCAATGGGTTTACCGCCCGGTTGTTTCTCCATCCGGACTACGCCCTGGCCGTCAACCCCTTTGCCGCCCAGGCGGTGCCCACCCTGCTGGCCGGTCTGATCGTCAGTGTTCTGGTCTGGGCCGGCCGGCGCATGAACAACCGTCCCGAACGGCGTTACGTGAATGAGGAGATGGCCACGGTGCTGCTGTCCATCTTCCTGATCGCACCCCTGTCCTGGGAGCACCATCTGGTTTTTGTGCTGCCGGC
>JACXWD010000149.1:0-1946 GCA_014764515.1 Candidatus Polarisedimenticola svalbardensis | reverse complement strand
GGCCGCATGTCGGTGTACGTGGCCGTTCCAGTGGCCCTGGCCGTCGGGATCCTGGCCTGGCCTCTTTCTTTCCTGTTCAACCTCCAGGGCAGCGGACTGGTCAGCCTGCTGGTCTCGATGAAGTTCTACGCCACCGTCACGCTGTGGGTGTACTTCCTGTCCCGCCTGTGGCAGACCGATTCTGATCCCTCCCGCCAATCTGCTCCGAAGGGGCCTCAGACCGTCCGGGGGTAGACTTCCGGACGGATGGGGATTAGGTTAGCATCCACGAATTCGACCACGTCGAACCCAGCGAAATACCATCCGCCCACGCGGCGCGATGACCCCGAAAGGCCGCAGACCGCCATGAACGAAGATCGCACCGCCGACAACGCCCCTGAAGAGACCGGCGAGAACCTGGATTTCATCCGCGCCATGGTCAAAGCCGATGTGGAAGCCGGTGCCAACGAGGGCCGCGTCCACACCCGGTTTCCGCCCGAGCCCAACGGCTACCTGCACATCGGGCACTCGAAGGCCATCCTTCTGAGTTGGAACATCGCCAAGGAATTCGGCGGCAAGTTCAACCTGCGCTTCGACGACACCAATCCTGAAAAGGAAGAGACCGAGTACGTCGACGCCATCAAGAAAGACCTGCGCTGGCTGGGGGTCGACTGGGAAGATCGTGAGTTCTTCGCCTCGGACTACTTCGACACGCTTTACGAATGGGCCCAGCACCTGATCCGCGAGGGCAAGGCCTACGTCTGCAGCCTGGGCGAAGCCGAGATCCGGCAGTACCGCGGCACGGTGACCGAACCGGGAGTCGCCAGCCCGGACCGCGACCGACCGATCGAGGAAAGCCTGGATCTGTTCGCGCGGATGAAGGCCGGAAAATTCGACGAGGGCGCCTACACCCTGCGGGCGAAAATCGACATGGCGCATTCCAACATGAAGATGCGCGACCCGCTGCTTTACCGAATCCGCAAGATGCCCCACCACCGCACGGGCACCACCTGGAACATCTACCCGTTCTATGATTTCGCTCACGGACAGAGCGACGCCATCGAAGGCATCACCCACTCGCTGTGCACCCTGGAGTTCGAGGTCAACCGGCCGCTGTACGACTGGTTCATCCAGAACCTGCCGGTGCCCTACGAACCGCATCAGACCGAATTTGCGCGGCTGAACCTGACCTACACGGTCATGAGCAAGCGCAAGCTCAGGCAGCTTGTGGAAGGCAATGTGGTCGGCGGCTGGGACGACCCGCGCATGCCCACCATCAGCGGGTTGCGACGGCTGGGCTATACCTCCGAGTCGATCCAGCGGTTCGCCGAAACGGTCGGGATCGCCAAACGCAACTCGACGGTCGACCTGGACCTTCTGAAGTGGTCGCTACGCGAGGAACTGAACCGCACCGCCGACCGGGTGATGGTGGTCTTGCGGCCGTTGAAGGTCGTGATCACGAACTACCCCGAGGGCCAGGTCGAGGACCTCGAGTGCGTGAATAACCCCGAGGACGAGAGCGCCGGCACCCGCATGGTTCCGTTCTCTCGCGAACTGTGGATCGAACGCGATGACTTCCGCGAAGAAGCGCCGCGCAAATTCTTCAGGCTCAAGCCCGGCAAGGAAGTCCGTCTGAAGCACGCCTACTTCATCACCTGCGACGAAGTGATCAAGGACGACAGCGGCGAAGTGGTGGAACTGCGTTGCAGCTACGATCCCGAATCGCGCGGCGGAATGTCGCCCGACGGCCGCAAGGTCAAGGGCACCCTGCACTGGGTTTCGGCGCAGCACGCCGTCGAAGCCGAGGTGCGGCTGTACGACAACCTGTTCCGGGAGCCCTTCCCTGAGGAGGGCGGGGGCTTCATGGACAACCTGAACCCCGATTCGCTGGAAGTCCTCACCGACGCCAAACTCGAGCCGGGTCTGGCAGGCAAGGAAACCGGTTTCCGTTGCCAGTTTATGCGCAG
>JACXWD010000060.1 GCA_014764515.1 Candidatus Polarisedimenticola svalbardensis | reverse complement strand
TGGAACGCTACCGTTCGGCCCGGGAGGCTATCACGGCGGCCCGGGAGGCGGTGGTGGAGGCGGAGGAGTCCCTGAGGGTTTCCACCGCGTCGAGACAGTGGGGGGCGGCCACCGCCCTGGACGTCCTGGAAGCGGAACGAGTGGTGACCGAGGTCCGGTTCCAGGAACTGGACGCGGTGACCATCGCCATGACGGCGCTTGCAGGCATTCGGAACCTGGTTGGTTTGATGCCGTATGAGCCGTTGATGCCCTGAGGAACCCTGCCATGAAACGAGCCTCGAAACCTGTGAAGTGCTGCACGAGCCTGACGGCCGTCATGGTCCTGACACTGATGCTGGCCGCCTGTGGCGGCGGCACCGGAACCGTGGAAGGATCCGGGGAGGCCGGGACAGTTGCTGCGGCGTCTCCGGACGCCGGCGAGCGGGCCGTCGCGGTCCGGGTGACCGAACTGCAACCGGAGCACTTCCTGGAGCGACTCGAGGTTTCCGGCACCCTGGAACCGTACGAAGAGGTGGAAGTCAGATCCGAAAACGGCGGGCTGGTCCGTGAAGTATCGTTCGAGAAAGGGCGGCGGGTGAGCCAGGGTGATCTGCTGTGCCGGATCGGCGACGATCTGGCGGAAGCGCGCCTTGCCCAGGCCCAGGCGGAGTTGATGGGCGCCGAGGCCAACTTCCTTAAAATGACCAAGCTGGTGGAGCGGCAGGCGGTTCCCCAGCAGGACCTGGTTGCGGCCACGGCTGTGAGGGACCGGTTGTTGGCCAGTGTCCGGGAGAGCGAGTTGATGCTGGAGCGTTCCAGGATCCACGCGCCGATTTCCGGGGTCGCCCTGAACAGGCCGATCGATACCGGTGAAGTGTTGGCTCCCGGCGCCATGATCACGACCCTGCAGCAGGTCCGTCGTCTCAAGGTCGCCGCCGCGGTGCCGGATACCGAAATTCGATGGTTGCGTCTCGGCGGTCAAGGCGTACTCGAGGTGGATGCATGGCCAGGCAGGGAGTTCGATGTGGCCATATCGTTCCTGTCTCCGGCCGCCGATCGCGCAAACCGTACCTTTCTGGTTGAATTGAAGCTGGACAACCGGGACGGAGCCCTGAGGCCCGGAATGGTGTCCCGGGTGCGGTTCGACCGTCGTTCGGTGGAAGACGGGATCGTCATCCCCCTTGATGCGCTGGTGACACGGATCGAAGGTCCTGCCGCCTATGTGGTGCAGGATTGCGCAGCCGCCCTGCGGCAGGTGGAGATCGACGCCACGGAAGGAGACCGGGTGCTGGTGCTCTCCGGACTGGCCGCCGGTGATCTCCTGGTCGTCGAAGGTCAACGCGATCTGGTGGACGGTCAACGGGTGGAAACCGGAGATTGCAAGTGACCCTGCTGACGCGTATGGCGCTGAAGCGCCCCCTGACCGTTTACGTCCTCATGGCGATCATCGTGCTGGGGGGGATTTCGGTCTACCGGGCCATGCCCCGGGAATCGTTCCCCGAGATCAAGGTTCCGTTGATCATCGTCACCGTAGTGTACCCAGGTGCGTCGCCCGTCGACATGGAGTCCCAGGTCACCCGCAAGGTTGAAACCGAGGTCAAAGGCGTGTCCGGGGTGAAGGAGATCCGGTCCACTTCCGCCGACGGCTACTGCTCGATCCAGGTGGAATTCAACCCGGACGTGGATCTGGATACCGCATTGCAGAAGGTCCGGGAGGCGGTGGACCGGGCCAGGCCGGAAATGCCGGTGGATGTGGAAGAGCCGGTGGTTTCCGACGTGGACTTCTCCCGGATCCCGATCATGATCGTCTCCGTGGCCGGGGATTTCGGCATGGCACGGCTGAAATCCATCGCCGACGACGTCAAGGACGAGCTCGAGGCGGTCTCAGGCGTCAACCTGGTGAACGCCATCGGCGGCCAGGATCGCGAGGTGCAGGTCTTCGCCGACCCCCGGCGGTTGACAGCCTTCAGTCTCGGTCTCGAGGATCTGGTGGAGACCATCGGCCAGGAGCACCTGAGCACACCAGGCGGTGATATCGATGTCGGACGGCAGAATTTCCTGGTGCGTCTGACGTCGGAGGTCCAGGACCCGGCTGAGATCCTGGACTTCGTAGTCAAAAGCGACGATGACCGACCGGTCTACGTCCGCGATGTTGCTACGGTGGTCTACGGTTTCGTGGAAGCCGAAACCCGCTCCCGGGTAAATGGCAGGACCTCTATCTCCCTGACCGTCGAGAAGAGGACCGGCGCCAACATCATCGAGGTGGCGGACAACATCAACGCCGCCCTGGACCGCCAGCGCCAGTCCCTGCCGCCGGGAGTGGACATCGCCGTTCTGGCCGACATGTCGGTGGATATCCGGGAGATGGTCAAGGAGCTGGAAAACAACATCCTGTCCGGCCTGGTCCTTGTCCTTGTGGTCCTGTTCTTCGCCCTGGGCTGGCGGCCGGCGGTGATCGTGTCGGCGGCTATCCCGTTCTCCATGTTGATCAGCTTCATTGTGCTGTCCCTGTTCGGGTACACGCTGAACATGGTGGTGCTGTTTTCCCTTGTCCTTGTTCTGGGGATGCTGGTGGACAACGCCATCGTCACTGTGGAAAATATTTACCGCCACCGCGCCATGGGAGAAGACTCTTTGACGGCGGCAGGCACCGGGGCGTCCGAAGTGGCGATGCCGATCATCGCCTCCACCGCTACGACCTTGTGCGCCTTCGGCCCGATGCTGTTGTGGCCCGGCATGGTCGGCGAGTTCATGAAGTACCTGCCGGTGACCTTGATCATCGGCCTGATCGCCAGCCTGTTCGTCGCCCTGGTGATCAACCCGACCCTGGCGCTGGTGCTGTTCCGGAATATCCGCGGCTCCGTCCGCAAGGTGAACCGGGACTCGTGGTTCATGCGCTTGTACCGGCGTTTCCTGGAATGGTGCCTGGACCAGGGTCCTGCCGCCCGGTTCCACTTCTGGCGGAACTGGTTCCTGCTGGTTGTGTTTTTCGCCGGGATCGGAAGCAGTCTTGCCATCGTGATGTTCGGCATGCTCACCGGCGCGCCGATGCCCCAGACCTTCTTGCTGATCCTGGTCGGGGTCGCTGGCTTTGCATTCGCCATGCAGGGCGTGCTCTGGTTCCTGTCGCTGCTCCCGGCCCTGTTCAGGCGCAGGGTCTGGATCACTGACCACCGGGCCCGGGTGCTCTGGACCATGGGCGCCATCTTCGCTTTGACTTTTGCGGCCTACGGAGCATGGGGCAGCGGCAGCGAGTTCTTCCCGGAGATCGACCCCCGGGAGATCTGGGTCGATTTCAAATTCCCTTCAGGTACGAACCTGGATGCCCAGGATGCTGTTGTAGGCCCGATTGAGGAGCGGCTTGCCGAAACGGCCGACCTGACAGATCTCCTGGCCAATATCGGATCCACCGGGGTGAACATTGACCCCGGCTCCGGTGGTGGTTCCAGCAACGAAAGCAGGATTTCCGTCCAGCTTGAGCGGTTCGGCGAACGTTCCCAGAGCTCGTTCGTCACCATGGACCAGGTCCGGGAAAAGGTCCAGGGGCTGACCGGTGTCCAGGTGGTCATCGACAAGCCGGAAGAAGGAGTTCCGGCGGGGAAGCCTGTATCGGTGCAGCTCTCCAGTGAAGATTACAAAGACCTGCAGGATACGGCAGAGGCGTTGAAGCGCCGCATGCGTGAAATCCCGGGGCTGTACAACATCGATGACGACTTCGACGAAGGGTATCCAGAGCTGAGGATCCAGGTGGATCGAACCGCCGCTGCCCGGGCCAACACCAACACCGGGGCGATCGCTTCCACCATCCGCACCGCCCTGGCCGGGACCGAAGTGGCCAAGTACCGCATCGGGGAGGACGAATACGACATCGTCGTCCGGTTGCCCAGGGACAAACGGCAATCCATCGACAGTATCGAGGAACTGACGGTGCAGGATGAGGACGGCAACCCCCGTCCGCTCCTGAGCCTGGCGGATATCAGCACTACGGCGGGACCGGCGGCAATCCAGCGCGTGGACCTGCGCCGCACCATCACCATCGAGGCCGACGTGGATCATTCCCGGGGCTACCGGGATGCGGACATGAGGGAGGCGGTGGCTGCTGTTCTGGACGAGGAGATGGATCTGGCCCACGGAATGCGCTACGAGTTCGCCGGGTCCAACGAGGAGGAACAGGAGTCCAGCGAGTTCCTCAGCCGGGCATTCGTCATCGCTCTTCTGCTCATCGGCCTGATCCTGGTGACTGAATTCGATTCGCTGGTGACGCCGATCACCATCCTGATCTCGGTGGTGCTGAGCCTGATCGGAGTCTTGTGGGGACTGATCCTGACCTCCACGCCGTTCGGCATCGTCATGACCGGTATCGGGGTGATCTCACTGGCCGGTATCGTCGTGAACAATGCCATTGTCCTGTGTGATTTTATCCTTCAGGAACGGCGGAACGGACTCTCGAGGCGAGAAGCCATTATTGAAGCCGGCATGGTCCGCATCCGGCCGGTACTCCTCACCGCGATTACCACCATCCTCGGACTGATCCCGTTGACCACCGGTGTCAATTTCGACTTCTTCGAGATGTCCATTACCACGGGAGGGGAGTCGACCCAGTGGTGGGGAGCGATGGGAGTCGCCGTCATCTGCGGCCTGGCGGTGGCCACCATCCTCACGCTGCTGGTGGTTCCGGTAACCTACGATGTCCTGGATTCCATGTCCGAACGGGTCAGCAAGCGCAGAATGTCGTAACTCCCGGCAGCTTAAGGGCAGGTGTTGCCGAGACCCGTGTCTCTGTCACCGATTTCCCCGGATCCACCGCTGCTGTAGGTGCCTGGTCCACATATTCCGTCACCGCGGACGAGTTGGTAGTTCGTCCAACTCTGAGCTGGCGTGAATACATCGGACGCGGTACTCCCTACGATATCCGATTCACAGTACCGGACCGTGTTGGCCCAGTCACCTCCCTGGGAGCGGAGCGCGTTGAGGTCCCCCATGATGTAGTCGTACCGTTCCGCCCCGTTGTCGTCCCAGGTTAGGGTCTGAGGATCAAGATAGGTCAATCCGGTGATCAGCCCGATCGGAGTCGTTGTCTCGCAACATCCAGTTTTCGAAAACAACAAAAGCGGGTTGCCTAAGGACTGAGTTTCATCCGGCCATATAATCGCAGGCTCAAGGCCGCTCCAGGCGATCTGTGGAACGCCGATAGGATTGGGACTTTCATGAATGATCAAGTCGTCTGTGATCCGGATGCCGTTTTGATCCAGGCGCGCTAATTGTACTTTATAGATTGATGAACCAAAAGTAGTGATTGCTATCAGCGATTCGGAGCCGATCCAGGTCATCTTCGGGATTTTTACGATGTATGGGTCGATAGCTTGCGGGTTCCCTGCAAGGCTGCCTTCCGGCGTTACCTTGCGGTAATACCATTTGCTATGCGATCCCACATGATAGATAACCCCATACCCCCACGGTGCAGCCATGACCCGAGGCCAGGTTGTGCTCCCGAATATGTCGAGAGCGATCGGGTCAAATAGACGCCCGCCGTAGCGGTCAAGGCGTACGAAGTGCGGTATCTGGGCCAACGTGCACACGAATCCGTACCCGCTTCCGTCGTAATCAAAGTGCGCGAATTCGACGTTATCGTGTTCGATGACCCGCCTCGGCCGACTCAACGGCCTCCCTTCCCGGTCCATTCTAAGAAAGAGAAGATAGTCATATTGGATTGTGCCCCAACCCAGAAAAACGAGGGCGAATTCTTCACCGTTCCATTCCAGCTCAGGCCGCTGGTACCCCGTGGGAGGATTTGGGCTCCGGGTCAGGAACCTCGGAGAGCCCGCCGGAAAGCCGGAGGCGTCGACAACACGAAACACAAGGTTGTATTCGCTAGTCGCACTGTCGAACTCGGTCCAGGCCAGTCCGTACTCGGTGCCGGTCCAGGCCAGGGTGGGCCAGTCGACCTCTTTGCCTGTTTCGGAAACTTGGACGGCAGCGGTGATCGGGAGTCCTTCCGCGTCCAGGAGACGGAAGTACGCCGACGGAACCCCAGAAATATATTCCGTCCAGGAAACACCGTAGCCATTGCCGTTCCAGACCATACGTGTCTGGATCCCTCCGGTAGGAGAAGGGTAGACTTCCTGGGGGATGCTCGGCGTGTGTGCGGCGCACGTTCCGGGGCAACCCTCGTCCATCTCTCCGTCACAGTCGTCGTCAACCCCGCTGCATGACTCCGTTGCAGAAGGATAGACTGCTTCGTCTTCGAGCGAACAGTCCCCCTCACAGGCACGGTACCCATCCAGGTCGAAGTCAGCATGACAGCAACCGCTCAGCAGGAGATATGGAGTGGAGCCGGTGTTGTTGATGTAAGTGATCGCATTGCCGCTTCCGTGCCAGACGACGGAAGGGGAGGTATCTGTCCCATTGGAGGTCAGCCGAACTTCAGGGGAGAGGGGCGCACCATCGAGGTCGATCCTGACGAGGTAAGTTCCAGGGCTCGAAAGGCGGTGATCCTCCCAGGCGATGAAGAACTCTTCGCCACTGCTGGTTAAGGATGGCGCGGCTGCATCCCCTCCTGACGTGATCGCCGATTCGCTCGGGAGATACGAGGGAGATGTCAGCGGGCTGGTCCAGATTTCCATCGGTCCGTTTCGGTTGTCCACCCATGCAAGGCTGAATTTCCCGGGGGCTGCGGCTGAGACGCTGACGTCAGTTGAAGATCCGGCGGCATTGGAAATTTGTATCTCATTGCCGATGACAGATCCTGCTTGGTTCAGTCTCGCAGCAAAAACAGAGGTGTTCCCGTTCCGGTGATCGATCCAGGCAACGAGATATTGAGACCCATCCCATGCCAGTACCGGTTCTACTTGGATCGAACTGTCCGAAGTAACACGGGTAACGGAGCCAAGCGGGTCCCCGTTTGGATCCAGCCGTCGGATATAAATGTCACGGTTCGGTCCTTTCAGGTCGTCCCAGGCGACGAGATACTCGGTACCACTCCAGATTACGGACGGGTTCAGAGAATCGCCGTTGCTGCTGCTGACGGCCCGCTCGATACCGTAGGAGGTTGGAGTTCCGGTGTTGTCCAGGTCCCGAAAATAAACCTCTGCATTTCCTTCCCGATAATCGGTCCAGACAACTCCAAAACCGGTTCCGGACCAGGTTGCGGCAGGGTTTATTGCTGACTGGATTCCATCTCCGAGGACTTGTTCCGGGAAGTCCTGAGCGCCGGACAACGCTGTCATCAGAGAAAATACACGCGCAGCCCCGCTTCTGTCGTCGCTGTAAACGGACAGCAACCCGGAACCGTGTCGGATGGTGGTCCAGTCGGTAGGATTCACCGTATCTGCAGACAGTGAGGCCGGCGTTCGCTCGAGATAGGGATCCGGGCATGATCGGATGCATCCATCATCGATTTCGCCATCGCCGTTGTCGTCCAGTCCTTCACACCAGAAATCCTGAGCTGCAGGCGACGAATGGAAGAGCATGAGTAGCCCGAGCACAGCTAGAGTAGGGGTTGAGTAACGACGGTAATATCTGCTGAGGCAAAGCATGGGCTCTAGTTGGATGTGAGAGATACTTCGTTCGAGAAGAGACTTTCAAGGCCGCTAGTATCTACAGCTTTTGCAACATAATAGTAAGCTCCGGAGCCTGGTACCTGAGTTGAATAAGATGAAGTTCGTAACGCGCCGCTCAAGGTCAATTTCGTGTAGGGTCCTCCAGGAGTTGGTGAACGGAAGATGTCATATCCTGCAATGTCAATATCAGCCGCAAAATCCCAAGAGAGCGTAACAGTTGTTCCGTTGATGATACCGCTTATAGCTGGGATTGTTGGTGGTATTGTGTCAGTGATGGTGACGGAAGCAACCGCAGAGGCTTGGCTCCTATGCCCTGCCGAATTATAAGTCCTTACGTAATACCTGTAAGTTTGGCCAACCTCGACGCTATGGTCTACAAAACTGAGATTTCTCCTCAAGTCTCGATGCCGAGTGAACGGTCCTGTTTCTCCTGCTTTGTACGCTTCAGACCAGAGGCCATCGTTTGAGGAGCCATTGCATGGTGTGATGCTCGCTTCTGCTTCAAAGCCGTTGCCGGGATTGCTTAGAGCAAGATTGACGACACAGGGGTTGGGGCTGGTGCTACCTCCGGAGTATATCTGATGACTGGATGTAACCTCTAACGGATTTACACTAGTCCATTCGTAAAGAGACAGCGCTTGGCCGAGGCCTTGGCCACTGGTCCTGAAAATGTTGATACGCTCAATTCCAGCCCAATGCTCCAGTTCGGGATCGAGAGGATCCCCGGGACAAACCTTTTCTTCTGTTGAATTTGGGTGTACCCAGATTGACCCAATGTTTCCGAATGCACCATCTTCGTCTTCTGGTGTGTCCTTGACATCTTGTTGATCAATGTAAGAGAGCCGGGTCTGGATCCCAAGAGGGGGTAGTGGATGGGTAGGGTTTTCGATTATTACTTCAGCAATGGACGCATGCGTTCCGTTTAGCTGTCTTGGCTTATATGAGTCGAGCGTTGGGACTTTTACCGGGCAGCCATCGATATCGTCTAAATGAGTGTCTGATGCATCGGATATATGAACCTCGTAGTCAGAGCCTGTGCAAGGAGGTGTGCCCGATCCTGGGGTGTAGGATGCCTTATGGTAGTCGTGATATGTCTTAATGTTACCTTGTTCAAGAGCATGGACCCTGAGGTGTATTTCTTCATGGTAATATGTGGGAAAGGCTGAAGTATAGCGAGTAGTTCCGTAGCCACTTCGGGCGCCTAGGCTTGCCCGAAGAATGCGTACCGGCCCAACAATATCTCCCATGTAGGTGCTCGTATTATTCCACGTCTCTTCTGTTTGAATTTTCATGCGCCACTTATAGCGATCCAGGACGTCAGTTCGCTGACTGAAATCGGTGCATTGTGCTTGCCCGCTACCACCATCGAGTACGGCAGTTGTCTTTAGTTCATGTACAACCCAGTTGCCTGTGAGCCCTATTCGATATGCGTCGTATCCGATCAGATTGTCAACGCAAATTCCCTGGATTGAGGCTTCTTCAGTTTGAGGATCTCGACTGTACGTCATATACCCAGGTGAATAGGGTGGCTGGCCGGAAGAAAGCCGGAAGAGGTAGATGTTCCCAAAAGTGGAAGCATCTGTGTCTCGAACCTGGATTTCGAATCGTTCTAGGATGTTTATGCCGGGTGGAAAATTGGATGTAAGCGCCTGATCACCAGTGTCCTTGGCGAGAAACACAATCTCATCGTCACCATCAAGTACATTCGGTGTTCCGCCTGAGTCGTCCGGGTCATTCTCACCGTCCCATACATATGTTTCTTCACACACAATATCCGTACATGTGGGGGGAGTCTCGCAAGCGCATTCAGGGGAATAATCTGGCACGCACTGGATGAATTGGCTTAAGTCTCGATATGCCTTTTGATCAATTTGAAATGGCACCCTAGACCAACTACTTGTTGCAGCTATGTACTTGTATGCAACGATCCGGTTAGTAGGGATCCCGATGAACTCATCAAGTATTAATTCATCAGCAGCACGGACAACAGGCTCCAGGTCGCGAGTCAGTGTCTTGGTTGCCTGTGCGTGGCTCGCTGTGATCGACATGGAAATGATGGCCAGTAGTAGCCCGGCTGTTGCTGGGTAGCGATAAGTTGTGTGTGTGTGTGTGACTTAGCCATATTCAGCCCCCTATTGGTTCGACTGTATGTTGCTACGGCAATCCTGTGCGCTCTTGTTAGCACAATTTACGTCGAAATCCTGAGAAGGGAAGTGAAAGAGGCTAATCGCACTAATGCTGGCTATAATTCTTCTCCCCCGCTTCCACCGCTGGGGTCAACCAGTTCTCCCGGGGCGGTAACGGGCAGGTGGCGTACGGCGTAAACGCACAGGGCGGGTTGTAGGCCCGGTTGAAGTCCAGGATCACTTTGCCGTCCACCGCCGCATCGCTGACCAGGAACCGCCCTGACGGATAGGTCCCGTGGCCGGACGTTCCGTCCCGGAACACGTAGAACCAGGTCGGGTCGTCGAGCCCGCCTGACAGGGGAAGCAGGGTACATTTCTCGCCGTCGATTTCGAACCGGACCTCTCCAGGGACCAGGCTCTCGGAACTTGTGCCGATCACCGATGGGATCAGGATCGATTTCGGCTGGTCGTAGGGCACGAACGTTCCTTCGATCCGCCACTTAGGATCGATCGGGTAGTACTCGAGGCCGGTAAAGGAGAGGGCCGTTGCCGCCTGGGGATGCTTCGCCCGCACCCCGAAACGATCTTCGCGGCGGATCACGAAAAATTCCAGTTCGCCCACCGACAGGATATCCGGTTCGGCATCGGCGTCTGTGGCCAGGATCTGCTCCGTCGCCGGCTCCCCGTTGACCATGAGCCCTGCTTCCGGCAGCGGTACCAGCCGGACTGCCGGCGAGCCGTCCCGTTCCTCGAGAAACAGGCTGCACAACCCGCCTGGTGCGTATTTGGGGTCGAAACGGACCATGTCACCTTCCGCCGTTCCGACCCGGTTCTCGCCCGCTTCCAGCCAGTACAGCCCGATGAGAGTCAGCCAGCCCCGTTCTGCGGTTAGCCCGGACAAGCGGTCTGCCTGCCAGGCCTGGACCTGGGTGGCGTGATCGGCGACATCCACAGATTCGCCTCCGCCGCAGGAGGCGATGATCACGAGGATAATCAGGATGGTCAGTGTGGGGAAAAGCGTTCTCATGACTGTGAACCTCGCATCATTATCCGGACCGGCTATGGTCATTTCACGTTACCATAAGCAGCATGAGTCGCAGGGAGCAGATCGACCGCTACCTATCGGAACCTGACAGCGTCCCGGGCAGGGTCGTGGAACTGGTGGTGGGGTTCCTGATCCTCGGTATCTGCGGCCTGTTCGTCTGGCAGTCGTTCCCGGTAAGTCCGAAAACCGAGCGTATCCTGTCCGCAGTGGAGTGGTGGGTCACCCTGGTATTCCTCCTGGAGTACCTTCTGCGGCTGTGGGCCAAGGGTTTCTCGGTGCAGTACATCCTCAGTCCGATGGCGATCATCGACTTGCTGGCCTGTGTGCCGTTGCTCTGGCCCGGTTCTCACATGCAGTTCCTGCGGATACTCCGGGTATTCCGGATCCTGCGGCTGTTCCGACTAGTACAGTCCCGGAACTTCTTCTTCGGCCAGATCACCGCAGATCACCTCATGGTGCTCCGGATCCTGTTTACGGTCTTCTGCCTGGTATTCATTACCGGCGGTCTCGTTTTCGAGGCGGAGCATCCGGAGAACCCCGGATTCCAGACCTTGTTCGATGGCCTGTATTTCGCCATCGTGTCCCTGACCACCGTAGGTTTCGGCGACCTGATCCCGGTTTCCTGGGAGGGCCGTTTCCTGACCATGGGTATGATCCTGGCAGGTGTATTGATCATCCCATGGCAACTGACCACCCTGGCCCGGCAGATCGTCCGCCACGAGACAAAACGGGACATCATCTGTGCCCGCTGCGGGCTTCAGGGCCATGACCCGGACGCTTCCCACTGCAAGGCCTGCGGTGTCGTGATTTACCAGGAATATGACGGCGGTTGAGCGGAAACGCCCTTTCCTTTACGATAGCCGCTTCCTGACGCCCCATGAGATGGCGGAGGTCCGATGAACGAGAACGGTGCGGCTGTGTCCATGGACGAAATCAAGGCCCTGTGCAAACGGCGCGGTTTTATCTACCCCGCCTCGGAAATCTACGGCGGCCTGAACGGATTCTGGGATTACGGCCCCCTGGGGGCCGTGCTCAAGAACAACCTCAGGGACGACTGGTGGAGGAACATGGTGCTGTGTCCTCCTCTCGGGCCGGACGGCGAGCCGCTGTCCATCGTCGGGCTGGACTCGGCCATCATCCAGAACCCGGCGGCCTGGGTCGCCTCCGGACATGTCGGCGGGTTCAACGACCCGATGGTGGACTGCCGGGAGAGCAAGAATCGCTACCGGGCGGACCAGTTGGTGGTCTGGGTGCCGAAGGATGGCCAGGGGCCGAAGATCGCCTTCATGGAAGGTGAGGAACCGACCCCCAAGCGGATGAAGAAGATTGCCCGGGGGCGACCTGCAGATGATTACGAGACGGTACGGCTGGAAGCGATCCCGCTGGAGCAGTACGAAGGGATCATCGGTCCCGACACCAACGGGCCAGGCAGCCTGACCGAACCCCGGCAGTTCAACCTGATGTTCAAGACGTTCGTCGGTGCGACCTCCGGCGAGGACAATGTCGCCTACCTCCGGCCGGAGACCGCCCAGGGCATCTTCCTCAACTACCGCAACGTGATGGACACCATGCGGGTGAAGATGCCGTTCGGTATCGCCCAGGTCGGCAAGGCGTTCCGCAACGAGGTTACACCGAGGAACTACATCTTCCGGTCCCGGGAGTTCGAACAGATGGAGATGGAGTGGTTCTGCAATCCGGAAGACGCCAGAACCTGGTACGACTTCTGGAAGCAGGCCCGGATGGACTGGTGGCTGTCCCTGGGGATCAACCCTGACAACATGCGATTCCGGGAGCATGACCCGGCTGAGCTTGCCCACTACGCCCTTGGAACTGCAGATGTTGAATACGCCTACCCGTTTTCAAGGCAGACGGAAGAGGGATACGGTGAGCTGGAAGGGATCGCCCACCGCGGGAATTACGATCTGACCCAGCACCAGGAACATGCAAAGACGAAGATGGAGTACTTCGATCCGGAACGGAAGGAGCGGTACATCCCCCATGTCATCGAGCCGGCCTCCGGTCTGACCCGGGGGGTGCTGGTGTTGCTGTGCGAGGCCTACACGCCGGATCCCAACAGGCCGTCCAAGGTCTACATGAACTTCCATCCCCGGCTGGCGCCGATTACCGCGGCGATCTTCCCCCTGGTCAACAAGGACGGCATGCCGGAAATCGCCCGCAGCCTGTACATGGATCTGCGCAGGAAGTACACCTGCCAGCTGGACGTCAAGCAGAACATCGGCAAACGCTATGCCCGCATGGACGAAGCCGGTACGCCGTGGTGCTTCACCATTGACGGCGATACGGCCCAGGATCAGTCCGTGACGGTTCGCGACAGGAACAGCCTGTCCCAGGAGCGGGTCGCACTTGACAAGGTGGCGTCTTACCTGGCAGAGCGACTGGACGACTGACGGTTCCCGCGTATCCGGTTCATGACCGGGAAGACCGCGCAGCAGACTGCCAGCAGTCCGAACAGGCCGATGTTCCCGGTCCTGGCGTAAAAGGTCGGCACTGAACTCCCGGGAGTCACCTGGATGTGAACGGTGGTGCGTTCATTCAGGTCCGTGGCTACAAGCCTTCTCCCCCGGTGGTCGGTAAGGGAAGAGATGCCGTTGTTGGCCGCCCGGATCACCGGTATTTCAAGGGACCTGGAAATGAAGGATACTTTCTGGGCGTGCCACTGCACGAACTCCGAATCACCCCACCAGGCATCGTTGGTGAGGATCACGACGGCATTGGCGCCCTTTTTGCGATATGCGCGGGAAAGCTCCGGATACATGCCCTCGTAGCAAATCAGCACACCGAAGGACAGACCATCGACCAGGAACAGGGTAGGCTCCGGCCCTTCCAGAAACCTGCCAAGCATCGGAAGGATACTTTTCCGTTCCATCGACTGGTTGGATGCATAGGGATCGAGGCCGAACAGTTGACGGAACGGCACCTTCTCCGCAACCGGCAGCAGCTGTTGCTTCCCGTACCACTGAGCCGGCCTGTCGTCGGGAAAGGCCAGTGCTGCACCGTTGTACAGCGCCTTCAGCCGGCCGTCGACCACCCTTGCGATGACGGTGCCGTACAGGATCGGTGCGCCGGCTTGCCGAGCCAGTCTGTGCATCCGATCGTCCCTGAACGGTCCCTGTCCCTTCCATGTGATCGGATCCGGCCTGGACGATTCGGGCCAGACGATGAGGTTCGGTTTCTCCAAGGCTTCCGATGCCTGGAGTGTCATCTTCTCGAGGGTTTTCCAGGTCGCCGGCCGGGAGGCGCGGTCCATTTTCTCCTGGACGCCTGTGACCGGTTGGAGTACCGCCACATGGAAAGTTCGTGCATCTTGAGAGGGGGGTGACACGGTGACCTGATCAACGATCACCGGCAGGCTCCAGGTCATGATTGCAGCCGCCAGCGCCAGCAGGCCTCGTGGAGTCCGGCGTTGACTCCACGCCTGGTCCAGCAGGACGGCGCACAAAAGAACGATGAAGGTCAGCCCGTATGGCCCAGCCCAGGGGCTCAGCGCCAGCCATTGCGGCCACACGCCGAAAGCCTGGGCCAGCAGGTCGGTAGGGAAGGACAGGTCTCCCAGGCTGCGGACAGGTTCCAGAGCGGTGTAAAGGATTCCGAATGCCGCCACCCTGGGGATGCCCAGCAGACGTTCGAGTCGCAGCGCGCCCCAGCTCTCAAGGACTGCAAACGGCAGATAATAGGAAATCGCCAACGGATAAAAGGCATACCCCAGCAAATCGATATCCCCGAGGGCGAGGAGGAAGTTGGAGCCGACGGCATAGCGCACACACCCGAACAGCAGTCCGAACCAGGCAGCCTGCCGCGCTGTTTCGACCTGTCTAAGCCCTTGCAGGGCGAGGAGGAAGGCCAGGGGAAGGAAAGGCGCGAGGCTGGTGTACAGGCAGCACAGGCCCCAGAGAACCCCGGCTCCCAGGGCGAGACCAATTCTCATGCGCCGGGATGCCCCGGCTGTCTGTTCTGGTTTCGACAGCATCGGCCCGCATACTACACTATGTCCGTCACTATACCGACCAGGCAAAGGAGTCAGGGTGAAAACTGTGCCGATCGTATTATTCGCGGCGATGTTCCTTTTGCTGTTCGGGTGCGCCCCACCGGCCGCCGGGCCTGCCTGGGAGCGGGTGCCCACGGAAGCCGACCTGCCCACGGACCGGCCGCTCCTTGCCGGGTTCCTGATCGTGGACGGCGTGTTCAACTCCGAATTGATGGCGCCATACGACATCCTGCAGCACACCGTGTTCCACACCGGTGACCGGCCGGCCATCGAGGTCTGCACCATCTCTCCTGACGGCGAGTTGGTTACCAGTTTCGAAGGCATCCGGATCCTGCCGGACTACGGCTTCCACAACGCACCCCGACTGGACATCCTGGTGGTGCCCAGTGCCGAGGGCAGCATGGACAGGGATCTGGAAAACCAGGAGCTGTTGCAGTGGGTCCGAAAAACCGGTGACGGGGCGTCCTATGTCATGTCCCTCTGTGACGGCGCGTTCGTCCTGGCGGCAGCAGGGCAACTGGACGGCAGGTCCTGTACGACCTTCCCGGGGGATCAGGACCGCTTCGCCGAAACCTTCCCCGAGCTGAATTTGCGTCGCGATGTCAGCTTTGTCCATGACGGCAAAACCATGACGTCCCAGGGCGGGGCCAAGAGTTATGACGTAGCGATGTACCTGGTGGACCATCTGTACGGTGAAAAGGTGGCTGCCGGAGTCGGGGGAGGGCTGATCATTCCGTGGCCGCCATCGCCCGGCAGCATGCCGGCAGTGGTAGTAGTACCTGGAGCAGGCGGCTAGAGCCCGTCCCGGGTCTCACGGACCAGGTGGTCAACCACTTTTTTCAGGTCGCCGGTCTCCCGATAGACCGCCAGTTGCCGGTCGGCACTGGTGCCGGTCTCCATGATGGTTCGGGTAAATTCCACATCTTTCCGGATCCCCAGGTCGTCGACGACGTCATCCACGAACTCCAGTAGCTCCTCCATCAGGGAGCGTACGGCGATTTCCCGCCGCCGGCCGAAGTCGATCAGCTTGCCGTCCAGGCCCCAGCGCACCGCCCGCCACTTGTTCTCGATGATCAGCGGATGGCGATAGCTGCGCCATGACTGATTGTTGCGGCGGAGGCGGATCAGTTTGGCGACGATGGCCAGGACCAGTGAAGCGAGACAGATCACCTCGTCGACCCGGGTGCAGATGTCGGCGAATCGAAACTCAAGTGTAGGGAACTTGGGGTGGGGCCGGATGTCCCACCAGATCTTGGTCGCCTCGTCGATACAGTTGGTGGCGATCAGGGTTTCGATGAACGCCTGGTACTCGGACCAGCCGTTGAAGAACGGGGGGATGCCGGTTCGCGGCATGCTCTCGAACTGGATGGATCGATAAGATTTCAGGCCTGTATCCCGGCCGTTCCAGAACGGCGAGCTGGTGGAAAGGGCAAGCAGGTGGGGGATGAAGTAGCGGGACTGGTTCATGATATCGATCCGCAATTCGGGGTCGGGAATCCCGATATGGACATGCATGCCGAAAATCACCATCTGTCGCGCCAGGTCGACCAGGATCTCCTCCAGCTCGGTATAACGCTCGCCGGCGGTCACTTTCTGGACATCCCAGCTGGCGAACGGATGGGTGCTGGCGGCGGCGACCCAGAGTCCGTTCTTGTCGGCAAGACGGCAGATCTCCCGCCGCAGGCGAGTGACTTCGGCCCGGGCTTCGGACATGGTGTTGCAAACGTGGGTCCCGATCTCCACCTGGGACTGCAGGAATTCCGGCTTGATCTGATCCTTGAGGGTTACACGTCCCTCCTCCAGGATCTCCTGAATGGAAGACTTCAGGTCCCGGGTCTCCGGGTCGATGATCTGGTATTCCTCTTCGATGCCGATGGTGAATTCGGACGTATCCACGTTTCCCGCCTCTCTCCGGCATGGCCGGCGGCGTTATTGTCCGGCCTCGGCGGGAAAACCACAATAAAAAAAGCGGCCGGGCGTTGTGCCCGGCCGCTTCTATCCGATGGTCTTGCCGTCGATTCAGTCCTGCTCGGTGAGGATCCGGACTTTCTTCGGGCGGGTTTCAGGCACCAGGGGGAGCCTCACCGTCAGCACGCCGTTGCGGAACAGCGCGTGGATCTGGTCGGTGTCCACGTTCTCCGGCAGGGTGAACTTGCGCTCAAAACTGCCGCGGCGGATCTCGGTGAAATGCAGTTCCGCATCTTCCGGCCTCTCGGCGGCTCGCTTTGTGCCCCGCAGGGTCAAAACGTTCTCATGAACGTCTATTTCGACATCGTCAGTGCTGAAGCCGGGAAGCTCGGCCTTGAACACCAGGGATTCGGTATCGGCATAGCAATCGATATCCGGGAAGCCGGCCATCAGGCCGGTCGGCCTCATGAGGAGCCCTTCTTCGAATTCGGGCATCAGTGTTCTGAGGCCGGGGAACAGGCTGTTGGTTCGGTACATTATTTTGTCCTCCGTCAAAATTTCCGGACAGTGCGTGTAATCAGAGCAGTGGCTCCATCGTATCTGTCCATGACATCCGCTCCTTGGTTAAGATCGGGGTTCAGGTTCGTCAAGGTGACCGAGGTTTAAAAAATCAGGTATCCTTTTGCTTCGGGAGATATTCCAGTGAAACAGACGCATTCGAAAGTCCCAACCTTCGCTGCACTGATCCTTGGAGTGGTTGCTCTGGCAGGTTGCAGCAGTCCGGGTATCGGGCTGGATGCGGTGCCGATGCCGGAGGCAACCCTGGTGGGCACCATCGATCCCCAGGGAATGCGTGCTACCGGATTCTGGGACAGTGTCGCCGACCTGGCGGAAAACCGGTCCGCCGGACTTGGTGAATCGACTTGGGAGCAGTTTGCATTCATTCGGCAGGTCCTGGACAGCACCGACCTGACCGCTGATGATCTCCTGGAAATCAGGGTCGCACTACGTTCCACCGACGACGGTATCCGGCCGGTAACCGGCTTTCAGCTAGCCAGGCCGCTGACTCCTGAAATGACCATCGCAGTCCTGGAATCATTGGCAGCGCAGTACGATCGTCGGATCAGCATCCTGGAGGTAGATCATCCCGGCGGCGACGTGTTGCATGTTGAACTGGAGACCGGAGTTGACACGGAGTCTCTCTGGATCGGGTTCGCGCCGGATGCGACGGTCGTTTACCAGGGGATCGATGAAGAGATCCTGTCCGTCATGGACCGGCTCGACGCCGGCCAGGCCGCGCCGCTATCCGAAGAGCTCGCGCGTTTGGGTGAGACAGTCTCTCCAGAGGCGCAGGCTTGGCTGGCCTATACGGTTTCCGATGCGCAACGCGGTATCATTGCGGAGATGTTCGCGGAGGATGTGCCGGCGCCCTTGCAGGGGTTGGCCCAGAGCCTCGATGCGTTCAGTTCTTCCGTGGTCGAGTTTCAGTCCGGAGACGATCTGGAAGTCCGGCTGCGGTGGTATTTTGAAGGGGACGACAAGGCGCAGGCCTTCCACGACTCCATGGGTGGCCTGACTGAACTGTTCAAGGGACTGGTTGCCCTGGCCAGCGGCGGCAGGCCGATCGATGCAGTCAACAGCATGACATTGTCCAGATCCGACAGGATGGTAATGCTCGGCCTGCACGTTTCCCAAAAAGATCTGCTCACTCTTGAAGAGCTGTATGAACTCAATCTCACCGAATAAAGGAAACTAGAAACCATGTTGAAGATTGCATTCCACGGTGCGGCACGTGAAGTAACCGGTAGCTGCCACATGGTCACAACCGATCAAGGCTCCATCCTGCTGGATTGCGGCCTGATCCAGGGTGGCAAGGAGCGGCATGAACGCAATCGGGAAAAGTTCCCGTTCGACCCTGCCAAGCTGAAAGCGGTGGTGCTGAGCCATGCCCACATCGATCACTCCGGGAGGCTGGCTGTGCTGCGGAAGGCCGGCTTCCGGGGGCCTATATTCACCACCGAAGCTTCGGCGGAATTGTGCAAGATCCTGCTGGCTGATTCCGGGCACATCCAGGAAGAGGATGCCCGCTGGAAGATCAAACGCCTCAAGAAGGCGGGCAAGG
>JACXWD010000148.1 GCA_014764515.1 Candidatus Polarisedimenticola svalbardensis | reverse complement strand
TCCACAGGACAAAGGGATACAACCGGCGCAGGATTTTCCACAGCAAGCCGGTGTCCGTCCGGAGCCATGGCATTTCCATGAAGAAGAACGCCAGGACCACATGCAAGAAAACCATGAGCGGAGTCACGGATTGTTCCGCCGCTCGCAGAACCCAGATGCCCCCCAGAACCACGTTGTAAGCCATGAACAGGATTTCCACCGCGGGTTTTTCATTTTTCAGATCCATTGGTTTCTCCTCAGCCATACCGCCGTAGCGGCGACACCCGATTCCAGCGACAGGCGGGGCTGGAAGCCGATTTCCTCGATAGCGGCGGAGGGGTCACAAACCCACCGCGCCTGGGACAACTCGCGGACACGATCCCGGTTCAGGACAGCCGCCCGGCGGCCCAGCATGGCCACCGCTTCAGCCGCCAAGGCGATGGGACGCGCGGCTGCCACCGGCACCGCGATTTTGAGTGGCCGGTGCCCCAGGGCCCGGCCGATGGCCAGAACAAATTCCCCCCAGGTGACCGGCTGGGGATGAGCCAGGTTGTAGGTCCTGCCCGGCGCCGTGTCGGCTCCCGCCGCAGCGATCAAACCGTTCACCGCATCACTCACATGAACGACGCTGACCTCCCTTTCCCAGGGACCGATCGTCAAAGCGAATCCCCTGGCCACCATCCGGAAAAGTTTCAAGACCACCCGGTCCCGGGGTCCGTAGACCGCCGGGAAGCGGCAGATGACCGAAGGCACTCGGTCACCGTAAGCGTGCACCACGGCCTCCGCGTGAAGCTTGGAGCGGCCGTAATGGGAAAGGGGCAAGGGCGGGGTGTCACTCGTCAGGCTCTCTCCCTCACCCGCCGGGCCCACGGCCGCCAGTGAGGACATGAACACCACCTTGGGCGGGGAACACGAACACCCCGCAGCGGCCTTCATGATGTTCGCAGTCCCGTTGGTATTGACGGCGTAGCACTCGGCCGGTGTGCGGGCTTCGGTCAGGGCGGCCAGGTGATACACCACATCGGCGGGGCAGATCAGGTCGCCCAACACCTCGCTGTCGTCCAACCCACAGGGATGGAATTCCACATCCAGACCTTCCAACCAACCGGGCCTTCCGGCCGTACGTTCGATGCAGACCACGTCATCACCACGGGCCAGCAATTTTTCCACGAGTTGGCTTCCCACGAAGCCGGCGGCACCTGTCACTACTGTGCGCATGACAACCTCCCCAGTTCTTCATTCAGGGACCTGATGGCCGCAACGACGACCTCCGGCTGTTCCTCGAAAATGAAATGACCTGCACCGGGAACCTGCTGACGGGAAAAACGCACCAGGCCGGCGCTCAATATTTCGACTTCATCTGCGGTGACAGCCCCGGAATGGGGCGCCTCTCCGGTCATCAGCAAGACGGGGCAGTTGATGTTCTGTAGATTGTCCTGCAGGGATTCGGGTTCCGAGGCCTCTGCCATGGCCCGCAACGTATCGATGCACCGACCCGTATCGGCGTTGATGTTCTTGAGGTAGCGGCCCAAAGTGCGCCGATCAAGCCAGGTCGGATCGCCGGAAGCGTTTTCCAGGCTGCTCTTGAATTTGTCCCGCAGAAGCCGCCCGCCCCCCAACTTGACGACGACCGAGGCGAATTTCAGAGAGTTGGCCACCGTAGGGTTGGCAGCCGATTCGTCCGGCCCTCCCTCCACCGAAACCACCGCCTGGACCAGATCCGGTCGCCGGTAGGCAATCCGTAGGGCCACCGAAGCGGAAACCCCGTGGCCCACAATGATGGCACCCTTCAAATCCAGGGCATCCATGGCCGCGGCCACCCGATCCGCCTGACCGGTCAGCGAATAATCCGCCGCGCCCGGCCGGCTGGAGGAGCCGATTCCCAGGGGTTCGATGATGATGGTCCGGAAGCCTTGTTCCTGAAGAGGGGGAACGATTTTACGATATCCATAAGCGCAGCCGGAAAGCCCCGGCAGCAGTACCACGGGATCCCCGGCTCCCGCTGAAATAACCGTCAGAACCTGGTCGGGCGCGACTTCGACCGCCTGCACCGCCCCCAGGTTCAGCATCAATATCAGCATCAGAGAAACCAAAATCAATAAATGCCGCTGTCACGGCCTCCGCTGTTGATGGATCCAGGGCGATGAAGATGTCGAGGTCGCCCGTATAACGAGGGTAGCCATGAACAGCCACCGCGTACCCGCCAACAACCAGGTGGCGTACCTTATGCTCGGCGAGCAACGCCAAGAAATCGCGAAAGTCTTTGTGTAGCATAACTCGGCCCCGCAAAACCAGATCGCAAGAACTCCACGGCCGCAATGCGTCTCTGCGGCGAGGCACTCATCCACTCCGCACCGTCGGAACGCTCCGAGCCGAGCGGGCGAACGCTTGGCTTGCCACGATGAAATACGAAGTCCGTCTCA
>JACXWD010000021.1:39395-50092 GCA_014764515.1 Candidatus Polarisedimenticola svalbardensis | reverse complement strand
ACGGACTGGTAATAGCCTGCATTCTCGGCTGCGTGTTCATGGCTGGTGGATCGGCCATGGCAGACGTTCTCCCATACGGTCTCAAGATCGAAAAAGTGCTGGACAACAGCGTCGAGCTGGGCGATCTGGCCCAGGCGCCGAACGGAGACCTGTGGGTTCTGGAGAAGACCGGGCTCATCCGCGTCTTTCGCGCCGGCCTTGAGGCGGCAACCCTGAGCGTACCGGTGGACAGTGCCGGTGAGATGGGCCTCCTGGACGCAGCGTTCGCGACCGATTACCACACCAGCGGGCTGGCATTTATCTTCTACGTCGACCCGGCTACCAACGGACGGATCGACAATATCGTCTTCGACGGAACGACCCTTTCCCTGGGCAGTACGCTCGTGGACCTGGGCGCCTTTGGTGGTGACAACATAGGCGGCGGCATGGAAGTCGGCCCCGACGGCAAGCTGTACATCGCAACCGGTGACATGGGTACCGGCAGCAACGCCCAGGATGACGGCCACGTAGGCGGCAAGGTGCTGGTAGTCGACCTGGACGGCACGAACCTGCACAACCTCGCCAAGGGGATCCGGAACGGCCGGGACCTGACGATCCGCCACGATACCGGCACAGTCTATGTGGCCGATCGAGGTAACGGCGCTGTCTACGACGAGGTCAACACGGCGCTTTTGAACGGCAATTTCGGGTGGCCCGGCGAATCCGGCCCCGGAGGCAGTTTCGACGATCCGTCCTGGTCCGCCACCGGCGCCGGGGTGGAAGGGCTGGAAGTGATCAATGACGCCCTGGTGTATGCCTGCACCGACGCCAACGACGTCCGCCAGACGTTCATGGCGCCGGACGGAGTGACCGTGATCGGTAACGGGACCTTCTTCAACCCGAACGGCGACCGGGACGGAACGCCGGACGCCCTGTGCCCGAACGATGTCAACGCCCTTGCGATGGGGAACGACGGCGCCATGTACGCCGCCAACACCGGCACCAACCCGGGCATCTACCGGGTTTACCCGGACACCCCCGGTCCTAGGGAGGTCTCCGCACCGGGCAGCCCGTTCCACCTCACCGTGGACAAGGACGGCGGCAACGTCCGGATCGATTGGGAAAACCTGGGCACACTGGACGCCAACGTTCCTTCACGGAACGCCGGTCAGCACGCCACCCTGTACCAGGTCTGGGAAGGAACCCTGCCGATCAGCGCCTATGACCACACGGTCCTCACCGACACCAACGGCCTGGCCGACGGACCGGCCCGGCTCACCGCCTCGGTCACCCCGGGGAGTGGTGACCGCTATTACCTGGTAGGCGCCCAGGGGGACAACATGGAAGGGTCCCTGGGGGCCGGCCGGACCGGCGCCTCGGACTACTGCGACACCATCGGCAAGGGGATCATGCTGAACAATTGTGCCGAGCGCTGGGTCGACCCCACCAACCCGAGCGTTGAGTTGTACCTCAAGGACCTGAACCCCAACTCGCCGACCTACCAGCAGATGCTGACCATGTCCGACTTCCGCGGCCGGGTGGTCCGGATGGACATCTCGTCGGACAACTGCTTTTGGTGCAACGTCCAGGCCGACTTCATCCCGCCCCTTGACGTCTTGTACCGTGATCGGGATCTGACCGTGCTGACGGTATTCACCGAGACCTACGGCGGCGTGGTCGCCTATCCCACCGAGTCGGCATGCGCCACGGCTGTTGCCGTTTGGGCCGGCGCCGTCGATGAAGCTCCGATCCTGTGCGATGTGGACCTGAACGCCGACGGCCATGGTGACGTCTCCTGGCAGTACTGGCATACCGCGTCCGTTCCGGCTCCCAACGACTGCGGCGGGACGCCCCAGAACTTCTATATCGACCAGGGCGGCACCATCTACGACTTCGTGTGCGGCGGCGAGCTTTCCACCGCCGGCATGGAAGCGAGGATCATCAACGAGGTTAATCCGGAGACCTGCGAGTAATGAAACCGATCATCCCGGCTGTCCTGATCGCCTGCCTGGCGATCGGGGTAAGTTCTGCCGACGACACCGCATCGTCTACCGTCACCGACGACCTGCAAGGGAAGGACGGGGTCCGCATCCAGACCATGTGCACCCACTGCAACTCGTCCAACATCCAGGTCGGCGGCCTGAGCCAGGACCTGGTGCCGATATACATCGGCGGCTACCCGATTCTGGGTGGACTGGCGGTTTCCATGGTGTTCAACGTCCTCCCGGCTGACGATATAGCAGACACAAAGGTTTCGAAGGGTCCCGGGGAAGCGGTGGATCCGGCGTCAGCAGCCGG
Organism: Candidatus Polarisedimenticola svalbardensis; assembly: GCA_014764515.1. Taxonomy (GTDB): domain Bacteria; phylum Acidobacteriota; class Polarisedimenticolia; order Polarisedimenticolales; family Polarisedimenticolaceae; genus Polarisedimenticola; species Polarisedimenticola svalbardensis. The sequence continues at coordinate 47,815 of JACXWD010000021.1, read as the reverse complement.
AGGCACCATCCGCCTCACAGAAGCCAAACCTGAAGAGATTCCCTGGCTCGATCTTGCCGTTGAAGCAGGCTCTTTTTCACTTAGGGACGCATCCCTGAGGGCCGCCGGCCCGATCACTCCATGGATGTCCGGAAGCATCGTGTTCGGGATGACCGAGGCCGACCCGATCGACGACGACCGTGACGGCTGGAACGATGTCGGCAGCCTGGACCGGGAATATGCCAAGGCCAGGCTGCTGTTCGAGGCCGGCGACGACCACCGGTTCGATCTGGGCGGCACCTATATCGCCGAGGACACACTGGAGGCACGAGGTGGGTTCGACGTCCTGGCCTACACCTTCGGCGGGACCGGGGAACCGTCCTGGACCCGCGAGGACACACTCCTGGATCGCACCGAGTTCCGCGCCGGCTGGGAATGGACCATCCCGTCCGGTGGCACCCTTGCGATCAGGGGCTTGAAAGCGGAAAGGGATCAATCGGTCCTGTCCCAGCTGACGGTTCTGGATCTGGGAGACTTCGACGATTTCTTCGAGCGGTTCCGGATCCGTGAGGAAAACAGCTGGGCGGCGGCAACCTGGTCACGGACCCTCGGCCTCCGCGCCATGCTGGAAACCGGCATTGAAATGGACGACCAGGAGGTCGGCGCCCTGACCCTGGACCCGATGGAGCCGACCACATCCGGTCTCGATTACGTTGAGCGTCGCGCGGCCCACGCCGACCTGGACTGGACCGTCAACCCGAAACTGGCGCTGCAGTTCGGCCTGCGATACGACGACTTTGCCTGGGGCGCCCGGGATCTTGGAATCGAGAAAGACGACCAGGTTGTCTCTCCAAGGGTCACTCTGCAGTACCTGCCGTCACCGGAATGGACGTTCCGCCTGATCGCCGGCAAGACCGCCAGGGCTCCCAAGCCGATCTTCACCGAGGTCTGCTGTGGTCAGAAATACCAGCGCAGCCACACCTCGGACCTTGAGACCGGGACGACCTTCGGCCTGGAATCGGAGTACCAGCCCTCCCCCGATTTCAGACTCTCGCTGTACGCCGCCCGGACCGACTTCGACGACTACCTCATCAAGGTGGTCGGCTGGTCCCAGTTCTACATCCAGACCTACACCCTGGGGAACATTCCGGAAGCCCGGGCGGAAACGATGGAGATGGCGTTCAACTGGTCCGCCAACCGCAGGGTAGCCTTCGACGGCAGCATCGGCTGGCTGACGTTCACGAACACCGGTGATCCGGACGTGACCTTCCAGGTGACGCCTCCATCGTTCAGCAGTCCCCAGGACCAGATCGTGCCGATCAGCAGGGTGCCGTACCAGCCGGTGCGAACCGGCTCCGTCGGTATGAACCTTTCCCTGCCGAAAGGGATCTCCATCGCTGCAGGGGGAAGCTATACCGGCCAGATGCTGATTCAGCAGTACAACGAAGACCCTGGAGCAGCCCAGAATGTGCTCCTGCCCGAGATGCGCAGCAGCGGAGACTTCTGGATGGTGAACCTTTCGTTCCAGGCCCCTATCGGGAAGTACCTGACCCTGGAAGGTGGCGTCGCCAACCTGACCAACAAGCTCCAGACCGACCTGGGAGACCCCACCACCGACTACAACTGGGGCCCGTTGAACGGCAAGTCGTACCGCCTCGGATTGAAGTATCATCTGGATCGGTAGGAGGTCCGGAAGTCTGAAACGGTCAACGCCACAGACCATCGACCGACGGGCCGGCCTCAGGGTCGGCCTTGTCGTAGGTATGCTCGCCATCCTGGCGGCACAGTTGCTGGCAGGGATGACCCGCATGTCGGTAACCTCCGACGAGACCAGCCACCTCCCGGCCGGGTACACCTACCTGAAGACCGGCGACATGCGGCTGAACCCCCAGCATCCGCCATTGATCAAGCTGCTGGCCGCGCTGCCGCTGTTGCCCCTCAATCCTGCACTGAACCTGAACGATCCGAACTGGGTGGCCGAACCGCCCAACGAATGGGATTTCGGAGAGGAGTTCCTCCACAGCAACGACGTGGACCGCCTGCTGTTCGCCGGACGGCTGCCGGTCGTACTGCTGTCACTCCTGCTGGGCTTCTTCGTTTTCCGCTGGGCGTCGGAGCTGTTCGGCAACGGCGCCGGGCTTCTGGCCCTGTTCCTGTACGTTCTCAGCCCCAACATCCTGGCCCATTCACGGATCGTCACCATGGACCTGGGCCTGTCCTGCTTCTCTGTGTTGTTCCTGTACAACCTGTGGCACTGGACCAGGGACAGGAAGCGATCCTCCCTGGCCTGGGCGGCCCTTTGCCTCGGGCTCGCCCTGGCCACCAAGTTTTCGGCGGTGATCCTCATCCCTGTGGCGCTGGTTCTGATTCTGGCGACCATGGACCGGAAGAAGGGCGAACTGGACCGGGTGGCCGGTGGGCTCGCCGCCATGCTGGCCGTTGCGGCGCTGGTTGTCTGGGCAGCCTACTTCTTCCCCACCGACCTGTCGTTCTACCTGGACGGCATGTCCCGGGTCAACGCCGATCATGATCCGAACCGGGCCTACTACCTCATGGGGAAGTTCCAGGTTGGCGGGTTCCCCCATTACTTCCTGATGGCGTTCCTGTTCAAGACTCCCCTGCCAACCCTGTTGCTGTTGACGGCCTCGGTAATCCTGATGCGCCGTTTCCCGGCCGGCAGGAGGAGTGACGAACTGTTCCTGGTGCTGCCGGCGCTCACGTTCTTCTTCGTGACCTCAGCCCTGGCCGACGGTATCGGGCTGCGTTATCTCCTGCCGCTTTACCCGTTGATATTCATATTTGTATCCCGGCTGGCGTCCACAATCTCTTCTGGGCACGTCACCCGGATCGCCGGTGTGGCCCTGCTGGTGTGGTACGCCGCATCCGCCGCCTGGATCTTCCCCCACCACCTGGCCTACTTCAACGAGGCGGCAGGCGGCCCGACCAACGGTTACAAGCTGCTGGGTGACTCCAACCTGGACTGGGGCCAGGACCTTCCGCTCCTGAAACAGTGGCAGGACGAAACCGGCGCCGGCCCGGTCCGGCTGCTGTACTCCTGGAACGGCCGTCCGGAGAACTACGGTATCGACCATGTTCGGGCCACTCCCAGGGACTGGTACCAGGAGCCCTCTCCCGGAACCTACGTGGTGAGCACGTTCTGGCTGGTCCGCGGCCTCCACGAACACCGTACGAAAGACGTCCCTGCCAACTGGCTGGAAAGGTACGAACCGACGGACCGGATCGGCTATTCTTTCTTTGTGTACCGCTTCGGGGAGGATTGATGGCTTTCGACCTGCACGGCAAGAACGTCCTGGTGACCGGAGCCTCGGAAGGGATCGGCCTGGCCACGGCGAAACGATTCGTGGAGCTCGACGCCAACGTCTGGGCCCTGGCCCGCAACCGGGAACGTCTGGAAGCGCTGTCCGCCGAACTGGGCGGGCCACCCCGGCTGGTCCCGGTTACCGCCGACGTATCCGACGGACCTGCCATGGAGACGGTCACCGGCCGGATCCTGTCGGAGCTGGGCGTCCCTGACGTCATCGTAGCCAATGCCGGGATATCCCTGGACGCCCGGTTCGAGAACACAACCGACGAGGACCTGGAGAGTGTGTATCAGGTCAACGTCTTCGGCCTGGTCCGCTCCATCCGCCCGTTCCTGCCCGCCATGAAGGAACGAGGCAGCGGCCGGATCATCTTTGTTTCCTCGGTGATCGGCAAGCGGGGCATCCCGAATTACACCGCCTATTCCGGGAGCAAGTTCGCCCTCCACGGCATGGCCGAAGCGCTCCGCCCCGAGCTGACCGGAACCGGCGTCAAGGTCGGTATCGTCTGCCCGTCCTCCACCGAGTCGGAGTTGCGACAGCGTATGAAGCGGATCGGACCGCAGCAGAGCGACAGCCGGATCCGACGACACTCCGCCGAGTCGGTGGCCGGCGCCATCGTGAAAATGGTCCGAACCGGGAAACGGGAAATGGTCCTCAGCTTCGAAGGCAAACTGATGAACTGGATCAACCGGATCTCCCCGGGACTGATGGACCGGATCCTGGCCAAGGTGCTTGTGGAGTAGCCGCCGATCCCTAGCGCACCAGGGCGTACCCCAGCTTCATGAAGAAGGTCCGGTCGGTGCGGGTCATGTCGAACGAATCGTTTGCCAACTGATTGTCCGAATAGCCGACGTACAGGGCGGTCTGGGGATTGATCTTGTAGGTGAACAGGAACTGGGTGAACAGGTCCTCTGTTTTCGCGTCATAGTCGTCGGGGAAGTCGTACAACGACAGATCTCTTTCCACTTCCTGGTACTGCAGGATCAACCGCAGGAACGCTCGGGTATTGAACTGGTGGATCAGGCGCAGCTCAGGCGCGTTGACCTCGAACAGCGTGCCGCCGTCCACGTCGAGCCTGCTGAAAATGTGGGAGAAATGGATATAGAGGTGTTTTCCCACCGTGTACCGCACTGACGGCCGCAGGAACAGATTCTCTGCAGGACGGGTATGAGTGAAATCGATCCAGTCCCCGGCGCCGACGTCCAGGGAGAACGCCAGATCGCCGGTAGCCTGGACGAACGCACCGGCCTCCGCCTGACGGATATCGAACTCCCGATTGTTGAACACCCGGTTGCCGACTTGAATGTTGCCTTCAAACTGGGATTCCAGTGGTCCTCGTGCATTGGCCCAGGTAGAAACCAGTTCTTCGAGGGGAGATCCATCCTGGAACTCCGACTTTTCAACCGACGCTCCCCAGGCCTTCCTGAACCAGGGATTGTCGTCTTCACCCCACCAGATCTTGGCCCCCCCTGCGTACAGGGAGCGGAAGCCGACCCGGGGGCGGAAGCCGAGGTCGCTGCGATAGTCGTCGCCGAAGTCATCGTAGCGGGCGTTGACCCACCACTCCCGCACACCATGGTTGTATTCCAGTGTCACCGCCTCGTCGGTCAGTTTTCCTGTGGGGACGCCGAAGGCATCGGCCATCTCCTCGTTGTACTCGGTCTGTGACTGGGCAAAGCTCGCCTTCACCAGGTCGGTATCGCTGATGCGATAAACGGTGTCGGCGCTGATCACCGAGTTGGAGTATCCGTCGCCGCGGCGGTCGGTAACCATGGCGCCGATGGTGGAGTTGGACCCGAAGTCGTAGCGGTAACGGCCTACCGAGCTGGTGTTGGAGATATCGAAGATCCCGCCTGAGGATCCTTCCGGGCCTGGAACGATCAGGTTGGTCTGGTCGTCCTGGGCGGAGAACACCCCCCAGGTATGTTTCCCGTTCTTACCGGTCAGTTTCCCGGCGGAGGACGGGTCGGCGATGCTGCGGGTGTGCACCAGGTTCAGTTCGGTATTGAAGTAGTCGGCCCCTTCCTTGAAAAACGGCCGGGTCTCCCGGAAGAACAGGGCGAACTGCTCGTTGACGTCCAGTTGGAGGGCGTCGGCCTCGATCTGGGAGAAGTCCGGGTTCAGGGCGGCGTTGAGGCTCATGTTGGGCGTAATACCCCAACGTACGCTGACGCCCAGATCGGATTCGGAGTCACCGGACTCCAGTTCCAGATCGGCCAGGCTGGTCCTACTGTCGGTGCGGGTTCCGGTGACCGTCGGTATGACCTCCAGGTTCTTCCCGGGGCTGACCCCGGTGATGCCGGTCAACTTCACCGTCTGGTTCAGGTAGCTGTTGCTGCCCCGATCCCGGGGGAATATTCCGATATGGTGGCGCTGGCCCCGGGGGTAGCTGCGGATGGCGTCGAACCCCCAGACCTGGCCGCCGTCTTCCTGCTGGAAACGGATCTGGTTGAACGGGATCGCCATCTCGACCTCGTAGCCGTCGGCGGTGATCCTGCCTGCCGATTTCCAGATCGCGTTCCAGGACGTGTCGTAACTGCTGCCGACTTCGTCGTTGATGGCGTCGATCTGGACGCCCAGGGGAGTACTGATCAGTTCATAAGCCCGGCGCTGGTCGTTGAAGGTATCCAGGACGATGCCGACCCAGTCGTCTTCCCAGGCCCGGTCCCGATCCGAGTAACGGGCCCTGATTTTGGACGGGTCCGGATCGTAAGCCCGGAAGCCGAAATAAACGTGGCGGTCGCTGTAGGTCACCAGGCAGACAGTCCGTACCGGCGGATCGATGTTCTCCCCAGGCTCGACCTCGTATCCAAGCTCAATCTGCAGGGCATCGTTCCAGGCCGATTCGTCCAGGGCGCCGTCCAGAACGATTTCGGTGGACGCACGGGGCACCGAGTGCACAGGAGCATCAGCTTCAGCCGGGATGTTGGCGTATACGGGGAGAGTGAGCAGGATTGCCGTACAGATAACGGTGGCAGCGCGCGACAAGGATTTCAAGATAGACCTCACCCCACAGCCCCCGGAACCTATCATTCATCTGATCGGTGCCCGATGCTGTAAAAGTAAGGTAAAACCTGCTAATCGACCTTACCTGTCTTCAACCTGCAGTCGGATCTCCTGTCCGTTGCACCGAATTTCAGGAACGTACATGGCATGGCCCAGCACCGGCATGCCATGGAAGCGGCCGGGGGTTTCCGCCCGCAGCTGGTACCGGATCTCCCAGTGTCCTTCCGGCAGGCGATCGATGAACAGGGCGACCTTGCGGTCACGCAATTCCTGGTAGACCAGGATCTGCTCCATAAGCCGATCCTGGTCTTCCCGTTTGGACGGGTCTACGCCTGCGGCGGCCGGCCGGATCCTGCGGGCGGTGAGCAATTGGCCACTGACCAGTCCTGCAGACTCCAGTCCTGCCGGCTTCAGATCTTCGAATACCAGGTACTCGTAGTGGTTCTTTGACTCGAGGGTCAGGACCACGTCCACCAGTTCGCCTGCCGTCACAACTCCTCCATCGTCCAGAGGGACCAGATCGTAGCGTGTGCCTGCCAACAGGGTTTCGTACGGCTTCCTGCGGTAGTACGTCCGTTTGGCGTGGATCTCGTTCCCGGCCGGAGTCACCGGCTCCTCCAGACTGAAGAACGTCGCCTCTGCCGAGAAGTACACCGGCCCGTCGCCACTGATGCGCCGGATTTCGATCCGGTTCTTGCCGTTTTCGAGAAGCGAGGGGTCCACCTGGTGCAGGCCGGGGTCGAGGATGTTCCCAGCCTCGAACGAACCGGTACCTGCCTTGCGGCCGTTCACCACGACCTGGTATTCAAGATCCGACGACAGCTCTTCCCGGCGCTCCAGGAAGTCGGTGAACGCCATGACAACGATCGCCGTGTCGCGGGTGTTGCTCCACTGTGCGCCCCTTCTGTTGTTGGCCAGCCAGCGCACCGTCGGGTCCACCAGTTCATGATCCTGATCCACCGCAAGGAGGGCTCTCAGGACGAACGCCGTCGCCTCGACCCCGCCATTGGACCAGCGGTAGCGCAGGCCGTCGTTCCCCCAGTGCGCGGTGCCGTCATTGCGGATCACGCCACTGGAGAGGTTCCTGGCCAGCACCGAGGCTTTTTCCTCTTCACCGAACCGTACTGCGGTCAGTGTCAGCAGCGCCCGGGTATAGGCGTTCAACCGTTCCCTGCGTTTCCACAGGTTGGAGAACGCGGTGCTCTGGAAATCGGTCGGCTTCTCGCCTGTTGCCTCTCCCGCCGCCGAAAGGGCGTGCAGCAGCCACGCCTGGTCATCCGGCCGTTCTTCATTCTCAACCAACCGGCGGTCCAGCCACCCAACGGCCCTCTTGAGCATGGCCTGGTCGAACCGGATCCCGGCTCCCTTCGCTTCCGCCAGGCCCCAGATCACGTAGGCGGTCATGAACTCGTCGTCGGAGCTCTCCTTCCACCAGCCCCAGGCGCCGTTGCCGTGCTGCATATCGGCCAGGCGGCGGATACCCTTGCGGGTGACGTCATCCAGTTTGCGGGTAGTGTCCTTGCCGAACAGCCGTCGTTCCATCTCGCCGGCATCGGCACCGATACGGGCCAGGGCCCGCTGCACCAGAACCGCCGGCAGGAACCGGCTCATGGTCTGCTCCACACAACCGTACGGATAATCGATGAGGTACGGAAGGGCTTCCAGCATGGAGCCGGCCAGGGACGGGCTGACCCGGATGTTGAGAGTGGTGGAGCCGTCTTTCCGTTCGGCAGGCAGGTCCAGGACCATGGCGCCGTCACCTGTACGGGCGACCCCGGAGGCGGCCAGCAGTTTCTCCACACCGTGGGCATGGACCGGGATCGTCCGGGACATACCGTCGGAGTACTCCCCTGCCGATGCAGTCAGCACCAGCTCGGCATCCCCGGCCTCCTCCGCCCGGACCTTCCAGTCCACACGGGCCTCGCCTCCCGCCGGCACCGCCACGAATGGACCGCCCTGGTCCCGGGCGCCCGGCATCAGGCCGTCATGCCCGAGACCGGTTCTCACGGAAAGATCGGTGTCGGTGTTGTTGTGAATGACTCCCGAAATCGTCACCTGGTCGCCAACCACCAGGAACCTGGGGGTCTGCAACCGGACCAGCAGCGGCTTGCG